>NZ_JAKFDS010000065.1:0-68463 GCF_036676055.1 Brevundimonas sp. | reverse complement strand
CGCCCATGCCCATGGCCCCCCCGCCTCCGGTCTCGGCCACGGGCGCCCCGCCGGCCGCCGCCGCGCCGGCCGCGCCGGCCGATCCCGCCAACCCCTCGATCACCAATAACCAGATCGCCGGCGTCGAAGAGGGCGGCATCGTCAAGGTCATCGGCGACCATCTGGTGATCCTGCGCCGCGGCCGGCTGTTCACCGTCTCGACCGCCGCCGGAGACCTGAAGCCGGTCGACGCCATCGACGCCTTCCCGCCCGGCGTCGACCCGTCGGGCGACTGGTATGACGAGATGCTGGTCAAGGGCGACCTGATCGTCGTGGTCGGCTTCAGCTACGGGCGCGGCGGGACCGAGATCAACCGCTTCCGCATGGCCCCGGACGGCTCGCTGGCCTTCCTCGATTCCCACCATCTGAAGTCGGCCGACTACTACTCCAGCCGCAACTACGCCTCGCGCGTCGTCGGCGACCGGCTGGTGGTCTACACGCCGCTGTATTTCGACCGCTACGCCGCCAACCCGCTGGCCGACATGCCGGGCCTCAGCCGTTGGACCCCGGGTCAGGAGAAGCCGTCCTTCCAGCGCATCGCCCAGGCCCGCGAGGTCTATCTGCCCGCGCCGCTCAAGGCCGAGGGCCCCGGCTCGGTCGAGGCCATGCACACGGTCAGCCGCTGCGACCTGACCGCGCCCGAACTGGCCTGCGAGGCCACGGTGGTGCTGGGCCCGAACGGGCGCACCTTCTTCGTGTCGCAGAACGCCGTCTATGTCTGGGTCGCCCCCGCCTGGTCGTGGCGCGAGGATGGCGACGAGCGCCGCTTCCTCTATCGCATCCCGCTGGACGGCGGCCGTCCCGCCGCCGTCCAGGTCGAGGGCGCGCCGATCGACCAGTTCTCCTTCAACCCCGACGCCGCCAACAGCCGTCTCGACATTCTGGTGACGGACCTGTCCGTCGGGGACGCCATGTGGGGGCCCGAGTTCGCGGCCGGCCGCCCGGCCCTGCTGCAACTCCCCACCAGCCGTTTCGGCGACGGTTCGACGGCGGCGCCGGCCTCGGACTACCGCCCCATGCCCGGCGGCGAATACGTCGGCATCGGCCACAACCGCTTCGTCAACGGCTGGCTGCTCTACAGCCTGAACAACTGGACCCGGAACTCCGGCGTGTCGCACCTGATCGCGGCCCGGCTCGACGGCAAGGGCCACCCCTTCACCTTCCAGGTGGACGGCGGCGTCCAGCGCATCGAACAGATGGGTCAGGACGCCCTGCTGGTCGGCGGCCACGGCGACACGGTCTTCACCACCGTCGACCTGACCTCGAACGACATCCCCTACCTCGGCTTCGGCTTCACCGTGCCCAACTCCCGTCAGGCGGAGTCACGCAGCCACGGCTTCTTCTTCCGGCCCGACCCCGATCCCGCCCGGCCGACCTTCGGCCTGCTGGGCCTGCCGATCATGCGGCTGACCGACAACCAGTGGACCGCCGAGATGCGCTTCCTGCAGCGTCAGAACCGGATCCTGTCGGACTTCGGCCATCTCGACGCCACGCCGGGAGCGAGGGCCGACGACGGCTGCCGGGCGTCGTGCGTCGACTGGTACGGAAACGCCCGCCCGATCTTCCTCGGTCAGCGGGTGTTCGCCCTGATGGGCTATGAACTGGTCGAGGGCGACGCGGCGGGCGACGCGATCCGCGAACTGCGCCGCGTCGACTTCGCCCCGACGGCGCCGGTCGAAGCGGAACGGGACTGATGGGAGGCGCGGGCGCGGGCCGCGCAGCTGTGAGCGTGCTGGTCATGGCGGCGCTCGCGCCCGACGCGGCCATGGCCTGCATGCAGCCGATCGCCGGGCCGGGCGAGCGGATGGCCGAGGGGCGCTGGGTCACCGTCGCCGTCGCCACCGTCGTCGCCGTGGCCTCCCGGGACCCCGAGAGGCCGAACCGTGCCTTCACCGCCGACTTCCGCATCGACCGCGTCGTCGATGGCTATCCTCAAGCCGGGCGGCTCAGGCTCTGGCACGAGGAGCGCACTGAATGCCCGCGGGTCCTTCCCCTGCCGGCCGAGGGCGAGGCCTGGGCGGTCTATCTGGAGTGGGACGCGCGCGGGGACGGCCCGGTCACTCAGGCCTGGCCGCTGACCTGGGCGGAACGCCTCGATCCCCGTTTCGGGCGCCGCGCCGACGCCGACGCGCGCGATTTGGAGCCGCCGCGGCGCTGAGCTTGAGACGCTTCAGCCGATCCCGCGCAGTCCGGCCCTGAGCGTGTCGGCCTCGACCTTCAGCTCCGTCTCGAGCCGGCCATGCTCCGCGATCCAGATCGGGGCCGCCTTCGCCAGCAGGTCGCGCCCTGCGTCCGTCAGCCCCGCTCGACGTCCGCGCCGATCCTCGGGATCGATCGACACCACGACCGCCCCCCTTCGCTCCAACGGCTTCAGATTCGCCGTCACCGTCGACCGGTCCATGGCCAGAACACCGGCGATCGCGCCGATGGTCGGCGGCTGTGGCCGGTTCATTGCATTGAGCAGGGAAAACTGGCCGCTGGTGATCCCCAGCGGCCGGAAGGCTTCGTCGAACCGCCGCGCCAGGGTTCTCGCCGCCCGCTGGGCGTGCAGGCACAGGCAGGTGTCGCGCACGTACAGGGTCGTCTGGAAGGGAACAGCCAAGTTTGACACGGCTCGAGATATGTTGATATCAACGTAAAAGTCAACCGCAGAAAGCCGGAGCCCCGCCATGATTCAGGTCACCGCCTTCAAATGGGTGCCGCCTTTCGCCCAGGGCTCGGTCCGGGACCTCCGGGTGCGCTGGGCGCTGGAGGAGGCCGGTCTGGGCTATGACGACCACCTGATCGGCTTTGAGGACCAGTCCACGCCGGCATATCGCGCCCTGCAGCCGTTCGGCCAGGTGCCGACCTATCGCGACGGCAAGGTCGAGATGTTCGAGAGCGGGGCCATCGTCCTTTGGATCGCCCAGAATTCCGACGCCCTGATGCCCGCCGACGACGCCGGTCGGGCCATGGTCATGACCTGGCTGTTCGCGGCCTCGAACAGCGTCGAGCCCGTCGTCGCAGAACTGGCCGGCATCGACCTGTTCAACGCCGACAAGACCTGGGCGAAGGAACGACGTCCCGAAGTCGAGGCCTTCCTGCGCCGGCGGCTCGGCGACCTGCAGACGGCGCTGGGCGATCGCCACTGGTTCGCCAACGACCGCTTCAGCGCCGCCGACATCCTGATGACCCATGTGCTGCGCGACCTGCGCCACACTGACATCGTCGCCGACTTCCCGGCGCTCGCCGACTATGTCGCCCGCGCCGAGGCCCGCCCGGCGTTCAAACGGGCCCTGGCCGATCAGCTGAAGCCCTTCCGCGAACACGCCCCGGCCTGACCCGGCCGCCCGCCTCACAAGGACCCCGGATCGGAGATCAAATATGGCGCGGCTTGTCTTCGGAATGAACGTCTCGCTGGACGGCTACGTCGATTACGACAAATTCGGACCCGACCCGGCCCTCTTCCGCCACTTCATCGAGCAGGTGCGCGGCTCCACCGGCAGCGTCTACGGCCGCCGCCTGTACGAGATCATGCGCTACTGGGAGCAGGACGATCCGGACTGGACTCCGGAACTGCATGAGTTCGCGGCCGCGTGGCGCAGCGAGCCCAAATGGGTCGTGTCGCGCACCCTGAGCTCGGTCGGCCCCAACGCCACGCTGGTCGCGGATGACGTGGAGGGGACGGTCCGCCGTCTGAAGCATGAACTCGAGGGTGACCTCTACGTCGGCGGGCCTGTGCTGGCGCAGGCCCTGACCGGCCTGATCGATGAGTATCGCCTCTACCTCCACCCCGTCGTTCTGGGTGGGGGCGACCCGTTCTTCATTGGTCCCCGACCGCCGCTCCGCCTCGTCTCCCACCGCGGGATCGGCGGCGAGGCGATCGAACTCACCTATGCGCCGGACTGAGGCCGACACGACCGGTTTTGACGCATGGGCCTGCTACGATGCGCCTTCGGGTCTTTGAAAACCGAATCTAGCCGCCGGGGAGGTGTTCAGGCTTGTGCTCGCGCGCCTCAAGCCGGACGCTTCGGACGCTTCGGACGCTTCGGACGCTTCGGACGCTTCGGACGCTTCGGACGCTTCGGACGCTTCGGACGCTTCGGACGCTTCGGACGCTTCGGACGCCTAATTCTGATTTTACCCGGGTTAAACCGGACCGACCAGCGCCGCCCGCTCCTCGGCCGTCAGCATCCGCCACTTCCCCTCGGGCAGATTGTCCAGCTTCAGCGGGCCGATCCGCACCCGGATCAGATCCGTAACCTCGAAATCGACCATCTCGCACATCCGCCGGATCTGCCGGTTGCGCCCCTCGCGCAGGATGAATTTCAGCCGGAATGACTCCATCCGGCTGACATAGGCCGGGCGCAGTTGCCGCCCGTCCAGCATCAGGCCGTGGCGCAGGATCTTCAGCTTCTTCTCGGTGATGTCGCCTGTAACCCGGACCAGATATTCCTTGTCCAGATCCGACTCCGGCCCGATCACCGCCTTGGCCACCACCCCGTCCGACGACAGCAGCAGCAGGCCGCGGGAATCCTCGTCCAGCCGGCCGATCGGGGGCAGGGAGGCGTTCTCGGCCGGAACCGCGCCCTCGCCGACGCGGTTGGTCTCCGTCAGCAGGCGCACCGCCGGGATTTTCCCCGGCTCCGGCTGGCCCGAGACGTAGCCGACCGGCTTGTGCATCACGATGGTGACCCCCTCGGCCAGCGCCGCTGTGGCTCGCTCGTTCAGCGTCAGCGTCTGCCCTGGCTGCAGCTTGCGCCCCGCGTCCGTGACCACCTCGCCGTCGACCGAGACCAGCCCCTCGGCGATCAGCGCATCGGCCTCGCGCCGCGAGCAGATGCCCGACTGGCCCATGAATTTGTTCAGCCGCACCGGCTCGTCGCCGTCATAGGTTCTGGAAAACGCCATGCCGGGTCCGTAGCCGCAGGGCGCAGCCGGGTCCAGCCGCCCGGCTAGCCGCCGATCACGGCGGAAATGGCCGCTCGTGCGACCTCATCGTCCTGCGCCGAGGACGCCCCCGACACACCGATGGCTCCGATCACCCGGCCATCGACGACAATGGGCACGCCGCCGGCGACGGGCACGATCCCGTCGATGGCCAGCAGGGCGAGGCGGCCGCCCGCCAGCCGCTCCTCCGCCGAGGCGGAGGCGGTGCGGAACCGGGCCGACGACCGGGCCTTGGCCTGGGCGACGTCGATCGTGCCGTACTGGACGTCGTCCATCCGCCCGAAGGCGACCAGCTCCCCCGACGGCTCGACCACGGCGACGGCCAGACGGAACCCCCGGGCGCGGCCGGCCTCGACGGCCCGATCGACCAGCGCCTGCGCCGTCTCCAGCCCGATCGGCGCGCCATAGGACAGGGGTGGAGCCGGCGCGGCGGTCGGCGCGGCCGTCGGCGGCGTCTGCCCCCACGCCGGAGCCGCAACGGCCAGAACGGCCAGAACAGGGAGGAGACGTTTCATGTCGGCGCGTTCCGGGTCAGCCAGCTACTCCGGGGATGCCGCCACATCCCCGCCGGAACTTCAAGGCGCCGCTCACACCCGCCGGAACAGCAGCATCAGATTGTTGGCCGGCATCTCCACCCGCCACGTCAGCGCCAGCCCCTCCGCCTTCGCCGCCGCCGCCACTTCGTCCCGGTCGCGGAGCCCCCACGCCGGGTCGCGCGCCTTCAGGCTCTCGTCGAAGGCCGCGTTCGACGCCGCCAGCGGAACCTCCGCCTCGAGGTAGGGCCCATAGGTCGCCAGCAGCCCGCCGACCGGCAGCACCCGCCCGGCCAGCCGCATCAGGCCCTCCGTCGCCGCCCATGGGCTGATATGGATCATGTTGACGCACAGGACCGCCGCGAACGGCCCCTCGGGCCACGACGCTTCGTCCAGCACGTCCAGCGCCAGCGGCGGCCGCAGATTGGGCAGGCCGGCCGCCCCGGCCCAGACAGCGATGCTGGCCCGCGCTTCCGCTGACGGATCGCTCGGCGTCCACTCAAGCCCGGGCAGGGCCCCGGCGAAGGCGACCGCATGTTCGCCCGAGCCCGCGGCGACCTCGACCACCCGCCCCCGCGCCGGCAGATGCGCCGTCAGCACCCGCAGGATCGGCTCGCGGTTCCGCGCCGCAGCGGGCGAGGCCAGGGCGCCTTCGGGAGTCGCCGTCATCGGGTCCATGGTCTGCATGGCGGTCCCGATACCCCGCGCCCCCGCCCTCCGCGACCGGAATTATGCAGACGAGGCGGCCGCCGCCGCTCCCGGGAGGTTGAAACTTGCACCGGTTGACCTTGCGTCCGCTTCAATGCCATTCCCGCTGAAACATTGCGTGATCTGCGCAAGGGAGCGCCATGGCGGCGTCAGATCGCCGGGCAACGTTCAGGAGAGAGTTCGCGTGACTGCATCCGCTATTCCGGGTCTGCGCCCGGCCCCGACCAACCACGCCGGCCTCGTCGCCTGGGTCGAACAGATCGCCGCCCTGACGAAGCCCGCCCGCGTGCACTGGTGCGACGGCTCCGAGGCCGAGAAGGCCGCCATCGTCGCCGACCTGATCGGCAAGGGCACCCTGCGCGAGCTCGATCAGACCAAACGCCCCGGCTGCTACTACGCCGCCTCGGACCCCCGGGACGTCGCCCGTGTCGAGAGCCGCACCTTCATCTGCCCGGCCAATGAGGTTGACGCCGGCCCGACCAACAACTGGGCCGATCCGGTCGAGATGCGCCAGCGTCTGAACGGCCTGTTCGACGGCTGCATGGCCGGCCGGACCATGTATGTCGTGCCCTTCTCGATGGGCCCGCTGGGCTCGAAGATCAGCGCCTTGGGCGTCGAGATCACCGACAGCGGCTATGTCGCCGTGTCGATGGGGATCATGACCCGCATGGGCAAGCCGGTGCTGGACCTGATGGGCGAGGACGGATTCTTCGTGCCGGCGGTGCACACGGTCGGCGCCCCGCTCGCACAGGGCCAGGCCGATGTGCCGTGGCCCTGCAACGAGGACAAATGGATCGTCCACTATCCCGAGACGCGCGAGATTTGGTCCTACGGCTCGGGCTACGGCGGCAACGCCCTTCTGGGCAAGAAATGCTACGCCCTGCGCATCGCCTCGGTGATGGCGCGCGACGAGGGCTGGCTGGCCGAGCACATGCTGATCCTCAAGCTGACCGATCCGAAGGGCCGCGCCAAATACGTCGCCGCCGCCTTCCCCTCGGCCTGCGGCAAGACCAACCTGGCCATGCTCCAGCCCACCCTGCCGGGTTGGAAGGCTGAAACCATCGGCGACGACATCGCCTGGATGCGCATCGGCGACGACGGCCGCCTGTACGCCGTGAACCCCGAGGCCGGCTTCTTCGGCGTCGCCCCGGGCACCAGCCGGAACACCAACCAGAACGCCCTGGCGACGATGGCGACCAACACGGTCTTCACCAACACCGCCCTGACCGCCGACGGCGACGTCTGGTGGGAAGGCCTGACCAGGGAAGCCCCGGAACGCCTGACCAACTGGAAGGGCCAGCCGCACGATCCGTCCTCGGGCGAACCTGCCGCCCATCCGAACGCGCGCTTCGCCGCCCCTGCGCACCAGTGCCCGACCATCGCTCCGGAGTGGGAAGATCCGAAGGGCGTGCCGATCGACGCCATTCTGTTCGGCGGCCGTCGCGCCTCCGCCGTGCCGCTGGTCACCGAGGCCTATGACTGGGACCACGGCGTCTTCATGGGCTCGTCTGTGGCCTCCGAAGGCACCGCCGCGGCCGAGAACAAGGTCGGCGAGCTGCGCCGCGATCCCTTCGCCATGCTGCCGTTCTGCGGCTACAACATGGGCGACTATTTCGCCCACTGGCTGTCGATGAAGGACCGCACCGACGCCGCGAAGCTGCCGCGGCTCTATTTCGTCAACTGGTTCCGCAAGAACGAGGACGGCAAGTTCGTCTGGCCCGGGTTCGGCGACAACGCCCGCGTTCTGAAATGGATCGCCGAACGCCTCGAGGGCGAGGCCGGCGCGGTCGACACGCCCGTCGGTCGGGTGCCCTCGCGCGAGACGCTGGACCTGTCGGGCCTCGCCCTGTCCGACGCCGACCTGTCGACCCTCCTCGACGTCGATGCCGAGGTCTGGGCCGAGGAAGCCGCGCTGATCCCTGACTTCTACCAGATGTTCGGCGACCGCCTGCCGCAGGCCCTGTGGGACCAGCACGCGGCGCTGACCGCGCGCATCGAGCAGACCCGCGCCGCCGCCATCGCCGCCGAGTAACGCTTGCATTCCGGGCCCGGGCGGTCGATCTGATCGCCGGTGACTTCTTCCCCGGATGTGATCGTCATCGGCGCCGGCGTGCTCGGCCTCTGCACCGCCGCCGAGCTGGCGGAGCGTGGCCATGCGGTGACCGTGATCGACCCGGGCGGGCCGAACGCCTCCTCCGTAGCGGCCGGTATGCTGGCCCCGGCGCTGGAATCCCTGCTCGAGGATCTCACGCCCGAACAGGCGGGCCTGCTCAGACGCGCCCGTGACCTGTGGCCGGCTTTCGCTGAGGCGAACGGTCTGGCGCTCCATCGCGAGGGGGCCGAGTGGCGGGGCCCGGAAGCGGCCGCGGCTGCGTCCCGCTTGGGCGACCTCGGCTTCGAGGCCCGGGTGACGTCGACCGGTCTGTTCACGTCGGACGACTGGCGCATTGATCCCGCCCCGTCGCTGGCCGCCCTGGCGCGCGCGCCGGGGGTCAGCCTGGTCAAGGGACGGGTCGCCCGGCTCGCGGGCGACGCCCGGCGCTGGCGGGTCGAGGCCGAGGACGGCCGCACATGGTTCGCCCCGACGCTCGTGCTCGCCACCGGGGCCGCCGCCGCCATCGCCGGACTGCCCCGGTCCGTCGCCGTCATGGTCGATGCGATCCAGCCGATCCGGGGCCAGCTGACCCACGTCGCGGTGGAGGGGCCGGGACGAGTGCTCCGCGCTCCGGGCGTTTACGCCGCGCCGGCCCCCGGGGGGGTGGTCATCGGCGCCACCATGGAATTGGGTCGCCGCGACCTCGATCCCGATCCGGAGGAAGCCGAGGCGCGGGTGGCTGCGGGGCTGGCGCTGCTCGGCGTGGAAGGCGAGGCCGGGTCGACGCGGGTCGGGATCCGGGGCGCGGTCGCCGACGGTCTGCCGCTGGCCGGGGCCTCGGGGCAGCCGGGTCTGTTTCTCGCGCTGGCCCCGCGCCGTAACGGCTGGCTGCTGGGTCCCATGGTCGCGCGGATCGTGGCCGACGGAATCGAAGGCGGCGCGCCAATGGCCGACGCGGCCGCCCTCGATCCGCTCAGGTTCGGCTGATCAGTCCGCCGGCGGGTTGAAGCGGATGGCGATGTTGACTCGCGATCCCACGGCTGCGCCGTCGACTGTTCGCGGGCTGATCTGGAAATGCCGCGTCAGCCCCTGCGCTGCTTGCCCGAAGCCGTAGCCGCCGGGCGTCTCTTTGGTCAGGTTGCAGTCGGCGACCCGGCCGCTGGGCTGGACGAGGCAGTTCAGCGTCGCCAGACCGCCGACCTCCGCCCGCAGGGCGCGATCCGGATAGACCCGCATCAGCTGATCGCCGGAGGGCTGACGCTCCCATCGGGGATTGGTGATCACAGCGGGAGGGCGTGGCGTGACCGGCACCGGCGCCGCGTCCCTGACCGGTTCCGGCGACGTGTCGGAGAGGATGATGGTGGTTCCCTGCGCGACCGTCTCGCCCTGGGTCACCGCTACCACGTCGGTGGTTGTCGGCGGAGCAGGCAGGGGGTTGGTCCGGGTGTTCGGCGGCGCGGGCTGCTCCGGCGCGGCGATCGGCTCGGGCGGCCGCGGTTTGGGCAGGGTGATCATGGTGACGTCGATCGGCGGCGCGGCTGTATCATCCGGCAACGGCATCTCGAAACGCTGGTAGTACATGACGGCGCCAAGCCCCACATGCCCGGCGGCGACAACCGCCAGGGCGATCCAGGTCGTTCGGGTGAAGCGCGGTGATTTTCGTTCGTTGTAGTCGAAGGGGCTTACCAGTCCGGGGCCGCCCGCGGTCTTGATCATCATGGCCGTCATCCCTGTCGTTCGCCGCCCCCGCAGCGTCCCACGGTCAAGTTGAGCGCTTACCCTGGGGCAAGTTTTGGGCGAGCTTCGCCATCAATCCGACACCGGCGGCGCGTCGGACGGCAAAGGTTAAGGGTCTGTGGACGGCTCAGGCCGTATTAGGGATTGATTAACCACGAAGCCGCAGCGTCATAGGCATGAACATCGGAGCGATTCCATCCTCTGGCGGGGTCGAGGCGGCCATTCGGCGCGCGTCGAACGCGACGGGCGTGGATGCTGATTTTCTGATCAAGACCGCCCGGCGCGAAAGCGCGATGAATCCGTCTGCAAAGGCCCGCACCTCGTCGGCGGCCGGGCTGTTCCAGTTCATCGAGCAGACCTGGTTGGGGACGGTGAAGGCCCATGGCGCCAAGCACGGCTACGGCCAGTACGCCGATCTGATCCACCGGGGGTCCGACGGGCGATGGCGGGTGGACGGTTCCGCGCGAAACGTCGTCCTCGATCTGCGCTTCGATCCCCAGGCGGCTTCGACCATGGCGGCGGAGCTGACGGCCTCCAACGCGGCCTATCTGCGGGGGCGAACCGGGCGCGAGCCGGGGGCCGGCGACCTGTATGCGGCCCATTTTCTCGGGCCGGCCGGAGCGGCCCAGTTGATGGAAGCCATGGAGCGGCGGCCAGATGCGAGTGCGGCCGCGATCTTCCCCTCGGCGGCCTCCGCAAACCGCTCGATCTTCTTTCGCGGCGGTCGGCCGGCCACGGTTGCCGAGGTGCACGCCAATCTCCAGCGCAGCGCGGGCGAAGGCGCTCCGGCCGCGGCCGCGGGATCGGCGCCCGCCGCGCCGCCGCTCTCCGAACGCGACCAGATGCTGGCGGCCCGTCTCGACCGGCTGAAGCAGGACCAGAGCCTGCTGGCCCTGTTGCTGGGTCAGGACGGGGAGGGCAAGGGCGGCGGCTTCGGCGGCGCCTTCGCGCCTGAAGGCAGTTCGAGCGTCTGACCGCGAATCCTGTGATGGTAAACGGCCCGTTAGGGATGACCGTTCAATGCTGGGCGGCGAAGCCTGACCAGAGCGCCTGACCATGACCGCCTACCGCGCCCGCCTGACCGAGACCGACATCCGCCGTCTGATCAAGGCTACGGATGACGACGAACGGGCTGCGGCCGCGCACAAGCTGTGCCGCAACATGGAAAAGGCCGAGCTGGCCGGAGATGAGCTAGAGGCGGCGCAGAAGATCCTGCGCATGTTGGCCCATGACGCGGCGGAGCTGGTGCGGCGCGCCATGGCCGTGACGCTGAAATCGTCCGACCTGATTCCCCGTGATGTCGCCAGAAAGCTCGCAGCCGACGTCGACAGCGTGGCCCTGCCGCTGATCAGCTTCTCGCCGGCTTTCACCGATGAAGACCTGATCGAGATCATCCAGGCGGGTTCAGCTGTCCGCCAGGTGGCCGTCGCCGGACGACCGGTGGTCGGACGCGATGTGGCCGCGGCCGTTGCCGAGACTGGGTGTGAACAGGCCGTCCGGACCCTGGCCGCCAATGACAACGCCGACATAGCCGAGTCGGCGCTGGGACGTTGCGTGGATCGCTTCGGGACGTCGCCCGAGATCGTCGCAGCCATCGCCTATCGGCAGGTCCTGCCGTTGTCGGTGACCGAACGGCTGGTCGAGCTCGCCTCGGATGCGGTTCGCGAACATCTGGTGACGCGCCACGCCGTCGCCCCCGAGACCGCCATCCGTCTGGCCGCCTTCGCCCGAGAACGCGCCACCGTCGACCTCGTCGACCAGGCGTCGAACCATGCCGATCTGGTGGCCTTCACAGCCGGCCTCAACGCCCGCCGGGCCCTGTCCGCCTCCCTGCTGTTGAGAGCGCTCGCCCGCGGGCAGATGGCGCTGTTTGAATACGGCTTGGCCGAGCTGGCCGGCACGCCCCATCCGCGCGCCTGGCTCATGATCCACGACGCGGGTCCGCTGGGGCTCAAGGCCATCTACGACCGGGCCGGTCTGCCGCCCCGACTGTTCCAAGCCTTCCGGGCTGGGGTCGATACCTGGCGGACGCTACAGGCCGAGGGGGCGGACACCGCCGGGGAGGATTTTCGTCAGCGGATGCTGCAGCGCTTTCTGACGCAACGGCCCAACGCGCCGCGCGAAGATATCGCCTATCTGATGGAGCGGCTGGATCAGGAGCCCGCGCCCGCCCGTGCGGTGATCGGCGCGGCGGCGGCCTGATCCAATTGGAAACGCCCGCCGGCGGGCGGGCGCTTCAGACTCTCTGGCTGCGGATGTCAGCCGAGGTGGTCGGCCACGCCCGCTTCAAGCGATTCCGCGAGAGCGCGCCCGGTCGGATGGTCGTCAGTCTGGATCTGGTCGCGCACCACGGCCTTGATCGCGTCGATGTGAGCATCGATGAGGGTGCGGGGCGCCGCCATGCGTTTGGCGGGATCGTCCATCATCTTGCACAGCGACGCGGCCAGCCGGGTCACCAGCGGATACTGGTAGGTCGCGCCAAGACCCTTCAGGTCATGGGCGCGGAAGTAGAGCGCCTCGGCGGTCTGGGCGTCGTACCCTTGGCTGCGGATGTCGGACTGGGCCTTGTCGAGCTTGACGATTTCGTCCTGCAGCCATTGGCCGAACTGGGAGGACATCGCCTTCAGCGCCTCTTCGGCCTTGGCGATCGCACCGGCGTCGATGCCGCCGAACCCGCCGCCGACTTTCAGCCGAAGGGTATTGGGCGGACGAATGACCTGGGCGGAATTGCTCACGGCGAGCTCCTGAAGACGAACCTCCCGCAGCGTGGCACGACACACTTAAGAAGCGGTGCACGTCGTCAGGAGGCGAACTGTTCGGCCAGCACGCGCTCTTCGAACGAGCGGCCGGCGTCGAACAGCATGGTCAGCGCGATGTCGCGCCGCTCCCGCACCTCGACCCGCACCACGCGCCGCACCTCGAAACTGTCCGCCGTGGCGCTGACCGGCCGCTTGTCGGGCTCCATCACTTCGAAACGGACCCGGGCGGTGTGGGGCAGCAGGGCGCCCCGCCAGCGCCGCGGGCGAAAGGCGCTGATCGGCGTCAGGGCCAGCACCCGGGCGTCCAGCGGAATGATCGGCCCGTGGGCTGACAGGTTGTAGGCGGTCGAGCCGGCGGCGGTGGCCACAAGACAGCCGTCGCAGGACAGCTCCTCAAGCCGCACCCGTTCGTCGACCGTGATCCGCAGCTTGGCGCTTTGCCGGGTCTGGCGCAGCAGGGAGACCTCGTTGATGGCCAGTCCGCTCTGAACCGCGCCCGCCTCGGTCCAGGCGTCCATCTGCAGCGGGTGGATGACCGCCCGTCCCGCCGTGGCCAGCCGCTCCGGCAGGCCTTCCTCATTGTAGTCGTTCATCAGGAAGCCCACGGAGCCGCGGTTCATGCCGAACACCGGAGTGCGGCGCTGCAGATTGGCGTGAAGGGTCTCCAGCATGAAGCCGTCGCCCCCGAGCGCGACAATGACATCGGCCGTGGCGGCGTCCGCGGATCCGTACAGCTCGACGAGGCGGTCGCGGGCGACCACGGCTTCGGGACGGTCCGAGGCGGCGAAGGCGATGCGAAGGGGGGGCTGGGTCACGCGTCTACGCAAGCCGAGCCCGGGGGCGAAGTCAAACGCGCCGTGTTCAGCCCGCGACGAGGGCGCGGAACGAACGGGCCGCCGAGGCGGGCGAAATGGCGCCCCGCATCCATACGGGGTCGCCCGCGTCGCCCGGGGATCCGTCGTTGAGCAGGCGAATCTCGGCCAGCAGCGCGGGGTACACCGCCCGGTCCACGCCGACCGAGGCGCAGGCATAGAACAAGGCCTCGGGACTGCGGGCGGCCACCGCCTCGCGCACCTGGGCGACCGAGAATCCGCCCAGCGTCGCCAGCGCATGGACGAACAGACCTAGGCGACGCTCTCGGATCGCGCGGACGAGATAACCCGCCCGCAGCTGCCCCGCCGCCTGAAGCTTGGCGACGAGCCGTCGCTCCATCTCCTCCCGGTCCGGGTCATTGGCCGGAACGGGCACTATGGTTCCGGAGCGCGCATCATAGACGGATTGCTGTATCAGCGGCGCGAGCTTGCGTTCGTCGACCTGGAACCGCGCGCAGATGGACTGGCGCAGCGCCACGCCGACCCATTGGTACATCTGCTCCGCCAGTTGTTCGGTCATTCGCGGGTGGCGGGTCAGCGGACCGCGCAGCGCGGCGATTCGGCGCGACTGTTCGACCAGACGACGGAGGCCGTCGAGGCTGATCTCCGCGGTGCGGTTGAAGGCGAGAGCGGTCAAGGTCGCGGGTTCGCCACGATCGATGATCGCGTCCGCGACCCGGCCGCCGAGGTGAGGCCTGCGGGCGATCTCGATCTGATGTTCGAGCGTCGCCTCGACCAGAACGCGCAGCAGGTCATCGTCCTGCAACAGCGGGCTGGCCGCCAGAACGGGGCGGGCGATCTCGATTTCGTCGAGTGCGAGGACGTTGATCAGGGCAGGCGGGGCCCAATCGGCGCGCGCGAGCCGCTCCGACAGGACCTTGCGCACATCGCGTTCGGCCTGGCGCGCGAGGGTCAGGAAGATCTCGCTGAGGACCGGGGACAGTTCGCCGGCCGGCGGGCGGGAGTCGCACAGGGCCACGACGCCGAGCAGCAGCCGCTGCCGGGCATCGGTGCTGGGGTTGCGCGCCAAGGCCAGCAGATCCGGATAGGCCGGGGGAGAAGCCAGGGGAGGGGAGCGGAACTGAGCGACGGTCAAAGGCGTCTCCGGCGCGCCGACGATTCGGCTGGTCCAAGCGTAGCCACAGCGCGCTAAGGCAGGGTTAACGGAAGCTGAATCTTGACGCCGGCCCCGCCCGGCGCGAGCGTGCGCCGCCGCGCACAGCTGAAGGAGCGCCGAACATGGCCGACGGAGCGAACGTCTCGCTGAAATCCCGTGTCTCGGAGGCGGAGTGGAACGCCCGTGTCGAACTGGCCGCGCTGTACCGTCTGGTAGCGCTGCATGGCTGGGACGACATGATCTTCACCCATATCTCGGCGCGCGTTCCGGGGCCGGAAAGACATTTCCTGATTAACCCGTACGGCTACTATTTCGAGGAGATGACGGCTTCCTGCCTCGTGAAGGTCGATCTCGACGGGAACATCGTTCAGGACACCACCAGTTTCATCAATCCGGCCGGCTTCACCATCCATTCCGCTATCCACGCGGCGCGTGAGGACGCCCATTTCGTCATCCACCTGCACACCGTGGCCGGCGTTGGGGTCGCGGCGCAGCAGGAGGGCCTGCTTCCCTTGGGCCAGAACGCCTGTCTGCTCCAGCAACAGGTCGCCTATCACGGCTACGAAGGCCTGGCCCTGAACCACGACGAGCGCGAGCGACTGGTGGCCGACCTCGGCGACAAGCCCCTGATGCTGCTGCGCAATCACGGCACCCTTGCGGTTGGCCAGACGGCGGCGCAGGCGTGGATCGGCATGTTCTTCCTTGAGCGTGCCTGCGCCCAGCAGGTGGCGGCGCTCTCGGGCGGTCGCGACCATGTATTGATGGCGCCCGACGCGGCCCAGGCCGAGACCCGCGAACAGGGCAAGGGGATCGGATTCGTCTCGGCGCTCGCCTGGCCGGGAGCCCTTCGAATGTTGGATCGAAGGTCGCCGGGCTACGACGTGTGAACCGGGCCGGGGGGCTGCTGGTCGGATTGGCGGTCGCGGCTCTCGCCGCACCCGCAGCCGCCGGCGCGTGGAACCAGCCCAAGGGCAAGGGCCAGGTCATTCTGAAACTCGAGCATATGGTGGCGGAACGCGGGTTTGATCCTGACGGAGTTCTGGTCGACCTGCCAGCCGAGCGACGGGACACCTCCCTGGGGGTCTTCGCCGAGTACGGCCTGGCGGACAGGCTGACGGTCCGGTTCAAGGGCGATTGGCAATCAGGTGAGGACGCCTTCGTCGATTACGAGGGGCGAGGGCCGCTGGAGATCGGCGTCAGCTGGCAGGCCTGGCGGGACGAGCACGCCGCTGTAAGCCTCTACGCCGGCTACGCCACCGGCGGTGAAGGGCGCAATGCGGGCTATGCGGCGCCCGGACAGGGCGATGAGGACTGGGAGATAAGGGCCTCGGTCGGGCGCTCGTTCCAGAACGGCTGGGGACCGGCTTCGCCCCGGACCTTTGTCGAGCTCCAGGCGGCTCGGCGGATGCGGCAGGGCTTGCCGGACGAAACCCGCGTCGATGCGACCGTTGGCGCACACCTGGGTGAGGACTGGATGGTGCTGGGGCAGGCGTTCGGCGGCCGTACGGAAGATGGCGTTGCGCGCTGGTTGTCGCTGGAGGCGTCGGTGGTGAGGGACTTCGGCGCATGGAGCCTTCAGGCCGGCTGGCGCCAGACGGTGGCCGGACGGGAAACACCGGAGGCCAGCGGACCGGTAATAGGCATCTGGCGCCGGTTCTGATGCGTAGAACTTGCGGTCCAGGCGGCGACGGAATCTGAAACACCGGACGTTGCAGAGACTCTAGTTGCGTCGACGGCGGGAGCCGCTAAGTCGGCTCGTCCCCACCCGGAGCCTGCCCCGCGTGATCAAGCGTCACTTCTTCCTCGCCGCCGCCGCCGTCCTGTTGGGCCTGATGGTCCTGGCCGTGATCCTGCGTCTCGCCTTCGCCGGGGACGAGAAGGGCGGAGGACCGGGCGGCCGGGGCGGTCCGGGGGCGGGTCGGGGCCAGGCCGTTTCCCAAACGGTGGCGGCGCCCCGGGAATTCTCCGACGAGATCCGCGTCCTCGGCGTCGCGCGGGGGCGGCGCTCGGTCAACATCACCTCGTCGACCAGCGAACTGATCACCCGGGTCCTGTTCACCGACGGCCAGCGGGTCGCCGCGGGCGCCCCCCTTGTTGAACTTCAGGCGCGCGAAGAAGACGCCGACATCATTGAGGCGCGCTCGCGACTGGCGCAGGCCCAGCGCGAGTACGACCGCTACCGCGATCTGGCTGAACGGGGAGTCGCGCCGCGGGTGAGCGCAGAGAACGCCGAAACGGCCCTCGAGGCCGCGCGGGCGGGACTGTCGGCGGCCCAGGCCCGCCGTGGGGACCGCCTGATCCGGGCGCCTTTCGCCGGGGTCCTTGGCCTTACGAGCGTGACGGCCGGGACCCTGATCAATCCCGGAGCGGTGATCACCACCCTGGACGACATCAGCGTGATCCGCGTCGATTTCCCCTTGCCGGAACGATACCTCTCGGTGCTGCGGCCCGGCGTGCCGATCGTGGCCACGGCGGACGCCTTCGCCGGCGAGACCTTCCCCGGCCGCGTGGCCCTGATCGACACCCGGGTCAACGAGCAGACGCGCTCGGCCACCGCCCGTGCCGAGATCGCCAATCCGGGCGGGCGCATCCGTCCGGGCATGCTGATGCGGGTGTCTGTACGGCAGGGCGTGCGTCAGGGGCTCGCGGTTCCCGAGGCAGCCGTGCAGTACGAGGGCGACAGCGCCTTCGTGTTCCGTATCGCCCCCGGTGAACGCGGTCTGACAGCCCAGCGCATCGCGGTCGACGCCAGTTCGGTCGAGAATGGGTTCGTCGAGATACTGTCCGGACTGACCGCCGGCGACAGGGTCGTGGCCTCGGGCCTGAACCGTATCCAGCCCGGGTCGCCGGTGACCGTGGCCGGGGCGACCGCGCGCCGGGCGGGCGCGGCCCAATGATGCTGTCCGACGTCTCCGTCCGGCGCCCCGTCTTCGCGGCGGTGGCGGCGATCATGCTGTGCGTGATCGGCGCGGCTGCCTTCTTCTTCCTGCCTGTGCGGGAACTGCCGGACGTGGACCCGCCCGTAGTCTCGATCAACACGACCTACGCCGGCGCCTCGGCTGAGGTGATCGAAAGCCGGATCACCGAGCCGATCGAACAGCGCATCGCCGGCATCCAGGGCGTCGAGCGCATCAGCTCCACCAGCCGTGACGGCCGCTCCAGCGTCCGCATCGAGTTCTCGCTGGACCGGGACATCGACAGCGCCGCCAATGACGTGCGCGACCGTATCTCCCGCGTGGTCGGCAGCCTGCCGGATCAGGCGGATCCGCCGGAGGTGGCCAAGGCGGATACCGACAGTCAGCCGATTATGATCCTGTTCCTGCGCTCCAGCGAGATGGATCGCCTGGCCCTGACGGACTACGCGGACCGCTATCTGCTCGACCGGCTGGCGACGGTGCCGGGCGTGGCCCAGGTGCAGATCTATGGCGAGCAGCGCTACTCGATGCGCATCTGGCTCGATCCCGCAGCCTTGGCCGCACGGGGTCTGACCGTGACCGACGTCGAGTCGGCCCTGACCAGCCAGAATGTCGAACTGCCGGCGGGCGCGCTGGATTCGGGCGAGAAGAACTACACCGTGCGGGTGGCCCGCAATTACGCGCTGCCGGAGGATTTCCGGCAGCTGCCGATCGGCTCCCGCGGCGCGGGCGCGATCTCCGGGACGCCGGCCGGGGCCTCAAGCCTGAACGTGTCGAGCGGCGCGACGGGCGCCCTGCAGGGTCAGACGGCCTATGTCACCCGTCTGGGCGATGTCGCCCGGGTCGAGGAGGCTCCGGAGGAGGAGCGCCGCCTGTTCCGCGGCAATGGCCTGGATCAGATCGGTCTGGCCATCACCCGTCAGGCCCAGTCCAACGACCTGGCCATTTCGGACGGCGTGCGGGAGATGCTGGAGCAGGTTCGCCCCAGCCTGCCGGCCGGGACCGAGCTGGTCGTTGGTTCGGACAACTCCGTCTTCACCGCCCACGCGATCGATGAGGTCTGGATCACCATCGGCATCTCGCTGGCGCTGGTGGCGCTGGTCAATTTCGTCTTCCTCGGGACCCTGAGAGCCGCCTTCATTCCGTCGGTCGTGGCCCCGATCTGCCTGCTGTCGACCTTCATCATTCTGGCGCCGCTCGGCTTCTCGCTGAACCTGCTGACGCTGCTGGCCCTGGTGCTGGCCATCGGCCTTGTCGTGGATGACGCCATCGTCGTTACCGAGAATATCCAGCGCCGCATCGATCACGGCGAGCCGCCGCTGGTGGCGGCGGAGCGGGGCGCGCGGCAGGTGTTCTTCGCCGTTGTGGCCACAACGGTGGTGCTGTTGTCGGTGTTCGCACCGCTGCTGTTCCTTCCCGGCTACGTCGGACGGCTGTTTGTAGAGCTGGCGGCCGCCATCGCCGCCGCCGTCGCCTTTTCAGCCTTCCTCGCACTCAGTCTGTCGCCCATGCTGGCGTCAAAGATCCTGCGTCCCGCCTCCGGCTCGGGCTGGGTGGCCCGCCGGGTCGACCGAGGCATGGAGGCGCTCAAGAACTCCTACAGCAACTCGCTGACACTGCTGCTCGGCCGGCGTGCGGCCGTGGTCGGGGTGGCCGGCCTGATCACGCTGGTCGCCGCCGGCGCGGCGGCCATGTTCTTCACCCTGCCCAGCGAACTGGTTCCGCCGGAGGACCGGGGCCGCATTGTCGGCCGCGTACAGGGGCCCGAGGGCGCGGGCTTCGACTACACCCGCCGGATCATGCTGGGCCTCGAGCCCATCCTCGCCGAGTATCGTGAGTCCGGCGAGGTCGAGAGCTATCTGATCTCGGCCCCCGGCTTTGGTGGCGGGAGCTTCAATTCCGGGAATGCGGTGCTGACCCTGAAGGACTGGTCCGAGCGCGACCGTTCGGCCGACGAGATAGCCCAGGAGCTGAACCAGAAGCTGCGCAGCCAGACCGACGCCCAGGTCAATGTCAGCGTCCCCGGCGCCTTCCAGCGCGGCGGCGGCAATTCCAATTCGATCGAAATGGTCCTGACCGGGGCCGAATACGAGGACATGTTCCAATGGGTTCAGCCGATCCTGGCGGCGGCTCAGCAGAACCCGGGATTCTCGCGCCCCCGGCTGGATTATGAACCCAATGCGCCGCGCCTGCTGGTGGACGTCGATCCGCAGAAGGCGGCCGCCCTCGGCGTATCGTCGCAGGAGATTGGCCGGACCCTGCAGACCATGTTCGGTTCACGCCGCGCGACGACCTACATCCGCGGCGGTCAGGAGTATGACGTCATTCTGCAGACCGACCTCGAGAACCGTCGCTCCGTCGGTGATCTGGAGGCCCTGTACGTCTCGACCGGCGGCGGCCAGCTGGTGCCGCTATCCGCCGTGGTCGCCACGGAGACGTCGGGCGACACGCCCGATCGCCGTCGTTTGGATCGCCAGCGCAGCATCACCCTGAGCGCCGACCTGAACCCCGGGACCACCCTGGCCGACGCAATGTCGTTCCTGAACGATGCGGCGGCGGACCAGACCCAGGGCGTGGCCACTATCCAGTGGGGCGGCGCCGCGCGCGACCAGCAGGAGGCGGGCAGCGCCGTTGGCTGGGCCTTCGGTCTGGCTTTGCTGCTGGTCTTCCTTGTGCTGGCGGCTCAGTTCGAGAGCTGGATCACGCCGGCGGTCATCATGCTGACGGTGCCGCTGGCGGCGGCCGGTGGACTGTTCGGCCTGGTCATGGCCGGCTCCAGCCTGAATATCTACAGCCAGATCGGCCTGATCATCCTGATCGGGGTGGCCGCCAAGAACGGCATCCTGATTGTGGAGTTCGCCAACCAGCTGCGCGATCAGGGGCGGTCGATTCACGAGGCCATCATCGAGGCTTCCGCGCTGCGCCTGCGGCCGATCATCATGACCTCGATCGCGACCGCCTTCGGGGCCCTCCCGCTGGTGCTGTGGCAGGGAGCGGGAGCGGGCAGTCGGCAGACCATCGGCGTCGTCATCTTCGCCGGGGCGATGTTCGCGACCCTGCTGACCCTGTTCGTGGTGCCGGTGATCTACGGCGTGCTGGCGCGGTTCACGAAGTCGCCCGAGTACACGGCCCGGAAGATCGAGGCGTGGGAGGCGCAGGAAGGAACGGCCAACGATTCCGTGCCCGCCGCCGCCGAATAGGTCAGGGCCGGGCCGCGGGCGCGTAGCCCGTCTCGACCTTGAGGAAGGCGATCACATCGCGGCGATCCGTGGCGTCCGGAATGCCGGCGAAGCTCATCTTCGTGCCCTTCAGGAAGGTGCGCGGATTCTCCAGCCAGTGGTCCAGCCGTTCGCCGTCCCAGATGAAGCCCGCCTGTTTGACGGCCGCTGAGTAGTTGTAATCGGGGTGGACGCCCGCCTGGCGGCCGAAGACGCCGAACAGGTTCGGCCCCGTCATGTTCGGCCCGCCCTCTGTGATGGTGTGACAGGAGCGGCAGCGGGCGAAGACGCGGCGGCCGTTGTCGAGGTCAGCCTGATCGTAGGGCGCCGGAAGAGCCGCCAGAAGCGCCGCCTTTTCCGCAGCTGTGGGCGCGGGACGGTCCGGGGCGGGCGCGGTCGCGTCGCCTTCTCCTTTCTGGCCGCAGGATGCGAGAGCAAGGCCGGAGAGGATAATCAGGGCAGGGCGGTTCATGGGGGCCTCCGTAGCAGGCGACTGATAGCGAAACGTCCGGCGACGGCAACCGCTGCGACGCTTCGACAGGGTGGACGAACCGCTATCGCACCTGATAATCACTGTCATATAGGCGCGCCGGTCGCGCCACAGCGTGAGCGTCATGTCCGACACCATCCGACTCAGTCAGGCCCGCCGCGGCGATCGCGGCGTCATCATTCAGGTCGGCGGTCATTGTCATCACGACGAGCACGCGCTGGAGCTCGAGCGACGCCTGCTGGAGCTGGGGTTCGTGGAGGGCGCGCGGATCGAACTTCTGCATGAGGGACTGGTAGGCGGCGACCCGATCGCCATGAAGGTGGACGATATGCGCGTCGCCCTGCGTCGGCATGAGGCCGCGGGGCTGGTCGTCCGGATCGATACCGCGCTCACGACGATCGCCGAACCCGCTGCCGACCAGGTCGCCGCCTGATGGATATGGCGGTTCGGAGCGCGCGGGTCGCGCTCGTCGGCAATCCCAACAGCGGCAAGACGGCGCTGTTCAACGCCCTGACAGGCTCCCACCAGAAGGTGGCGAACTACGCCGGCGTGACCGTGGAGCGGAAGGAAGGCCTGATCCGCACCGGCGACGGGCGCACCCTGTCGGTCCTCGATCTGCCCGGCACCTATTCCTTGCGCGCGCGCAGCCCCGACGAGGAAGTGACCCGCGACGCGGTGCTGGGGCGACTGGCCGGCGAGGTTCCGCCCGACGTCATCGTCTGTGTGGCCGACGCCACCAACCTGCGGCTGGTGCTGCGGCTGGCGCTGGAGCTGAAGGCGGTCGGGCGG
Organism: Brevundimonas sp.; assembly: GCF_036676055.1. GTDB lineage: Bacteria > Pseudomonadota > Alphaproteobacteria > Caulobacterales > Caulobacteraceae > Brevundimonas. The sequence continues at coordinate 46,262 of NZ_JAKFDS010000065.1, read as the reverse complement.
CCGATGGTGCTGGCCCTGAACATGTACGACATCGCCCAGCGTCAGGGGCTGCGGATCGATCTGCAGCGGCTTGAAGCCGAACTGGGCGTCCCCGTCGTCACCACGACCGCGACCCGCCGGCGCGGCATCGAGGCGTTGGTCGCGGCCGTCGATACTGCGGCCGGGACGATGCCCCAGGCCGCCGGGATGGCCTGGACGCCGCCGGATGCAACCGCCCTGCGCGGCGCCGCCCGCGAGGCCGAGCGGATCATGAAGGCCTGCGTTCAGCCGCCGGAGCGGCCCGACACCCTGACCGGACGGATCGACTCCGTGCTGCTGCACCCGGTCGGCGGGCTCGTGATCCTGCTGGGCCTGCTGTTCGTGATGTTCCAGGCGGTCTTCACCTGGGCCACGCCGCTGATGGACGGGATCGAGGCCAGTCTGGGCCTGCTCGGCGCCTGGGTCGCGGCCTTCATTCCGGACGGCGTGTTCCAGAGCCTGATCGTCGACGGACTGATCTCGGGCGTTGGCAGCGTGCTGGTGTTCCTGCCGCAGATTCTGATCCTGTTCCTGTTCATCATCGTGCTTGAGGACTTCGGCTACATGGCCCGGGCCGCCTTTCTGATGGACCGGATCATGGGCGGTGCGGGCCTGCACGGACGAGCCTTCATTCCCCTGCTGTCCAGCTTCGCCTGCGCCATTCCCGGCATCATGGCCACCCGGGTGATCGACTCGAAGCGGGACCGGCTGACGACCATCATGGTGGCGCCGTTGATGACCTGTTCGGCGCGGATCCCGGTCTACACCCTGATCATCGCCGCCTTCATCCCGAACGAGACCGTCTGGGGCTTCGCCAACATGCAGGGGCTGGTGATGTTCGGCCTGTACGCCACGGGCATTCTCAGCGCGCTGGCCGTGTCCTTCGTGATCCGGCGCATCTTCTGGCGCGGGGCGGTGGAGCCATTCATGATGGAGCTGCCGGCCTACAAGGCTCCCGATGTCCGCAGCGTGCTGTTCAATCTGTGGCTCCGCGCCCGGATCTTCCTTGAGCGTGCCGGGCGGATCATTCTGCCGTTGATGGTGCTGATCTGGGCCCTGTCGACCTTCCCCTATCCGCCGGAGGGGGCGACCGGGCCGGCCATCGACTACAGCTTCGCCGGCATGCTCGGGAAGGCGCTCGAGCCGATCTTCGCGCCCATCGGCTTCAACTGGCAGATGGTTATCGCCCTGATCCCCGGCATGGCGGCGCGGGAGGTGGCGGTGGCCGCCCTGGGCACGGTCTACGCCGTGGCCGACCCGGAGAGCGCCACGGCCGTCCTGGCCACGACCCTGGCCGGACAATGGTCGCTGGCGACCGGCCTGGCCTTCCTGGCCTGGTACGTGTTCGCGCCGCAGTGCGTGGCGACGCTGGGGGTGGTCAAGCGGGAGACCAATTCCTGGAAGTGGATGTGGGCGATGGTCGTCTACATGTTCGCCCTGGCCTATCTCGCCGCGCTGATCACCTACCGGATCGCGGTCGCCATGGGCGGCGGCTGACGGAGGACTGGTGCCGGTTGCAGGAATCGAACCCGCGACCTTCGGTTTACAAAACCGCTGCTCTACCAGCTGAGCTAAACCGGCGTCCGTCGTGACGGCGGCCCTTATGCTGGCAGGCCGGGCCCGGGTCAATCGAGGGCGGCGGCGATGCGGTCGGCGAGGGCGCGCAGCGCCTCCGGCTCGGCCATGGGAGCGTGGCCGTGACCCTTCATGGGCCGGTCGGACCAGCGCGGCACGATGTGGAAATGCAGGTGGAAGACGGTCTGGCCGCCCGCCTCGCCATTGAACTGCATGATCTGGAAGCCTTGCGGCCGCAGGGCCTTGACCACGGCGCGGGCGGTGCGCCGGGTGGCGTCGGCCAGCCGGGCCAGGACCTCGGGCTCAATGTCGAGCAGGGTGCGGGCCGTGGAGGTCTTGGAGATGACCAGCACATGGCCCTCGGACTGGGGAAAGACGTCCATGAAGGCGAGGATGTGGTCGTCCTCCCAGACCTTCACTGAAGGAATCTCGCCGCGCAGGATCTTCGCGAAAATGTTGTCGGGATCGTAGGGGGCTTGAAGGGTCATCGGGGCGCTCCGGCAAGTTCAGGCGAGGCTAGCAACGGCGACCGGGAGGGGGGAGCCCCGGCGGCGTTCGGGTGTTATGGTCAAGGTCCAGAGGGAGTCGGCAATGCTGCGTTTCATCGTCCAGTTTCTCGTCACCTGCCTGGCCTTGTGGCTGGCGGCGCAGGTCGTGCCCGGGGTCGGGTTCACCGACACGCCGACCCTGCTGTTGGCCGCGATCCTGCTGGGGATCGCCAACGCCATCGTGCGGCCGGTCCTGACCGTCCTGACCTTCCCGCTGACGATCATCACCTTCGGCCTTTTCCTGCTGGTGGTGAACGCGGCGGTCATCGGTCTGGTGGCGGCCCTGCTGGGCGGCTTCGTGGTCGACGGCCTGACGGCCGGCATCGGCGCGGCCATCGTCACCGGCGTGGTCAGCTGGATCGCCGGCTGGTTCATCGGCGGCGACCGGCGCGACTGAGTCACTGGACGTCCTTGCGGAAGGGCGAGAGCTCTTCCGTCAGGGCGCCGATTTCGGCGGCGACGGCGGGCCGTTCGCGCGCCAGATAGTCTGCGACCGGGCGGCGCAGGGCCGGGTCGGCGATCCAGTGGGCCGAGTAGACCGGCGAGGGCAGATAGCCGCGGGCGATCTTGTGCTCGCCCTGGGCCCCGGCCTCGACGCGCGCGAGGCCGCGCTCGATGGCGAACTCGATGGCCCGGTAGTAGCAGAGCTCGAAATGGAGGAAGGGGACCTCCTCCAGCGCGCCCCACTGGCGGCCGTAGAGGGCGTCGCGGCCGATCAGGTTGAGGGCGCCGGCGATGGGCGTTCCCTCGCGGAAGGCCATGACCAGGGCGATGCGGTCGGCCATGGTCGCGCCGATGCGGCTGAAGAAGTCGCGGGTGAGATAGGGCCGGCCCCATTTGCGCTCGCCGGTGTCCATGTAGAAGGCGAAGAAGGCGTCCCAGTGGGCCTCCGTGATGTCGGCGCCGGTGAGGGTGCGGATGTCGAGGCCGGCCTGGGCCTCGCGGCGCTCGCGGCGGATGGTCTTGCGCCGGTTCGAGGACAGGGCGGCGAGGAAGTCGTCGAAGGTCTGGTGGCCGCCGTTGCGCCAGACGTACTGCATGTCCTGACGCTGCAGCAGGCCGGCCTCGCCCATGGCGTCCCATTCGGGTCGGGTCGGAAAGTTGACGTGCAGGGAGGAGACGCCGAGCCGTTCGGTCAGGGCGATGGCGCCCTGCAGCAGGGCCTCGCGCACCGTGGCGGGATCGGCGTCGGGATGGGCGAGGAAGCGGGGGCCGGTCACGGGGGTGAAGGGCACGGCGGCCAGCAGCTTGGGATAGTAGCGGCCGCCGGCCCGTTCGTAAGCGTCGGCCCAGCTGTGGTCGAAGACGTATTCGCCCTGGCTGTGGCCCTTGAGCCAGAGGGGCAGGACGCCGAGGACACGGCCGGCCTCGTCCTGAAGAGAAAGGTGGCGGCCGGCCCAGCCTTCGCGCGGGACGGCGCTGCCGGAAGCCTCGCAGGCGTCGAGGAAGTCGAAGGAGACGAACGGGTCGCCGGCGGGGAACGCGCAGGCGTCCCAGGCCTCGCGGCCGATGTCGGCGACCCGATCGTGAACGCGGAGGGTGAAGGTCACCGCACCTCGACGATGGCGTCCACCTCGACGGCGAAGCCGAGCGGGAGCTTGTAGACGCCGACGGCCGAGCGGGCGTGGCGGCCCTTGTCGCCGAAGGCCTCGACCATCAGGTCGGAGCAGCCGTTGATGACGGCCGGGATGGCCTCGAAGTCGCCGGCGGCCTGGACGAAGCCGCCCAGTTTGACAACGCGGACGACGCGCTCGAGGTCGCCGCCGAGGGCCGCCGACATCTGGGCCAGCAGGTTGATCCCGCACAGGCGAGCGGCGGCCTTGGCCTGCTCCGGCGTGACGTCGGCGCCGACCGTGCCCTTGATCCCGCCGGAGGCGTCGTTCGACAGCTGGCCGGAGATGTGGAGCAGGTTTCCGGTCTGGACGAAGGGCACATAGTTGGCGACCGCGCTGGCGGGCTCAGGCAACTGGATGCCGAGTTCGGCGAGGCGGGCGGCGACGGTCATGGGCAGGCTCCTGATGGGGATGTGGGGGCGGTTTAGCGCGAGGGAAGGGCGGCGTCGATGCGGGGAGGGCGGCGGAAGCACCGTCCCTCAGCCCGGCGCGCTACAGAAAGGGCCGACACGGGTTTAACCCGGGTAAAAAGCGAAAATTGGCGTCCGAACCGTCCGAAGCGTCCGAAGCGTTCGCTATCGGATTGGCGCCGCGCCTCGGGCCGCGGGGGTGGGTGCGATTGTCAAAGACCGGTCGGGGTCGAAACGGAGCATTGTACGCCCGCTGAATTCCGGGGCGGGAAGATCGCGTCGAGAAAAGGCGATGTGGTTGATATCGGAGGAGAATTTTGTGACAACCCGACCATATTTTCGCGGATTGGGAGCACAGCGTCATGGCGACTTGTCCTTCTCCCGAGGGGAGAAGGTGGCGGGGCGGAGCCCCGTCGGATGAGGGACGGATGTTGGGGGCGGCGCAAGCCGCCGCTCCGGACAGCGACGCGGCTTGCGCCGACACCGACAGTGGACCCTCACCCTTGAGCGCGAGGACGACGGCTACGCCGCCGTGCGCTCAAGCCCTCTCCCATCGGGAGAGGGTTATTTCAGCGCTCTACCCGCCACCACAGCCCCCGCTCCGAATTTTGCGCGCAAGCGGTCGATGGCGGTTTCGGTCTTGAGGGTGCGGGCCTCGAGGGAGTCGAACAGGGCCGAGGGGGCGTCGACGGCGTCGTGGACCTCGCCCATGCCGATGCCGATCAGGCGGTAGGGGCGGCCCAGTTCGGGGGCCATCAGGGCGCGGCCGGCGGCGAACAGGGCGCGGGCGGTCTGGACCGGCTCGGGCAGGGTGACGCGGCGGGTGACGATCCTGAAGTCGGTGCGGCGCAGTTTCAGCACCACGACCCGGCTGGCGACGCCGTCGCGGCGGGCCTTGGAGGCCAGTTTCTCGCACAGGGGCCAGAGCTCGGCCTCGAGATCGGCGGCGGCGGTCAGGTCCTCGTTGAAGGTGGTCTCGGCGCTCATGCCCTTGCGGTCGTGCTCGGGCTTCACGGCGCGCGCGTCGCGGCCGTGGGCCAGGTCGTGCAGGCGCAGGCCGGTCTCGCCATAACGTTTGACCAGATCGCGGACGTCGGCGGCGGCGAGATCGCCGATGGTGGCGTAGCCGTCGCTCTGCAGGGTCTTGCGGAACACCGGGCCGACGCCGGGCAGGACGCCGACAGGTTTGGGCGCCAGCAGGGCCTGGGCCTCGGAGCCGATGACCGAGAAGCCGCGCGGCTTGTCGAGCTCGGAGGCGACCTTGGCGAGGAAGCGGTTGGAAGCCAGGCCGATGGAGACGGTCAGGCCGGTTTCATCCTCGATCCGCTTCTGCAGCCGGACCAGCTGGAAGGCCGGCGGGCCGCCGTTGAGGCGTTCGGTGCCCGACAGGTCGATCCAGGCCTCGTCCAGCGACAGGGTCTGGACCAGCGGCGTCAGTTCGCGCACGGCGCCGAAGATGGCCTCGCTGGCGGCGACGTATTTGCTGAAGTCAGGCTTGATGACGACCGCCCCGGGGCAGGCCTTGAGCGCCTTGAACATCGGCATGGCCGAATGGACGCCGTACTGGCGGGCGACGTAGCAGCAGGTCGAGACGACGCCGCGCTTGCCGCCGCCGACGATGACGGGCTTGTCGCGCAGCTCGGGCCGGTCGCGCTTTTCGACCGAGGCGTAGAAGGCGTCGCAGTCGAGGTGGGCGATGGCGAGGGTCGAGAGCTCGTCGTGGCGGACGACCCGGCGCGAGGCGCAGGCCGGGCAGCGCTCGACGGGGGCGTCGGCGGTCCGGAGGCAGTCGCGGCAGATGGATTTCATGCGCGGGCGCGGGTCATGGCGGGAAGCTTAGTATCGATCATCTGCACGGTTTCCCCCACTGCTTTCGTCATCCTCCGGCGAGCGTAGCGAGACCGGGGGACCCAGCGGCGCCGGAGGCGATCTGTTCAGGCAGGCTGTCGTGAGCTGCGGCGCTCTCGACAGCTTCGCGCTGCCGCGCGCCGCTGGGTCCCCCGGTCTGCGCCGCGAAGGCGCGGCTTGCCGGAGGATGACGAAAGCGAGGGAGTAACCCTGACAAGGCCGCTTCACGTCAACTTAAGAGAACCGGGGACAGACTGCTCACGAAGAAGGCGAACAAGCCTCCGCGCAGCCGCGCATTCCTGAGAGGCGAACAGGCCGGGTGATGATGTCGAAGACGGTCCTCATCGTTGAGGATAACGAGCTGAACATGAAGCTCTTTCATGATCTGCTCGAATCCCAGGGGTACCGCACCCTGCAAACCCGCGAGGGGTTGCAGGCGCTCGCCCTGGCGCGTCAGCACCACCCCGACCTGATCCTGATGGACATCCAGCTGCCCGAGATCAGCGGCCTGGAAGTGACCAAATGGCTGAAGGACGATGAGGAGCTGAACCACATCCCCGTCATCGCCGTGACCGCCTTCGCCATGAAGGGCGATGAGGAGCGGATCCGGCAGGGAGGCTGCGAGGCCTATATCTCCAAGCCGATCTCGGTGATGCATTTCCTCGAGGTGGTCCGCAAACACCTCGGGCCGGTCGAGGCGCTGGTCCCATGACGGCGCGTATTCTGGTCGTCGACGACGTCGAGCCGAACGTCCGCCTGCTCGAGGCCAAGCTGACGCTGGAATACTATGAGGTGCTGACGGCGATGGACGGCGCCAGCGCGCTGGAGATCGCGGCGGCGGAACGGCCCGACATTATCCTGCTGGACGTGATGATGCCCGGCATGGACGGGTTCGAGACCTGCCGGCGGCTGAAGGCCGATCCGGTGACGCGGCATATTCCGGTCGTGCTGGTCACCGCCCTCGATGGCCGCGAGGACAAGATCAAGGGACTGGGCGTCGGGGCCGACGACTTCGTCACCAAGCCGATCGACGACGTCATCCTGTTCGCCCGGGTCAAGTCGCTGGTGCGGCTGAAGGCGGTGATGGACGAACTGCGGGAGCGCGAGGAAAGCGGCCGCCGGCTGGGCGTCGATTCGGACGGCGCCGGGCGACTGCGCGGCTCCGGCGGCCGGGTGCTGATCGTCGACGACAACGAGTTGCAAAGCGAGAAGATGCAGGCCCATCTGGCCGGCGAACACCGGCCGGTGGTCGAGGCGGACCCGGCGGCGGCCCTGATCGCGGCCCGCGGGCCGATCGACCTGATGATCGTCAATGTGGCCAGCAGCAGCTTCGACGGCCTTCGCTTCGTGGCCCAGGTGCGGTCGAGCGAGGCCTCGCGCAGGACGCCGATCCTGGCGGTGGTCGAGCCGTCGGACCGGCCGCGCCTGCTGAAGGCGCTGGAGCTGGGCGTCAACGACATCCTGCCGCGTCCGGTCGATCCGGAAGAGCTGATGGCGCGGGCGCGGACCCAGATCAAGCGCAAGCGCTACGCCGACTTCCTCAAGGAGAAGCTGGACTACAGCCTCGAGATGGCGGTCACCGACGCGCTGACGGGGCTGCACAACCGCCGCTACATGGCGGGGCAGCTGCAGGCCATGGTGGGGCGGGCGGCGCACGGCGGCGATCCGGTCGCGGTGCTGGTGATGGACATCGACCACTTCAAGGCAGTCAACGACAGCTTCGGCCATGACGCCGGCGACGAGGTGCTGCGCGAGTTCGCGGTGCGGCTGGCGACGAATGTGCGGGCCATCGACCTGCCGTGCCGCTTCGGCGGCGAGGAGTTCGTGGTGGTGATGCCGGGCGCGAGCCTGGAGGACGCCGCCCGGGTGGCCGACCGCATCCGCCGCGACATCGAGGCCCAGCCCTTCCCGATCATGGGCGGCAGCGAGGGCCTGACCATCACCGTCTCGGTAGGGGTGGCGGCGAGCGTGGCCGGGGATACGCCGGAGGCCCTGCTGAAGCGGGCCGACGAAGGGGTCTATGAGGCCAAGGCGCATGGCCGCAACCAGGTCATCGCAAGGGCCGCCTGAGGCCTAGCGGCTCATCCAGGGCTTGGATTTGCCGGCCGCGATGCTGGCCGCCTGTTCGCGTTGGAAGCGGCCGCCGCGGGGCGGTTTGGGGCGGGCGTCGATGATCGCCTGCTTGAGGCGGAGGGCCCGCTGGATGGGGGTCTCGCCAGCCGGCGCCTGCTGGTCGTCGTCGTGAACGGTCATCCCGCAGCCTACCACGCCCGACAACGAAAAACGCCCGGCCTTGCGACCGGGCGTTCGAAAATCCTCGGATCGGCCTCGCTTCGCTCGTTGTCCGAGGATGACGAGGTCGTAAGGCGCCTTACTTGATCTTGCCTTCCTTGAACTCGACGTGCTTGCGCACGACCGGGTCGTATTTCTTGACGACCATCTTCTCGGTCATGGTGCGGGCGTTCTTCTTGGTGACGTAGAAGAAGCCCGTGTCGGCGGTCGAGTTCAGGCGGATCTTGATGGAAGCCGGCTTGGCCATCGGAATTACCTTTGCGACGGCGAAAGCCGCTGAAATGAGAGGCGCGGAACATACTCAGGCGCGTCCGGAAGTCAACCGCGCGAGAGACGCATTGAGCCGGAAGGCCTGGCGGGTCAGGGTGGGGGCATGAAAACCCTGACGCTCGCCGCGGTCGCGGCCCTGTTTCTGTCGCCGATACTGGCGGGCTGCGCCAGCGCGCCGGAGCCGAGCCATCCGCAAGACGCCTTCATGGCGCGGCTGAACGCCCTGTGCGGCCAGAGATTCGTGGGCCGGGTGGTGAGCGATGACCCGGCGGATGCGGATTTCCGCGCGAACCGGCTGGTGATGCATGTGCGCGACTGCTCGGCCGGGGAAGTGGGGATCCCGTTCGCCGTGGGCGAGGACCGGTCGCGGCGCTGGATCGTGACCCGCACCGGGACGGGGCTGCGGCTCAAGCATGATCACCGCGACCCGCAGGGCGTGATCCACGGCTATCACATGTACGGCGGCGACACGGCCGGGGCGGGTACGGCCGAACGGCAGGAATTTCCGGTGGACCGGGAGTCGATCGAGCAGTTCGTCGCCGGCGGGGCGCAGGTCTCCACCACCAACGTCTGGGCCATGGAGGTCCATCCGAGGCGGATCTTCGCCTATGAGCTGCGCCGTCCGGGCGGGCGGTTCATGCGGGTCGAGTTCGATCTGACGCGGCCGGTGGCCGAATAGCTTAGCGGAAGGCGCGCAGGCGCTCGATCAGGGGCTGGAGGCCGGGGATCAGGGGCTCGATCTCGGCGGCGTTCTTCTTCCACTTGCCGGCTTCGGGCGGGGTCAGGGTGTGGCGCGAGGGCGGCAGGTCGCCGCCGGTGCGCTCGACCAGGGCCGGGTCGAACTCCAGCCCCGCGAAATCGCAGACGCCGCGGATGACGGCGGCCGGATCGGCGAGGAAGTCGCTGTAGCGGACCACGTGACGGCGGTCGGCTGGCAGCTGCTCCAGATCGTCCATGATGGTCTGGTTGGTGGTCGCCCACTGATAGGCCGCGACCTCGGGCAGGGGCCTGCCCTTGAGGCCCTGCCAGCCGGGCGGCAGCAGCAGGGACCACGGGCCGTCCCAGCCGGGCAGCTGCGGATAGGTGACCCAGCCGCCGGCGCGCCAGGCGTCGATGATGCTGGAGATGTTCTCCTCCGGCTCGCGCCACAGGAAGACGAAGCGGGCGTCCGGGAAGAGGGCGTTGAAGAAGGGGATGCGCAGGGCGTTCTTGGGCGTCTTCTCGAGCAGGCGCACCGAGGCGGCGGCGGCGGGGGCGCCGGCGGCGTCGACCAGTTTCTCGGCCAGGCGCGACTTCATGGCCAGGGCGATCTCGGGCGTCATCCGGTCCGCGGTCAGGCGGTTGGAGTCGACACCGGGGGCGCCGGGCAGGAATATGCGGAAGCCCTCGACCAGCCAGTGGGCCTCGCCGCCGGGATTATGCAGCTGGGGCGTGACCGCGAGGGTCTCGAACAGGGCGGTGCTGCCCGAGCGGGGCGCGGCGACGATGATGACGGGGCGGTCGTAGTCGGGGGTGCGCACGACCGGGCGGACGGCCGGCGCGGCCGGGGTCGTGGCGCCGGAGCCGGCGGCCGGAGCGCCCATGACGCCGACCTCGGGATTCACGGCATAGGTGCCGATGCGCTGGCCGATGACGCGCAGCACCGGCATCTGGTTGGAGCGGACGCGCAGGTCGTCGCCGAGGGCCTGGACCTGCTGCAGCAGCATCTCCAGCCGCTTGCGGTAGTGGGGCACGCCGCGGTCGGTGTCGGCGAACAGGGACCACAGCTGACGCCAGTCCTGGCGGAAGCCGTAGAGGACGCGCTGATAGCGGGCGAACTCCTCGGCGCCCGCGTCGCCCGGCTTGAGCGAGACCGTCTCCTCGGCCAGGTCGCGCAGCAGGTCGTCGACCTCGGACGGGGGCATGACACGGTAGATGTTGTGCTGCTCGGTGGCGATGCCGACGCGGGCGCCGGGCTGGTACGGCACGGCCTGGGGCGGGATGTCCTGGGCCGCGGCGGCGTGGGCCATGTCCCAGAATCGGCTGTTCCCGGTGGTGTCGGCGACGAGGTGGACGCGCTCGATGTCCGAGCCGTTCTCGACCTTGTGCGGACGCCAGTTGTCGAAGATCCACGACTCGCCCTGGCCCATGTGCACCACCTGGTCGTCGCAGAAGAACCGGACATCCGGCGTGGTCACGATCGGGATGTGCAGCCGGACGCGGTGGAACCAGTGGTAATTGATGTCGGTGTGCATCGGCACCGTCGACCCGGGGCCGAGCTTCATCAGGCGCGAGCGGCTCCAGACCACGCCGAAATGGGCCAGCACCTGCTGCAGATAGGGCGAGGCCTTCAGGTGGGGCGTCATGGCCATGGGCCCGGCGACGTCGTCGTTCTCGCCGCCGCCGACGGTGATCAGGCGCAGGGCGCTGTTGCCGTCGAGATTGTTGGGGTGACGCACCCAGGCCTCGGCCGGGAAGGCCGCGACCTCTTCCTGCAGCCGGGCCGCGTCGAAGCGGAACGGCAGCTTGATGAACGGAACCTCGAGCTTCATCCCGTCGGCATACCGGCGAGCGGGGCCGGGGTCAAAGCGGGCGGAGCTTCAATCCTGATGCTCGACGACGTGCCGGCCGCGGATCATGCGCACGAAGGGCACCGGGCGCTGCGGATGGGTCAGACGGTCGGAGACCTCGCCGAGCACGAAGCGGGTGATGGCCGGGAGGTCGAGGGAGCGGGCGTCCGCGAGCGGCAGCCAGGCGATCTCGTCCAACTCGCCGGAGCCGGCGGTGGGCTCGGGATGGAGCAGGGCCGAGGCGTCGGCCATGAAGAAACGGGCGTCGAAGCGGCGGCTGCGGCCGGGCGGGGTGATCGCGCGGGCGATGTAGCGGAGCGCCGCGAGATCGGGCAGGGCCCCGGCGGCCCGGAACTCGCGCCACGGTCCGGCGACGGAGGCGGGCGGGGCCGGCTCCGCCAGCAGAAGGCCGGTCTCCTCGAAGGTCTCGCGCACGGCGGCGAGGGCCAGGGCGCGGGCGCGGCGGGGCGTCATCTCGCGGTGCAGCCGGATTGCGTCGGCGTCGGCGAGATCGGTGGCGAAGGCGGCGGAATGGTCGGCTCGCTCCACCCGACCGCCGGGAAAGACCCACTTGGCCGCCATGAAGACGTGGCCGGGCGCGCGCCGGCCCATCAGCACCTCGGGCGCGCGTTTCCGGACCCGGGTCAGGATCAGGGTGGCGGCGTCCTTCGGGCGCTGGCGGTCCCCGGTGCGCGGGGCGTCCCTGAGATCCTGCGCCGCGTCGAACGGCTGGCTCACCGCCGCTTGCCCTTGCGGACGCCCTTCAGGCCGCCGGAGGGTTTGCCGCCGCGGGGAGGCTTGGGACCGCCGGGGCGGGCGCCGCCGCGCTTCGGGAAGCCGTCGCCGCCCTTGCCGCGGGCGCGGACGCCGAGGCGGGGGGCAGGGGCGTTGGGGTCGCGCGGGGCCGGGTCCGAGATCATTTCGAATACGAGACCGCCGGTGACCGGCGTGGCCTCGACCAGCTTGACCTCGACGGTGCGGCCCAGGGTCCAGCGCTGGCCGCTGCGTTCGCCGACAAGGGCGTGGATGCGGTCGTCGTGGTGGAAATATTCGCCGCCCAAGGTGGAGACGGGGACGAGGCCGTCGGCGCCGGTCTCATCGAGGCGGATGAACAGGCCGAAGCGGGTCACGCCGGTGATGCGGCCGGTGAAGGTCGCGCCGACGCGCTCGGACAGGAAGGAGGCCATATAGCGGTCCATGGCGGCGCGCTCGGCGGCCATGGAGCGGCGCTCGGTCATCGTCACCTGTTCGGCGATGGCGGGCAGTTCGCTGATCTCGCGGTCGGTCAGGCCGTCCTTGCCGAGGCCGAGGGCGCGGATCAGACCGCGGTGGACGATCAGGTCGGAATAGCGCCGGATCGGCGAGGTGAAGTGGGCGTAGCGGTCGAGGTTGAGGCCGAAGTGGCCGACGTTCTCCGGCGAATAGATGGCCTGCATCTGGGTGCGCAGGACGACCTCGTTGACGACCTCCGCGTGGGGGGTGTCGCGGGTCTCGTCGAGGAGCTTGTTGAACCGTTTGGTAGTCGCGGGCTCGCCCTTGTTCCACGGCTTGCCGATGGTCTGGAGGAAGTCGCCGAGGTTGAACAGCTTCTCCTGACTGGGGGCGTCGTGGACGCGGTAGAGCAGGGGCGTCTTCTTCTGCTCCAGCGTCTCGGCGGCGCAGACGTTGGCCTGGATCATCATCTCCTCGATCAGGCGATGCGCCTCCAGCGACTTGCGCGGCTCGATGGTCCCGATGCCGCCGCCCGGGTCCATCAGCACCTTGCGTTCGGGGCTTTCGATGGCCAGCGGGGAGCGTTTGGTGCGGCCCTTGAGCATGGCCCGGTAGGCGTTCCACAGCGGGTACAGGATCAGGTCCATGATCGGGCCGGTGATGTCGTCGGTCCCGCCGCCGTTTTCCGGGCCGTCGATGGCGGCCTGGGCCTGTTCGTAGCTGAGGCTGGCGTGCGACCGCATCAGGCCGCGGACGAACTTGTGGCCGATCTTCCGCCCGTCCTTGTCGAAGACCATGCGGACGGCGAGGCAGGCGCGGTTCTGGCCGTGCTTGAGGCTGCACAGGCCATTGGACAGGACCTCGGGCAGCATCGGCTCGACGCGGTCGGGGAAGTAGGTCGAATTGCCCTTCTCGCGCGCTTCGCGGTCGAGGGCCGTTCCGGCGCGGACGTAGGCGGAGACGTCGGCGATGGCGACCCAGACGACCCAGCCGCCCTCGTTCTTCGGATCCTCGTCGCGCTGGGCGAAGACCGCGTCGTCGTGGTCGCGGGCGTCGGCGGGATCGATGGTGATCAACGGCAGGTCGCGCAGGTCCTCGCGTCCCTGGAGCGTCGGCAGGGCCTGGTCCTCGGCCTCCTGCAGAACCTTGTCGGAGAAGCCCATCGGCACATTGTGGGCGGCGATGGCGATCAGGGAGGCGGCGCGGGGATCGTCCTCGCGGCCTATGGTCTCAAGGATCTTGCCGCGTTTGGGTCCGTAGCGCTGCTCGCCCTTCTCGATGGCGGCCAGCACCAGATCGCCGTCGCGGAGGTCGGCGCCCTGGGCGTGGGGGACCAGGAGGACGTCCTTCGAGCGGCGGTCGACGGGTTCGACCCGGACCTCCTTGTTGGATTTGCGGATGACGCCGAGGACGCGGTTCGTATCGGTGTCGAGCACCTTGATGACCCGGGCTTCCCAACCGTCCTCGCCGCGCGAGAATTTGGCCAGGACGCGGGCCCCGAGGCCGGGGGCGGCGCCGGTCTTGCCGGTGTTGTCGGGAACGAGGATGGCGCGGGGCGCATCGGGCGACGCCTCGACGAGGCGGACGTAGAGCTCGCCGTCGACGTCCCGTTCGATCACATCGGCGACGCCGACGGGGGGCAGGGCGCCGGCTTCGGAAAAGCCCTTGCGGCCGCGCTTGCCGAGTTCACCCGCGGCCTCAAGCTCGCGGATCATTTCTCGCAGGGCGCGGCGGTCCCCGCCTTTCAGGCCGAAATGGCGGGCGATATCGGTCTTCTCGGCCGATCCGGCCTCGCGCAGGAAGGCGAGGAGGGCAGCCTTGTCGGGAAGGCCGGCGGCCGGGCGTTTGGGAGATTTGGTCATTGGAATCCTAGATAACGCGCTTCACGCCTGTTCGGAGGCGAAATCTTGCGCGGCTTGTCGTGAAGAGGGGTGGAGCCTAGCTTTCGGCTCCAAGCCCTGTGGAGTTGTCTGAATGTCTCTCGCCCCCGCCCCGGTCCTGACCGGTCCGACCGGCTCGCTGCTGGACCTGATCGGCAAGACGCCGATGGTGGAGGTGACGAAGATGGACACCGGCCCGTGCCGGCTGTTCCTGAAACTGGAATCGCAGAACCCGGGCGGATCGATCAAGGACCGCATCGCGCTGTCGATGATCGCGGCGGCGGAGGCGGAGGGGTTTCTGAAGCCCGGCGGGACCATCGTCGAGGCGACGGCCGGCAACACCGGGCTGGCGCTGACCTTGGTGGGTCAAGCCAAGGGGTATAAGGTGCTGCTGGTCATCCCGGACAAGATGTCCAAGGAAAAAATCCAGCATCTCAGAGCGATGGGCGCCGATGTTCGCCTGACGCGTTCGGACGTGCCGCACGGGCATCCGGAATATTACACCGACATGGCGGAGCGTCTGGCGCAGCAGATCCCGGGCGGGTTCTACGTCAACCAGTTCGCCAACGACGCCAACTCCCTGGCCCATTTCCAGACCACCGGTCCCGAGATCTGGGAGCAGATGGGCCGCGACATCGACGCCTTCGTCGCCGGCATCGGCTCTGGCGGCACCATCACCGGCATCGCCCGGTTCCTGAAAAGCGTCGGTTCGGACGCGAAGATCATCCTCGCCGATCCGGTCGGTTCGACCCTCGCGGGCCTCGTCAACGAGGGCGTTCCCGGGCCGGAGGGCAGCTATACGGTCGAAGGCATCGGGCAGAATTTCGTGCCGGACACGGCCGACATGGACCTGATCGACACCGCCTATTCGATCCCCGACGCCGAGGCCGTCGCCACGGTGCGCGAACTGCTGCTGAAGGAGGGGGTGCTGGCCGGCTCGTCGTCGGGCACGCTGATCGCCGCGGCCCTGCGCTGGTGCCGCGAACAGACCGAGCCGAAGCGGGTGGTGACCTTCGTCTGCGACACCGGGGCGAAATACCTGTCCAAGGTCTACAATGACGCCTGGCTGGCGGATCAGGGTCTGGGCCAACGCGAGTTGCATGGCGATCTGTCGGACCTGATCACCCGCAAATACGAGAATGGCGACGTGGTCGTGATCGGTCCGGACGACACGCTCGACACGGCCTTCAAGCGGATGAAGGGGGCTGACGTCTCCCAGTTGCCGGTGATCGCGGACGGGCGACTGGTCGGGATCGTCGACGAGAGCGACATCGTCCATGTGATGAACACCGACGAGATCACCCGCGAGGAGCGCTTCAGGAAGCCGGTCGGTTCGGTGATGACGCGCGACCTCGACACGGTGCAGGTGTCCGAATCCCTCGAAGCCCTGATCCCCCTGTTCGACCGAGACCGGGTGGCCATCGTGCTGGACGGAGAGGCGTTTGTGGGCCTGATCACCCGCAGCGATCTGATCAACCACCTGAGCCTGAACCGGTAAGCGATGAGGCGCGGCCCGCACCTGGCGTTCGCATTGGCCCTTGTCTGGTCGCTGCCGTCGGCGGCGCAGGCGGCCTGCGACGGCGACGTGGCTCATGCGGCCACGCGGACGCAGGCGTCGTATGAGAGTGGGCAGGCGACCGTGCGGGGTCTGATCTATCGCCCCGCCCGGCCGAACGGGGCGGGGGTGGTTCTGCTGCACGGCGCGAGGGGGCTGGCCGCCGACGCGCAGACGTTCGATCCCCATGCGATCCAGCTGGCGTCGCGGGGCTATCATGTGCTGGTCCCCAACTATTACGACGCGCAACCGGGCCGCCAGAACCGGACCGATCGCGATCTGCGGCTCTGGCGTGGCGCGGCGCGGGACGGCGCAGCCTTCCTGGGCTCCCAGCCTGGAATGGAGCCGGGCCGGGTGGCGCTGTGGGGCTATTCGCTCGGCGGCTTCCTTTCGGGCGAGACGGCGATGGAGGCGGACGCCGTGGCGGCGGCGGTCTCGGTGGCCGGCGGCCTGGACGCGGGCGAGGCCGGCCGGGCCGGGCGGCCGGTCCCGGTGCTGCTGATTCACGCGCGACGGGACCCGGTGATCTCGCCGGAGTCCACGCGGCGGTGGGGAGACGGCTTGCGGCGCCGGGGTGCGACGGTCGAGATTCAGGCCCTGCGGCACGAGGGGCACGGCCTCGGCCGCGCGGCCTGGTGCGATGTGTTCGAGCGGACGCGGACCTTCCTGGACCGCGCCCTGATCGGGGGAGAGGCGGGATCATGAGGGGGAGGGGTCCGGCCATTCCGACGCGCCTCGCGCTGGTCGGGCTGATCGCGGCCCTGGCCGGCGGGCCCCGCGCGCTGGCGCAGGTTCCCGAGAGGCCGCAGGTGGGGGTTCCGGGCTGCGCCGACGATGTGCCGGTGCGGGCCTCGAGGGCGCTGATCGCCTTCGAGAGCCGGGGACGGCCGGTGCGGGCCTATCTCTATACGCCGCGGGGCGAGGCCAACGGCGATGGCGTCGTGATGCTGCATGGCGGCACGGGGTTCGAGATGAACTCGATCCTGTTCGACGCCCATGCGATCCAGCTGGCGTCCCGGGGCTATCATGTGATCCTGCCGGCCTATTTCGACGCCGCGGATCCGGATCCCAGCCGGCGGGCCGTGACCGCGCGGGCGTGGCGGCAGGCGGCGCTGGACGCGGCCGGCGAGCTGGCTTCCGGACAGGGACTGTCGGCCGGGCGGGTGGCGCTTTGGGGCTATTCGCGCGGCGCCGGGGTCGCGGTCGATGCGGCTGCCGCGCCCGGGGGCGAGGTGCGTTCGGTGGTGCTCGCAGCCGGGGGCGGCGCCGTGGAGCAGAGCCTGGCCGGACGCGATCTGTCGGTGCTGCTGCTGCATGCGCGGCGCGACGAGGCCGTGCCGGTTCGGGCGACGCTGCGGTTGGCGGATGACCTGCGCGAGGCGGGGGCGGCCGTGGAAGTGCGCGAACTGGCGTTCGACGGCCATCAGTACGACCTGCCCACTTGGTGCGCCGTCATGAGCCATACGCGAACCTTTCTTGAGAGCCGGCGGGAGGCGGGCCATGGACCGGCGTAGACTTCTGGCGGGCGCGGCGGCCGGGCTGGCGCTGGCGCCGGCCGCGCGGGCGCAGGACGCGGCGCCGATCTACGAGGGCATGACCTTTCAGAGCCACGACAAGCCGATCCGCGCCATCCACTATCGGCCGGCGGGCGAGGGGCGGCGGGCCGCGATCGTGATGATGCACGGCTCGGGCGGACGCATCCGCAACGCCGGGCCGTGGCATGAGCTGGCCATGCAGTTCGCAGGCGACGGCTATCAGGTGCTGACGCCGCTCTACACCGACGCCTTCCCCGACGACGGCGTCCGGCCGGAGCGGATGATGGAGGCGTGGCGCGACGTCGGCGAGCACGCCATCGACTGGTTCATCGAGCGGGGCGTGGACCGGCGGCGGACCGCGATGTTCGGCTATTCGCTGGGATCGTACGTCGCGGTCGACGGGGCGCTGGGCAACAGCCGGGCGGCGGCGGCGATCGGGCTGGCGGGGGGCGTCGATGTCTATACGCCGCGCGTCCCGCGCCGGCGCGTTCCGGTTCTGGTCATCCGGGCCGAGAACGACACCCATGTGCTGCCGCGCAACACAGCGGCCTGGGTCGACTTCCTGCGCGAGCATGACGTCAATGTGCGGGTTGAAGTGATCGCCGGGGCCGGCCATCTGTTGAGACCCCCCGAGTGGGCCGAGGTGTTCACGCGCTCGGCCGAATTCTACGGCGGCACCATCGGCCGCATCGATCAGGACACCGCATGAGCTCGCTGAAGAACAGCCAGGGTTTCTCGACCCGCGCCATCCACGCCGGCCAGCGGCCCGACCCGACCACGGGCGCGGTGATGACGCCGATCTACGCCACCTCTACCTACGCCCAGGAAAGCCCCGGGGTGAACAAGGGCTATGAGTACGCGCGGGGCAAGAACCCGACGCGCGAGGCGTTCGAGGCCTGTCTGGCGGATCTCGAGGGCGGGACCCACGGTTTCGGCTTCGCCAGCGGCATGGCGGCGACCTCGACGGCGCTGGAACTGCTGGACGCGGGTTCGCACATCGTCACTGGCGACGACTTGTACGGCGGTTCGTGGCGGCTGTTCGAGCGGGTGCGGCGGCGGTCGATGGGGCTGGACTTCGCCTATGTCGATTTGAGCGATCTGGCGAAAGTCGAGGCGGCCATCACGCCGAAGACGAAGCTGATCTGGGCCGAGACCCCGACCAATCCGCTGATGAAACTGGCCGACATCGCCGGCCTGTCCCGGATCGCGAAGGCGCACGGCCTGCTGCTGGTGGTCGACAACACCTTCGCCACGCCATGGAGCCAGCAGCCGCTGAAGCTGGGGGCCGACGTGGTGATGCATTCGGCGACCAAATATCTGAACGGCCACTCCGACATCATCGGCGGGGCGCTGGTGACGGCGGACCCCGCGCTGGCGAAGGAGATCAAGTTTCTGCAGAACTCGGTCGGCGGGGTGATGGGGCCGTTCGACGCCTTTCTCGCCAACCGGGGGCTGAAGACCCTCGGCCTGCGCATGAGGGCGCACAACGAGAACGCCCTGGCCGTGGCCCGCTGGCTGGAGGAGCGGAAGGGGATCGCGAAGGTGATCTATCCGGGGCTGATCAGCCATCCGCAGCACGATCTGGCGGCGCGGCAGATGAACGGCCGCTTCGGCGGGATGGTGACGGCTGTCATCGACGGCGATCTGGCGCGGACCAAACAGGTGCTGGAGCGGGTGCAGGTCTTCACCCTGGCGGAGTCGCTGGGCGGGGTCGAAAGCCTGGTCAACCACCCGGCCATCATGACCCACGCCTCGGTGCCGAAAGAGCTGCGCGAGGCGGGCGGGGTGACGGACAACCTGATCCGGCTGTCCGTGGGCGTGGAGGATGTCGAGGATCTGATCGCGGATCTGGATCAGGCGCTGGGGTGATCAGCGGAACGGCGCGCCCCCGCTTTCGCGGGGCGCGGGGTCGATATTCAGGCGGCCTTGGAAGGCAGGGCCGTCTGGTGGCCGGTGGCCGGGACGACCTTCTTCTTGGCCGGCGCGCGAACCTTCTTGACCGTCGAGGCCGGCGCGGCGGCGCGGCGTTCGAATTCGGCGTCGATCAGAGGGAGGATTTCAGTGGCGGTGTTCATCTGAACCGCGGAGCCGGATTCCGACAGGCGGGCGGCGTTGGCGCGCAGGGCCTTGAGGTCGGGATCGCTCATGGCGGGGATCATGTCGGCAAGCGGGGTCATCGATAGTCTCCTGGGGACAAGGGAACGGAGGTCGGGCCGGCGCCTGTTCGGCGGCCGGCCCTTCCGTCAGTCGGAAACTATTCGGCGGCCTTCAGGCGACCGGCCGATTCCTTGCCCGAACGCGAGTCGCGCTCGATCTCGTAGGAGACCTTCTGGTTTTCGTTGAGCGAACCCAGGTCCGAAACTTCGACGGCCGAAGCGTGGACGAAAACGTCCTTGCCGCCATCATCGGGGGCGATGAAACCATAGCCCTTGGTGGAATTGTACCATTTAACAGTGCCGGTAGCCATTTTCAGGACCTCCGCTAGCAGTTGACCGCCGGAAAGAGTCCGGGAGGCCTGTCGGGTCTGAATGGGATCGGCTTTGGACCTCGGTGCGCGATGCAAAGGGACAGCAGCGTTTCGCAAGAGATCGACGAAGCCTCAAGTGGGCCCTTTCCCCGACAATAGCAAGCGCGGCCGTGAGATAGGCCGCGGGGCCGTCGCGCCGGCGACCGCCCCGCGGGTCATCATCAGTTGGGCATGGAGACGGTGTCGGTGACGTGGATCACGCCGTTGGACTGGAACACGTCGGCTTGGGTGACCGTGGCGGTGCCGCCCTTCTCGTCGGTCAGGATGACGGAGTCGCCGCGCAGCGAGGCCGTCAGGGTTCCGCCCTCGACGGTGGTCAGGGCGGCGCTGCCCCCGCCGGCGTTGATCTGCGCGATCAGGTCGGCCGCGGCGACCCGGCCGGCGACCACATGATAGGTCAGGATTTTGGTCAGGGTCGCCTTGTTGGCGGGCTCGACCAGGCTCTCGACCGTGCCGGCCGGCAGTTTGGCGAAGGCGGCGTCGGTCGGGGCGAAAACCGTGAACGGACCGGGGCCCGACAGGGTCTCGACAAGGCCGGCGGCGGTCACGGCGGCGACGAGGGTCTTGTGGTCGGCCGAGTTGCTGGCGTTCTCGACGATGGTCTTGTCGGGATACATGGCCGCGCCGCCGACCATGACGGTCTCCTGGGCGGGGGTCGCCGTGGCTTCGGCGGTTTCCGTGGCGGACGGCGTTTCCGCGGCCGGCGAGCAGGCTCCGGCGAAGACGGCGCAAGCGGCCACGCCGGCGATCAGAACGGTGCGGGTCGGGGTGAAGGTCATCTGTGTCTCTCCTGAGCGGCCGTCGATACGGCTCAGGGCACAGACGAAGGAGCGGGGCGGACGGATCACCTTTGCGGCTACTGGCCACACCCCGACATCCAGACAGGCGGTTCCTTCGTAAGGGCGCGCCCCGGACAGCAAAACGGCGGCGGAGCCGAGGCCCCGCCGCCGTTCGAAATCATGCGCCGGAGACCGGCGCCTGAACTCAGCCCTCGGTCTTCAGCTGACCAGCGGATTCCTTGCCCGAACGCTTGTCGCGCTCGATTTCGTAGGAAACCTTCTGGTTTTCATCGAGGCCGCGCAGGCCCGCCTGTTCGACGGCCGAGATGTGGACGAACACGTCCTTGCCGCCGTCGTCCGGCTGGATGAAGCCGTAGCCCTTGGTGCCGTTGAACCATTTTACAGTGCCGGTAGCCATTTTCAGGACCTCCGTTAGAAGTTGGCTACAGGGAAGAGCCCCTGGAGCCTGTCGGGTCTGAAAGGAGCGGCTAGACCTCAGTGCGAAAGCAGAGGGTGGCGTTTCGCAGAGAGATCGACGTCAGGGATAGTGGACGGTTCGCGTGGCGAAATCAAGCCGATGATCAGCTCGCGGTCTGGTCCTCGGTGGCGGGCTCGACAGGCGCCACATAGTGTTCCTGGCACAACTTGCGCAGGGCCGCGCTCAGGGTCGGGCCGTAGAGGGAGTCCTGGATGCGGTCGAAGCCCTCGGTGGACAGGGCCTGTTTGATGTCGCTGACGGTGCGGCACCGGCCCTCGCGGGCGAGTTCATAGGCGCGTTCGAGTGTGGTGGGTCTGTGAGTCATCCCACTCAGGTAGGTACGATGGGGCGCGATTGCGAGCCTCAGAAGGCGAAACTGAGGCCCGCGACCAGACTATCGGCGTATTGCTCGCCGGGAACGTCCGCGTCCGTCCCGTACCAGCGCAGGTCGGCCTCCAGACTGCGGGTCAGGGCGTAGGAAATCCCGGCGTTGTAGCCGGTGTAGTCGACGCTGGTTTCCTGCTCCCGGCGCCCGATGGCGGCGGAGGCGTAGAGCTTGTCGGTGAAGTCCCAGCCGATCTGCGCCTCGGTCCAGGTCCAAGCCTCGCCGGCGCCGATCGTGTCCGGCGAATACTGCAGGCGCAGACGGCCGCTGGCGGGGCCGATGGAACGCTTCATGTCGGCGGTGAATTCCCAGGCGTCGTCGTCGGTCGCCGGGTCGGCGTCGACCAGCCATTTGTGTTTGGCGTTGAGGTCGAAATCGAAGCCCGAGAATTCGGGCCGGACGCCGGCGGTCAGTGCGGCCTCAAGCTCCGAGCCGGAGGACTTGACCGTCTCGAACGAGGGCCCGGCGTAGAACAGGCCTGACGCGCTCTCCCACTCGGCCTCGCCCCAGACGAACGGGTCGCCGTCGGACTTGGACGCATCCTTGGAACGGTTGTCGGTCGCGGCCCCGACCGCGAAGCTCCAGGCGCCGGACGGGGGCGCGGCCTCCTGGGCGGCGGCGGCTGAGGC
This sequence comes from Brevundimonas sp., assembly GCF_036676055.1. Lineage (GTDB taxonomy): Bacteria > Pseudomonadota > Alphaproteobacteria > Caulobacterales > Caulobacteraceae > Brevundimonas. The sequence continues at coordinate 24,159 of NZ_JAKFDS010000065.1, read as the reverse complement.
GCAGGCGAGCAGGGCGGTCGCGGCGGCGGCGGTCGTCAGGGTGCGGATCATCGGTGGTCGCTTCGGTCTGGCCAGGGGTCCGGGATGCGGGCCGGTCTAGAACCGCTTCTTGTCGAAAACGGCGCAGGCCTCCGCATATTCGTCCCGAAGCCGGCGGACAAGTTGCTCCGTCGGCAGAATATCATGCACCGCGCCGACGCCCTGACCGGCCGACCAGACTGTCTTCCACGCGCGCGCCTCCTCGCCCATGTCGAGCTTGTGCTCGGGCAGCGATTTCGGATCGATGCCGTTGGCGATCAGCGAGGGCGTCAGGAAGTTGGCGGGGATGCCCGAGACGGCCGGGGTGTAGGTGATGTCCGAAGCGCCGGCGTCGACGATCATCTGCTTGTACTCCTGCTGGGCCTGGCTCTCGGTCGTCGAGATGAAGCGGGTGCCCATATAGGCGAAGTCGGCGCCCAGCATGGTCGCCGCGGCGACGTCGCGGCCGGTGGAGAGGCAGCCGGACAGGATGATAGTCCCGTCAAAGAAGGTGCGGACCTCCTCAACCAGGGCGAAGGGGTTGACCACCCCCGCGTGGCCGCCGGCGCCGTTGGCCACCAGGATCAGGCCGTCGACCCCCGCCTGGGCGGCCTTCTTCGCATGACGGACGTTGGCGATGTCGTGGAAGACCACGCCGCCATAGCCGTGCACCGCCTCGACCACGTCGCGCACCGCGCCCAGGGAGGTGATGATCAGCGGCACCTTTTCCTCGACCGAGACCATCATGTCGGCCATCAGCCGCGGATTGGTCGGGTGGACGATGTGGTTGACGCCGAAGGCGGCGGCGTCGGGGTTCAGCCGGCCCTTGATCTCCTGCAGCCAGTCCCGATAGCCGTCGGTGGTGCGCTGGTTCAGCGACGGGAAGGTGCCGATGACCCCGTTGTTGCAGCACTCGACGACGAGGTCGGGGCCGGAGACGAGGAACATCGGCGCGGCGATCACCGGCAGCTTCAGTCCCTTTTGCAGCGATGCCGGAATGGCCATGACGTTTCCCCGGGTTGTCTTTCGCTACGGATAGCGGGCTGTCGCGGGGGAAGGCAAATGGTCAGACCTGCTTCCCGCGCCAGGAACGGGCGACGGGCATATTTACCCGGGTAAAAATAACCGCTATATTACCCGGGTAAAAAGGAGACTCGTATGACCCCGCAGGAGCGGAAGGCCGCAGTGGCCGCCTACAAGGAGCGCAAGACCGTCGCCGGAGTGTTCGCGGTGATCTGCACCGCGACGGGCGAGGCCTGGGTCGGCAAGAGCCGCCACGTCGACACCGAGCAGAACGGGCTGTGGTTCACCCTGCGTCAGGGCGGGTCGCCATTCCGCACCCTGCAGGCGGCGTGGAACGCGAATGCGGAAGCCGATTTCCGCTTCGAACAGCTGGACCGGCTGCCCGAGGACGCCTCGCCGTTGATGCGCGAGCTGGAGCTGAAGGAGAGGGCGGCGCGCTGGACGGCGAGGCTGGGCGCCCAGGCCCTCTAGACGTCCCGGGCGGGCTCGTCGCTCCGGCGGGCGGATCCCTTCCCGGCGCCGGCCCTTTGAAAACCGGGGCGCATGGCCCTATTGCCTCGGGACACGTTCCTTCTCGCTGGCCGGCAGGCCGCCCCGGACTGAAATCCATGACCACCGACACTTCCGGCCTGCACCAGCTCGGCCAAATGACCGCCGCGCCGACGAGCCCGGAGACCGCCGTGCTGGAGCGGGTGCCGAACCCGCACGCGGGAACGCTGTACCTGACGCGGTTCACGGCGCCGGAGTTCACCAGCCTGTGCCCTGTGACGGGCCAGCCGGACTTCGCCCACATTGTCATCGACTATGCGCCGGGCGAGTGGCTGGTCGAGTCGAAGTCGCTGAAGCTGTACCTGACGAGCTTCCGCAACCACGGCGCCTTTCACGAGGACTGCACCGTGGCCATCGGCAAGCGGCTGGTCGATCTGCTGAAGCCGGCGTGGCTGCGCATCGGCGGCTACTGGTACCCGCGCGGCGGCATCCCGATTGACGTCTTCTGGCAGACCGGGGCGGCGCCGGAGGGGCTGTGGCTGCCGGACCAGGGCGTGCCGACGTACCGCGGGCGGGGGTGAATTCACCGCGCCACGGGAATTCCTCAGATTCTGCTCATGCCTGAGCCCCGGGCGGCGGCCAGGCTGATCCCATGACAGAACCGCGCCGTCTTCCGCTCGAAACCTGGGGCCGTCACTGGCTTGGCCGGCTGCAGGCATGGTCTGACCGGCGGGCGTGGAGCCGGTACGGGTTCGAGTTCCTGATGTTCGGGATCAAACAGGGCTGGGCCTGCCTGTTCGGCGGGGCGATGCTGGCGCTGCTGATCGCGACGAAGCTGTGGTGGCCCGAGCAGGCGCCGATCGCGCGCTACGACTTCCTCGTGCTGGCGGCGGTGACGATCCAGGCGGCCATGCTGGCGCTGAAGCTGGAGAGCTGGGAGGAGGCGAGGGTGATCTTCGTCTTCCACGTGGTCGGGACGGTCATGGAGCTGTTCAAGACGGCGGCGGGGTCGTGGATCTATCCGGAGGACAGCCTGCTGCGGATCGGCGCCGTGCCGCTGTTCTCGGGCTTCATGTATGCGGCGGTGGGCAGCTACATCGCGCGGATCTGGCGCATCTTCGACATCCGTTTCCGCCACTATCCGCCGCTGTGGACGACCTGGGCGCTGGCGGCGGCGATCTACGTCAACTTCTTCGCCCACCACTGGCTGCCGGACGTGCGGCTGGGGCTGTTCGCCCTGACCGCGCTGCTGTTCGGGCGCGGCTGGTTCTATTTCACCCCGGACCGGCGGCGGCGGTCGATGCCGTTTCTGCCCGGCTTCTTCCTCGTGGCCCTGTTCATCTGGTTCGCCGAGAACCTCGGCACCTGGGCGCAAGCCTGGGCCTATCCGGGGCAGGAGGACGGGTGGGAGCCGGTGTCTGTGGCCAAGCTGGGCAGCTGGTTCCTGCTGATGATGATCAGCGTGGTGCTGGTGTCGCTGGTGCACCGGCCGGAGGAAGAGCCACAATAGCTCCGCTCATCCCGGCGAAAGCCGGGACCCAGTCCTGTCCATCGTGACGCCAGCGTTTCGGGTCGGGCCATTGCAGGCTAAAGCCCTCTGATCATCACCCAAAGCACTGGGTCCCGGCTTTCGCCGGGATGAGCGGAAGAGAATGCGGACAGAAACCGACGTCGTCATCCTCGGCGGGGGCCACAACGGGCTCGTCTGCGCCTTCTATCTGGCGAAGGCCGGTCTGAAGGTGACGGTGCTGGAGCGGCGGCATGTCGTCGGCGGGGCGGCGGTGACGGAGGAATTCCATCCGGGCTTCCGCAACTCGACGGCCAGCTACACCGTCAGCCTGCTGAACCCGAAGGTGATCGCCGACATGGAACTGGCCCGGCACGGGCTGACCGTGGTCGAGCGCAAGGTCTCCAACTTCCTGCCGCTCGACGACGGCCGCTATTTCATCGCAGGCGAGGGACGAACGCAGGGGGAGGTGGCCCGGTTTTCAGCTCGCGATGCGGAGCGGCTGCCCGAATACGAGCGGCGGTTGGAAGTTGTGGCGGCGGTGCTGCGCGACTGGATCCTGAAGGCGCCGCCCAATGTGGTCGAGGGCGGCTGGATGGCGATGCTGCCGGAACTGCTGAAGGGCGCGTCGCTGGGCAGGCAGGCGGCGGGGCTGGATACACAGGGGCGGCGCGACCTTCTGGACCTGTTCGCCAAGTCGGCGGGCGACTGGCTGGACGGCTGGTTCGGGAGCGATCCGATCAAGGCCCTGTTCGGCTTTGACAGCGTCGTCGGCAACTACGCCAGCCCCTATACGCCGGGGTCGGCCTATGTGCTGCTGCACCATGTGTTCGGCGAGGTGAACGGGAAGAAGGGCGTCTGGGGTCATGCCCTGGGCGGCATGGGCGCGATCACCCAGGCCATGGCGAAGGCCTGCGCGGAGGTCGGTGTCGACGTGCGCCTGGAGACGCCCATCGCCGCGGTCCTGACCGAAAAGGGACAGGCCGTCGGGGCGGTGACCGAGGCGGGCGACGTGGTGCGGGCGCGGGCCGTGGTTTCCAACCTGCATCCGCGACTGCTGTTCGAACGGTTCGTGGACGACGCGGTCGTGCCGGCGGACTTCCGCGAGCGGATCGGCAACTACCAATCGGGCTCCGGCACCTTCCGCATGAATGTGGCCCTGTCGGAGTTGCCGAACTTCACGGCGCTGCCGGGGCAGGGGGATCACCTGACCGCCGGGATCATCATGGCGCCGTCGCTGGCCTATATGGACCGGGCCCACGCCGAGGCGCGGCTGAACGGGTGGTCGTCGAAGCCGATCGTGGAGATGCTGATCCCCTCGACCCTGGACGACAGCCTCGCGCCGCCGGGGCAGCATGTCGCCAGCCTGTTCTGCCAGCACGTCGATCCGACCCTGGGCGACGAGCACCGAGACACGGTGGCGGACCTGATGATCGAGACGGTCGATGCGCATGCGCCGGGCTTCAAGGCCTCGGTGGTCGGGCGGCTGGCGCTGGGGCCGCGCGATCTGGAGCGGCGTTTCGGCCTGGTCGGCGGCGATATCTTCCACGGGCGGCTGACGCTGGACCAGCTGTTCAGCGCCCGGCCGGTGCTGGGCCACGCCGACCACCGGATGCCGGTCCCGGGACTCTATCTTTGCGGCTCAGGCGCGCATCCGGGCGGCGGCGTCACCGGGGCGCCGGGGCACAATGCGGCGCGGGCGGTGCTGAAGGATCTGGGGCGGTCGCTCTAGACGTCCGCCAGACCCATGGCCTTCATCAGGGCGTCGCGGACGGCGGCTTCGGTGAAGGGCTTCTGCAGGGTCGGCTGGCCGCGCCATTCGTCGGGCAGGCCGCCCTCGCCGTAGCCGGTCGAGAAGACGAACGGCACCTTTCGCTCCCTGAGCGCCTCGGCGATGGGGAAGACCTGCCGGCCGGCGACGTTGACGTCCAGCAGGGCGGCGTCGAGGGCCCCACCTTCGGTGACCATCTGCAGGCCCTCCTCGACCGTGGCGGCGGGGCCGACGGGGACGCAGCCCATATCCTCAAGGATCGTCTCCAGCAGCATGGCCACGAGGGATTCGTCCTCGACGACCAGAACGCGGCGGCCTGCAAACGCCTGGGTCATGTGCCCTGCTCCCTGTCCAGCGGAATTGAGAAAGTCGCGGTGAATCCATCGCTTGCGTAGTCGAGTTCGACCTCTCCGGCCAGATCATGACGCACATTTCGTTCGATCAGTCGGCTGCCGAAACCCTTTCGCTCCGGCGCCGTCACCGGCGGGCCGCCGATCTCGCGCCAGACCAGCTGGAGCCGGGGATGCGTCTGGTCGGCCACCGACCAGTCCACGAGCACTCGCCCGTCCGGGGCGGACAGGGCGCCGTATTTGGCGGCGTTGGTGGCCAGTTCGTGGAAGATCATTCCCAGCGACAGCGCCGCGGCAGGGGCCAGGGCGACGTGCGGGCCGTTGACCGAGACGCGGGCGCTGCCGTGGGCCTCGGTCTCGTGCTGGAGGATGGCGTCGAGGTCGGCTCCCTCCCAATGGCTGCGGGTCAGCAGATCGTGGGTGTGCGACAGGGCGAGCAGGCGGGCCTGAAAGCCCGCGGCGAAGGTGCGCGGATCGCCGTGCGAGCGAGCGGTCTGCATGGCGATCGACTGGACCGTCGCCAGAGTGTTCTTCACCCGGTGGTTCAGCTCGTCGATCATCAGTTTCTGACGCTCGGTCGAGAGGACCGTCTCGGTCACATCGTGGCCCTGAACGAAGATGCCGGCCACGGCCCCGGTCGCGTCGCGGATCGGCTGGTAGATGAAGTTGAGGTAGACGGTCTGGAGGGGGCCGTCGGGCGTGCGCTGCAGCTGCACCTGGCTGGCGCGCCCCTCGTAGGCCTCGCCCGTGGCGTAGACGTTGTCGACCAATTCGAAGAAGCCCTGACCGGCGACTTCCGGAAGGGCCTCGCGGATCGTCTTGCCGGTGAGCTGGCGATGGCCGACCAACTGGGCGTAGGCCGTGTTGTGCATCTGGAAGACATGCTCGGGCCCGGACAGAAGGGCGACGAAGCCCGGCGCCTGCATGAACATCTCGAGCAGGCGGTTGCGCTCGCTTTCCAGCCGTACGTTGGCCAGCTGCACCTGTTCCGCCCGTCCGAGGACGGCGCCGCCGAGGATCGCGTCGATGGTGCTGACACTCTCGCTGGCGGCGCTGCGCTCGCGCAGCCGCTGCAGTTCCGTAATGTCGGTGGTATGCTGAAGCAGGAAGACGACCTCGCCGTCATCGCCGAGGATCGGCGTATGGGTGGCGCTCCAGTACCGATCCTCGAACTCCTGGCGGCCGTGCTCGTCGACGCGCGCCATCGAGAATTTCACCAGGGCGAGATGGTCCCGTCGGCGCTCGTCCCGAGCCCGCTCCAGCGAGGCCCGGACCTGACGGACATTTTCCGGCGCCTCTTCACCCGGCCCGGAATCGAAGGCGGCGAACAGGGGCTGACCGACGATGGCGGCGCGGGTGCTGTTGGTGACGTCCAGATAGGCCTGGTTGACGCCGGCGATGCGCAGATCGGGCGTGAGCAGCACATAGGGATTGGGCGAGGCGTCGAACGCGCTCGCCAGATCGACCGCCAGGCCGCCCGATTTCGCCAGTTCCTTCAAACCCGTCCCCGCCGTGCGCGTCGCTGTAACGCCTTGCTTGCGCATAGGTTCACGCGCCGGAAGCGTGTGGTGCATTTTGCGGTTTGAGCCAAGAGGGCGGGCGCGGCTAGTCTGGGTCCATGTCCATGGTTTCGTTTCTGGCGGCGGCGGTTCTGATGATGTCACCGGCTGGTCCCACGGACCCCGCGCCGCGCGCGACGGTGGAGCAGGGCGTACTGGTCGGGCGCGAAGCCGACGGCGTGCGCAGCTTCAAGGGCGTGCCCTATGCGCGGCCGCCGGTCGGCGACTTGCGCTGGCGGGCGCCGCGGCCTGCTGAAGGGTGGAGCGGGGAACGGGACGCGGGGCAGGTCGGCGCGATCTGCATCCAGCCGCCGGCCAACGGAGACAATGGGGTCGGGCCCCTGCCGATGAGCGAGGACTGCCTGACGCTGAACGTCTGGACGCCGGCGCAGGGCGACGGCCACGCGCCGGTGATGGTCTGGATCCACGGGGGCGGGTTGAACAACGGCTCGGGGACGGCGGCGCTGTATGATGGGACGAACCTGGCGATGCGCGGCGTGGTGGTGGTGACGATCAACTACCGGCTGGGGCGGCTGGGGTTCTTCGATCATCCGGCGCTGGCGGCGGAACGGGCTCCGGGCGAGCCAGCCGCCAACTACGGGCTGATGGATGTGATCGCCGCGCTGGAGTGGGTTCGGGACAATGCGGGGGCGTTCGGGGGCGACGCCGGCAACGTCACCGTCTTCGGCGAGTCGGCCGGCGGGGCGCTGGTGACGCGACTGATGATCTCCGAACCGGCTAGGGGCCTGTTCCACCGGGCCGTGGTGCAGTCGGGGTTGGGGCGTGACGAGGGCACGCCGCTGAACCGGGCGAGGCGCGACGGCGGCCCGTCGCTACAGGCGAGGGGAAAGGCGTTTGCGGAGTCCCTCGGCGCCGGGACGGCGGCGCAGCTGCGGGCGATCCCGGCGGAGGCCCTGCTGCGCCCGGCGCCCAATTTCTACGGCGGCGATCTGCTGGTCCAGGATGGCCGCTATGTGGGGGAAGATGTCGAGGCCGCCTTCGCCGCGGGGCGCCAGGCGCCCGTGCCGCTGATCATCGGCACGAACAGCGCCGAGTTCTGGTGGATGAAGCCCTCGGACCTGAGCCCCTACGGCGCCCTCGACGACGCGATGACAGAGGCGGAGCGCGGGGCGCTCGTCGAGGCCTATGGCGGACAGAACGGTTACGACGCCCATGTGCTGAGCGATCTGGTCTTCAATGAACCGGCGCGGCGCCTGGCGCGGCTGCATGCGCGCAGAGGGCATCCGACGTATCTGTACCGGTTTGACGTTGTCTCGGCGGCGATGCCAGAGCCGCACGAGGGGGCGACCCATGCTTCGGAGCGGCAGTACGTCTTCGACAATCTGACCGCCTCGCCCTGGCCGACGGGGGAGATGGACCAGCGGCAGGCCAATGCGATGGCCGGCTACTGGACGACCTTCGCGGCGAAGGGCGATCCTAACGGCGGTCAGCGTCAGGCCTGGCCAGAGTCCGGGGCGGAACCCGACCGGCTGCTGGAGTTCACCAATGACGGACCGGTGGCGAAGTCGATCCCTTTCGCGGACCGGCTGGATCTGATCGAGGCCTTCTACGCGCGGGTGCGTTGACGGCTCAGAGCACGCCGCCGTTGGACTTGATCACCTCGGCGTAGAGCAGGCCGGAATCCTTGATGGTCCGCTCCTGGGTCAGGAAGTTGACGTGGGTGATGCCGAACCGCTTTGAGTAGCCCAGCGACCATTCGAGATTGTCGAGCAGCGACCACGCCATATAGCCGCGCACGTCGACGCCCTTGCCGATGGCGTCGTGCAGCGCCTTGAGGTGGTTCTTGAGGTAGTCCACCCGCATCGGGTCGTGGACGCGGCCGTCGATGGCGTGGGGCGGATCGTACCAGGCCGAGCCGTTCTCGGTGATCATCAAGGGCAGGCCGTTGGTCTGTTCGTGCAGCCAGACCAGGGTGTCGGTCAGGGCGGGAGGATAGACCTCCCAACCGGTCTCGGTGTGGGCGTGCTGGACCTGCTTCACCGGACGCGCGCGGACGGGCCACGCGTCGGGCGCGTTTTCCGGCACGGAGCGCGTGTACCAGTTCAACCCCATCCAGTCGGTGGGCTGAGCGATCAGGTCGAAGTCTTCCTGCGGGAACTCGCGGTACGCCTCGCCATAGACATCCTTCAGCTCTTCCGGATAGCCGCGCCCCATCAGCGGATCGAGGAACCAGCGGTTCATCTGGGCCTCGGCGCGTTTGCGCGCGGCCTCGTCCTCAGGCCTGTCCGAGGCGGGGTATTTGGGCTCGATGTTGAGGACGATGCCGATCTGGCCCTCGCCCACTTCCCGGAAGCGTTTCACCGCCGCGCCGTGTGCGCGCAGGACGTTGTGGCCGGCGATCATGGCCTCGAAGGCCGAGCGGTGGCCGGGGGCGAGGGCGCCGTGCAGATAACCGCCGTCGACGATCACCCAGGGCTCGTTGATCGTGCCCCAGGTCTTCACCCGGCCCTTGAATTTCTCGAACAGGACCTGGCCGTAGTCGGCGAACCAGTCAGCGATGTCGGGGTTGAGCCAGCCGCCCCGATCGTCCAGCGCGGCGGGCAGGTCCCAGTGATACAGCGTGCACAGCGGCTCGATCCCGGCCTCGAGCAAGCCATCGACCAGGCGGTCGTAGAAGGCGAGGCCCTTGTCGTTGATGGAGCCCCGGCCCTCGGGCATGACCCGGCTCCAGCTGACCGAGAATCGGTAGGCCTGGAGGTTGAGCCGCTTCATCAGCTGGATGTCCTCACGCCAGCGATTGTAGTGGTCGCAGGCCACGTCGCCGGTGTCGCCGTCGCGCATATTGCCCGGCGTGTGGCTGAACCGGTCCCAGATCGAGGCTCCCGCGCCATCCGCCATCGACGAGCCCTCGATCTGATAGGCCGCTGTCGCCGCACCCCACAGGAAACCTTCTGGAAACAGATAGTTGCCGGTGTTTCTGGTGGTCATGTGTCAGGCTCGTGAGACTCAATGGATACGACTGGAACGGGCGGATCGGGCCCGGCGGGTACGCGTGTAGCGCCGGGAGCACAACCTCCCTGTGACCAAACTAGGGCACTTGCGGGCGACATTGCTAGTGTGTCATGTAATCGGTTACACGGAAATGTCGGACGGACTCGCGGACAAGCGGGCCGGGATCGCGGACCGTCAGGGAGAGAGACTTTGGCGCTTTCGGCGACTCTGCAGACCTGCGTGGGCGACCGCGCATGAAGCCGGCCACCATCCGCGACGTGGCCGAACGCGCCGATGTCTCCGTCGCCTCCGTTTCCCGTGTTCTGACCGGAGCCGGGCCTGTCACCGAGGCGACCCGCAAGAAGGTGATGGAGGCGGTCGAAGCGCTCCAGTACGTGCCCCATTCGGGCGCCCGCAGCCTGTCGACCAGCAAGACCCAGACGATCGGCGTCATCCTGCCGGACCTGTACGGCGAGTTCTTCTCGGAGCTGATCCGGGGCATGGACGTCGGCGCCCGGGCGCTGGGCTACCATCTGATCGTCTCCAGCTCACATGACGACGCCGAGGAGGCCTCGGCGGCGATCCGCTCGATGCGCGGCCGCGTGGATGGGCTGATCGTGCTGTCGCCGCATCTGGACGCGGCCAATCTGGCCACCACCCTGGCCGGGCGGCTGCCGATCCTGCTGATGAACGGCGGGGCCGGGGCGGGCCGTCCCTCGATCGTGGTCGATAACCACGGCGGCGCCGTGCAGGCGGTCGAGCATCTGATCGCCACCGGTCGACGCCGCATCGCCCACATCTCCGGACCGACCGGCAACCTCGAGGCCGAGGCGCGGCTGGCCGGCTACCTCGAGGCGATGGCGAGGGCGAACCTGCCCACGACGGTGATTGAGGGATCCTTCACCCAGGCCTCGGGCCACAAGGCCGCGGCCGAACTGGCAGGCCGGTCCGAACGTCCGGACGCGATCTTCGCCGGCAACGACATGATGGCGATCGGAGCCCTGCTGGCCCTGCAGGACGCCGGTCTCGCCGTGCCTGAGGACGTTGCCATCGTCGGCTTCGACGATGTGCCGATCGCCGCCCTGATGCGGCCGGGCCTGACCACACTTGGAATCCGCATCGCGGAAACCGGGCGCAGCGCGCTGGAGCGTCTCGTCCGTCTGATCAACGCAGCGGGCGAGGCCGTCGCCGACACCGCCTGCGAGGTCGTCCGGCCCGAACTGGTCGTGCGCCCGTCAAGCAACCCGGCGACACAGACCCAAACGACGACCGGCGGCCGCTCGCGCGACGCCGCCCGCACATCACTTCTGAAGGGGGAGAACCCGTAATGACCCGCAAGTCCAAACAGTATCTGGGGGCCGCCTCGGCCCTCGCCGTCGCGATTTCGCTGGCTGCAGCCGGCGGAGCCATGGCGCAGGTTTCCACCGCGACGATCCGCGGATCGGTGACGGACGGCGCCCAGGCCGAGGCCGGCGCCACGATCGTGGCGCGCGACGTCGCTTCGGGCTTCACCAACCGGACCACGGCCAATGCGGATGGCGGCTACGTGCTGTCGGGCCTGCGTCCCGGCACCTATGAGATCACCGTCACCACGACCGACGGCCAGACGACCTCCGAGGTGGTCACCATCGGCGTGGGTCAGGTCGGCGAGGTCGATCTTTCCGTGGGCGGCGATGTAACCGCTTCCACGGCCGATCTCGAAGGGACGGATCTGGGCGAGGTGGTCGTCACCGGCCGCCGCCTGGTCGAGGTGCGGACGCCGGAAATCGCCACCAATGTGACGACCCAGCAGATCCAGACCCTGCCCCAGATCAACCGCAACTTCCTCAACTTCGCCGCCTTGGCGCCGGGCGTTCGGGTGTCGACCAACGAGCAGGAGCAAACCATCACCGCCGGCGGCCAGCGGGCGGAATCGGTCAACGCCTTCATCGACGGCGCCAGCCTCAAGTCGAACATCATCGATGGCGGCATCGCCGGCCAGGACGACAGCCGCGGCAACCCGTTCCCGCAGGCCGGCATCCAGGAGTTCCGGGTCGTCAGCCAGAACTTCAAGGCCGAGTACGAACAGGCCTCGTCGGCGATCATCACCGCCGTGACCCGTTCGGGCACCAACGAGTTTCACGGCGAGGTGTTCGGCACCTACCGCGATCAGAGCTTCATCGAGCAGGACTTTTTCGCCGAGCAACGCGGCGACGAGCAGCCGGATCTCGAGGTCCAGCAGTACGGCTTCGCCCTCGGCGGCCCGATCATCCGGGACACGCTGCACTTCTTCGGCACCTATGAGCGCAAGGAGGAAGGGCGGGCCGCGACCGTCAACCTGGGCCGTCAGGATCCCCGCTTCGTCAGCCAGTTCGGCCAGTATATCGGCACCTTCGGCGTGCCGTTCGAGGAAGACCTGTATTTCGGCAAGCTCAGCTGGCAGCCGGCCGATGACCATCTGCTGGATCTGAGCGTCACCTGGCGGGACGAGTTCGATACGCGCGGGATCGGCGGGGCCAACTCGGTCGAGCGGGCGACCGAACTTAACCAGACCACCCTGACCATCAACGGCCGCCACCAGTGGCAGACCGACAGCTTCCTGAACGAGCTGACGATCACCCAGCGGGAATACAACTACAATCCGCAGCCGGTGAACTTCTCCAGCTTCGGCGAGACCTATCGCCTGTTCGAGAACGACACGAGTCCGGCGCCCGGCTTCCAGCCCGACTTCTTCGGCGGGACCAACATCCTCAATCTGGGCGGTGCGGACAGCCGCCAGGACATCGTCGACGAGGTCCTGACCGTCCGGAACGACCTGACGCTGAACGAGATCGAGTGGAACGGCTTCCACACCATCAAGATCGGCGGCAAATTCTCGCGCCAGAACTACCAGGTGACCAAGGAGTTCGGGCGCAACCCGCTGTTCTTCTATGACGTCGATGGCCGTCCCGAGCTGTCGGGCAGCACCACGGTCCCGTACCGTGTCGAACTGGGCAACGCCTTCCCGTCGGTGGACCTGACCAACAACGTCATCGGTCTGTACATCCAGGACGACTGGCAGATCACCGACAAGCTGGAGCTGAACCTCGGTCTCCGTTGGGACTACGAGGACAACGCCAACAACAATGACTACGTCACGCTGCAGTCGGTCATCGACGGCCTGGACCAGTGGATCGCCTCCACCGACGGCGGCAAGCCGGCCGGCTATGCCCCCAGCTGGTTCAACCGCGACGACTACATCGCGACCGGGAACAACCGCGATCCGTTCGCCAACGCCTTCCAGCCGCGGATCGGCTTCTCGTATGACATCTTCGGGGACAGCTCGACGGTGATCTTCGGCGGGGCCGGTCGCTACTACGACCGGGTGCAGTTCAACTTCTCGTTCGACGAGATCGTCAAGCCTTTCGACTTCCGCCAGAACGTCTTCTTCAGCACCACCGGCCGACCGGCCGGACAGGACTCCGATCCGGGCCCCGGCGTGAACACGCCCGGCGACGCCGGCGACCCGGTCCTGTGGGACGAGTCCTACCGCACGGTGGCCGGGCTGGACGCCCTGCTCGACACCTTCCCCGCCAAGGGCGAAGCCTTCCTGCTGTCCAACGACTTCGAGCCGCCGCGGACCGACCAGTTCAACATCGGCGTGCGTCAGCGCCTAGGCGACTGGCAGACCGAGCTGACGCTGGCCTACGGCAAGACCGAGAACGAGTTCACCTGGCAGTATCTGACGCGCTGCCGTGAACCCAACCGTCCGAACGACGGCGACGGCTTCGGCGACAACGGCGGCTTCTGCGGACCGGGCGGCGCCAATCCGTACCGCGGCTACTTCGTCTCCGATCACAACAAGGAGCGGGAGTTCACCGCGCTCTATCTGAAGGCCGACAAGCCCTATACGCGGGACTCCGGCTGGGGCTTCAATCTGGCCTACACCTGGTCGGAGTCGCTGCAGAATGGCGGTAACGACAACTTCTGCTTCGACTGCTTCTCGGTCGAAACGTCGCCGACCCGCTCGTCCGCCAATGACGAAACGCACCGGATCGTCGCCAACGGCATCGTCGACCTGCCGTGGGACTTCCAGCTGTCGGGCATCCTGACGCTGGGCTCGGGCTCGCCGTTCAACGTCTTCGACGGCAGCGGTTCGCAGTTCTACTTCCGGCCGTACGCCGGCCGGCCGGAGAAGTACGGCTTCATCCTGCCGAACGCCTTCGCCTACCGGAACCTGGACCTCCGCCTGACCAAGAATTTCGAGGTCTTCAGCGGTCACGAGCTGTCGCTGTTCGTCGACGCCATCAACGTCTTCAACTTCGACAACTACTCGGGCTTCGACGGGGGCACGGGATCGGCCGCGAATCCGAACCCGAATTTCGGCCGGCCGAGCACGGTGCTGTTCCCGACCCGGACCTTCCAGATCGGCATGCGATATAGCTTCTGATGTCCTGTTGAGCTGTCGGCCGCCCTTCGACCCGCGTCGGAGGGCGGCCTGCTTTTTTGACTAGTCCCCCCTATGAGTATGAGAGTGCCCGCCATGGATCGTCGTCGCTTCCTGATGAGCTCCACCGTCGCGGGCGCGGCGATGCTCGGCGGACTGTCCGGCTGCGCTGGCGTTCCGGGCGGGGCGCCATGGCCGAACCGGCCGGCGCTCGACGCCGATGTCGAGGAGCTGCAGGAGCGGACCTTCCGCTGGTTCGTCGACACGACCAATCGCGCCAACGGCCTGACGCCGGACCGTTGGCCCCGCAAGTCCTTCGCCTCGATCGCCGCCGTCGGCTTCGCCCTGACCTGCTGGCCGATCGGGGTCGAGCGGGGCTGGATGACCCGGGAGGAGGCGCGCGAGCGGACCCTGATCACGGCCCGCTTCTTCCATGACGCGCCGCAGGGGCCGCAGGCGACCGGCGTGACCGGCCACAAGGGCTTCTTCTACCACTTCCTCGACATGGAGACCGGCCACCGCTACCGCGACACCGAGTTGTCGACCGTCGACACGACCCTGTTCCTGGGCGGCCTTCTGTACGCCGCGCAATGGTTCGACGGCGACCATCCGGACGAGGTCGAGATTCGGCGGCTGGCGCAGGCGATCTACGAGCGGGTCGAGTGGGACTGGGCCGTGGTGCGCCCGAACCGCATCTCGATGGGCTGGCGTCCGGGAAGCGGCTTCATCGAGGCCGACTGGAATGTCTACAACGAGGGCATGCTGGTGCTCCTGCTGGCCATCGGCAGCCCGACGCATCCCGTCCCGGCGGCCGTGTGGGACGAATGGTGCTCGGTCTACGACCAGAGCTGGACGGCGGAATGGGGGTCCGCGCACCTGCATTTCCCACCGCTGTTCGGCCACCAGTACAGCCATATGTTCGTCGATTTCCGCGGCATCCACGACCCGTTCATGCGGTCGAAGCAGGCGGAGATTCCCGGTTTCGACTATTTCCAGAACAGCGTCCGCGCGGTGCAGGCGCAGCGCCGGTACGCCATCGACAATCCGATGGGCTGGGCCGGCTATTCCGCCGACGTCTGGGGTCTGACCGCCTGCGACGGCCCGGGCGACTTCAGGCAGGTGATCGACGGGCGGGAGCGGCAGTTCTTCAGCTATTCCGCGCGCGGGCCGGGCGACCGGGACGACGGGACCATCGCGCCCACCGCCTCGCTCGGCTCGATGCCCTTCGCGCCGGCCGAGGTGACGGCCTGTCTGAAGGCCATGAAGGCGCGCTACGGCGCGGCTCTCTACACGGAGTACGGCTTCCTCGACTCGTTCAACCCGACCCTGACGGCTACCGACCGCACCTTGCAGCACGGGCGGATCGTGCCGGGGATCGGCTGGGTGGACGGAGACTATCTGGGCATCGATCAGGGACCGATCGTCATCCAGATCGAGAACCATCGCTCCGACGAGGTCTGGAAGCGGATGCGGGGCGAACCGAATCTCATCCGCGGCCTGAAGGCGGCCGGGTTCACCGGCGGCTGGCTGGCGGACGCATGATCCTGCCCACGCCGGATCGACGGGCGGCGCTCGGCCTTCTGGCCGGGGCGGCGGCGTCGGGTCTGGCCGGGTGCGGGCGACAGGCGGACGGGGTCACCCGCCTGACCTTCTGGGCCATGGGCAATGAGGCGACGAATGTCCCTCAACTCCTGCCGGAGTTCGAGCGACTCAATCCCGGGATCAAGGTCGACGTGCAGGCCCTGCCGTGGACGGCGGCGCACCAGAAACTGCTGACCGCCTACGCCGGAGACTCGCTGCCGGACCTGAGCCAGGTGGGCAACACCTGGGTGTCGGAAATGGCGGCTATCGGCGCCATCTCGCCGCTGCCGGCCTTCGCCTCCAACCTGCTGACCGACCAGTTCCCGGCGGTGCTGGAGACCAACCGGATCGACGGGCGGGTGGTGGGGGTGCCGTGGTACGTCGACACCCGGCTGATCTTCTACCGGTCGGACTTGCTGGCGCAGGCCGGGTTCGAAGCTGTACCGGCGACCTGGGCGGGCTGGAAGCAGGCCATGCGCGCGGTCAAGCGCGTGGTGGGCGAGGACAAGTATGCGGTGCTGCTGCCGCTCAACGAATTCGAGCAGTTGCTGACCTTCGGCCTGCAGGGCGACGCGCCGCTGCTGCGCGATCAGGATACGCGCGGGAATTTCTCCAGTCCGTCGTTCGTGGCGGCGCTGGCCTTCTACAGGAGCCTGTTCGACGAGGGTCTGGCCCCTGTGGCCTCGGCGGCGCAGATCTCCAACGTCTGGACCGAGTTCGAGCGCGGCTGGTTCAGCTTCTATTTCTCCGGGCCGTGGACCATCGGCGATTTCAAGAGCCGGCTGAAGCCGGGGACCCGCTGGATGACCTCGGGGGTGCCCGGTCCGGGCGGGCCGGGCGCCTCCGCCCCGGGCGGATCGTCGCTGGTGGTCTATCGCTCGTCGCCGCGTCAGGAGGCGGCGTGGAAACTGGTGCGCTATCTGTCCGATCCGGGGGTGCAGGCGCGCTTCAACGTCGTCACTGGCGACCTGCCGGCGCGCCCGAGCGCCTGGGCCGCGCCGGCGGTGGCGGGCGACCCCTATATCGCCGCCTTCAAGGGCCAGCTGGCGCGCGCCGAGGCCGTGCCCAAGGTGCCGGAGTGGGAGCGTATCGTCACCGAAATGCAGATCGTGGCCGAACGGATGGTGCGCGGCGAATACACGCCGGAGGCGGCCGCCGCCGAGATCGACCGCCGCGCCGACCGGCTGCTGGAGAAGCGCCGCTGGATGTTGGAGCGGGGTAGGGCATGACCGACATCCGGTTGAACATGGCCAAGGTGGAAGCCGAGGCCGCGGCACGCCCCCGTCGCCTCGCCGGCGGTTTCCGCACGCGCGAGCGGGCCGCCTGGGGGTTCGTGGCGCCGGCGCTGATCGCCATCGGCGTGTTCTTCGCCATTCCGGTGTTTGCGGCCCTGCTGCTGAGCCTGACCGACTTCGACATCTACGCCCTGGCCGATCTCAACAACGTCCGCTTCATCGGCCTGCAGAACTATGAGCGGCTGTTCGCCAATCCGCTGTTCTGGGGGGCGATGAGGAACACCGGCCTGTTCGCCCTGTTCGGCGTGCCGCTGTCGATCGCGGCGTCGCTGGCGGCGGCGGTGATCCTGAATGCGCGCGTGGTGAAGTGGCGACCGCTGTGGCGGGTGGTCTTCTTCGCTCCGTTCGTCACCACCCTGGTGGCCACGGCGGTGCTGTGGAACTACCTGCTGCACACCCGCTACGGCGTGATCAACTGGGCCATTTCCAGCCTCGGCCTGCCGCCCATCGACTGGCTGGGCCAGCCCTCGACCTCGATCCCGGCCATCCTGATGTTCGTGGTGTGGAAGGTCTTCGGCTACAACATGCTGATCTTCCTGGCCGTTCTTCAGACTGTTCCGGACGACCTGTACGAGGCGGCGCGGATCGACGGGGCGGGGGTGTGGAAGCGGTTCACCCATGTGACGCTGCCGGCCATCGCGCCGACCCTGCTGCTGGTGTCGATCATTTCGGTGGCCAGCTTCTTCCAGCTGTTCGCCGAGCCCTATGTGATGACCCAGGGCGGGCCGGCGCAGTCGACCGTGACGGTGCTCTACTTCATGTACGAAGAGGGCTTCAAATGGTGGAACCTCGGCTCCGCCAGCGCCGTGGCCTTCGTGCTGTTCGTCTGCATCCTGGCGGTGACGCTGGTGCAGCTGGCGGTCGCGAAGCGGATGGGGGCCTACGAATGAGCGGCCGTCGCCTGCGCGCCATGTTCCTCAACGCCGCCGTGGCCGTGGTCGCGCTGCTGGTCATGTTCCCGCTGCTGTGGATGCTGTCGGTCAGCTTCATGGCGACCGGCGAGGCCGCAGCCTTCCCGCCGCCGCTATGGCCGAAGACCTGGACGCTGGAGCACTACCGCGACCTGTTCGTGAGGCAGGGCATGGGGCGCTACCTGTGGAACAGCTTCGCCCTCGCGACGCTGGCGACGGGTCTGGCCCTGCTGTTCACCGTCCCGGCCGGCTACGCCTTCGCCAAGCTGAGGTTCCGGGGGCGGGAGCGGATGTTCCAGCTGCTGGTCGCGGCCCTGGTGGTGCCAGCCCAGATCGGCACCCTGCCGCTGTTCCTGATGCTGAAGGGCATGGGGCTGGTGAACACCTACGCCGGCGCGCTGGTGCCTTGGCTGGCGTCGATCTTCGGCCTGTTCCTGGTGCGCCAGTATTCGCTGTCCATCCCCGACGAGATGCTGGAGGCTGCGCGCATCGACGGGGCCAGCGAGGGGCAGATCTTCCGCCGGGTGGTGCTGCCGACGCTGCAACCGATCATCGTCACCTTGGCCCTGTTTGTCTTCCTCGGCAGCTGGAACGACTTCCTGTGGCCGCTGATCATCCTGACGGACCAGTCGAACTACACCCTGCCGGTGGCGCTGGCCGCCCTGTCGCGCGAGCACGTGCAGGACATCGAGATGATGATGGCCGGGGCGGTGATCACGGTCGCCCCGGTGTTGATCCTCTTCCTCGCCCTGCAGCGCTACTACATCCGCGGCATGTTGGCCGGGAGCGTGAAGGGGTAGGGCGTCAGTCGCCGTAGCTGTCGAAGCGCTGGCCTTGGGCGAGGTTGCCGAACTTGGTGGTGTCGGCGTCAAACGACAGTTTGACGATGCCGATGGGACCGTGGCGCTGCTTGCCGATGACGACCTCGGCCTGATGCTTGAGGCGGTCCATGTCCTCCTGCCATTTGAGGTGCTCCTCGGTGCCTTCGCGCGGTTCGGCGCGGCCGAGGTAGTAGCTCTCGCGGTAGACGAACATGACGCAGTCGGCGTCCTGCTCGATCGAGCCGGATTCGCGCAGGTCGGACAGCTGGGGCCGCTTGTCCTCGCGCTGTTCGACCTGACGCGACAGCTGCGACAGGGCGAGGATCGGCACGCTGAGCTCCTTGGCCAGGGCCTTGAGGGCGCCGGTGATCTCGGACACCTCCTGCACCCGGTTCTTCTGGCTGTTGCTCTCGCCGGTGGTGATCAGCTGCAGATAGTCGACCACGATCAGGTCGAGGCCGTGCTCCATCCGCTTCAGACGGCGCGCGCGGGCGGCCAGCTTGGACATCGACAGGCCGCCGGTGGCGTCGATGTAGAGGGGGCTTTCGCCGATCTCGACCGCGGCGTCGCGAATCTTGCCGAAGTCGGCCGCGTCGATCTCGCCCTTGCGCAGCTTGTCCGACGACACGCCGGACGCGTCGGCGAGGATACGCATGGCCAGCTGCTCGGCCGACATTTCCAGAGAGTAGAAGGCCACCACCCCGCCGCTGACAGTCTTGCGGCCCTCGGGCGTCGGCTCCCAGCGGTAGCTGCGGGCGACGTTGAAGGCGATGTTGGTGGCCAGCGCCGTCTTGCCCATCGACGGGCGGCCGGCGAGGATCAGCAGGTCGGACGGGTGCAGCCCGCCCAGTTTCTGGTCGAGGTCATCAAGGTTGGTGGCCAGGCCGGCCAGCTTGCCGTCGCGCTGATAGGCCTCGGCGGCCATCTGCACGGCCCCGGACAGGGCGGTCGAGAAGCTGACGAAGCCGGACGACGGCTTGCCGGTCTCGGCCAGATTGTAGAGTTGCTGCTCGGCGGACTCGATCTGCTCAATGGCGGCCGTTTCAGGCTGCGGCGCTTCCTTGATGATCTCGCCGCCGATGCGGATCAGGTCCCGGCGCAGCGAGAGGTCGTAGACCACCCGGGCGTAGTCAGGGGCGTTGGCCGCCGGGGGGGCGCGGTCGACGAGGTCGGCGAGGTAGCGCAGGCCGCCGAACTCCTGGAAGGCCGGATCCTGCTTGAACCGCTCCATCAGGATCGTCGGCTCGGCCAGCAGGCCCTGACGCACATGATCCTCGATGGCGTCATAGAGCCGCTGGTGGAAGGGCTCGTAGAAATGACTGCCGCGCAGACGGTCCGACAGGCGCTCGAACACCGCGTTGTCGAACATCAGGCTGCCCAGCAGCGCCTGCTCCGCCTCGAGATTGTGCGGCAGGGACGGGATGGACGCGGGGTCCATGGGCGGGAAGGCGACGGGGGCGAGGGCGTTCATCGGGCTCATGTCTTACCCATGCGCGCGGCTTGCGTCAGTCGCGGACGTACGGCCGGCTAGGGATAAGTCGGGGCTGTTGTGGGCGATCCGGAATTCCGCAGCCGGATCAGTTAACCGCTCAGCTGGAACACGGATAGCGCGAGACCATCCAGCTGCGGATGCCGTCGGTGACGGTCATGCGCTGCCGGCGCGCCTGGGGGATGCCGTTCAGGAAGTCCAGCAACTGCCTGGGGTTCAGCTCGATGCGCTCCGGAGGGCAGGCCGGCGGGGTCCGGTTCGCGGCGCGGGCGTCCCGGATCTCGCCGCCCACGGCGCGGAACGCCCGCTCGGCCTCGCCCTTCAGCCGGTGCGCGTCGGGCCTCAGCATGGCGGTGGCGTTGAGCGGAATTCGGTTGGCGCGGGTCACGAAGGACTCCAGCGTTGGGCCGGACTGGGCGATGGCCGAACCCGCGAGCAGGCAGGCGACGAGAGCCGCGATGAGTGTGGCGCGCATGTCTTCCTCCGGACGGCCGAGCTTGTCGGGAATTTTGTGGCCGATCAACGGCGGGCGGCGCGGGCGGATGGCGCCGCCCGCGCCGCCGTGGTCACCAGTTCAGGCTGAGGCGGGCGTAGACGAAGCGCCCGTTGAATCCGAACGGAGAGTAGAAGGGAAAGCCCAACACGCCGTTGCTGTTCAGCGTGGCCGGCACCGCGTCCGGGTATTCGTCGAAGGCGTTGTCGACGCCGACGGCGAGCGCGACCCGTTCGTTGGCCTGGAAGCGGCCCTCGAAATCGGCCACGGTCTTCGCACCGGTCGAATAGTCATTGGCCGGCGTGCTGCCGGGCTGGACGACATCGCCATAGTAGGTCGCGCGGGCGGTCAGGCCCCAACGTCCGTAAGACCAGTCAGCATTGGCCGAGACCTTGCTGTCCGGCGTACCCTGCTGGATGGTCTCGATCCGGCTGCGGGCGAATAGCGGCGGGACCGGGTTCAGCACCGAGGACGAGGTCGGGACCCGGGTCACCTCGACGTCATTGAAGTTGGCCGCCACGGTGAAGTCCCAGTCGCCATACGCCTCGGTACCCAGACGATAGCGGCCGACGATGTCGACACCCTGGGTCGTGGTGTCGACGCCGTTGAGGAAGAACCGGGCCGCCTGGACGCCCAGCGGGTCGAGCAGGGAAGCGACCTGCGGGCTGAAGCTGCGGTTGATGTTTTCCGACAGGACGATCTGGTCCTCGATGTCGATGCGATAGGCGTCGACGGTCAGGTCAAAGTCGCCCAGGCGAATGACCGTGCCCAGGGTGTAGTTGACCGAGGTCTCGGCATCCAGCGGCTCGGCGCCGAGGACGACAGCGACCGGGCTGGTGGCGGGGAAGGTGCCGGTCTCGACCACGACGCCGTTCTGGACCACCGACGCCGTCGAGGTGAAATACGACTGCTGCAGCGACGGGGCGCGGAAGCCGGTCGAGACGGAGCCGCGCAGGGCGAAGGCCGGCGTGAAGTCGTAGCGGGCGGACAACTTGCCGGTCGTCGAGTTCCCGAAGTCGGAATAGTCCTCGAAGCGGACAGCGCCCGCGACCGTGAACTTGTCGGTCACCGGCGCCTCGACATCCAGATAGACGCCAACCGCGGTGCGGTCCTCGTCGACCTCGTTGGAGGGCTGGAAGCCGACGAAGCCCTGGGCGCCGCCGGCGAGGGCGGTGTTCCCGCCCAAGGGGCCGCGATTGTACGACTCGGGCTGGCCGGCCTCGATCTCATATCCTTCGCGCCGCGCCTCCAGACCGACGGCGACGTTGAGCGGTGCGTGCAGGCCGACCTCGTACTGGCGGGTCAGGTCGGCGCCGAGCACCAGCTGATTGTAGATCAGGGCGCCGGAGTCGAAGCTGGTCGGCGAGGCCGCGCCATAGGTGGCGTTCAGGGAATTCTCGGTGCGGAAGTCGAGCGCATTGCGGCCGTACACCAGGTTGAAGTCCCCATCCCATCCGCCGATGGCGCCCCGTACGCCGCCCGCTACCGACAGGTCCTGCGAATTGATGGCGATCAGCGGCAGGAAGCCCGTGGGATAGAGGGCCGGGACGTTGTTGGTGTTGGTGGCCAGGCGGGGAAAGGCGGCGCTTTCACTGTCCCTGTCCTGGTAACCGGCCCAACCATAGGCGGACCAGCCGTTCCCCAGCGGTTTTCCGGCGTTGGCGAAGACCGTCCACTGATTGACCTCCGGGTCGCCGAAACGGGCGGTCACGGCATTGGGCGTGACGCGGGGATCGAGGTCCGAGCGGTTGGTCGGGTCGCGGCTGACCAGCTCGGCGCTGAGGGTCAGGAAACCGTCGGAGCCGAGCGCGAAGCCCTGCCAGGCGGAGGCGGTGAGGGCGCCGCCGTCTTCCTCGTCGCGGGCCGACCGGGCGGTGTCGACCGTGGTGTAATACTGGCCGGCGGTGAAGGTCGCGCCGCCGCCGCTGGCGGCCTCGCGCAGGCGCAGGTTGATGACGCCGGCGATGGCGTCCGAGCCGTACTGGGCGGATGCGCCGTCGCGCAGCACCTCGATCCGCTCAAGGGCGCCGGTCGGGATGGTGTTCAGGTCGACGGCGGCCGAGCCGCGCCCGACTGAACCGTTGACGTTGACCAGGGCCGAGGCGTGCCGGCGGGTGCTGTTGACCAGCACCAGCGTCTGGTCGGGCGACAGGCCCCGCAAGGTCGCCGGGCGGATGGAGTCGGTGCCGTCCGTGACCGCGGGGCGCTGGAAGGTCAGCGAGGGCACCGACTGGGCCAGGGCCGCGGCCAGTTCGGTCGTGCCCCGGTTCTGCAGGTCCTCGGCCGAGACGACATCGACCGGGGACAGGGTATCGAGCCGCGAGCGGTTCGGCACGCGGGTGCCGGTCACAATCACGTCCTCGACCGCGGCGGCGGCGTCCTGGGGCGCGGTCTGGGCGACGGCGGGGGCAGCGGCGGCGAGCACGGCGCCCGAGGCGGCCGCCAGCAGGAACAGGCGATGGGAGGCGTAGGCGTGAATCATTTTCGATCTCGATGAGACGCAGCGGTCCGCATGGCGTCGCGCAACGCGATCACCGGGAACGGCCTCTGCTGTTGTTGAAGTCAGATGGGGCGCAAGCGCCTGTCAGTCAGCCGTCTACAGCGAACTTCGACATCGCATCGGCCCCGTGCATCGGGGGCGGAGGCCGGCGGCCAGGGTAAACGGATCAACAGGCGCAAGGTCACGCATCGTCTTCTCCCGCTCCGTCAAGAACTGTCCCGGTGACGGATGGGGAGCGGGGGCCAGGCCCTCTATCCCTCATCTGTCGCGACCCGCGAGGGTCCCGAAGGAGTTGGCACCTTACGGATCCCGCAGGTTGCCCCGGCGTCGCTGGGCCTAATCCCTCGACCGGTCTCGATGAGCAGTTGCGATATTGCGATGCGGCATAAACGCGTCAAGTGCGCGTCAGAAAAAAGTTCGGCGGCGCAGGGTTTCCCCCGCGCCGCCGTGACTTGTCAGCGATCAGGCCGGACTCAGGCCTCGGAGCCGAGGCCGTCCTGCTGGCCGGCGCCGCCGGCGATCATGTCCTGGGCCTGTTCCAGCGCTTCCGCGCGGTCCTGGTCGTAGGCGGACTTGATCACGTCCTCGCCCTTCGCCTGACGTTCGGCTTCGTCGGCCGAGCGGGCGATGTTGATCTTGACCGTGGCGGAGACCTCGGCGTGCAGGCGGACCAGCACTTCGTGGACGCCCAGGGTCTTGATCGCGGTGTTGAGCACGACCTGCGAGCGCTCGACCTTGCCGCCTTCGGCCTGGATGGCCTCGGAGACGTCGCGGCCGGCGACCGAACCGTACAGCTGACCGGTCTCACCGGCTTGCCGGATCATGACGTAGGTCTGGCCGTCGATCTTGTCGGCGACCTTCTGCGCTTCGGACTTGTTCTTCTCGTTGCGGGCCTCGATGGCGGCGCGGTCGAGTTCGAACGCCTTCAGGTTCGCCGACGTGGCCCGACGGGCCTTGTCGCGCGGCAGAAGGAAGTTACGGGCGAAGCCGTCCTT
>NZ_JAKFDS010000064.1:0-7727 GCF_036676055.1 Brevundimonas sp. | reverse complement strand
CCCCGGCCGCCGGCGCCGCGAACGCCCTGCCCGCCGCCGCAGGCGCGCCGGCCTTCGCCGTGATCTATCCCGGGGGCGCGATCAAGACTCCCGCCACGGTCGCCCAGGGTCCGGCGGGGCCGGGCGGGATCGTTGAGTTCACCACCGACGCCGATCCCGAAGCCGTCATCGCCTTCTATCGTCAACGCGCCGAGGCGGCCGGGCTGAAGCCGATCAATACGATGAGCCGCGGCGACGTTCAGGCCTATTCCGCCGGTGACGGCGCGGACGGGCGCGGGCAGCTGTTGCAGGTCATCGCCACCCGGGTCGAGGGCGAGCCGACGGACGTCCAGCTGGACTGGACCGCCGGTCGGTGAAGCCGGCGGCCGCCCTTGCGGCCTGCGGCCTGCTGGCGGGATGCGTCGCAGGCGTCGTCCCGGACCCGGCGCCGGCGCCGGTCGCCGGCTATCTCGATGAGGCCGCCGTTCGCTCGCTCGGCGCGGACTTCACGCCCTCTCCCGTCGATCCGGACGCGGAGCAGGCCGTCTTCGACCGGGTCGGGCCGGGCACGGATCGATGGTGGCTGGCCATCGCCCACGCCGAACTCAGGCCGCCCGAAGCCGCCCAGCATTTCGATTGCGTGCTGGGGACGCGGCTGGCGGAGAAACCTCGCCCGGCCCTGACCCGGCTGATGAACCGGTTGCTGATCGACTCGGCCCGGGTCGCGAACGGGCTGGCTGAACGCGAACCGCGGCGCCGTCCCATCGCCGAACGGCCGGATCTGCAGCCCTGCGTGCGCATGGACGAGGCGGTGCGTCACAGCCCCTCCTGGCCTGCAGGCGGAGCCGTCGCCGGCGCCGCCTATGGCGAGATGTTCGCGGCCCTGGCGCCCGATCGGGCGCAAGCGGCGCGACTGCGGGGGATCGAGATCGGTCTCAGCCGCGCCCTGTGCCGGGTGAACTGGCAGGCCGACGTCACGGACGGCCTTCAGATCGGCCGGGCCGTCTATGACCAGGCCGCGCTGACGCCCGGGTTCGCGGCCGAACTGGAGGCCGCGCGGGCGGAAGTCGCCGCCGCCCGGGTCGAGGGGCTCGCCAATCCCGCGTGCGCGGCTGAGCGCCGGGCTCTGAACCTCAGGCCGGACGCGGGCTGACCAGCGAGCCGTAGAGGTCGGTGCGCCGGTCGCGGAAAAAGCCCCAGGCGGCGCGGTGACGGTCGATGTAGTCGAGGTCGAAGGTGTGGACCAGGACCCCCTCCTCCTCCCGGCCGAAGCTCTCGACCAGGTCGCCGCGATGGTCGGCGATGAAGGAGGAGCCGTAGAAGACCTGGCCAGCCTCATTGACCTGTTCGTGGCCGATGCGGTTGGCGCCGACCACGGGGACCACGTTCGAAACGGCGTGGCCCTGCATGGCGCGCCGCCACGGGTCGGCCGTGTCCAGCTCCTTGTCGTGCGGCTCCGAGCCGATGGCCGTCGGATACATCAGCACCTCGGCTCCCTGCAGCATCATCGCCCGGGCCGTCTCCGGGTACCACTGGTCCCAGCAGATGCCGACGCCGATCCGCCCGTGGCGGGTGTTCCAGACCTTGAAGCCGGTGTCGCCGGGCCGGAAATAGTATTTCTCCTGATAGCCGGGGCCGTCGGGGATGTGGCTCTTGCGATAGACGCCCATGGCCGAGCCGTCAGCGTCGAGCATGACCAAGCTGTTGAAATAGTGCGGCCCCTCGCGCTCGAAGATCGAGACCGGAATCGCCACGCCCAGTTCGGCGGCCACGGGCTGGAGCGCCGTGACGCAGGGGTGTTCGCGCCACGGATGGGCGGTGGCGAACCACTTCTCTTCCTGGCTGACGCAAAAATAGGGCCCTTGGAACAGTTCCGAGGGCAGGATGACCTGCGCGCCCTTGCCGGCGGCTTCGCGGATCAGGGCGATGGTCTTGTCGATATTGGCCTGCAGGTCCTCGCCGTAGGCGGTCTGGAGCGCGGCGACTGAGATCGTGCGGGCCATCAGGCAGGCTCCTGCTGGGTAATGCAGTGGAAGGATCCACCCCCGGAGAGGATGGCGATCGAGGACAGCGGGATGATCTCCCTGTCCGGAAAGACCGTCTTCAGGCCCTGGCAGACGAGGTCGGCGGCGCGGGCGTCGCCGTAGGTCGGCACAATGACCGCTCCATTGGCGATCAGGAAATTCATGTGGCTGGCGGGGACCGGCTTCCCGTCCCCGTCGTCGACGAATCCGGGCGACGGCAGGGGCAGGATGCGGATCGTCCGGCCGTCGGCGTCGGTCATCTGGGAGAGGGTCCGGGCGACCCCGGCATAGACGTCGTCGTTGGGGTCGGCGCGGCCCCAGGCCACCGGACAGGCCACCACGCCCGGCGCGACGAAACGGGCGAGGTTGTCGACGTGGCCGTCGGTGTGATCGTTGAGCAGGCCGTCGCCGAGCCACAGCACCTTGCGCGCCCCGAGCGCGGCGGCGAGCGCGGCTTCGGCCTTCGTCTCGGTCCAGTCGGGGTTGCGATTGGGGTTCAGCAGGCACTGGCGGGTGGTCAGGATCGTGCCATGGCCGTCGTGGTCCAGCGCCCCGCCCTCGAGAATGAAGTCGTGACGGTCCAGCGGCGTCCCCGACTGTTCGCCGATCTGGCCCGCGACCGTGTCGTCGTGCTCGAGTTCGTACTTGCCGCCCCAGCCGTTGAAACGGAAGGCGGCGGCGCGGGCCGAGCCCTCGCCGAAGATCGGTCCGGTGTCGCGCAGCCAGATGTCGCCGAAGCGGCCGTCGATGACCTCGACGCCGTCGACCCCGGCGAAGCGCGCGCGGGCGTCGGCCAGCGCCTCAGACTTGCCGATCAGCAGCTTGACCCGTTCGCGGCCCGGTCCCGCCAGCGCACGCACCAGCGCTTCGACCTCGGCCTGGGCCGGATCGAGATTCTCCTCCCACAGTTCGCCATGGCTGGGCCAGCCGACCCACATGGCGCGATGTGGCGACCATTCGGCGGGGACGGGGGTGATCATGGGCGTCCTTGAGCGGCGTCGGGGGGTTAGCCGCGCCAGATAGACACGGCGGGGGCCGAGTTCAACGCACCGGTCCGGTTTCCTGGGCGCGGACGGACCGCGGCGGCGTTGGCATGGAGCCAAAAAGCAAGAGGGCGGCCCGTCTCCGGACCGCCCTCCTTTTTCGTCACTGGAACGTCGGCTCTAGAACTCGAACCGGGCGCCCAGCTTGATCTGCCAGGTCGAGGCAGGAAGCTGGCTGCTGGGACGGCGGGCTTCGCCGGCCAGCGAGGCGTCCGGCTGGGCGCCGAGGGCCAGGTTCGGGGTCTGCAGCTGCGAGTAGTTGTAGACCGCGCCCGGGGTGGCGCAGGAAGTCGCCGCGCCGCCCGGGGTCCGGCAGGCCAGGACCACGGTCCCGACGCCGCGATAGAACGGATACTGTTCGATCGCGCCCCAACGTTCGTTGATCAGGTTCCCGAAGTTCTCGATATCCAGGTACAGCTTGACCTTGCCGGTCGGAACGAACGGCACCGGGACTTCCTGGGACAGGCGAATGTCCGCGGTCGTGACGGCCGCCGTACGGAAGGCGTTCCGGGGCGCGATCGAGCCGGCGTATTTGATCAGGCCGGTGTTCTGCAGGAAGGCGTTGAAGTCCGCCAGGTTGATGCCGGTGTAGGTGATCCGCGGGTCGCTGGTCGCCGTGACCAGGCCGTTGGCGTCGACCTGCGGCACGTAGAACAGGTGGTTCGAGGTCCCGAGGGCGCCCGAGTAGGACTGCGGCACGGCGTTGCCGAAGTCGTTGTCGTAGTTGCCCGTGCGGCTGTTGTGATAGACGAACGAGTAGGGCAGGCCCGACCGGCGCTGAACGAACAGGTTCACCGAGGTCTCGTTGTCGCCGAACAGGTCGCGGGCCCAGTGGGCGTTGACCGAGAACCGGTGACGGATCTCATAGTCCGAAGTGGCCAGAACCGGGTTGTTGTGGTCCGCCGAAGCGAAGCGAACATACGACGAATCCGGCTGCGAGCTGGTCATCGGGTTGCCGTCTTCGGCTTCGGTGTAGGTGTAGGTCGCCCGCACATCGAGGCCGCTGAAGACGCCCTCGTCCCAGTCCTTCTGCGCCGTGAAGGCGGTGGAGAACGACGAACCGCCCTCCTTGAGGTTGGTCAGCATCAGGTCGAACACGACCGGACCCGCCGGGTGGGAGTAGACCGGCCGACCGTCCGGAGCCGTGCCCACCTGGGTGGCCAGCAGATCCGTGTAGTAGAGGGCGTTCTCGAAATCGTTGAACAGAACGTCGGCCTGCAGGCGGAAGTCCTCGATCAGCGGCAGGCTGAAGTCGCGGGCGACCGTCAGGTTGTACTTCCAGGCGCTGGGGATTTCGAAGTTCGGATCGAGAGCCACGACGCTGCCGTTGCCCGGCGTGAAGGTGCAGTTGGCGCCGGCGGGCACGACCGACAGATCGGTGATGCCGGTCAGCGGGCCGGTGCAGACGGCGTTGGTGATGCGCGCGCCGTCGTTGCCGAAGGGGTTGCCGATCTGAACGTTGGTGCCGATCGCCGAGAACCGGCCGATGCCGCCCGAGACGGTCCACTCACCCGGGGTCCAGTTGAAGCCGAACCGGGGCATGAACAGGTCGCGGCCGTCGAGGTTGGCCGTGTTGTCGAACCCGTTGCGGGTGGCGAAGCCGGCGTTGCGGGTCGGCTGGTCATCCATGCCGAACCAGTCGTAACGCAGGCCGTAGGAGACCCGCAGGTTGTCCATCACCTGCCAGGTGTCTTCGGCATACAGCGAGTGCAGATCGTAGCCGAACACGACAGCGCCGTCGCGCGCGGTGCCGAATTCCGCCGGAACCGTTCCGCCGGTCGGATCGACCGCGCCGCGGATGACCAGGTTCGACGCGTTGCCGGCCTGGAAGTTGGCGAAGCTGGAGAAGGTCCACTGTCCCAGCGACTGGGAAACGAAGACGTTGGTGAAGTCACGACGTTCCGTGCGCAGTCCGACGAGGAAGTCGTGGGCGCCCCAGTTGTAGCGGCCGATCAGTTCGGCGTTGGTGTTCTCGCTGTAGAGGTAGTTGTCGTGGCGGAAATTGTCCGCCCCGAACTGGATTTGCGGGGA
Source organism: Brevundimonas sp. (assembly GCF_036676055.1). GTDB lineage: Bacteria > Pseudomonadota > Alphaproteobacteria > Caulobacterales > Caulobacteraceae > Brevundimonas. The sequence goes on along the minus strand of NZ_JAKFDS010000064.1, from coordinate 2,650 downwards.
GCCCGAGCCGGCTTCAACGCCGGGGAGATCAGTGACCGTGACGGTCACCTGGCCGACCGACAGGCCGCCGACCGGGAGCTGGGTGGTCTCGGTTTCCTTGTAGCCGAAGCGCAGTTCGGTCGAGAAGGCGTCCGTCCACTGCGAGTTCAGCTGGGCGTTCCAGGTCGTGAGCCGCTCGTCCTTCAGGTACTGGCTGGATTCCAGCGCGAGTCGGGGCTGGCTGGTCGAGCCGCCGTTGATGAAGGCCGAGGACGTCGAGCCATTGAACGAGTTGCCGATCGTCTCCTGGAAGGTGAGGGCCAGACGGTGAGCGTCGGTGATGTTCCAGTCGACCTTGGCGAGGATCTTCTCGTCCTCGACGGGGGGAGCGACATTGACGAACGAGCCGGTGTCATAGCCGTAACGCGCCTGGGCGGCGGCGCGGAAGTTCTCGACCGCGGTGGTGGTGATGCGCGGAATCGGATTGCTGAAGCCGGCGTCGGCCGGACCTTCGTTCAGCGAGAACTGGGACTCGAACTTCTCGTACGAGAGGAAGAAGAACAGGGTGTCTTCGATGATCGGGCCGCCGAGGGTCGCGCCCCAGGTCTTTTCGTCAAACACGCGGTTGTAGGGCAGGACGGCGTGATGGCCGTAGCCCAGGTTGCGGTTGCCGGCGGGACCGGTGGTCTGGTCGTAGCCGTAATACCGGTCGCCCAGCAGGCTGTCGTCGCTCTTCTCGTAGAAGGCCGAACCGAAGAAGGTGTTGCCGCCCGACTTGGTCACGGCGTTGATCGAGCCGCCGATGAAGCCGTTGTTGATGACGCTGAACGGCGCCGCGGAGACGTTCACCGCCTCCACCGCATCCAGCGAGATCGGCGACCGCTGGGTCGGGTAGCCGTTGCCGTTCAGGCCGAACTCGTCGTTCTGGCGGATGCCGTCGACCGTCAGCTGATTCAGGCGGGTGTTGGTCCCCGCGAAGGACAGGGCGTCTTCGTTCGAGGGATCGATGGTGGCGAACGGATCGAGACGCGCCACGTCCTTCAGGTCACGGCTGATCGACGGGAGCGACTGAATGGTGTTGGCGCCGTAGTTCGAAGCGGACCCGGCCCCGAAATCGTTGGAGAAGCGGCTGCCGGAAACGACCACGTCCTCGACGGTGCTCGTGGCGTCGTCGTAGAGGACCACGTCGCCGTTGGCGGCGTCCCCGACGCCGATGGCCGCCAGCTGGCTGACGCCCTGGCCGTTCGAACCGACCACCGACACCGTGTAGGGGCCGCCGACCCGCAGGCCGCGGGCGCTGTAGAAGCCGTTGGCGTCCGACACCGTGGTGACGGACGTTCCGGTCGGCTCGTGGGTGATCGTCACCGTCGCGGCGGCCGCGGCCGCGCCATTGGCATCCACCACGCGGCCGCGAATCGCGCCCGTGGTTTCCTGCGCATAGACGGCGCTCGTCGCGAGCAAGGTGGTCGCGAGGGCGGTCGTCGCCCAGAACGCGCGTTTGCGGTTCGTCATTGTCATCTATCCCCGATGAAGAAGAGCGCGAACGCCCACCGTCCGGCCTCGGCCGGCTGAAATCCCGCTCCCTCTACGGGCCCCGTTGGAAAGTGGGACGACATTCGTGTGACAGAGAGATGACAACCGGGACAGGTGTCCCCGGAGACACACTACTGTGCGCCGTTTGCTGTGGATGACTTGGGGACGCGGCCCGAGGCGGCGCGTCAGGCGCCGCCCCAGACGGCGCGGAGACGTTCGGCCCGCCTGCAGAACCGGCTGTAGCCCCGGTACCTGACCGGATTCCGGCGGGCGAAATCCTGATGGGCGGCTTCGGCGGGCCAGAATCGCACGGCGTCGCGAACGGGGGTGACGAAGCGGGCCGCCCCGATCCGGGCCGCCGCCGCCCGGCGCGACGCCTCCGCCACAGGCTTCTGCGCCGGGCTGGCGAAGACGGCCGTCGCATAGGACGGGCCCTGGTCGCAGAACTGTCCGTCGGGATCGGTGGGGTCGATGGTCAGCCAGAAGCGGTCGACCAGTTGACGATAGCTGATGCGGGCCGGGTCATAAGTGACCTGGACGGCCTCCAGATGGCCGGAGCCGCCCCGCACAACCTGGTCGTAGGTGGGATTGGCGGTCGAGCCGCCCGCGAAGCCGGACACCGCCGCCACCACCCCCGGCACAGCCTCGAAATTGGCCTCGACGGACCAGAAGCAGCCTCCTGCGAAGACCGCCGTTTCGCGCCGACCGCTGTCGTCCGGGGGACCGGCGGGCGGGGCGCTTTCGGCCGGCCCCGGAGAACAGGCCGCCAGGCCGAGGAAAACAAGACCGACGAGCGAACGGCTGGACATCAGGACTCTCCGCGCGGCGCCGCGCTCCCGACATACGGACGCCGGCCCCGGATGGTTCACTCCAATGACGCGGCAAAACAAGACCGCCGGCCCCGTGAGGGACCGGCGGTTCTGTCGTCTTGCCGTGTCCCGCCCCGACCCGAAGGCCGGAGCGGTCGACCTCAACTCTTTAGAAGTTGATGCCGATGGTGGCGCGGCGGTTCAGGGGCTCGCGAACGCCGTCGGCGGTCGGGCGGGCCAGGGCGGTTTCACCCTTGCCGTCCAGCGAGATCACGCCGCCGTTGACGCCCTGGGCGACCAGCGCGTCCGCAACGGTGCGGGCGCGGCGG
>NZ_JAKFDS010000063.1:0-5393 GCF_036676055.1 Brevundimonas sp. | reverse complement strand
CGCCCGTCCGGGCGGTCCGCGCACCGGCCCCGGCGGCCGTCCGACCCCGAACGCGCCGCCCGCGACGCCCGACGTCGCCCGTCCCGCCCGCGCCGGCTTCGGCCGTCCGGCGGGCAGCAAGGTCGAGGAGGATCGCGACAAGCGCTTCTCGGACGCCGGTCCCGGCAAGGCTGTCAGCCGCACGCGCGGCGAGCCCAAGCGTCGCGAAGGCCGCCTGACCATCCAGGCCGTGGCCGGCGGGGACGAGGACGCCGCCGAGCGGATGCGCTCGCTGGCCTCGGTCCGCCGCGCCCGCGAACGCGAGAAGGAAAAGCGCAAGGGCGGCTCCACCGATGCGCCGAACCGTCCGCGCGAGGTCGTCATTCCCGACGTCATCACCGTCGGCGATCTGGCCAACCGGATGGCCGTTCGCGGGGTCGACATCGTCAAATTCCTGATGCGTCAGGGCCTGATGGTGAAGATCAACGACGTCATCGACACCGACACCGCCGAACTGGTCGCCGACGAATACGGCATGTCGGTCAAGCGGGTTTCGGAATCCGACATCGAGACGGGCTTCCTCTCCGACGCCGTCGACGACGATGCGACTACGCCCCGCGCGCCGGTCGTGGCCATCATGGGCCACGTCGACCACGGCAAGACCTCGCTGCTCGATGCGCTGCGCACCACCGACGTCGCCTCGGGCGAGGCCGGCGGCATCACCCAGCACATCGGCGCCTATCAGGTCCGCCTGCCCAACGACGCGCGCGTCACCTTCCTCGACACGCCGGGCCACGCGGCCTTCTCGGCGATGCGGGCGCGCGGCGCCAACGTCACCGACATCGTCGTTCTGGTCGTGGCCGCCGACGACGGCGTCATGCCCCAGACCATCGAGGCCATCCAGCACGCCAAGGCGGCCAACGCCCCGATCATCGTGGCGGTCAACAAGATCGACAAGCCGGACGCCAATTCGCAGAAGGTCGTCAATGAACTGCTGCAGTACGAGGTCATCGCCGAGAGCCTGGGTGGCGACACCCAGATCATCGAGGTCTCGGCCAAGAACCGCACCAACCTGGACGGCCTGATCGAGGCCATTCTGGTGCAGGCCGAAATGATGGACCTGAAGGCCGATCCGGAACGCACCTCGGAAGGCGTGGTCATCGAGGCCAAGCTGGACAAGGGTCGCGGCCCGGTCGCCACCGTCCTGGTCAAGCGCGGCACCCTGAAGCGCGGCGACATCGTCGTGGCCGGCTCGGCCTGGGGCAAGGTTCGCGCCCTGTTGGACGAACGCAACGCCCAGCTGACCGAGGCGGGGCCGTCGGTTCCGGTCGAGATCCTCGGCCTCGACGAAGCGCCCAGCCCCGGCGAGCCGTTCGCCGTGGTCGAGAGCGAGGCCCGCGCGCGCGAACTGACCGAGTACCGCGCCCGCGTGAAGCGCGAGAAGGCCACCGGCGGCATCAACCAGGTCTCGCTGGTCGACATGATGTCCAAGCTGCAGTCCAAGAAGGTTTCGGAACTGCCGGTCATCATCAAGGCCGACGTGCAGGGTTCGGCCGAAGCCATCGTCGGCTCGCTGGACAAGATGGGCAACGAGGAGGTCCGCGCGCGCACCGTCATGTCGGGCGCCGGCGGCATCACCGAGAGCGACGTGCAGCTGGCCAAGTCGGCCGGGGCGCCGATCCTCGGCTTCAACGTCCGCGCCTCGAAACAGGCCCGCGACCTGGCCGAGCGCGAGGGCGTCGAGATCCGCTACTACGCGATCATCTACGACCTGCTCGACGACATGAAGGGCGTGCTCTCGGGCATGCTGGCGCCGCTGCAGCGCGAAACCTTCCTGGGCAACGCCCAGGTGCTGCAGGTGTTCGACATCTCCAAGACCGGCAAGATCGCCGGTTGCCGGGTGTCGGAAGGCGTGGTCCGCAAGGGCGCCAAGGTCCGGATCATCCGCGACGACGTCGTGGTTCTGGAACTGGGCACCCTCACGACGCTCAAGCGCTTCAAGGACGAGGTCAACGAAGTCCCGTCGGGCCAGGAATGCGGCATGCATTTTCAGGGCTTCCAGGACATCAAGGCCGGCGACTACATCGAGTGCTTCACGGTCGAAGAGATCAAGCGGACGCTCGAGTAGCAGGAGCGGCGGCGCTGGCGCCGCCGTTTCGCCGCATCCTTCACGGATCAACGCTTCATGCGCAGCCTCGTGACCATCGCTCTCGCCCTGCTCGCCGTCGCCGGACCGGCGTCGGCCGAGACGCGCTATCTCGCCTATGACGCCGCTGACCGGGTCACCCAGGCCCTGACGCGGGGCGTGACGCTGGAGGCGGATCGCGGCCTGTTCGGGGCCATCAGCGTGCGCCGGATCATCTCCACCTCGCAGCGCGGCTCCGCCGATATCCGCCGTGGCGGGCCGGACGCCGTTCGCCGCGCCCTTCCGGCCGGCTCCCGCGAGAACGCCGTCTATCACATCGCGCCGGAAGGCGACGGCCGCGGCCTGTCGCGCGCCCTGTGCCCAGGGTCGGAAGAGGCCTGGCTGGTGGCGGGGCGGGTCCGGCTGGGCCGTCCGCTGACCCTGCACGCCGTGGGCCGCTGGTCGGACGGGGGCTACCGCCATTGCGTCCAGCTGTCCTACTCCTGGCGGGGCGAATGGGCGATGCCGCCCGCCGCGGGCGCCGCTGACGATCCCGGCGCCCCTGTCGGGCGATAGGCGTTCACCTGCCGCCCGACCCTCGCTAGGGTCGAGGCCATGACCGCCGACACGGCCCGCTCCCAGACCGCGATGAAGCGCCTCGCCGGCGCCCTGTCGCTCGTCTGCCTGGTGCTGTTCCTGCTGGCCATCGAACAGAAACACACAATGGCCGCCTGGCGTACGCTGCGCGACGGGACGGGGCCGGCCGTACAGCGGGCCGCCGACTGGGCCGGCGCCCTGCCGTCGGACGTCGCCGGGCGGCTTGGGGGGATCCGCTCCGCCATCGCCGGTCGGAACGACGCGCCGGGCGACTCCCGAGTCGATGGCGGTCTGACCGACGCCGCCGCGCTCGCGGCTGTCGGCTCCCTGACCCTGGTCGGGGCCGAGCTGCGTTTCGGGAACAGCGAAACCCTGCGCACCCGGCCGCTGCGTATCGCTTACGGACGGGACGCCTTCACGGCGGGTCAGACCTTCTCCGAACGGCTCGGGGTTCCGGCGGACGCCCAGATCGAACTGCGGGAAGTGGTCGCGCCGGGGCGGGGGCAGGCCGTTCCGCCGTCGAGCCTGTGCGGCGGCAAACCCGCACGCGCCGCGGCCGTGCTGCAACGCGCCGGCCGCATCGAACTGATGTTGTTCCGCACCCGGACGGTCGGTCCGGACAGCCCGCCCGCCGCCCTGTGCGGCGTCTGGAGTTTTTCGACCCGATGAGATCCCGAGGTTCGCGCACCGGTCTGGGGCCCCTGATGTTCGCCGCCGTCGTGGGACTGGCCGCCGGTCTGTGGACCTGGACCGCGCCCGGCGACCTGGACCGTTGGCGGGCCGCCGCGGATCGTCCGGGTGTCGAGCTGCACCTGCTCGACAATGGCTTTCACACGGATCTGGCCGTGCCGAGGGCGGCGCTGGAGGCGCGGGGCGGCCCGCTGGCCGAGGCGGTGCGCAGCCTGCCCGCCGGCGACTGGATCCTGATCGGCTGGGGCGACGCCAAATTCTATGTCGACCAGAGCCCCATGGAGCATCGGCTGCCGGACGGGGCGCGAGCCTTCTTCCGGCCGGGCAATGCGTCGGTGATCATGCTCGACCCCGCCCAGAGCGACCCGCGCGCGCTGTTCGCAGAGGACGGCCGCCGCAGCTTCCGCCTGACGCCGGAGGGGTTCGAGGCCATGGCCGGGCGGCTGGAGGCGTCGCTGGACCTGTCGGGCGGCGCCCCGCGCATCGCCGCCGCCCGCGCGGGCGATGACGCCCGTTTCTTCGCCAGCCGCGAGACCTTTTCGATCGGCCACCTGTGCAACCACTGGACCGCCGGGGTGCTCAATGCAGCGGGGCTGCCGGTGCGGCCGTTCCGGTCCATCGTCTCGTCCGAGCTGATGGCGGCGATCGACCGGGCTGAACTGGACACCGCCGCCCCACGGGACTAGACCCCGCGATCGTTTTTCGGCGCGTTCGAAAGGCTCCGCCTCTCCGACCCCACGCGCCTTCGCTTTTTCAGCCGGGTCCGAGCCCCGACAGGCGATGAGGACAGTGTCATGAGCAGCCGCAAACCCAATCCGAAGGCCGGGACCGTCAGCCAGCGCCAGCTGCGCGCAGCCGAGATGATCCGCCATGCCCTGGTCGAGGTCATGCGCGAGAACGAGATTCGCGACGAGGCCCTGATCGGCGTTTCGGTCACCGTGACCGAGGTGCGATTGTCGCCGGATCTGAAGCACGCGACCTGCTTCGTGGAGCCTCTCGGCGCCGGCGTCGACAGCGCGCCGGTCGCCGGCCACGTCGACGATATCGTCAAGGCGCTGAACGCCCACGCCAAATTCCTGCGCGGCGCGCTGGGGCGGCATATCGACATGCGCTTCACCCCCGACCTGCGCTTCCGCCACGACGTCAGTTTCGAGGCGGCCGAGCGGCTGAACCGGCTGCTCGACGATCCGCGGGTGCAGGCCGATGTGGTCAAGCCCGAATCCGACGACCTCTGATGGGCCGCCGCAAGAAGGGCGACGTCGTCAACGGCTGGGTCTGCCTCGACAAGCCGCTGGAGATGGGATCGACCGACGCGGTGTCGAAGGTGCGCCGGCTGTTCAACGCCCAGAAGGCGGGGCACGCCGGGACCCTGGACCCGCTGGCCTCGGGCATATTGCCGATCGCGCTCGGTGAGGCGACCAAGACCGTGCCCTTCATGATGGATGCCGAGAAGGTCTATCGGTTCACCATCAACTGGGGAATTTCGACCGACAGCCTCGACCGCGAGGGCGAGATTACGGGCCGTTCGGACGTGCGTCCTTCCGTCGAGGCGGTGCGGGCGGCGCTCCCGGCCTTCGTCGGCGAGATCGATCAGGTCCCGCCGCAGTATTCGGCCATCAAGGTCGACGGCCAACGGGCCTATGACCTGGCGCGCGACGGGGCCGAGTTTGAGCTCGCCAGCCGGCGGGTGACCATCCATGAAGCTGCGGTCACGGGCGCGCCCGACGCCGATTACGTCGAACTCACGATCCGCACGGGCAAGGGCGTCTATGTGCGCTCGCTGGCCCGCGACCTGGCGGCGGCCTTGGGCGCCGAGGGGCATGTTTCGGCCCTGCGTCGCGAACGGGTCGGACCGTTCTCGACGGAAAACGCCGTCACGCTGGATTTCCTGACCGATCTGGTGCATAGGGACGCCGCCTCGGAAGGCTTGCTTCCCGTCGCGACCGCCCTGGACGACATCCCGGAGCTGGCCGTGACGGATCAAGACGCCTTCTCGCTTCGG
>NZ_JAKFDS010000062.1:0-21699 GCF_036676055.1 Brevundimonas sp. | reverse complement strand
CGGACGCAGGGCCGCCAGTCGGAGGGCGTGTGGAAAACGGCCGCGCGGGGCAGCCTGTCTCGTCGAAACGGTAACAACACAACAGCACCGGGCGAGGCCCGGCTGTCCCGCACCCTCCCCAACATTCGGCCGCTACACACAATGTGCTTTACAATGCAAAGTGCTTGGTGCATGTTCGGGCCACATTGAACCGCGGCCCTTCGCCGGCCGCCGATGACAGGGACCACGCCGATGATGACCGAGAAGATCGAAGACCCCGCCGCCGACATCGCCTGGATGCGCCGTCTGGCCGAGGAGGGCCACCGCGCGCCGATGCAGGGCGCCTCCATCCTGTTCGGCGCCGGCCTGATCTATGGCGCCGCGGCGGTGTTTCACTGGGCGGTGGCCAGCGGCCTGGCCGGGCTCGACATGTCCGCCGTCAACTACAGCTGGATCGGCGCCACCCTGCTCTTCTTCGTCCTGCTGATCGTGGCGATCCGGGCCCTCAAGCGGGCCGGCGGGGTCGAGACCTCGGCCAATCGCGCCTCGGGCACGGCCTGGGCCTCGGTCGGCTGGGGCATCTTCGCCCTGTTCGCCTCCATGGCCGCGCTGTCGTGGAAGCTGGGCGGAGACTCGGTCCTCGTCGCCTTCGCCCTGATGCCCTCGGTGATCATGGTCTTCTACGGCAGCGGCTGGGCCGTCAGCGCCGCCATGCAGCGCTCCAGAACGCTGTGGATGCTGGCGATCGCCTCCTTCGCCGCCGCCCCGCTGCTGGCCCTGCTGACCGGGTCGGCCGAACAGTACCTGGCCTATGGCGCAGCCCTTTTCCTGCTCATGGCCCTGCCCGGCTTCCTGCTGATGCGCGCGGCGAAGCAGGGCTGAATCCGATGGCGGACGATTTCGACATCAACCGTCTCGACGAGGTCATCCACGGCCGCGTCCGGCTCGGCATCATGGCCGTCCTTTCGGGCGCCGAGAGCGCCGACTTCAACACCCTCAAGGCCAAACTCCAGACCACGGACGGCAATCTGTCGGTGCATCTGCGAAAGCTCGAGGACGCCGGCTTCGTCGCCGTGGTCAAACGGTTCGAGGGCCGCAAACCCCTGACCGAGGCCTCGATGACGCCAGAGGGCCGCCGCGCCTTCGTCGCCTATCTCGACGCCATGCAGGGCCTCGTCGGCCAGGGCGGCGGGACGGCGTGAGCCGGATGGTGGGAAGCGTCGCGGACGTGGGCTAGAGAGGCGGCATGACCGGCCGCATCCAGCGCTTCGACGCCCTCGACAATTTCCGCGACTATGGCGACTACGCCTCGGCCGCCGGCCGCCGCATCGTCGGCGGCCGGCTGTTCCGTTCAGCCCACCACGCCCGCGCCTCCGACGCCGACCTGGCCCGGCTCGCCGAACTGGGCCTCGCCGCCGTCGTCGACCTGCGCCGCCCCGGCGAACGTCGCCAGCAGCCCTCGCGCCGCCCGCCCGGCTTTGCCGCCCAGGTCATTGAAAGCGACCACGACGACGGTCGCGAAGCCCCGCACATCACCTTTCTCAAGACCGCCGACCTGACCGTCGACGCCGGCCGGCGGTTCATGACCGACACCTACCGCGAACTCCCCTTCGAGCCTGCCCACCTCGACCTGTTCGCTCGCTATTTCCGCGCGCTCGGCGAGGCCGAGGGCCCCGTCCTGATCCACTGCGCCGCCGGCAAGGACCGCACGGGCCTGCTCGCCGCCCTGACCCATCATCTGCTGGGCGTCGGCCGCGACGACATGATCGAGGACTATCTGCTGACCAACGCCGCGGTCGACCTCGCCGGCCGCGCCCCGGCCATCGCCCGCCAGCTCGAGACCATGACCGGCCGCCCTGCCGCCCACGACGCCGTGGTCGCCTTCCTTGGCGTCGAGCCGGTCTACCTCGAAACCGCTCTCGCCGAGATCGCCGCCCGGGCCGGCTCGGTCGATCGCTATCTGGATCAGACCCTGGGTGTCGACGCGGCGCTGCGCGACCGCATCCTCGGGCGGCTGGCGGCGTGATCCAGCCCCTGCAGGCGGTCCAGACCCGCGTCCGCCCGTGGCGCGACCCGCTTGCGGTCGCGGCCGGCTTGCGCGATCGCGACGGCGCCCTCGCCCTGCTCTCCGACGGCGGGCCGCTGGGCCGCTGGTCCTTCGTCGCCGCCGACCCCGACTGGGCCGGCGAGACAGAGGATCTCGACCTCCTCCGCGATCCGGCCCTGTCCCGCGGCGTGGTCGGCCTCTACGCCTATGACGCCGGAGCCCGCCCCGCCACCGGCCCGCTCCCGGCGGTCTGGCCCGACCTGATGCTGGCCCGCTACCCGGCCATCCTCGCCTTCGACCATCGCCAGCGGACCGTCACGATTACGGGCCGGGGCCGCGATGCGGCCGCGTCGGCGCGGGCGGCGGATCAGGCCGAGGCCTGGCTTTCGCAGGCCATCGACCCTTCGCCCCCGCCGCCGCCCGCCCGCGTGATGCAGGCCGAGACCTCGCCCGGGGCCTACCGCGCCGCCGTCTCCGACGTGGTCGCCCGCATCGCCTCCGGCGAACTGTTCCAGGCCAATATCGCCCGCGCCTGGTCCGGCGAGCTTAACCCGGACGCCGATCCGTTCGACGTCATGCTGCGCCTCGCGAACCGGTCCGCGGCCTACGGCGCCTTCTGGCGGCTGGGCGATCGGGCCGTGGTCTCAAACTCGCCCGAACTGTTCCTGACCTTCGACCCCGTCGGCGGCCGCATCGAGACCCGGCCGATCAAGGGCACGCGTCCGCGCCACGCCGATCCGGTCCGTGACGCCGCCCTCGCCGCCGAACTGCAGGCCAGCGCCAAGGACCGGGCCGAGAACCTGATGATCGTCGATCTGATGCGCAACGACCTGTCGCGCGTGGCCCGGCCCGGCACGGTCACAGTCGACCGGCTGTTCGAGGTCGAGAGCCACCCGACCGTTCATCACCTCGTCTCGACAGTGACGGGGGTGGCCCGGTCCGAAACCGGCGTCGCCGACCTGCTGGCCGCGACCTTCCCGCCCGGCTCGATCACCGGGGCGCCCAAACATCAGGCCATGAAGGTCATCGCCGCCCACGAGCCGCCGCGGGGTCCCTGGTGCGGCAGCCTGTTCCACATCGACGGCGACGGCGGCCTGACCGCCTCGGTGCTGATCCGGACGGCCTCATTCGAGCTGAGGGACGGGCGCTGGGGCTTCAGGGCCCTGGCCGGGGCGGGCATCGTCGCTGACAGCGATCCCGCCTCCGAACTGGCCGAGACGGAGGCCAAGATCCTCGCCCTGCGCGAGGCCCTGACCGGTCCCTAGGTCGGCGGGCAGGTCGGGCAGACCGTCTTGTCGACCGTCCGCGGCCGAAGATAATAGCTATGCGAGAACCGGGTCAGCCCCGGCATCAGATAGTCCGCCGCCGAGTCGTAGTCATAGGTGACCTCCGCCACGACCACGCTCTCCCCGGGCGCCACCAGGTCCGCCGGCAGGGTCATGGTCGAGCCGACCCCGCGCGCCGCCATGCCCTGCGCCCGGCTCCAGTCCACCGTCGGCACGCCGCCGACATTGGTGACGCTCGACACCCGCTGGTGCAGCGTCGTGGTCGAGAAGGGCTTCATGACCAGGCCCCCGATGCCGAACACATCGTCGATCGTCGCGGGCGTCACCGTCTCTTCCTGCGACACCAGGTCAGCGACCATGGCCGCGACATGGCCCATCCGCTTCTGCGCCATGAAGCCCTGGCAGAATTCGGTCATGCCCATGTAGAAGGCGATAAGGATGGGCGCGAGCATGGCGAATTCGATCGCCGATACTCCGCGCTCGTCGCCGGTCAGCCGCCTGATCAGACTGCGCTTCATCCTGCCGGCTCGTTGCGAAAGGCCGTGGTGGCGGTCAGCATCGCCGTGCGATCACCCACTTGCGACAGCCCCTGCGACAGGAAGGTGGTCAGCAGCGGATGCTGGTACCAGACCCGCACCAGAACCAGATCCCCGGGGTTTCCGTTGGCGTAGGTCAGGCCGCTTGGATCGAAACCCTCCCCGGCCAAGGGATCGGGCGGGGTCGTATCGAACTGCGGAATGACCCGCACGTCGATGGTGGCCCGATCCGCGCAGTCGGCCGAAAAGATGCTCATCCGGCTACACAGCTGGGCCTTGAACTGGGCCGCTGTCATGCCTTGGGCGCTGGCCTGGCCCGTACGCACCAAGCGGCCGGTCGAGATGGCCGCATTCTCGAGAACGGAGTCGAGCGTGAAGATGAGCGCCACCTCGATGATGGCGAAGATCATGACGCAGAAAGGAAAGATCACCAGGCCGAACTCGACGGCGGCCGAACCGTCGCGGTTGCGCAGCAGGCCCCTCCGCAGAGGGCGACCTCCAAACGTCCAGCGGCGACGGCGGGTGGTCACCAGACCTTACTCGACGGCGGCGGCGGGGCCGCTGGTTCCCCGCACCGACGGCGAACACGACGCGGCGCAGGCCATTTCGGTCGCCTGCGCGCCCCGCCAGACCCGGACCCGTCCTGCGCCATCGCCGGCCGTGACGACGACCTGGCTCTGGAACACGGTGCGTCCGATCGGATCGACGGCGACTACCTCGGTCACGCCATAGCCCTTGCCGGTGATGTAGAGCGTGTTGGCGTCGACGACTGTGACGTCGGCGATCTCCGGATTGCCGACAATGACCGAGCCGGCCGGGCCGCGCAGCTGAACCCGCTGGGCCTGATCGATCTCGACGCTGATGCGCCCGGATTGCGCGACAGCGAGCCCCGGGCCCGCCAGCAGGGCGGTTGCGCCGAGAGCGAGGAGCAGGCGGTAAGTACGGGTCATGGGGACGGTGTCCATAGAGCGAGCGCGCGCGGAGCGTGACGGGAACCTGCTCTCGAAACCTCAACAAAGTTTGAAAACCCGCCTGGAGACCTTGGTTGAGAGCTCTCCAAGGTCCGTAGAACCGGCGGGGGTCGCGGTTGATCGGCGGGCTTTTACAGTAAATCTTCTGGTAACCACGCCCGGCGACCGGGCCTTAACCGATATGGGCGATAACGACGGTGCGTTTTGGGGGTCAAGCGGGCTGCCGGCTCCCCCCGCGTTCAGTAGCTCGCTTCCTCGTCTGCAAAGGAACCATGACCATGAAGAAGTTCATTTCGAAATTCATGTCCGATGAGTCGGGTGCCACGGCCATCGAATATGGCCTGATCGCCGCCCTCATCGCCGTCGTGATCATCGCCGCCGTCACCACTCTGGGCACCAACATCTCGTCCAGGTTCAACCAGGTGGCCACCGCGATCGGCACCAACGGCTAATAACCGGACGTCTTGAACCAAGGCGAGGGCCGGAGCGGAAACGCTCCGGCCCTTTGCTTGTGCGCGCTTCGGAAACGCCGCCTTAAAGATCAGTCATGCAGGCTGTGGGCATGGAAGTCCTGCAATTGGTCCTGCTCGCCATTCTGCCCGCCCTGGTCATTGTCGCCGGGCTCAAGGATCTCACGTCGATGAAGATCCCCAACTGGATCTCCGGTCTGCTGATCCTGGGCTTTTTTCCCGCCGCCCTGGCTCTCGGCCTGCAGCCTGCGACCATCGGGGTTCACCTCGGGATCGCCGTCGCAGCCCTGCTGGTCGGAATGGGACTGTTCGCGCTGAACTTCCTCGGGGGTGGTGACGTAAAGCTGATGGCCGCCGCGTGTCTCTGGCTCGGCCTGTCCGGTTCCGGCGTGTTCGTGCTCGCGACGGCCGTAATCGGCGGCCTCTTCTCCCTGGCCCTGCTCGTCAGTCGGGCTTGGCTGCAGCCCTATATAGGGGCCGGCCCGGGCTGGCTGGTCCAGCTGATGGAGCCGAAGGGGCACATTCCCTACGGCGTGGCCATCGCTGGCGGCGCTCTGGTCGCCTGGCCGGCCTCGCCGCTGATGCTGGCCTTTCTGGCTGGGTAGTCTGTCCTGGCCCGACAGGACGGGCCGGGGCGCACTTAGGTCCACGTTAACCCGCACCCGCCATGTTCGTTAACGGTAGGGGGCCGAAGGACCAATCCAGGGGTCCGGCCGGCCCTGCCGGAGACAGTCGATGAAGCCTGCCCGTATCATCGTTATCTGCGTCGCCGCCGTGGCCGCCATCGGCCTGGCCCTCGTCGTGCGCGCCATGGGATCGCCTTCCAGGGAACCGACCGCCGTCGCCACCGCCGCGCCCGTGGATGCGCGGCCGATGGCCAAGGTGCTGGTCGCCGCCAAGGACCTGCAGCCGGGCCGACGCCTCGATGAGTCCGACCTCGACTGGAAGGATTGGCCGGTCGATCAGGTCAATCCCGCCTTCATCACCGACGGTTCGACCCCGGTTCCGGCCGCGGCCGCCGCCGCCCAGGAAAAAGCTGCGGCCAAGCCTGCAGGCGCGGTCGCGGCCGTAACCCGGGCCGCCACCAACATCGCGACCGGCGGAGCCAAGGCAGATTATGTCGGCTCCGTGGTGCGTGAACCCATTCTGGCCGGCGAGCCCATCGTGATGCGCAAGATCGTGCGCGCCGGGGACAGCGGCTATATGGCCGCCTACCTTGAGCCGGGCATGCGAGCCATGGCCATTCGCGTCACCGTCGAGACGGCGGCCGGCGGATTCATCCTGCCGGGCGATCGGGTGGATGTCGTGCTCACCCGTGAGACGACCCTCGGCAACCTCGGCGCCACCGAAGGCGACCGTTCGAAATTCACTTCATCCACCGTGATGCAGAACATCAAGGTACTGGCTATCGACCAGTCGACCCGGGCCGGGGACGACGAGCAGACGGTCATTGGAGCCACCGCCACCCTCGAGGTCGGACCGCGCGACGCCGAGGCGCTCGCCCTGGCCAAGTCGGAAGGCGAGCTGAGCCTGATCCTGCGTTCCTACGCCGACACCGGCGGCCCGTCCGGCCGGGTGTCCGCCGGGCCGCGCCAATCCTCCGCCGTCCGCGTCTACCGCGGCGGCGCGCCTGAAGTGGTGGTGGTCCAATGAAGCGCCCGTTGACGCGTCTCGCCGCCGTCGCCCTCGCTGGCCTTCTGGTCGTCGCCCTGCCGCCGACCTCGGCCGTGCAGGCCCAGACCCGCGCTGCTGTTTCGATGGGATCCCAGTCGCAGTTGATCAGCCTGCCGCGGGGTTCGTCGATGGCCATCGACCTGCCCGCAGACGCCCGCGACGTGATCGTGCCGAATCCCCTTGTGGCCGAGGCCATGCTGCATTCGCCACGCCGCATCACCATCATCGGTCTGGCCCCGGGCGAGACCGACGCCGTCGTTCTGGACAACGCGGGACGCACCATCCTGTCGCTGCGCGTTCGGGTCGAC
The DNA here is from genome assembly GCF_036676055.1 of Brevundimonas sp. Taxonomy (GTDB): domain Bacteria; phylum Pseudomonadota; class Alphaproteobacteria; order Caulobacterales; family Caulobacteraceae; genus Brevundimonas. The sequence goes on along the minus strand of NZ_JAKFDS010000062.1, from coordinate 14,428 downwards.
GCCGGTGTTTCCGCCCTTCAGGACACGCTGAGCCGCATCATGCCGGGCGCCAATGTCCGGGCCGAGGCGGTGAATGACAGCGTCATCCTGACCGGAACTGTCTTCAGCCCGGGCGAGGCCGACCGCGCCAGTCAGGTCGCCCGCGCGTTCGTCTCGACGCCCGACAAGGTCATCAACATGATGACCATCGAAGGCTCCGACCAGATCACTGTCCGCGCGCGGATCGTCGAGGTCCAGCGCACCGCGGTGAAACAGCTGGGCCTGGACGCCACCGCCGTGCTCGCCAGCATCGGCGAGGGCCTCACCCTGACCCAGGCTGCGACGTTCGCGGTCTCGGGCAACCAGCTGGGCGGAGGCATCCTCAACTATCAGGACTCGGCCGGCGACGGCAGCAGCCTGAACACCTCGCTGCGCGCATTCGAGCGCGCCGGCCTGGTTCGCATCCTCGCCGAGCCGAACATCACGACCGCTAATGGCGAGAACGCCGAGTTCCTCGCCGGGGGCGAGTTTCCGGTGCCCGTCGGCCAGGAAACTGACGGCTCCAGCACCAAGGTGACCATCGAGTTCAAACCCTTTGGCGTGCGTCTGGCCGTGCGTCCGATCGTACTCTCGCCCGGGCGGATTTCACTGCAGCTGTCGACCGAGGTGTCCGAACTGACGTCGCTGGGCGCCTTCACCCTTGGCGGCGGCACGAGCGGCGGGACTGCCCTCGTCATTCCGGGGCTGAGCGTGCGCCGCGCGTCCAACACCGTCGAACTGCCTTCGGGCGGATCGCTGATGATCGCCGGCCTGCTGCGAGAGGACACGCGCCAGAACATCGACCAACTTCCGGGTATCGGCGATCTGCCGGTGCTTGGGGCCCTGTTCCGGTCGCGTGACTACCTGTCCGGAGAAACGGAACTGGTCATAATCGTCGAGGCCTACATCGTCTCGCCGACCTCGCCGGGCCGAATGCAAACGCCCGCCGACGGGCTGCGGATCGCCAACGACGCCCAGACCATCCTGTTCGGGCAGCTGAACCAGCACTACGGCCGCCAGAATGTTCCTGCGGACGCCGCCGACGCGGGCTGGAGCGGCCCTGTGGGCTATGTGATCGAATGAGGCCCCAGATGATGCGCGCCCTCCTCCTGACCGTCGCCGCCACCGCGGTTCTCGGCGCCTGCGCGTCGACCGCCGCGCCCGACAGTGAGCCGCTGACGCCGCTGTCGCGCTATTCCCTGCGCGTCGAACCCGGGCTAGACCGGATCGCCCTCGCCGTGCACGAGGACGGCCTGTCGTCGAACCAGCAGGCCGCGCTCAGTGATCTGGCGGGCCGGTACATGGCCACCGGAGTCGGCGCCATCCGGATCGAGGGTCCCGCAGGCGATGACCCGGTGGCTTCGCGCCAGACCTGGGCGGTGCGTTCCGCGCTCCAGGCCGCCGGTCTCCCGGGCGACCGCATCGTTGTCGCTTCCTACGCAGCGCCCGACCCGAGGGCGCCTGTCCTGGCGGGCTTCGAAACCGTCCGCGCCGTGATTCCCAATTGCGCCGCCGAACCGCGCGCGATGGAGGGCCGGTTCTCGAACAACAGCTCCATGGGGCTCGGTTGCGCCATCAACGCCAACCTCGCCGCGCAGATCGCGGATCCTCGCGATATCGTCGGCCACCGGCCGACAAGTCCGGCGGATTCGGGTCGGGCGGCCGTGGTGTTCGACAACTACCGCAGGGGCGAGCTTACCTCGGCGCCCCAGGAACCGCTGGTCGAGGGCCGTATAGCCCGGGCTGTGGAATAGGCCGATCATGACCAACGCCTTCCCCCGACCGGTTGACGATTTCGAGGACGAGTTCGATCTCGACATGGGCTATGTCGCGGCCGGACCAGGCTCCCGGCCCGCCGGCGACGTCGCCGGCTCCTACCCGTCGGAGGAGACCGTCGGGGGCCAGGAGGAGGGCGAGCGCCCGCCGCTGCAGTTCACGCCCCCGGCCGTGCCCGCCGCGACCCCACCCTATCCCGCCGGACCGGCCGAGAGCCATATACCTGCGGTGGCGGGCTTCAATCCGGTGGGCGACCTCGTCGCCGGGGCCTCGGCGGCCTTTTCGCCGCCGACGCTGGGCGGAGGCGGCCCGGAAGTGTCGGTGCCGCGCATCGCCATCCATGTCTTCGCTGAACGTCAGGATACCCTGGCCGCCGCCGAGCGCGCGGGCCAGGACCGTCGGCTGTCGCGCGCCACGACCCAGATCCGGGTCGGCGGCGTCGCCGCGGCGGTCGAGGCCTATCAGCATGAGCCGACGCCGCCCCTGATCATCGTCGAATGCCTGAAGGACCCCCAGACCCTGCTGTGGGAAGTCGACCAACTGGCCGAGGTCTGCGACTCCGGCACCAAGGTGGTGGTCATCGGCGCCACCAACGACATCCTCCTGTTCCGGGAACTGATGCGCCGGGGCGTCAGCGAATACCTGGTCGCACCGCTGCAGCCGCTGCAGCTGATCGCGGCCATCGGAGGTCTGTTCTCCGACCCGGCCCAGCCTTTCGTCGGCCGATCGATCGCCTTCGTCGGCGCCCGCGGCGGCGCCGGGGCCAGCTCGGTCGCCCACAACACCGCCTACGCCATGAGCGAACGGATCGGCGCCAATACGGTCATCGTCGACTACGACCTGCCGTTCGGCACCGCCGGCCTCGACTTCAACCAGGACCCGCTGAACGGCGTGGCCGACGCCCTGAGCCAGCCCGATCGGCTGGATCCCGTGCTGCTGGACCGGATGATGGTTCGCTGCACCGACAAGCTGAGCCTGTTCGCCGCGCCCGCGACGCTGGACGTCGACTGGGACATCTCGCCCGAGGCCTTCGAGGAGGTCACGACCCAGATTCGCTCGACCGCGCCGTTCGTTGTCCTGGATCTGCCGCATCTTTGGTCCGGCTGGATGCGCCGCACGCTGATCGCCGCCGACGAGGTGGTTGTGGTGGCGACACCCGACCTCGCCAGCCTGCGGAACGCCAAGAACATGATCGACCTGATCCGTCAGGGCCGACCCAATGATGCGCCGCCGCGGCTGGTGCTCAATCAGGTCGGGGTCCCCGGACGTCCGGAAATTCCCGCCAAGGATTTCGGGGCCGCTCTCGGCGTCCACCCCAGCCTCATCATCCCATTCGATCCCAAGGTCTTCGGCGCCGCCGCCAACAATGGCCAGATGATCCTGGACTCCGGAGCCAAGTCCAAGGCGGCCGACGCCTTCCAGATGCTGGCCCAGATCGTCTCGCGCCGCGAACTACCGATGCTGGCCGGGCCGAAGGGCAAGGGCGCCAAGGGCGACGGCCGGTCAATGTTCTCCGGCCTGTTCAAGAAGAAGTCCTGACGCGTGTTCGGCAAACGCACAGGTCAGCCGGGGGCCCCAGCGCCGATCCAGCGTCCCGCGCCGGCGCCGACGCCGGCCGTGCTCCAGCCTGAACCGGGCGTCCAGACCCAAGCCTTCGCCTTCGGGGACGGCGTCGCCGAAATGGAGCGGGAGGAAAGCCGTTCCGAATCCTACCTGGCCAAACCAGCATCCGAGGCCGCCGACCGCCTCGACGCCCTGGCCATGCGCCCCAAACCGGCGGCCGCTCCGGCCTCGCCGAAGAACGCTCCCGGGCCCAAGGCCACGCCCGGATTCGAACAGCTGAAGAAGGCCCAGGCTGTCGCCGAGATCGTCCGCGAACAGTCGGATTACTATCACGCCACCAAGACGACGATCTTCAACGCCCTGATGAACACCATCGACCTGGCCCAGCTGGCCGGGCTCGATCCCAAGGCGGCGGCGGAGGAGATCCGGGACATCGTCGCCGAACTGGTGGCGATCAAGAACGTCTCCATGTCGGTGGCCGAGCAGGAGCATCTGGTTCAGGACATCGTCAACGACGTCCTTGGCTACGGGCCGCTGGAGCCGCTGCTCGCCCGCGACGACATCGCCGACATCATGGTCAACGGCGCCGGTCGGGTGTTCATCGAAGTCGGCGGCAAGGTTCAGCTGACCAATGTCCGGTTCCGCGACAACACCCAGCTGATGAACATCTGCCAGCGGATCGTGTCGCAGGTCGGCCGCCGGGTCGACGAGAGCTCCCCGATCTGCGACGCCCGCCTGCCCGACGGCAGCCGCGTCAACGTCATAGCTCCGCCTCTGGCCATCGACGGCGCGACCCTGACGATCCGGAAATTCAAGAAAGACAAGCTGACGATGAAGAATCTGGTGGAGTTCAACTCCATCAGTCCCGAGGGCGCGCGGGTGCTGGGCGTCATCGGCGCGTCGCGCTGCAACCTGGTCATCTCGGGCGGCACCGGCTCCGGAAAGACGACGCTGCTGAACACGCTGACGGCCTTCATCGACCCGACAGAGCGCGTCATCACCTGCGAGGACGCGGCCGAACTGCAATTGCAGCAACCGCACGTCGTCCGGCTCGAAACCCGGCCGCCGAACCTTGAGGGCCAAGGCCAGATCACCATGCGGGATCTGGTCAAGAACTGCCTGCGCATGCGTCCCGAGCGGATCATCGTCGGCGAGGTGCGCGGTCCCGAGGCGTTCGACCTGCTGCAGGCCATGAACACCGGCCACGACGGCTCCATGGGCACGCTGCACGCCAACAGCCCGCGCGAAGCCATCAGCCGGATGGAGTCGATGATCACCATGGGCGGCTACGGCCTGCCGTCCAAGACCATCCGCGAGATGATCGTCGGCTCGGTCGACGTCATCATTCAGGCGGCCCGCCTGCGCGACGGCTCCCGCCGCATCACCCACATCACCGAGGTAGTCGGGCTGGAAGGCGACGTCATCGTCACCCAGGACCTGTTCGTCTACGAGATCACCGGCGAGGACGAGAACGGCAAGATCATCGGCCGTCACCGCTCCACAGGCATCGCCCGTCCGCGCTTCTGGGACCGCGCCCGCTACTACGGCCTTGAGCGCGAGCTGGCCGAAGCCCTCGACGCGGCGGAGTAGGCGGCGTGCTTCCCATCCTCGCAGCGGTCCTGGCCTTCATCACCATCGGCGGTCTCGGCTGGGCTTTCGTCGGCGGCGGCGATTCGTCCGAGGCCGCGGTCAAGCGCGCGCAGAATTTCGGCGCGCCGAAGCAGAATGTGGCCGCGGCACGCAAGGCCGCCGCCGCCAACACGCCCGAAGCGCGCCGCAAACAGATCATGCAGCAGCTCCAGGAGTCGGAGCGCGCACAGCGCAAGGCCCGGGTCAGCCTCGCCGCGAAACTCAAGCAGGCTGGTCTGAGCACCAGCGTCCGGACCTTCTGGATCATCAGCGCCGTGCTGGGCGTGATCGCCTTCCTGCTTCCCCTGGTGTTCGGCCTGAATCTACTGATCGCGGTCGGCGCGGCCGTGGTGTTCGGCCTGGGGCTGCCGCGCTGGGTGGTCGGATTCCTCGGCAAGAGACGGCGCAAGAAGTTCGGCAGCCATTTCGCTGACGCGGTGGATGTCATCGTCCGGGGCATCAAGTCCGGCCTGCCTGTGCACGACTGCTTCAAGATCATCGCCCGGGAAAGCCCGGCTCCATTGGGCGCGGAGTTCCAGACCCTCGTCGAGGGCCTCGGCGTCGGCCTGACGCTGCAGCAGGCGCTCGAGAAGATGTACGAGCGGATGCCGACGCCCGAGCTGAAATTCTTCGCCATCGTCATCGGCATTCAGCAGAAGACCGGCGGCAACCTGGCGGAGGCGTTGGGCAACCTGTCTACCGTACTGCGGGCCCGCAAGATGATGGGTGAGAAGATCAAGGCCCTGGCGTCTGAAGCGACCGCCTCCGCCGGCATCATCGGCTCGTTGCCGCCGGCCGTCATGATCCTGGTCAGCGTCACCACCCCGGCCTACATGGCCAAGCTTTTCACCGATCCCCGTGGCCAGTTCATGCTGCTGATTGCGGTGCTGATGATGTCCTTCGGCGTCTTCGTCATGAAGCGCATGATCTCGTTCAAGTTCTAGAGAGGGGCCGGCGTGGGAGACATCATCGGCTTCTTCACCAATCTGCAGAACCTGCTCAGCGTGGGCGTGGGCGTGTTGGTGTTCGCGACCCTCGTGACCCTGCTCGGCTCAATCGGCGGCGAGGTGAAGCTGGAAGGGCGGATGAAGGCCGTGGCCGAGCGCCGCGAGGAGCTGAAGCGCCGCTCCCGCCAGGCGATCGCGGCCCAGAACAGCGGCTCGCAAAACCTTCGGCACAGCGATGAAGGATTCAAGAAGCGCGTCGTCGAGCGACTGAATCTGACCAAACTGCTGGAAGATCCGAAGGTCGCCGACAAGATGGCCCAGGCGGGCTACCGGGGACCGAAGCCGCTGACCACCTTCTACTTCTTCCGCTTCTCGATGCCGTTCGTGATGCTGGCGCTGGCGGTCTTTTACGTCTTCATCCTGAATGACTTCGGCCTGACCGTGATGATGCGCGTCACCATATGCATGGTGGCGGCCGTCGTCGGCTTCTATGCGCCGAACATCTTCCTCGCCAACCGCATCGCCAAGCGCCGCACCTCGATCATGCAGGCCTTCCCGGACGCGCTGGATCTGCTGCTGATCTGTGTCGAGGCCGGCATGTCGATCGAGGCGGCGATCCAGAAGGTCAGCCAGGAGATCGGCGGCTCATCCATCGATCTGGCCGAGGAAATGACCCTGCTGTCGGCCGAGTTGAGCTATCTGCCCGACCGCCGGATGGCCTACGAAGGTCTCGCCAAGCGGACCAATCATCCCGGCGTTAAGTCGGTCGCCACGGCCATGACCCAGGCCGAGACCTATGGCACGCCGTTGGGCTCGGCGCTGCGGACCATGGCCAAGGAAAATCGGGAGATGCGACTCTCGGCGGCGGAGAAGAAGGCCGCGGCCCTGCCGGCCAAGCTGACCGTGCCGATGATCCTGTTCTTCCTGCCGGTGCTGTTCATCGTCATCCTGACGCCGGCGATCATCAGCATCCAGGACACCATGGCCAAGGGCGGCTAGGTCAGGCTTCAGCCGTCGCCTTCAACGCCTCGGCGATGCTGTCCACGGCGCGGCGCAGTGCGGGCCGATGGCGGTCGAAGTGCATCTCCCCGCGCAGCCCCGAGAAGATGAAGCCGTTGGCGACGATACAGCTGCCCGGCTCCAGTTCCTCGATTTCGAAATATCGCATCGAGCTGAACCACAGGCCGCGCTTCTCGACCCAGACGAGCTGGGCGTACGGCTGCCATTCGCCCACACGGACGGTGGCCCTGCGTTCCGGAAGCCCGGGAACATTCTCCGTCAGGGCGATGGATCCGCCGTAGGCGATGGTACCTTCGACCGCGGTCTCGACCGGGTTCCAGCGATCCCAGGCGGGCAGGTCCGCGACCAGCTCCCAGATGCGGTCGGTCGGCGCGCGCACGCCGATGCGTCTCTCGATACGGGCGGTTTCCATGGTTCCGATCTGACACGGCTTTTCGACGGTGAAAAGGCGTCAGCGATTGCCTTCTGGCCCGGGCTGGGAGGCGGGAGGCGTCTCCGGAGACGGCGTCTCGTCCCGGTCAGGAAGGTCGGGGGGGCCGCGCCGAAGGTTGGCGCTGACGAAGCAGAGGGCCGTGGCGGCGGCGAGCAGCAGGGCGTTGGCGACGAACGGGGCCGGCTCACTCAGCTCGTAGAGAGCGACCCCTATCACCGGCGGGCCGAGGAAGCTCAGGCCCGCCAGCGACATCATCAGGCCGGCGACGGCGCCCTGTTCGTGGGCGCCGACCGACAGCGATGATCCGGCGGTGAAGCCCGGACGGGCGAAGCCGACGCCCATGGACACCACCGCATAGCCGACCACCACGCCGTAGTAACCGGGAGAGGCGATGCTCATCAGATTGCCGGCCAGGGCGAGGGCCGCGCCCCATCGCATCAGGTCCCGGGGCTCAAGCCTGAGAAGCGGAATCAGACCCCATTGCGCCATCAGGGTCGCGGCCGCGCCCGCCAGCATGGCGATGCCGATGAAGGGCTGGGCGTCCCGGGCCGCCATGCCCGTGGCCGCGAGCTCGTCGATGACGTGGAAACCGAGGACGGAGATGTTCACCGCCTGGGCGCCGGTGACCAGCAGGCCGTAAAGGAGATAGTCCCGCACGCGCGGGTCCTTCCACAGCCCCTTGCCGGCGTGGTCCTGGCGGCCGCTGGGAGAAGGCTTGCGCACGACCTCGCCGCTGGGCAGGCGGCGCCAGGTCACGAACAGGACGACCGCCCCGAACAGGGCGAAGGCGTACATGGGGCCGGCCAGGCCGATGAGCGGCAGGACGAAGAAGGGCGCCAGGGCCGGCCCGATCACTGTGCCTAGCCCTTGGGCCGAGGCCAGCAGCGACATGGCCTGGGTGCGTTGTTCGGGCGAGGTGCGGTCGGCGACATAAGCCTGGGAGGCGATCGGCGCGGCCGACCCGAACACGCCATAGATGGTCCGCGCCAGGGTCATGAGGACAAAGGCCACGCCCACGCCGAGCCATCGCTCGAGACCGGAGGTGGCCGCAAGACCGAAACCGCTCATCGAGACGACGAAGCCGCCGAGGCCGATCAGGATGACCTTCTTGCGGCCCAGCCGGTCCGACAGGCGGGCCCAGAAGGGAGAGGCCACCGTCCACATGAGGGCGGAGATCGCGAACGCGCCGGCCACGAGGGTGTCCGACAGACGGAACTCCCGCCCGATGGCGGGAAGGACCGACTGAAGCGCCATGTTTCCGGCGGCCGCGATGAGGCTGACCGAGAACAGGATGGCGAAGGCGGGCGAGCGCAGGTTCACGGCCCGACCCTATGGCGGATCGCCGGCCGGGTCACCAGCGGCGACGGACTTGCGCAACGGGCCCGGTTCCGCGCACGGTGAGGACTTCATCGGGGGACGCCGCCATGACCGTCAGACGCCTGTTCGCAGCCGCCGCCGCGGGCGCGGCCCTCGCCCTCACGGCCGGCGCCGTCAACGCCCAATCGACCGAGGCGGTCGCCGCCGCCATCGAGTCCGTGACGCCGCAGGTGGTGACCTGGAGACGGGACCTGCACGCCCATCCGGAACTGGGCTTCGCCGAAACCCGGACGGCGGGCGTCGTCGCCGACCATCTGCGCGGCCTCGGGCTGGAGGTGCGGACCGGGGTCGGCAAGACCGGCGTGGTCGGCATACTGCGGGGCGGACGGCCCGGCCGCACCGTGGCGCTGCGGGCGGACATGGACGCCCTGCCGGTGCAGGAGGCGACCGGCCTGCCGTTCGCCTCGACCGCCACCGGGACCTACATGGGGAACACCGTGCCCGTGGCCCACGCCTGCGGCCATGACGCCCATGTGGCCATGCTGATGGGCGCGGCCGAGGTGCTGGCCGGGATGAAGGACCAGATCTCGGGGACCGTCGTCTTCATCTTCCAGCCGGCCGAGGAGGGCGCGCCTCCGGGGGAGCCCAAGGGCGGCGCGGCCCTGATGATCGAGGAGGGCGCGCTGGCGGATCCGCGTCCGGACGCAATCTTCGGCCTGCATGTGGTGCCGGGCCGACCGGGGACGGTCTGGTATCGTCCGCGCGGCTTCATGGCCGCGTCCGACCGGATCGACATCACCCTCAACGGCCGGCAGACGCATGGCGCGTGGCCGTGGAAGGGGGTCGACGTCATCTCGGCATCGGCGGATGTGATCCAGACGATCAACAGCCTGACCGCCCGGACGATCGATCCGACGACGACGCCGACGGTGTTCACTATCGCGACAATGGACGCCGGAGTCCGCTACAACATCATTCCGGATCGGGCGGTGCTGTCGGGGACGCTGCGCACCTTCGACATCGCCCAGCGCGACGATCTGGTGCGGCGGGCGGAGATCGCGGTGGGCAATGTGGCCGAGAACTACGGCGCCACCGCCGAGTTCGGCGTGCGCCAGAATGCGGCGCTGGTGTTCAACGACGAGGCCCTGTCGGCCTGGCTGGCTCCGGTGCTGGAAGAGGCGGCCGGCGAGGGCAACGTGAATCCGGGCGCGCCGGCGACGACGGTGGCCGAGGATTTCAGCTATCTGTCGCAGGAGGTCCCGGGGGTGTTCTACCATCTGGGCGCCAGCGCCGACGGGGTCGATCCGGCCAGTTCGCCGCCGAACCATTCGCCGGCGTTCGACGTCAATGAGGCGGTGCTGCCGGTCGGGGTGCGGGCCCATGTGCTGACGGCGTTGCGGTTCCTTGAGCGGCCCTGAGATCGGGCTCTGGCGGCAACCACGTTCCGCAACGTTCCGGCAACCATCGGGGCGCATTCTCGTCGGGTTTTGCGGGAGTGCGCCATGAGAAGCCTGCCGGTCCAAATGCCGCCGATGACGCTGGAGCGCCGGGGCGGTCCAGTTCGTGAGATCTTCTGGTTCGTCATCGCCTTCGCCGCCATGTTCGGCGGGGCGATGCTGGGCCTCGACCTGCTGCTCTAGGCGCGGTCGAAGAAGGTCGTGATGACGCGGCGGTAGACCTCCGTCAGCGCCTCGATCTCGGCGACGGGCGCGCGCTCGTCGACCTGGTGCATGGTCTGGCCGACCAGGCCGAGTTCGAGCACCGGGCACATGGCGCGGATGAAGCGGGCGTCCGATGTGCCGCCGGTGGTCGAGGCCTCGGGACGGCGTCCGGCGGCGGCCTCGACCGCGTCCTGCACCGCGGTGACGAAGGGACCCGGTTCGGTCAGGAAGGCGTCGCCCGAGCACAGATGCTCCAGCTCGATGCGCAGCCCGCTCTCGGCCTGGGCCTCGCCGGTCATGGCGTTGAGCCAGGCGATCAGGCCGTCGCCGGTGTGGGTCGGATTGAAGCGGATGTTGAGCCGCGCCCGGGCCTCGGCGGGGATCACGTTGGTGGCCGGGTTGCCGATGTCGATGGTGGTGATCTCGAGGTTCGACGGCTGGAATCCCTGATAGCCGTCGTCGAGGCGGTGGTCGGCCAGCCGGGCCATCAGCCGCGCCATGACCGGGGCCGGATTGGCGGCGCGGTCGGGGTAGGCGACGTGACCCTGTTTGCCGTGGACGGTGATCCAGCTGTTGAGCGAGCCGCGGCGACCGATCTTGATGGTGTCGCCGAGGGCGTGCTGGGAGGAGGGCTCGCCCACGACGCAGGCGTCGATGACCTCGGCCTCGGCCATCAGGGTCTCGACCACGCGCTTGGTGCCGTGCAGGGCGGGGCCTTCCTCGTCGCCGGTGATGAGGAAGCTGAGCGAGCCGGGGACCTCCCCCTCGGCCAGCACGCGGGAGACGGCGGCGATCCAGGCGGCGATGCCGCCCTTCATGTCGACGGCGCCGCGGCCGTAGAGGACGCCGTCGCGGACCTCGGCCTCGAAGGGGCCGGCGGACCAGGCCTCGGCCGCGCCGGTCGGGACGACGTCGGTGTGGCCGGCGAAGCAGAGGTTGGGCGAGGCGGTTCCGCGCCGGGCGTAGAGGTTTTCGATGTTCTCGAATTTCATCCGGCGGCAGTGAAAGCCGAGGCCGGTGAGGAGGCGTTCCAGCATGTCCATCGCCCCCTCGTCGGCGGGGGTGACGGACGGTCTGCGGATCAGGTCGCGGGTCAGTTCGACAGGATCGATAACCGGATGTGATGCAGCGCTCATGGACCTGTGCTTTAGGGGGTTCGGACGATTGCGAGAAGGCTTCTCTCCATGCCGAAGATCGATATCGACAGCGCCCCGACGGCGCACGGGACGACCTATCCCGAGGAATTCGCCGGGCCGTGCAAGTCGCGGCGGCGCTGGCGGCTGGGCGATGCGGTCGGGCTGAACCAGTTCGGGGTCAATCTGCTGCGCCTGCCGGACGGGGCCTGGTCGAGCCAGAGGCACTGGCATGCGGGCGAGGACGAGTTCGTCTGGGTGCTCGAGGGCGAGGTGGTGCTGGTCGAGGACGAGGGCGAGACGGTGCTCCGGGCCGGGGACTGCGCCGGGTTCAAGGCCGGCGTCCCGAACGGCCACAGGATCGAGAACCGGTCGGGGGCGGAGGCGGTGCTGCTGGAGGTCGGGACGCGGTCGGCGGAGCCCGACGCCTGCGATTATCCCGATATCGACATGGTCCTGCCGAAAGGGGCGGACCGTTACTTCCATCGGGACGGAATCCCTTACCCCAAGGTTGACCGGCGCACGTGACCGTTGAGAGCGTAGAGTCCGGATCGCCGACGCCGCCCGCACCGCCGGGAGACGGGGAGCCGTCGAGCCCGTGGGGGATCCGGGACTTCCGGCTGCTGTGGCTGGGCCGGGTGACGGCCGTGCTGGGCATCCAGATCCAGTCCTCGGCCCTGCTGTGGCAGGTCTATGAGATCGCCCGGCGGGACCATCCGATCGAGGAGGCGAGCCTGTATCTGGGCCTTGTCGGCCTGTGCCAGTTCCTGCCGCTGCTGGCCTTCACCCTGCCGGCCGGGGCGATGGCGGACCGGCGCGATCGCAAGGTCACCGTGGCCGTGTCGATCCTGGTCGAGGCCGCCTGCGCCGGCGGCTTCCTGCTGATGGCGCTGCACGGGTCGCCGCCGTTGTGGGGGCTGCTGGCCGTGGCGGCCCTGTTCGGGGCGGCGCGGGCCTTTCTCGCCCCGGCCAGCCAGAGCTTCCTGCCGATGGTGGTCGGCCGCAGGGCCCTGCCGCCGGCCATCGCGGCCCAGTCGATCGCCTTCCAGACCGGAGCCATCGCCGGGCCGGCGCTGGGCGGGGTGATCGTCGGGGTCAATGTGCCGCTGGCCTATGCGGCTGCGATGGGCCTGTTCCTGCTCGGCATCGGCTGTTTCCTGCTGATCCGGACCAGCGGCAAGCCGCGGCCGGTCGAGAGCGGGCTTACGCCGCTGGAGTCGGTCAGGGAGGGGCTGGCCTATGTGTGGAAGACCAAGATCGTGCTGGGGGCCATCTCGCTGGATCTGATCGTGGTGCTGCTGGCCGGGGTGGCGCTGCTGACGCCGATCTTCGCGCGGGACATCCTGCACGTCGGGCCGGAAGGGTTCGGCCTGCTCAGGGCCTCGTTCGGGGTCGGGGCGCTGGGCATGGCCATCTATCTGAGCCGGTTTCCGATCGTTCGGCACGGCGGGCGCTGGATGTTCGCGGCGGTGGCGGTGTTCGGGGTCTGCACCCTGACCTTCGGACTGTCGAAGGCGTGGTGGTTGTCGGCGCTGGTTCTGCTGGTCGGCGGGGCGGCGGACATGATCAGCGTCAACATCCGCCAGACCCTGATCCAGCTGGCCACGCCGGATCACATGCGCGGCCGGGTCAGTTCGGTGTCGATGCTGTTCATCGGGGCGTCGAACGAGCTGGGCGAGGCCTATTCCGGGGTGGCGGTGCGCTTCCTCGGACCGGTCGGGGCGGCGGTGTTCGGCGGCTTCGGGGCGCTGGCGGCGACGGGCGTCTGGGCGAAGCTGTTCCCGGGGCTGCGACGGGCCGACCGGCTGGATTGAGTCAGTCCGACAGGCCGGGCTTGCCGCGGCCGCTCTTGATGGTCGAGCGCTTGGCCTTGCCCTCGAGGCGGCGTTCCTTCGAGGCCCGGGTCGGCCGGGTCGGGACGCGATAGACGGGGGCGATCGAGGCCTTGTCGACCATGGCCTGCAGCCGCTCCATGGCGTCGGCGCGGTTGCGCTCCTGGGTGCGGAAGCGGACGGCGGTGATGACGATGACGCCGTCGAGGGTCAGCCGGCTGCCGGCCAGCTTCATCAGCCGCGCCTTGACCGGATCGGTCAGGGAGGGGGAACTTCGCACGTCGAAGCGCATCTGCACCGCCGTCGCCACCTTGTTGACGTTCTGGCCGCCGGGACCGCCGGCGCGGAAGAAGCGGAACTCCAGCTCGCTTTCGGGGATGCCGGTCATCGCCCCGAGCCCGCTGCAAGGGTCCGTCTGGCGACGACCACGGCGCGGTCCAGCGCCTGCAGGAAGGCCGAGCGGTCCTTCGGGCCGAACGGCGGCGGGCCCGAGGTGGCGACGCCCATGGAGCGCAGATGCTCCCCGACCATCCGCCCGGCCAGGGCCGAGCCGATCGAGTCGGGGGTGAAGGGCTGGCCGTTCGATTTCAACGCCTGGGCGCCCGCCTGCAGGCAGCGGTCGGCCAGGGGGATGTCCTGGGTGACGACGATGTCGCCGCGGCCGGCGCGTTCGGCGATCCAGTCGTCGGCGACGTCGGGGCCGGCGTCGACCACCACCTGCTCGATCCACGGGTCGCGCCGCGTGTTGATCCAGCCGTTCGAGACCACGAACACCTTGAGGCCGTAGCGTTCGGCGACGCGATAGACCTCGTCCTTCACCGGGCAGGCGTCGGCGTCGATGAAGATGCGGGGCGCGGTCATGACAGGGACTAGCTGTCTGTTTCGGGTTCGGTTGTCAAAGATCGGAATGAGGCGGCAGGCGACAGGCGACAGGCAGCAGCAACAGGCAGGACTCTGCGCCGCTTCGGGAGAAGCGGTTGGGGAGGGTGCGGGACAGCCGGGCCTCGCCCGGTGCTGTTGTGTTGTTACCGTTTCGACGAGACAGGCTGCCCCGCGCGGCCGTTTTCCACACGCCCTCCGACTGGCGGCCCTGCGTCCG
>NZ_JAKFDS010000061.1:0-7351 GCF_036676055.1 Brevundimonas sp. | reverse complement strand
TAGGATGGTCACCGGCACCTTGCGGATCTCGGTGGTGGCGAAGATGAATTTGGCGTGGGTCGGCGGCTCTTCCAGGGTCTTCAGCAGGGCGTTGAAGGCCTGGTTCGACAGCATGTGCACTTCGTCGAGGACATAGACCTTGTAGCGCGCCTCGACGGGTGCGTAGCGGACGCTCTCGATGATGTCGCGGATGCCGTCGATGCCGGTGTGCGAGGCGGCGTCCATCTCGACCACGTCCATGTGCTGGCCGGCCATGATGGCGGCGTCGTGCCGGCCGTGGGCGGTCAGCTCCAGCGAGGGGCGGTCGATGACGTCGGTCTCGTTGTTGAGGGCGCGGGCCAGCAGGCGGGCGGTGGTGGTCTTGCCGACGCCGCGGACGCCGGTGAGCATGAAGGCGTGGGCGATGCGGCCGGTGGCGAAGGCGTTGGTCAGGGTGCGGACCATGGCCTCCTGGCCGATCAGGTCCTCGAAGGTGCGCGGCCGGTATTTGCGGGCGAGGACGGTGTAGGCCTCGCCATCGTCGGCGTGGGCGGCGGGGCCATCGTCGGCGGGCGGCGCGGCTTTCGCGGCCTTCGGAGCGGGGGCGGGCTCGGGGGCGGCGGCTTCCGGCGCCGAGGCGGCCTCGGCCTCGCGCATGCCGGCGGGCTCGGGCGCGCCGAACATGTCGTCGGTGTTGGGATCGCGCTCCTCGACTTCGGGCGCGTCCTCCTCCCACGGAGGGCCTTCGAGACTCGGATCGACGTCGCTCATGGCTCCGTCTTAGCGCGAGAGGCGGAGCGCGCGCACCCCCCTCTCGCGCCGGGTCCCCGCTTTCGCGGGGATGACGAACCGCTTTCGCGGGGATGACGGTGTGGATCAGTCGGTCAGGTCGGGAATCCGGCCGCCGTTGTCGCGGATCTTCTGCATCACCTGCCTGTGCAGCCAGATGTTCATGGTCGCCGTGTCGGAGGTGTCGCCGGTGTAGCCCAGCTCTCCGGCCAGCTCTTTCCGCTCGGCCAGGGAACTGTCCATGCCGGTCAGCTTCATCAGGTCGACGATGGAGGTGCGCCAGTTCAGCTTGTCGGAGCGCAGGTCGTTCATGGAGTCGAGGACGGCGGCGACGTCGACGGGCTGGGCCGGAGCGGCCTGGGGCGCGGCCGTGGTCGACGGCGCGGGGGCGGCGGTGGGCGCGACCACCTCGGGCTTGCGCTTGAAGATCTTGCCGAGAATGTTGCCGAGAATGCTCATGGGATCGGTCCTGATGGTTGAGCCAAACTAGCGGCCAGTCGGGCGCGAGGTTCCATCGGGAGGCGGGTGGTCGCCTTGCGGCGGTTTTCGCGCGTGTTACGGTTGCAAACGCTCGATCGGAGCGCGGGGGAGTGGCCTATGTCTCGACGGATCATCGCGGGGGCCGCCTGCGCCCTGTGGGTCTCGGCCTCCGCAGCCGCGGCCGAGCCGTTCCAGAGCTGGGTCGACATGTGCCTCAACACCAATCTCGACCTGCAGGTCGCGGGCGCGTTGGCCAAGGCTGATGGCTGGACTCCCCTGTCGGTCGAGGACATGGATCTCGGCGAAGACAACCTCCAGGACCCGGTTCTCTACCTGAGCGCCGATCCCGCGACCCTGACCGACAAATCGGTGAGGGACGTCGAGATGCTGCTGACGGGCTGGGGACGCGGCGAGGAGATTTTCGGCGTCCCGGGCGTGCGGATGGACGCCTGCGTGGTGATGTCGGAGGCCAGCGATGCCGCAACGCTGCGAAGCCGCCTGCAGGACTGGTTGGGCATCGAGTCCACCATGCTGGACGGAGCAGAGGCATGGGTGTTCTCCCGGAACGGCGCGGGTTTCCGGTCGGAGGCGGCCTTGATGAGTCTTGCTGAGGACGAACTGCCGCGCCTGGCGCGTGAGAAGAAGGTCTTTGTGGCGGCCCTGATCCCCGAGGACGGAATGAGCGGGCTCATGCTGGCGATCTTGCGCGCCGACTGACGACTTCAGATGCAGGGAAGGTGGAGACCGCGACCCGAAGGGGAATTCGTTGTGGCTGCTGCCTTCCGGCCCTGACCAGGTTGGCGAAGCCTTCGCCCGCGATCTCCGAGCGGGGATATGACGATTCCGGCTCGCCGATGCAAGCGGCGCCTTGCTAGACAGGCGCCATGCCCCTTCCCGCCCTGAACACCTTCGCCGGCAATCCGCTCGATCGGGCGGGGGACCGGCGCAACGATCCCGACTGGCTGGCGCAGCAGGCGGCCGATCCGGAGGCGCTGGCGCTGGTGCTGTGGGAGGGGCGGCCGCTGCTGGAGGCGCAGGGTGAGCCGGGGCTGGTCTGGCTGCCGATGGCGCATGCGCGGGCGGTGGTCCCGGACCGGGAGCTGTTCCTCGGCCTGTGGAAGGGGGCGCCGGTGTTCGCGGTCGAGGTCGAGGGCTCGGTCGATCCGACGGCGGGGCCGCTGCGGGGCGTGGGGGAGTTCCACGAGATGCGGGCGGCGGCGGCGCTGCTGTCCGGACCGGACGCGGCCATGGCGGGGGCGGCCAAGTCGCTGTTCGACTGGCGCCGGCGACACGGCTTCTGCGCCGCCTGCGGGACCTTGAGCGAGGACGCCTGCGGCGGCTGGAAGCGGGTCTGCCCGGCCTGTTCGACCGAGCATTTCCCGCGCGTCGATCCGGTGACCATCATGCTGGCCGTCTATCGCGGCGGGGATGAGCCGCGCTGCCTGCTGGGGCGGCAGGCGAGCTGGCCCGAGGGGCGGATGTCAGCGCTGGCGGGCTTCCTCGAGCCGGGGGAGACCATCGAGGAGGCCTGCGCCCGCGAAATCGAGGAGGAGGCGGGGCTGACGGTGACGGCGGTTCGCTATCACTCCAGCCAGCCATGGCCGTTCCCGTCGCAACTGATGATCGGCCTGGTCTGCGAGGTCGATTCGGGGGACGCGGCGCCGGATCAGACCGAGCTGGAGGCGGTGGCGTGGCTGACGCGGGACGAGGCGCGGGCCTGTCTGGCGGGGACCCATCCGACGATCAAGGCCCCGCCGCGGATCGCCATCGCGCGGACCCTGCTGCAGGCGTGGGTGGACGGGTTCGAGGTCTAGCGGAAGACGCCGACGCCCCAATGGCACTCGCCGGTGCAATCGGCCATCGACACTTCCAGCGTATAGAGGCCCGCCGTCGCGCCCTCGAGGCTGACGTATGTGGCGTCGTTCGGCTCATCGTCCCTGCCAAGCTCGCGGCCCGAGGAATCGCGGACGATGAGGTCGAAGTCGCGGCAGTTCTCGTCGCAGACTCCGAGGAAATAGACTTGGCCGCCGGGCGCCTCGATATTCGCGAGTTGCGAGCGTCCATGGGCCAGCCGGCCCGTGACGCGGGCTCCGGGCGTCAGCCCCATTTCGGTGATCACGGCATCCAGTTGGACGGCGACGAGGGCCGGGCCTCTCGCATTCTGGGCGGCGGCCGGACCGACGAGCCCGGCGAAGGCGAGGGCCGCAGCCGCGAAGGTCTTGATCATGGGGCGCTCCTTTGAAAGCGGCCGGATGGTGTCATTGAACGCCGGTTCCAGCAAAGCGGGCCGACGGGCTGTCGCAGCGTGGGGACCGGGACGCGCGGGCGCAACTGACGAAAGTTGACGATCACCCTGCGCCTCCTCAGGTCATCGCCCGCGCCGCTTCCAGATCGGCGGGACTATCCACCGACAGCGGAGCCTCGTCGATGACGGCGGCCCAGATCTGCAGGCCGAGTTCGAGGGCGCGGAGCTGTTCCAGTTTTTCGCGGCGCTCCAGCGGCGAGGGCGGGGCGGCGCAGAAGCGTTCGAGGGCGGCGCGGCGGTAGCCGTAGAGGCCGATATGGCGCCAGACGGGGCCGTCGCCGTACAGGGTCGAGCGGGTGAAATAGAGGGCGCGGCCGTGGCGCTCGCCCTCGGGGATGGCCAGCACGGCCTTGACCACGTCAGGATTGGTCCGGTCGGACAGATCGGACTCCGGCGCGACCAGGGTGGCGATGTCGCAGGCGGGCTCGCCATGCAGCAGGGCGGCGCAGGCCAGGGCGAGGCCGGGATCGGCGAAGGGCATGTCGCCCTGGAGGTTGATGACGGCGTCGTGCCGGCCCTCGGGGTCGAGGGCGTCGAGGGCGGCGCGGATCCGGTCGGAGCCCGAGGGCAGGTCCGGGTCGGTCAGGACGGCGACCCCGCCCGCGGCCTCGATGGCGGCGACGATCTCGGGATCGCCCGCGGCCACGGCGACGGGGAGGCCGGACTCCGCCGCCTGCCGCCAGGCCCGGACGATCATCGGCTGGCCGCCGATATCGGCCAGCGGCTTGCCGGGAAGCCGCGTGGCGGCCATGCGCGCGGGGATCAGGACGAGGGGGTTCATCGTGGCTTTCCTGCCTGCGACGCCCCGACGCCCACAAGGGCGGCCCGGGCCGGTTGCGAAGGTCGCGCTAGCGTGTAAGAGACGGCCACGCAAGAATTCGCCCGGCCGCGCCCTGTGGCCGGGCCTCAAGAACGGGATGCGACGACGCGATGAGCGGCGATCTGAAGTGGAACAAGATTATGGGCGCCGCCTTGGCGACCGCCTTTGTCGTCATCGGCGTGCAGCAGGTCACTGGCGCGATCTACCACACCGAGGCCCCTGAAAAGATGGGCTATTTCGTCGATGCGCCGGAAGAGGCCGCAGGCGGCGGGGCCGCCGAGGCGGTGCTGCCGCCCGATTGGGGCACGCTGCTGCCGACCGCCGATCTGGGCGCCGGCGAGGCCGCCTTCGCGCGCTGCCAGGCTTGCCACACGGCCACCGCCGGCGGCGCCAACGGCACCGGCCCGAATCTGTACGGCGTGGTGGGCGGCCCGGTCACGCACTCGGCGGGCTTCGCCTATTCCGAGGCCATGATCGCTCACAAGGCCGAGGCGCCGACCTGGACCTATGACCAGCTGGACCAGTTCCTGACCGCGCCGGGCCGCCACGTCCCGGGCACCAAGATGTCCTTCGCCGGCATCCGCGACACCCCGACCCGCGTCAATCTGATCGCCTGGCTGCGTTCGCAGGGCTCGGGCGGCTACGCCATTCCGGCGCCGGATCCGGCCCGTCAGCCGGGCGCGGCCGCTCCGGCCGGGGGCGAGGCGGAAGCCCCGGCTCCGGGCGCGGAAACCGCCGCGGCCGACGCCGGCGGCGCCACCGGCGGCGTTCCGGACACCGGCGCCGCGGGTCAGTCCACGACCCAGGCCACGCCGGCCGCGCCTTCGGCGGCCACCAGCGGCGACGCCAGCGCGCGCTGATCGTCCAGAACTGAAAGACTTCCGACGGGGGCCTGTGATCGCGGGCCCCCGTTTTCTATGGGTGAATGGTCTCGCCGTGCTGGGTGTAGTCGAGGCCCTCGATCTCCTCGTCCTTCGGCACCCGCAGGCCGGTGGTGAATTTGCACACCATCAGGATCAGGTAGCTGCCGATTCCGCTCCAGGCGATGACGGCCAGCAGACCGATGGTCTGGTTCAGGAGGCTGGCGTTCCCGCCCGCCGGATTGATGGCGGCGGTGGCGAAGACGCCGGTCAGCAGGGCGCCGACGATGCCGCCCACGCCGTGCAGTCCGAAGGCGTCGAGGGTGTCATCGTACTTCAGCGCCCGTTTCAGCCAGACGGCGCCGGCGTAGCAGGCCGGACCGGAGACCAGGCCGATGATGAAGGCGCCCCTCGGGTCGACCAGACCCGCGGCCGGGGTGATCCCGACCAGGCCGGCGACGAGGCCGGACAGCAGGCCGAGCAGGGTCGGCCGCCGGTGATCGATCCACTCGACGGCGGTCCAGCCGATCGCGGCGGCGGCGGCGGCGAGAAGGGTGTTGAAGGCGGCGACCGCGGCGATCCCGTCCGCCGCCCATGCCGAGCCGGCGTTGAACCCGAGCCAGCCGACCAGCAGCAGGCCCGCCCCGATGGCCGTGAAGGCGAGGTTGTGCGGGGCCATGTTGTCGCGACCGAAGCCGTGCCGCGGGCCGAGCACCAGGGCGACCACCAGGCCGGCGACGCCGGCGTTGACGTGGACCACCGCCCCGCCCGCGAAATCGAGCACGCCGAGCGCCCCGATCCAGCCGCCGCCCCAGACCTGGTGGCAAATCGGGACGTAGACCAGCAGGTGCCACAGGAAGAAGAACAGGATGGAGGCCGAGAATTTGATCCGCTCGGCGAAGGCGCCCGCGATCAGGGCGGGGGTGATGATGGCGAAGGTCAGCTGGTAGGCGATCCACAGGAACTCGGGCAGGCCGGGCGCGAGGCCGTGCGCCGTTGCGGGGGTGACGCCGTTCAGGAAGGCCGTCTGCAGCCCGCCGATGAACCCGTTGGTCGCCGCGCCGCCGGCGCCGAACGACAGGCTGTAGCCGACGGCGAACCAGAGCACGGTGACGATGGCGAAGGCGGCGGTCGAATGGGCGATGGTGGAGATGACGTTCTTGCGCCGGACCATGCCGCCGTAGAACAAGGCCAGCCCGGGGAGGGTCATCAGCAGGACGAGGGCCGTCGAGGTCAGGATCCAGGCCGCGGCCGCGTCGTTCAGCGCCAGCGGCGCCTGGTGCGCCAGCAGGGGGACGGCGGCCCGGGCCGGGGCGGCGAGCAGCAGGCCGGGGCCGAGCGTCAGCAGGGAGGCGAGGAGTCGAGGCATGCGCGGCGTCCGGCTGGGAAGGTGAGAGATCCCGGCCCGAACCGCGTTCGAGCCGCGGATAGGGATAGGACTCTATTGCGGCGCAGCAGGCAATTCATTTCGTGTGCAGTGCAATAATTTCCGGTGACGCTGCGTAAGTTCCGCTCCTGACCGCTTTCCGCGCATGACCGTGCCGCGCCCCTTCGCATCGGCGAGACCGTTTCCGACGCCTGCGAGAGCGGAGCGGAATTACCGCCTTGCAAGCCAGTGATCGGTGGTTACCACTATAGGGGAGGCGCACTCGCGCGCCGCTCAATCAGGGGGAGTATTCCATGCGCAGCGCCCGTTTCGCCCTGCTGGGAGGCGTGGCCTCGGCCGTGCTCCTGGCGACCGCCGTCCACGCCCAGGCCCCGGCGGTCGACCTCGCGGTTTCGCCCGCCGCCGCGGCCGCGCCGCAGTCGCGGGAGCAGCTGGCGCCGCTTCCGGACGTCGACATCCCCTTCACCAAATTCACGCTCGACAACGGCCTGACGGTCATCGTCCACGAGGACCACAAGGCCCCGATCGTGGCGGTGAACATCTGGTACCATGTCGGCTCCAAGAACGAGCCGGAGGGCCGGTCGGGCTTCGCCCATCTGTTCGAACACCTGATGTTCAACGGGTCCGAGAACTACAACACCGACTTCTTCAAGGGCACGGAGCTGCTGGGCGCCACGGACCAGAACGGCACCACCAACACCGACCGCACCAACTATTTCCAGAACGTCCCG
>NZ_JAKFDS010000060.1:0-29859 GCF_036676055.1 Brevundimonas sp. | reverse complement strand
CCACATCGGGATCATGGCCGGGAAGTTGAACGGGGTGATGCCCGCCACCACGCCCAGCGGCTGGCGCATCGAATAGACGTCGATGCCGGGACCGGCGCCCCAGGTGTATTCGCCCTTCAGCGCATGCGGGATGCCGCAGGCGAATTCGATCACCTCGAGCCCGCGCTGGATGTCGCCCTTCGAGTCCGCGATGACCTTGCCGTGCTCGGCCGACAGCAGTTCGGCCAGTTCGGTCATATTGGCTTCGACCAGCCGCTTGAACTCGAACATCACCCGCGCGCGGCGCTGGGGATTGGTCGAGGACCAGCCGTCGAAGGCCTGCTCCGCCGCCTGCACGGCCCGGTCCATCTCGGCGACCGAGGCCAGCTGCACCCGCGCCTGCACCTCGCCGGTGTTCGGGTTGAACACGTCGGAGAAGCGGCCCGAGGCGCCGGTGAACGAGGCGCCGGCGATGAAGTGGTTGATGTCGCGCATGGGTGAGCGTTTCCCTGAAGTGTCGGCTTGTTCTGGTTGGCGCGCGGTTTAGCCCGCCGGACGGGCGGACGCCAGTGCCCCCACCTGCGTCATGACCGGCGTCACACCGCGGCGTCGAACAGGGCGTCGCGGGCCACGTCGGCCTTCAGCATCGGGAAGAAATGGGTGCCGCCCTCGACCGTCTCGACGGTGACATGGGGCAGGCCGCGCGGGTGTTCCGCCACATGGCAGGTCGACCCCGTTTCGGCCCTGAGGATACGAACCGGGCGGTCCAGCCGCTTCAGCGCCCGCCACGGGTCGTGGCTCTGGGCGGCGTAGTTCGAGGCCTCCCATTCGGGCGGGCAGGCGAGGGCCAGGCCCTCGTCCGTCTCCAGCAATCCGTCCGCGAGATAGTCGGCCAGCATCAACTCGGGCCAGCCGCGGAAGGCGCCCCGGCCGACGTAGGCCGCCATGGCCTGCTCGCGGCTGTCGAACAGGGCGCGGCGTCGGCGGGCGTTCCTGACCAGCGGGATGCGCGATCCCATCCGGTCCAGCAGCGGCAGGTGGAAGGCCATCACCACCCAGCGGCGCCAGATCACCGGATCCAGCAGCACCAGCTTCGACACCCTGTCGGGGCGCTCGGCAGCCGCCAGCAGGGCCGAGGTGCCCCCCATCGAATGGCCGGCCAGCACCACCGGCGGCCCGTTCAGCGCATCCAGCAGGGCGACCAGATCGTCACGGTGATCAGTCCAGCCGCGCCGGCTCGCGGGGTCGGCGGGCAAGGTCGTGCGGCCGTGTCCGCGCAGGTCCGGAGCCCAGATCCGCAGGGAGCCCGACAAGGGCGCCAGCAGGCTGCGGTAGGTCATGGCGTTGAAGCCGTTGGCGTGGACGAAGATCAGATCGACCGGCCGTTTGGCGTCGCCGAAATCCAGCACGCTCATATCGCCGGCGCCCCACCGGTTGTCCACCGGCAGGCTCAGGCGACGGGGCGGGGAGAGCCGGATCGCGTCCATGTCTCCCAGATAGGCCCTGGCGCCGGTCCGCGCCAGCGGTCAGCCGGCGACGCGGCAGGCCGGACAGCGGCCGTGCGCCTCGATCGTGGTGCGTTCGATGGCGTAGCCGGCGGCGTCGGCGGCGCGTCCGAGGTCGCCCGCCACCGGCGAGGACACCTCCTGGGTCGCGCCGCAGCAGTCGCAGATCAGAAAGGCCGCCGCATGATCCGTCGATCCCGAGGTGCAGGCGACATAGGCGCTGATCGAGGCGATGCGGTGGGCCAGGCCCTTGCGCTCGAGGAATTCCAGGGCGCGATAGACGGTCGGCGGCTTGGCCGGCTGGCCGTCCTCGCCGAAGCGGGCGATCAGGTCATAGGCCTTGACCGGTTCTCCGGCCCCCAGCAGCAGCGCCAGCACACGACTGCGCGCGGCGGTCATGCGCTCGCCCTCGGCGACCAGCCGGGCTCCGGCGGCGTTGAGGGCGCTTTCGACCTCGGCTTCGCCGGGCGGACCCTCGGCATGATGATGGCAGCAGGCGTCGCCCATGCGCCACAGCTAGTCGCTCGGCCGCCGGGCCGCAACGGGCGGGCTTGACGAGCTGTGATGTTATTTCATAACACTGACGCCTCCCCGAGCCCAGGCGTCACCGAATGATCTCCCACCGTTCCTTCCTCTTCGCCCTCGCAGGCTGCACCGCCGTCGGCGGAACCGCCGCCGCCCAGACCCCGCCGCAGGAGCCGGATGTGGTCGTCGAGGACGTCATCGTCACCGGCGCGCCGTTCGGCGTCACCGACCGGGCCAGCCTGCTGGCGGTCGCCGTGCTGGACGAGGAGGATCTGGCCGTGGCTCCCGCCGCCACCCTGGGCGATCTGGTCAACGGCCTTCCCGGCGTGCGCAGCACCAATTTCGCCCCCGGGGCCAGCCGTCCGGTGATCCGCGGCCTGTCCGGCCCCCGCGTCCAGGTCCTGACCAACGGCCTCGGCATGATCGACGCCAGCTCGGTCTCGCCTGACCACCAGGTCGCGGTCGATCCGGGCGAGGCCCGGCGCATCGAGATCGTCCGCGGCCCCTCGACCCTCGTGTTCGGCGGCTCGGCCATCGGCGGCGTGGTCAACATCATCGACGACCGCATCCCGACCGCGCGGCCCGAGGGCGTCGACGGCCATGTCTCGGCCCAGTATTCGACCGTCGACGACGGCTCCAGCTTCGGCGCCGGGCTGAAGGCCGCCGCCGGTCCGCTGGTGTTCACCCTCGACGGCTTCACCCGCGACTCGTCGGACTATGACGTTCCCGTCTTCCCGGAGTCGCAGGCGCTGCTGGATGAGGAAGGCGAAACGGCCGGCGACGAGCGCACCGTCGGCAACACCTTCGTACAATTGGACCAGTACGGCGCCGGCGTCAGCTGGATCGGGTCGCGCGGCCATGTCGGGGCGTCGGTCAAACACGTCGACACCACCTACGGCGTGCCCGGTCACGCCCATGAGCCCGATCCGCTCGACCCCGACGCCGCTGAGGAAGGCGTCTTCATCGGCCTCGAGCAGACCCGCTACGATCTGCGCGGCGAGCTGACCTTCGACACGGGACCGTTCAGCGCCGCCCGCCTGTCGGCCGGCTGGGCCGATTACGCCCACACCGAGTTTGAAGGCGGCGCGGTGGGCACGCAGTTCTTCTCCGACGGCGCCGAGGGCCGATTCGAACTGATCCAGCGCGAACGCAACGGCTGGCAGGGCGTGATCGGGGCCCAGCTGCTGGACCGCACCTTCGACGCGGTCGGCGACGAAGCCTATGTGCCGCGCACCGACATCAGCGAGCAGGGCCTCTATACGGTGCAGCGGTTCGACCGCGGCGGCCTCGGCTTCGAGGGCGGGCTGCGCCTCGACAACCGGTCGCTGGAAAGCGTGGCGGGCAAGCGGGACTTCTCGAACGTCTCGGCCTCCGCGGGCCTGTTCTTCCGCCCGGGCGCGCCCCTGTTCCTCGGCCTCAGCCTCGCCCGCAACGAGCGCGCGCCCAGCGAGGTCGAACTGTTCGCCGAGGGCCCCCACGTCGCCACCGGCGCCTTCGAGGTCGGCGACATCGACCTCGACCCCGAGGTGGCCACCTCGCTTGAGGCCACCGTCCACTACGCCCGGGGGCCGTTCGAGGGCGATCTGCACGCCTATGCGGCCGACTACGACGGCTTCATCGACCTGCGGCCGACCGGCGTCGAGGATGTCGATTCCGGCCTGCCGATCTTCGAGTATGTCCAGACCGCCGCCGAATTCCGGGGCTTCGAGGCCGAGGCGGAATACCGGCTTTGGGAAAGCGGCCAGCGCAGCCTGACCCTGACCGGGGCCGCCGATCTGGTTCGGGCCTCGACCGATCTGGGCCCGGCCGCGCGCATCCCGCCGTGGTCGGCCACGGCCGGCCTGGAATGGGCGTCGCGCCGCTTCGACGCCGGGCTGGAGGTCCGTCACGTCGGCGGGCAGGACCGTACCGCCGCCTTCGAACGGCCGACGGACAGCTACACCCTGGTCGCCCTGAAGGGCGCGGTGAGGCCGTTCGCGGATAGCAACGTCACCGTCTTCGCCGAGGCGTCCAACCTGACCGACGCCGAGGCGCGTGAGCACGCCAGCTTCCAGAAGGACATCGCGCCGCTTCCGGGCCGCAGTCTCCGGGCGGGGGTGACCTGGCGCTTCTGAGCCGCCTGCAACGCGCAGGGGAACCCCGTTTGCCGCCCGGGACCGTCTGGGCTAGAAGCGCGCTTCCCTTTTCTCATCCAGAGCTCGTTTCGCGTCCATGACCGACACCACCGCCAACGCCAGTCCGCTCTCGGGCAACGTCCTGTTCTACGGCAAGCCGGAACCGCTTTCGGTCGAGGCGCACAGCGCGCTCGGCGTCGACCCGGTCGAACAGCCCTACGCCTTCGCGGCCGCGACCAACATCGTGCCCCTGACGGTCACCGAGTTCGCGCCGGCGGCCCTCAGCTATCCGGTGATCTTCGTCGGCGACGCCCGCCAGCCGGTCGCCGTCATGGGCCTGCGCCCCGGCGAGAACCTGTTCGTCAGCGACGCCGGAGCCTTCCGCCCCGAGTCCTACATTCCGGCCTATGTGCGCCGGTATCCGTTCGTCTTCGCCAATGACGAGGTCCAGAAGCGGCTGATCCTGTGCGTTGATCGCGAGGCTCCCTTCATCAAGGAAGGCGGCGCCACGCCGCTGTTCGTCGAGGGCAAGCCGTCGCCCTACGTCGAGCAGGCGATGGAGTTCTGCAACAATTTCGAACAGGAGCGCCTGCGCACCGAGGCCTTCGTCAAACTGCTGACCGACCTCGACCTGCTGGAGACCCGCGAGGCCCTGTTCACCCCGCGCAATCCGGACGGCACGAGCGCCGCGCCGCAGAAGATCGCCGAATATTTCGCCGTCTCGGAAGACAAGCTGAAGGCCCTGCCGGCCGAGAAGCTGGCCGAGCTGCGCGACAACGGCGCCCTCGGGCAGATCTACGCCCACCTGGTCTCGCTGCTGGGCTGGGATCGGCTGATCGCCATCGCCTTCCAGAAGGCCGCCGCCAGCCAGCCGGCCGCCGGCAACGCCTGAGGGCCCGGCGCGCCGCCGAGGCGCGCTGACGACTCGTTGAAAAGCCCCGTCCGGTTCGCCGGGCGGGGCTTTTTTTCGCTCAGCGGCGCGCCAGCAGCGCCCGCGTCAGGCAGGAGAAGACCAGTCGTCCGGCCTCGTCGAGCAGATCGTGCTGGGCGATGACGATGCCCTTCTCGTCGCCGACCGGATCCTTGCCCATCACGGTCATCCGCCCGCGCATCAGCTCGCCCGAGGGCGGGTTGCGCATGTACCGCAGGCCGTCGACGGCGAGGATCTTGGACTGGGCCCAGCTGGACACCTTGTCCGCGAACAGCCGGCTCCACAGGGCGTAGACCATGGCGTCGGGCGCGCCGTAGGAGACGTCCCAGCCGGGCGAGAAGCGTTCGACGAACACCTCCATCGCGCCGTCGTCGACCATGCAGGCGCCGAGCGGGATCACCTCCCCCACGGCCAGGTCCTCGAAATGCACGTGGAGCGGTTCGCTCATCCGGGATCCCTCAGCCGGCGGGCTCTTCGGACACCCGCACCAGCAGCTTGCCGTCGTGGTCGCCGGTGAACAAGCGGTTCAGCGACCCGAGCGCATTCTCCAGTCCGTCGTCGACATGGACCTTCCACTTGACCTCGCCGCTGTGCAGCCACGGCCCCATCTCGGCGACCATCTCGCGGGCGCGCGGCGCATAATCCAGCACCAGGAAGCCCTGCACCGTCAGCCGGTGGGTGATGATCCGGGCGAAATTCGGCGACGGCGGCGCCTTGGTCGCGTTGTAGGCCGAGATCAGACCGCACACCGCCATGCGGCCATGCGTCTTCAGCCGGTTGAACACGGCGATCATGATGTCGCCGCCGACGTTCTCGAAATTCATTTCCACGCCGTCGGGCGCCAGCCGGTCCAGCGCCTCGCCGACATCCTCGTTCTTGTAGTCGATGGCGGCGTCGAACCCGAGCTCTTCGGTCAGCCAGCGGCATTTGTCCGGGCCGCCGGCGATGCCGATCACACGGGCGCCCCGCGCCTTGGCCACCTGGCCGGCGATCGAGCCGACCGCCCCCGCCGCGGCCGAGATCACCATCGTCTCCCCGGGCTTGGGTTTGAGCACGTCGGTCACGCCGAAATAGGCGGTCAGGCCAGTCATCCCCAGCACCGACAGATTGGCCGTCAGGGGCAGGCCGGGCGCCCGGTGAACCGGCCGCAGCTCCATCTCCGGCACGACGGCGTAGTCAGCCCAGCCGCCCGACAGCGGGGTGACGATGTCGCCGGCCCGGAACCGGCTGGACCGGCTTTCCTCGACCACGCCGAGGGTCAGGCCGCGCATCACCCCGCCCAGCGGCACCGGCGGCAGATAGCCTTCCGAGTCGTTCATCCAGGTGCGGTTGGTGGGGTCCAGCGACAGATAGACGGTGCGGACCAGCACCTCGGACTCGTTCAACGCCGGGACAGGCCCCTCGACCAACTCCAGGTCGCCCGGCTTGACCAGGCCCTTCGGCCGCTGGCGCAGCACCCACTGCCGATTGACGCGAGCCATGGCCGTCTCCCTTTGCTGACGCTGTCGCCCAAAGGGCGTCTCAAGCGCACGTTTTCTTTCAGGACGGGCCATCATGACGAGGCCGCGCGGCCTGTCCAGCATGACACGAAGAAAAAGGCGGACCGCAGAGGATCCGCCTGAAGTGGCATCATCGAGAATGAGGCGCGGAGGCGACAGACCGGTTTTCACCGGTCTCAAGTCGGGGGGGCGTCGCCGCCTCCGCAGACCGTTAACGGAGGGGCCCGCCGCCGGTTCCGACGGCCCGCAAGTTTTTTCGCCTGGATGGCGAGCCCCGGAACGGCTCCGCTGGCCGGGGCGTTCACCCCTCATCGCGCAATCGCCTTCGGAGGCCCGCTCATGACCCATCAATCCCCCCACGACAAAGCCGCGGACGCGGTCCACGAGGGGCGGCCCGTTGAGGCCCAGTATGTGCGCGGCGGTCGCGGCGGCGTGCGCATCCTGACCCTGCTCCTCGTCTCCCTGGCCGCGGTCGCCATCCTGCTGCTGGGCATGTGGTTCGTCAGCCAGGGCGGCTTTGCAAAGACAAACGCCAATGACGGCGATCAACCCGTGGACGCCGCGGCCTTCCAGACCGGCCCGGCCCAGGCTCCGACCGCCGACGCGCCGACCACCGCCACGGGCGAACCGACCAGCCCGCAGACCGGCGCGACGCCGAACGTCAACGCTCCGACGGTCCAGACCGCACCGGCCGCCGCGGCGCAGTAGGCGGGAACGAGCCCCGGTCCTGCGACCGGGGCTTCTCCATTTCTGCACGGCGTATCAGGCGGCTTCGCGCTGCCGCGACGGGTGGAAGAACAGCGCCTGGCTGATCGCCGCCTTCACCGTTTCGGGCTGGAACGGCTTGGTGATCAGGAAGGTCGGCTCGGGCCGCTCACCGGTCAGGAGCCGCTCGGGGAAGGCGGTGATGAAGATCACCGGCACATCGATCCGCTTGAGGATGTCCTTGACCGCGTCGATGCCCGACGAACCGTCGGCCAGCTGGATGTCGGCCAGCACCAGACCCGGACGGTTGCGCGCGACGGCGTCGACCGCCTCGTCATGGGTGGTGGCGGTGCCGGTCACGCGATGGCCCAGCTCCTTCACCAGGCTCTCGATATCGGCCGAGATGATCGCCTCGTCCTCGATGATCAGCACGTCGGTGGCCAGTTCGGCGTCGATGTCCGACTGGGCCTCGCCGATCAGCCGTTCCACGTCCTGGGCGTCGGCGTCGAGAATCTGGGCCGCCTCGGACGGGGTGAACCCTTCGAGGGCGGTCAGCAGGAAGGCCTGACGCGAGCGCGGGGCGATCTGCATCAGACGGCGCGAGGCGTCGTCGCCGCCCTCGAGGCCGCTCTTGTCCTCCAGCTGGGCGCCGGTCGAGGCCCAGATGGCGTGAAACACATGGTACAGGGCGACCCGCGGCGTCATGTCAGCCGGCAGCTGACGTTCGCCCGCGGCCAGCGCTTCCAGCGCGACGCGGACATAGTTGTCGCCGGTGGTCTGGTCGCCGGTCAACGCGCGGGCGTAGCGACGCACATAGGGCAGATGCGGCGCGAGACGGGCCAGCAGGCTCATTTATTATTCCCCGACAAGGATGACGGTCCCGATCAATTCGGAACCTTGGCAGGTCCGGTCAACGTATCAAATCGGCCACGGTTCCCGCCCGGCGCGCCAAAGCTTGAGCATTAAACCGCAGTAACCTAGGAACCGTCCCACGGCGCTGGCGTTCTCGGCAATCGCAACAACAGCGTCAGGGTGGCGGCCGTTCATTCGATGACAGACAATTCGAACCCTTCCCGCAAGGCGGCGCCCCCGGCTGGGCCCGCGCTCGAGGAAGCTCGCCTGCGTCAGCAGGCTATCGGGGTCAAGCTTCGGCATATGTTCGACGAAGTCGTGAACGAGCCGGTGCCGGACGAGTTCCTCGACATTCTCCGCCGGGCCGATGAGCGTTCGGGCGGGAGCGGCGCATGAGCGGCGCCTCGTCCCCGCCGCCCAAGCCGCCCTCTGCCGACGACAACGCCTTCAAGAGGGAGCTGGTCGCGCTGATTCCGCACCTGCGGGCGTTCGCGCGCACCCTCACGGGCGATCCGACCGCGGCCGACGATCTGGCCCAGGACGCCATGATGAAAGCTTGGGACGCCCGGGCCAGCTATCAGATGGGCACCAATATGAAGGCCTGGACCTTCATGATCCTGCGCAACCAGTTCTATTCGGAAAAACGCCGCTCGTGGCGCCAGTCCCAGCTCGACCAGGAAGCGGCCGAGCGGACACTGGTCGCTGTCGACGATCCGGAATCGCCCGTCGCCCTGGATGAACTGCGCCTCGCCCTGGCCACCCTGCCCGAGGAGCAACGCGAGGCGCTGATCCTCGTCGGCGCCGGCGGCTTCGCCTACGAGGAAGCGGCCGAAATCTGCCAGTGCGCCGTCGGCACGGTGAAGAGTCGCGTCTCCCGGGCCCGCAAGGCCCTGCAGGCCACGCTGGAACGCGGCGGCTACGCCCGTGACGGCCGCGCCGCTGGCGACGCAATGCGCTCCATCCTCGCCGACGCCGATCGCCTGAGCAGCGTCCGGGGCTGAGGTGGGCCGCCTCGGGCGAGCGCTCGGTCGGGGTCTCGCCCCGCCGCAGTTTCAGGGCATCCGGTTTCGGCTGGGGGCGGCGTTGGCCTTCGCCCTGCTGCCGGTTCTCGCGCTCGGCGCCTTTCAGGCCGACGCCCAGTTCCGGGTTCAGGACCAGCAGCGGCGCGACGACCTCCAACTCGCGGCCGAGCGGACCGCCGCCAACGTAAAGGGGCGTCTGGACAGCACCACCGTCCTCCTCCAGGCGCTCCGCCCGGAAGCGCTGGAGCTGTTTTGCGAACCGCGGCTCACGGCCCTGGTGCAGCGCATCGAGGGGTTGGAGGGGCTGGCGCGGCTGACCCCGACTGGAGAGACCGCCTGCGCCTCGCGGCAGCTGGGCTCGGCGTCGCCCGCCTGGCTGGCCCAGGCCCGCGCGGCGCCCTGGTTTCAGAGGCTGCGCGCCGGCGAGGATACGGTTCTCGCCCGCGCCCCGGTGCCAACCGGCGTGTCCCCCGGCCTGATCGTGGCGATCCGGCTGGAGCGGCCGCTGGGCGCGTTCGACGGCGTCATGGTCGCCGTGATCCCGCTGTCGGCGCTGCAGCCCGACATCGCCGACCGGGCCCTGCCCGAAGGCTCCCAGGCCGCCCTCACCGACGGTGAAGGCCACATCCTGACCGCGACCGACCCCGAGGCCTTCGCCCTGTCGCGCGGACGCACCGTCACCGGCTGGGTCGATCGGGCCCGCCGCGACGCCTCGGCCATCTTCGAGGCCGACGACGCCCAGGGCCGACGCCGCGTCTACGCCGGCGCGGCCCTCGCCGGTCGCGACGTCTACGCCCTGCTGTCGGCCCCTGCCCCGGGCCTGCTGTCCTGGGCCCGGCTGAACCCGGTCGGGGCCTTCATGGTCCCGCTTCTGGCCTGGCTGATCGCCTTCCTGTCGGTGATGTGGGTGTCCGAGCGGATCGTGGTGCGATGGCTCGTTTATCTGGAACGCGTCGCGGCCATCTACGCGCGCGGCCGCTTCTCGGTGCGGCCGGTCCAGGCGATGAACGCGCCGTCCGAGATCCGCGTGCTGGCCCGGACCCTGGACGAGCTGGCCGACACCATCACCACCCGCGACGCCGCCCTGAACGCCTCCATCGAGGAGAAGGACGCGCTGATGCGCGAGATCCATCACCGGGTGAAGAACAACCTGCAGATCATCTCGTCCCTGCTGTCGATGCAGCAGCGCGCCCTGACCGACCCCCAGGCCAAGGCGGCCGTGGGCGACACCCGCCAGCGCATCTCGGCCCTCGCCCTGATCTACCGGACGCTCTACCAGAGCGCCGACCTGCGCTATGCCGACGCCCGCATCTTCCTGACCGAACTGGTCGGCCAGCTGATCGCCAGCGAGGCCGGCCGCGGACCGGTGGTGACCTCCTCGGTCGACGCCGACTCCCTGGTCGTCGATCCGGACAAGCTGGCGCCCCTGGCGCTGTGGCTGGTCGAGGCCGTCACCAACGCCCAGAAACACGCCTTCGCCGGTCGTGGCGGCGCGCTCAAGGTGCGCTTCCGGGTGGCGGGGGAGACCAGCGTGCTGGAGGTCGAGGACGACGGACCGGGCGTCACCGAAACCTTCCGCGCCGGCGTCGGCCGCACCCTGATGGGAGCCTTCGCCAAACAGCTGCGCGGCGAGGTCGAACTGGTCCCGGCGCCCTCGGGCGGAACCATCGCCCGGATGACCTTCGCCACGCCTGAGGCCATCACGCCCACAGACCCCGCCGACCTTGGAACCCGGGGTCCGGTCCGACGTTCCTGATGCACACGCCGTTCCACTGGCGCCTGGAGATCGCATCATGCGGAAGATTTTCGTTCTGTTCGCCGCCGCCGCCGCCCTGACCACCGCCGCATGCAACACCGTGGCGGGTGTGGGTGAGGACGCCCAAGCCGCCGGCCAGGCCGTCGAAGAATGCGCCGAAGGCCGGACCTGCTAGTCCGACTTCGGTCTGAGTTCCCGGCCGCGCGCTCCCCCGACACGCGGTTCGGTCGAAGAAGGCCCGCCCGGCTCCCCGCCGGCGGGCCTTTGCTTGTCCGCCGGCCGGCTTGCGCGCGGCCACGGCGGCGCTAGCATCCCTTCCGGCGTCGCCCGGGAGAGGCGTCCGTGGGGAGCAGGCGGATGAAGGACAATGCGACGCTGGCCGCGCCAGGCTCGGGCCAGGGGCCCGGACTGAGGACGGTGGTGGCCGCCTCGGCCGCCGGCACCGCCTTCGAATGGTATGACTTCTTCATCTTCGGCTCGCTCGCCGCGGTCATCGCCCACCATTTCTACGCCGAGGTCAGCGAGGCCACCGGCTATATCCTGGCGCTGCTGACCTTCGGGGTCGGATTTGTCGTCCGTCCGCTCGGCGCCCTGGTGTTCGGCTGGTTCGGAGACCGCACGGGGCGCAAGACCACCTTCCTCATGACCATCACCCTGATGGGGCTGGCCACGGTCGCCATCGGCCTGCTGCCCGACTACGGCGACATCGGCGTCGCCGCCCCTATCCTGCTGATCCTGATGCGGGTGCTGCAGGGCTTCGCCCTCGGCGGCGAGTACGGCGGGGCCGCCATCTATGTCGCCGAACACGCGCCGGCGGGTCGGCGAGGATTCCTGACCGGCTGGATCCAGACCACCGCGGCCCTGGGCCTGATCGGGGCCCTCGGCGTCATACTGATCACGCGCCAGATCGTCGGCGCCGAGTCCTTCGACGCCTGGGGCTGGCGCATCCCCTTCCTGATGTCGGCCCCGCTGCTGGGCCTCTCGCTGTGGATCCGGCTGAAGCTGGACGAGAGCCCCGCCTACCAGCGCATGGAGGCGGAAGGCGGCGAGCGCCGCGCCCCCTGGCGCGAAGCCTTCCTGCAGTGGGACAACGGCCGTTTCGTCCTGCTGGCCCTGTTCGGCGTCATGATCGCCCAGGGCGCGGTCTGGTATTGCGGCTATTTCTACAGCCGCTTCTTCATGGAGCGGATCCTCAAGATCGAGACCGCCACGGTCGACATGCTGATGTTGTGGCTGACGGTCGCGTCGGCCGGGCTCTACGTCTTCTTCGGCTGGCTGTCGGACAGGGTCGGCCGCAAGCCGGTGATGCTGTTCGGCATGGTCCTCGCCCTCGTCGCCTTCTTCCCCGGTTTCCACGCCCTGACGAAGGCGGCCAATCCGGCCCTGGCCGAGGCCCAGGCCTCGGCGCCGGTCACCGTGATCGCCGATCCGGCCGCCTGCGCCCTGCAGTTCGATCCGGTCGGCAAGGCCGCCTTCGCCAGCAGCTGCGACATCGCCAAGAGCGTGCTGTCCAACGCCGGCGTCTCCTACGTCAACGCCGAGGCCCTCCCCGGCAGCGTGGCGACCGTCCGGATCGGGGCGACCGAAGTGGCGTCGGTCGAGGGCGGAACCCTGTCCCCCGCCGCGCTCAAGGCCGCCCGGGCCGAGGTCGAGACGCGGGTCAAGGCCGCCCTGACCGCCGCGGGCTATCCCGACCGCGCCGACCCGGCGCGGATGAACCTGCCGCTGATGTTCGCCATCCTGATGGTCTTCATCGTCGCCGCGACCGCCCTGTACGGCCCCCAGGCGGCCGCCCTGGTCGAGCTGTTCCCGACGCGGGTGCGCTACACGGCCATGAGCCTGCCCTACAACATCGGCACCGGCTGGGTCGGGGGCCTGCTGCCGGCCGCCAGCTTCGCCCTGGTGGCGGCGTCGGGGAACATCTATTTCGGCCTGTGGTATTCGGTCGCCTTCACCCTGATCGCGGTCGTCGTCAGTCTCATCTGGCTGCCGGAGACGCGCGGCCGCGACCTGCATACGATCGGGCGCTGAGGCGTTATCGTCCCGGCATCCACGGCGGAGACGACCATGACCGACAAGACGGGCCGCCAGGCCGGCCTCGCCCTTCTGCGTGAGCACGCCCTGATCGCCGGCGAGCCGGTGACCTCGGCGAAACGCATCGCGGTCGATGATCCCGCCACCGGCGACATCCTCGGCCATGTCCCCGACCTCGGCGCCGCCGAGACCGAACGCGCCATCCAGGCCGCCCACGACGCCTTCCCCGCATGGTCCCGCTCCGATCCGCACAAACGCGCCGCCTTCCTGCGCGAATGGGCCCGGCTGATCGACGAGAACACCGAGGGGCTGGGCGCCCTGATGGCGCTCGAGAACGGCAAGCCGTTCGAGGAGGCCAGGGGCGAGGTCGCCTACGCCAACAGTTTCATCAAATGGTTCGCCGGCGAGGCCGAGCGCCTGATCGGCGAGACCCAGGACAGCCCGCTGGGCCACGTCATCCTGACCTTCCGCGAGGCGGTGGGCCCGTGCGCCTTCATCACCCCGTGGAATTTCCCGGCCGCCATGCTGACCCGCAAGCTGGGTCCGGCCCTCGCCGCCGGCTGCACCGCCGTGGTCAAGCCGGCCAGCCAGACCCCCTTCACCGCCATCGCCCTCGCCGAACTGGCGTACAAGGCCGGCCTGCCCAGCGGCGTGCTCAGCGTCGTCACCGGCGACGCCGCGACCATCGGCGGCCTCCTGACCGCCTCGCCCCTGATCCGCAAGCTCAGCTTCACCGGCTCGACCCCGGTCGGCCGGCTGCTGGCCGAGCAGTGCGCCCCGACGCTGAAGCGGGTGTCGATGGAGCTGGGCGGGGCCGCGCCCCTGGTCGTCTTCGCCGACGCCGATCTCGACCTCGCCGTGGCCGAGACCATCAAGGGCAAGTTCCGCAACTCGGGCCAGACCTGCGTCTGCCCCAACCGCGTCTACGTCGAGCGATCAGTCGCCGACGAGTACGCCCGCAAACTCGCCGACGCGGTGTCGAGAATCCCCGTCGGCGGCGCCTTCGAACACGGGGTCAAGGTCGGGCCACTGATCGAGGACAAGGCCATCCGCAAGGTCCAGGACCATCTGGCCCTGACCAAGGCCTCGGGCGGCGAGGTGCTGACCGGCGGCGAGCCCCACGCGCTGGGCGGCCGCTTCTTCCAGCCGACCGTCACCCTCGGCGGCGACGACGCCCTGTTCCGCCGCGAGGAGACCTTCGGCCCCCTGATCCCGGTCTTCCCCTTCGACACCGAGGACGAGGTTCTGGGCAAGGCCAACGACAGCGAGTTCGGCCTCGCCTCCTACGTCTTCACACGCGATCTCGACCGGGCGATGCGCATGGGCCGGCGCATCGAAGCCGGCATGTGCGGGATCAACACCGGCCTCATCTCCACCGCCGTCGCCCCCTTCGGCGGGGTCAAGCAATCCGGCTACGGCCGCGAGGGCTCGATCCACGGCATCGACGAATATGTCGACATCAAACAGGTGACGCTGGCGCTGCGATAGCGATCAGCCTTCCAGATCCGTCTTCATCCGGTCCAGCACCCCGACCGCCCGGGCCGCATGCGGACCGATCCAGCGGTCGTGGACCTGTTTGATCGGCAGCGGATTGAGGTGGTTCCAGCGTTCCCGTCCCTTGCGCTGGACGATGATCAGGTCGGCCCCTTCCAGCACCTTGAGGTGCTGCATCACCGTGCACCGGTCCAGCGGCCTGAAGCGCTCACACAGGGCGCCCGTGGTCTGCGGCGCGTCCTTCAGCGCATCCAGCAGAGCCCGTCGCAGCGGCGCTGATAACGCCTTGAAAACCCGGTCCTGATTCGCCTCGCTTGACATGTTATAAGAATATAACATTATGATCGGGAAGCAAGGAGCGAGACCCCATGGATCTGAGGTTCAAGGTATCCGGCCGCATCGCCCGCCCGGTCGAGGAGGTGTTCGAGGCCGTCGCCGATCCGGCGAAACTGTCCGCCTATTTCACCACCGGCGGCGCCGTCGGCCGGCTGGAGACGGGCAAGACCGTCCAGTGGGAGTTCGCGGACTTTCCCGGCGCCTTCCCGGTCGAGGTCGTCGAGGTCCAGCCGAACCGGCGCATCGTCCTCAAATGGGAGGCCAACGAAGGTCCGCCGGAAGGGAACGACGCCGTGGTGCGCGCCGCCTACATGACCACCGTGCTCTTCACCTTCGAACCCCTGGACGACGGCCGCACCCTCGTCACCATCGAGGAAGGCGGGTGGCATGAGACCCCGACGGGCCTCAAGGCGGCGTTCGGCAACTGCCAGGGCTGGTCGCAGATGCTGGCCGCGCTCAAGGCCTGGGTCGAATACGGCGTCAACCTGCGCGAGGGCTTCTACGTCTGACGCCGTCAGGGCCCGTCAGGCGCCGCTGTCTTGCCCAATCGGAACGGTCTCCTGCAGATGGCGATCAACGAAACGGGGGCTCCATGATCGTCCGACTGGCCTTCGCGGCGGCCGCCGCCTTGATGGGATGCACGCCCGCCCCCGCGCAGGCGCCTGAAGGCAGCCGGAATCCGGACGCCGCGGCGGCGGCGCCGATCGAGACCGCGCCGTGCCGCGGCAATATCCTGCGCAACCCCCTGTTCGGCATCGCGGGCGAGGAGCCGGAGGCCGGGCCGGGCGCGCCGATCACCCGGACATTCATGGACCTCCCCCAGACCCTGTGGGCGTGGCGGACGACCGGAAGCGGCCCGCTGCGCTGGTTCTCGCCGGAAACGCCCGGCGAGGGGCCCCTGCACCTCGGCGCGGGGCGAAGCGTTCTTCAGGCCGGGCTCGGCGCGCCCGCGGGCCGGTGGCGGCTGGTGATCGGCGCCTCCCCGGTCGGCGATCGCCCCGCCGCCCTGCATGGCCGGGTGGAGGGCGGAGACGAGGCCTATGAATTCGATATCGAGGTCGTGGGCCAGCCGACCCTGAGCGTCGTCGAGCTCGATTTGCCGACGGGCGCCGACCGCGTCATCCTCACCGGCGCCGGACCGGGCGAAGTCCGCCTGAACATGGTCTGCCTCGCGCCGCTGGAGCCCGTCACACCGGCAGCGCCCCCCGCTTGACCACCGTCCGCATGGCCACGCTGGACGACACCCGCGTCACCCCCGGGATCCGCGTCAGCTCCCTCGAGTGGACCCGCTCAAGGTCGTCGACGTCGCGCACCACCAGCCGCAGCAGATAGTCCGAGCCGCCAGTCATCAGATAGCATTCGACCACCTCCGGCACGGTGGCGATGGCGGTCTCAAAGGCGGTCAGCGACGCCTCGGACTGGGACGACAGGGTGACGGTGACGAAGACGCTGATCGGCAGGCCGACGGCGCGTTCGTTGATGATGGCGGCGTAGCGGCTGATCACCTCGGCGGCCTCCAGCGCCCGCAGCCGGCGCAGGCAGGCGCTCTCGGACAGGTTCACGGTCCGGGCCAGATCGGCGTTGGTCATGCGCCCGTCGCCCTGAAGCGCGCGCAGCATCTTGCGGTCCGTGTCATCGAGGGCGACGGCGGATATCGTCTTCATGGGGGGCCTTGTTCGCAGATTCTGCGACTTTACGCCGATCACCCGCCGAAAAGAACAGGAACCTGCGCGCGCTCCCTCGCTAGATTGCCGCGCGAAGCGAGGTCGCCGCAGAGCGCGCCCGCACCCGTCGGAAGAGGAACTCCCATGCGCGTCGGCGTCCCCAAGGAAATCAAGAAGAACGAGCACCGCATCGGCCTGACGCCGACCGCCGTGCGCGAATATGTGGCCCACGGCCACACCGTCTCGATCGAGACCGGAGCCGGGCTCGGCGCCGGCTTCACCGACGCCGACTACACCAGGGCGGGCGCGAAGATCGTCGCCGATGCGAAGACCATCTTCGCCGACAACGACATGATCGTGAAGGTCAAGGAGCCGCAGAAGGTCGAGTGGGAAATGCTCCGCGAGGACCAGATCCTGTTCACCTACCTTCACCTGGCGCCGGACCCGGAACAGACCAAGGGCCTGCTGGCCTCGAAATGCGCCGCCATCGCCTATGAGACCGTCACCGACGACCGCAAGGGCCTGCCGCTGCTGGCCCCCATGTCCGAAGTCGCCGGCCGCATCGCCGTCTTCTCGGCCGCCGAGACCCTGCTCAAGCACAACGGCGGCATGGGCCTGCTGTTCTGCGGTGTCCCGGGCGTGGCCCCGGCCCGCGTGCTGGTGCTGGGCGGCGGCGTCGTCGGCCTCAACGCGGCCCGCATGGCCATGGGCCTCGGCGCCGAGGTCGTGGTGCTCGAACGCTCCATCCCGCGCATGGCCTATATCGACGAGGTCACCAACGGCCGCGTCGTCACCCGCTATTCCTCCATCGGCGCGATCGAGGAAGAACTGGTCAAGGCCGACGTCATCATCGGCGCCGTGCTGGTCCCGGGCGCCGAGGCCCCCAAGCTGATCAAGCGTGAACACCTGAAGCAGATGAAGCCCGGCTCGGTTCTGGTCGACGTCGCCATCGACCAGGGCGGCTGTTTCGAGACCTCGAAGGCCACCACCCACGAGGACCCGACCTATGTGATCGACGGCGTGGTCCACTACTGCGTCGCCAACATGCCCGGCGCCGCCCCGCGCACCTCGTCCGAAGCCCTCAACAACGCCACCCTGCCCTTCGGCCTGGCCCTGGCCGACCACGGCCTCGAGGCGCTGAAGAAGAACCCGCACCTGGCCCGCGGCCTGAACGTCCTGAAGGGCGAGCTCACCTACCCCGCCGTGGCCGAGGCGCTGGAGATGCCGTGGAGCGACCCGTTCGGGGTGTGGGCCAACGGCTGAGAACGCTTCCCTCTCCCCTTGCGGGAGAGGGAGACCGCACACGGCGGCGCCGCCGTCGTTCTTGTGCCGTCGGGTGAGGGGTCTCTCACTGCATCCGGTGCGCCCCCTCATCCGTCTCACTTCGCGAGCCACCTTCTCCCGCAAGGGGAGAAGGACGGCCCGGTGCCTGTAAATCGCCGCTCTCTTGCGGCATAAGCCCGCGATGAAGTTCCTCGACCAGGCCAAGATCTACATCCGCTCCGGCAACGGCGGCGCCGGCGCCGTCTCGTTCCGGCGTGAAAAGTTCATCCCGAACGGCGGCCCGGACGGCGGCGACGGCGGCAATGGCGGCAACGTCTGGATCACCGCCGTCGAAGGGCTGAACACCCTGATCGACTACCGCTACCAGCAGCATTTCAAGGCCCAGACCGGCGTCCACGGCATGGGCCGGCAGATGCACGGCGCCAAGGGCGAGGACATCATCCTCAAGGTCCCGGTCGGCACCCAGGTCCTCGACGAGGACAAGGAGACGGTGCTGCTGGACATGGACGTCGCCGGCAAGACCGAACTGCTGCTCAAGGGCGGCAACGGCGGCTGGGGCAATGTCCGCTTCAAGGGCCCGCAGAACCAGGCTCCCGCCTACGCCAACCCCGGCCAGGAAGGCCAGGAGCGCTGGATCTGGCTGCGGCTCAAACTGATCGCCGACGTCGGCCTCGCCGGCCTGCCCAACGCCGGCAAGTCGACCTTCCTCGCCGCCGCCTCGGCCGCGCGGCCCAAGATCGCCGACTATCCCTTCACCACCCTCGTGCCCAACCTCGGCGTCGTCGACCTGTCGGCCACCGAGCGCTTCGTCATCGCCGACATCCCCGGCCTGATCGAGGGCGCCCATGAGGGGGCCGGCATCGGCACCCGCTTCCTCGGCCATGTCGAGCGCTCGGGCTGCCTGATCCACCTGATCGACGGGACCCAGGACGATGTGGCGAACGCCTACCGCATCATCCGCCACGAGCTGGAGGCCTATGGCGCCGGCCTCGCCGACAAGCCCGAGGTGCTGGCCCTGAACAAGATCGACGCCCTCGATCCGGAGACGCGCGAGGCGAAGGCCGCCGAGCTGGAAGCCGTCGCCGGCCGCCGCCCGATGCTGGTCTCAGGCGTCTCCGGCGAGGGCGTCACCGAACTCCTCCGCGCCGCCTGGACCGAGGTGCGCAAGGACCGCGGCGAGATCGCCCCCGCCGAGACGGACGAGACGGTCGTGGAGACGCCGGGCGGCTGGGCGCCCTGAGGGAACCCCCGCCGCCGCCTCCCGCTTCCCTTGGGAAAGGAGGCCGAAATGAGCGACGACAGGACCCAGAGCGAAGGCCGCGACGACAACGGCGCCATTCCGGGCGGCAAGCCCGACGCCTCGACCTCCGACGCGGCGGTCAGGCGGACCGGGGAGGCGTCCAGACGCAAGGCCGGCCCCGACGGGCCCGACGCCACGGAGGTCGGGGACACGTTCAAGCGACCGCCCGGCTGAACGTCCGCGACAGGCCGTCGCCGGCGTGTTAGGGCGCTCGTGAGCATAAGTCCCGCGAGCCCGCCTTGAAATTCTTCCACGCCGGTCCCGCGCCGCGAGCCTTCGGCCCCCGCCAAGGCGCCCTGCGCGACGGGCTCGAC
Source organism: Brevundimonas sp. (assembly GCF_036676055.1). Classification (GTDB taxonomy): domain Bacteria; phylum Pseudomonadota; class Alphaproteobacteria; order Caulobacterales; family Caulobacteraceae; genus Brevundimonas. Next base: position 10,545 of record NZ_JAKFDS010000060.1, on the reverse strand, counting down.
CTCCAGCCCGGAATGAAGGTCGGCCTGTTCGGCGGCTCGTTCAATCCGGCCCACGACGGTCACGCCCATGTGGCCGAGACGGCGCTGCGGCGACTCGACCTCGACCGGGTGGTCTGGCTGGTGTCGCCGCAGAATCCGCTGAAGGACGCCCGCGACAGCGCGCCGTTGGCCGAGCGGATGAACTCGGCCCGGGCCGCCGCCGCCCTGGCCGCGCACGGGCCGGCCATGGTCGTCTCGGACGTGGAGACGCGCATCGGCACGCAATGGACGGTCGACACCCTGCGGGCGCTCGTCGCCCGCCATCCGGGCGTGCGGTTCGTGTGGCTGATGGGGTCCGACAATCTGGCCACCTTCCACCGCTGGAGGGGCTGGACCGACATCATGCGGCTGATGCCGATGGCGGTGATCGCCCGGCCCGGATCCGAACTGACCAGCCGCACTGCCCCCGCCGCCGCCCGCTTCGCCGCCGCCCGGCTTCCCGCTGTCCGCGCCCGGCTGCTGCCGGAGCTGGACGCGCCCGCCTGGACCTTGCTGAACGCCCCGCTGAATCACCGCTCCTCGACCGCGCTGCGTGCGGCGGCGCGGGCCGCGGAGACCCCGACCGGGCGCAACGCGTGACGGCCCGGCGCGTTTGTGCTAGACTGCCGCTTTAGTAATCTCCCTGGAGCCCTCCGCTGACCCCCTCGCCCGCGCACGATGCGCAAGACAGCGCCGTCTCGAACACGGCGCATGAGATGGACCCGATCGAGCCCATCCATTCCGAAGACGGTCCCCAGAGCGGTCACGAGGCTCCCCTTCCCGTCGGCGCAACCGAACTGGAACAGGCCATCCTTTCGCGCCTCGACGACGACAAGGCCCAGGACATCGTCCTCATCGACCTGAAGGGCAAAAGCCCCATGGCCGACACCATGATCGTCGCCTCCGGGCGCTCGCACCGCCACGTCGGCGCCCTGGCCGACCACCTTCAGCGCACGCTGAAGGAACAGGGTCTGGGCAAGGTCAAGGTTTCGGGCCTGCCGCACTGCGACTGGGTCCTGCTCGACGCCGGCGACGTCATCGTCCACCTGTTCCGGCCGGAAGTCCGCGCCTTCTACAACATCGAGAAGATCTGGTCGGTCGAGAGCGGCCACCGCGTCGACGCCCGCGCCTGACCTGACCTCATGAAGCTGGCCGTCATCGCCATCGGCAAGCCGGGGCGCGGCCCCGAGGCGACCCTGGCCGCCGACTACGCCGAACGCGCCACCCTCGCCGGCCGCGCGCTCGGCCTCGGCCCCCTCGACCTGATCGACCTGGAAGCGCGCAAGCCCGGCAAGGCGGCGGAGGCCGAACTGATCCTCAAGGCCGCCGAGGGCGCGCATCTGATCGCCTGCGACGAGCGCGGCAAGACCTTCTCAAGCCGCGCCTTCGCCGACCACATCGCCGGCCTGCGCGACCGCGGCGAGCGGCGGCTGGTCTTCGCCATCGGCGGGGCCGACGGGCTGGACGAGAGCGTGCGCGCGGCGGCCGCCTCGACTCTCGCCTTCGGCCCCCAGACCTGGCCCCACGCCCTCGCCCGCGCCATGCTGGCCGAACAGCTGTATCGCGCCGTGACCATCCTGGCCGGATCGCCCTATCATCGCGACTGATGCGAAAGGCCGCCCTCGCCCTGCTGTTCGTCCTGACCGCCCTGCCCGTGGCTGCCGCCGCGCCGCAGTCGGCGGAGATCGGGCGGCTGCAGGCGGAGTTCCGGGACGAGCGCGCCCGGGCCCTGCGCCTGCGCGCCGAGGCCGCCGACGCCGCCGCCGAGATCGCCCGGCTGGAGCGGGAGCTGGCGACGCTCGGGGCCGACGTGGCCGCCGGCGATGCGACCATCGCCGCCCAGCGCGCCCGCCTGCGCGATCTCAGCCACCGCGAGGCGGCCCTCGCGGCGCGGCTGTCGCAGGCTCGCGGCCGTCAGACCCGGCTGCTGTCGGCCCTGCAGATGATGAGCCGCCGACCGCCGCCGCCCCTGCTGGTCCCCGCCGACAAGGCCGTCGACACCGTCCGCGCCGCCATCCTGATGAAGGCCGTCGCGCCCGAGCTTCAGGCCCGGGCGAAGGCGCTGACCGATCGCCAGACCGAGCTGATCCGCATCCGCCGCCTCGCCGCCCTGAACAGCGAGGCCCTGTTCACAGCCGAGAGCGCCCAGGGCGACCGCCGCGCCCGGGCCGAGGCCCTGGGCGCGCGCCAGACCCGGCTCCGCGCCGTGCTGCGGGCCGAGGCCGAGACGGCCGAACGCGCCGCCCGCGCCCTCGAGGACCGGCTGCGCGCCCTCGGCGGCGCCGTCCCCGCCGCCGATGCCGACGCCGCCCCCGCGACGGCCCGCCGCCCCGCCGGCCGCGATCGCCTGAGCCCGCCCGTCGAGGGCGCGCCCTCCGTCCGGTTCGGCAAGGGTTCTGGCGGCTGGCGCTGGCGCGGCGACGATCTCGAGGCCCGCGCCCCCGCCGCCGGCGTCGTGGCCTGGACCGGTCCGCTCAGCGGCTGGGGTCAGGTGGTCATCCTCGACCTCGGGCCCGGCTGGCGCGCGGTGATCTCCGGTCTTGAGGACGTCTCGGTCGAGACCGGCGCCCGCGTCGCGGATGGTCAGACGCTGGGCCGCTCGGGCCCCGACGGCGAGATCGGCTTCGAACTCCGCCGCGAGGAACGCGCGGTCGACCCGGCGCCGTGGCTCAGGTGAGCCCCTTGCCGAGCGAATCCGCTTCCCATCCCCCGATGACGCTGATTTTATCGACGAACCGCCGGTCGGCCACGATTTGGTCGCCGGAGGGTCCGTAACTGTGAACGTTCAGGCCGCCCCGCGGCCCGCTGGAAGAAGACTGTATGCGCAAGTTGCTGCTGATCGGCGCCGCCGCCGCCACCGTGGTCGGTCTGGGCGCCGCCACGACCGCCGGCCAGACCCCGCGCAACGAGGCCTTCCGGCTGATCGGCCTGTTCGGCGACGCCCTCGCCACGGTCGAGCGCGACTATGTCGTGCCGGTCGATGACAAGAAGCTGATCGAAGCGGCCCTGCAGGGCATGATGAGCGCGCTGGACCCGCACTCCTCCTACCTGCCGCTGAAGGGCTACAACGAGCTGCGCGAGCGCACCGAGGGACAGTATTCCGGCGTCGGCCTGACCATCTCGTCCGAGGGCGGGCTGGTGAAGATCATCTCGCCGATGGACGGCGGTCCCGCCGCCCGGGCCGGGGTCCAGGCCGGCGACGTCATCTCGTCCATTGATGGCCAGAACGCCTCGGGCCTGACCGTCAGCCAGGTGTCCGAAAAGCTGCGCGGCGCCGCCGGCACCTCGGTCAAGGTCACCTTCCTGCGCGACGGCGAGGAGCCGCGCGAGGTCGTCCTGACCCGCGAGATCATCAAGATCGACTCCGTGACAGGCCGCGTCGAGGGCGATTTCGGCATCCTGCGCGTCTCCACCTTCAACGAGAACACCGGCCGCGAACTGGGCGAGGTCATCGCCCGGCTCAAGACCGAGAACCCGGCCCTCAAGGGCTATGTGCTGGACCTGCGCAACAACGGCGGCGGCCTGCTGGACGCGGCCATCGCCGTCTCCGACGCCTTCCTCGAGCGCGGCGAGATCGTCAGCCAGCGCGGTCGCCGGCCCGAGCAGATCCAGAAATATTTCGCCGCTCCGGGCGATCTGACCGGCGGCCTGCCGGTCGTGGTGCTGATCAACTACGGCTCGGCCTCGGCCTCCGAGATCGTCGCCGGGGCGCTGAAGGATCACCAGCGCGCCACCCTCATCGGCCTGACCAGCTTCGGCAAGGGCTCGGTGCAGAGCGTCATCCCGCTGCGCGGCGGGGCCGACGGGGCCCTGTCGATCACCACGGCGCGCTACTACACGCCGTCCGGCGCCTCGATCCAGAAGATCGGCATCGAGCCGGATCTGGAGGTCGCCCGCTCCGAGGCCGAGGCCCGCATCGTCTCGCGCTCCAACTTCATCTATTCCGAGGCCGCCTTCGCCACGGCGCTGGACGCCTCGATCGGGGCCGAGCGCAAGGGCCCGCACACCCCGCACGAGGCCCCGGGCGAGGCCTGGGACAAGGACAAGGACTATCAGCTGGAGCGGGCCTTCGACGTGCTGCGCGCCGGCGGCGACCTGACCCGACTGGCGGCCGCCCCCGAGGGCATCGTCGTCACCGCCCCGGGGACCGCCATGGCCGCTGTCGAGACGGACTCCGACGAGACGCCCTGAAGCGAGGCGACAGGCAGTAGGCAGTAGGCAGTAGGGACCTAACAGCCCCTCCACCCTCCGCCCCTGTTGCCTGTTGCCTGTTGCCTGTTGCCTACTGCCTAATTCCTGCACGCCCCGGCATAGCTAACACCGCGTTAGGCTTTCTTAACCGACGCACGGCCAATGTGAGCGCCGAAGGAGTCCGTCCCGCGGACCCCCGTACGAGCGCCCAGTTCCTTGCCCATGTTCGCCAAGCGCCAGTCCGTTCTCGCCGCCACCGCGGGCGCCCCGCCCGCCCGCCGCTCCGTGGCCGAAATCCTCTCCCCCGTGATCCGGGTGCTGAAGAAGCCGCCGGTCGCCGTCGCCGCCGCCGGGGTGCTTCTACTCGGCGCCGCCGCCCTGTTCGTCACCGTCCTGGGCGATCCCCGCGCCGGAGCGCCCTCCGCCCGCGTCGCACTGAACCGCCCCGCAGCCGCCCCGACCGCTGTTCCGACCGGCCTTGAGGCCTTCTCGCTGGACGGCTCGGGCCTCTACCAGGACCTGACCGCCGAAGGCGGCGATCCGTCGGCTCTCGGCCAGGCGGTCATCACCCTGCCGGACGGCGCCACCGTCTCGGGCGACGGCGCCCCGGTCACCGCCCCGCGCATCGCCGCCCAGCCCCTGCCCCAGGCCCCCATCGCCGGCCTCAGCCAGCCGGGCCCCGAGGGTCCGCTGCCGCGTATCGCGCCGGACGGCCGCGTCCCGGCCCAGGCCTACGCCCGTCCCTTCATCTCCAACGGCAAGCCCCGCGTCGCCCTGATCGTCGGCGGCCTCGGCCTCAACGCCGCGACCACCCGCGCGGCCATCGAACGCCTGCCCCCCGAGGTCACCCTGAGCTTCGTGCCCTACGCCGAGGGCCTGCAGGGCTGGATCGACCTGGCCCGCGCCCAGGGTCACGAGGTCATGCTGGAAATGCCGATGGAGCCGACCGGCTATCCGAACAACGACCCCGGCCCCTACACCCTGCTGGCCAACGCCGCGCCGGCCGATATCCAGGCCAAGATGAACTGGCTGCTGGGCCGGGCGACCGGCTATTTCGGCGTCACCAACTATCTCGGCGACCGCTTCGCCACGTCCGAGGCCGGCATGACCGCCTTCATGGGCGTGCTGCGCCAGCGCGGCGTCGCCTTCCTCGATGACGGCTCGATGAGCCGCCGCCCCGGCGCCTGGGCTCGCGCCAGCGCCAACCGCATCATCGACGAAGAGCAGAACCCCACTGCCATCGTCGGCCAGCTCAACGCCCTTGAGGCCCTCGCCAAGGCTCGCGGCCAGGCGCTCGGCACCGGCTTCAGCTATCCCGTCACCGTCGAGGCCGCCGCGCGCTGGACCGCCGGCCTCGAAGCCCGCGGCCTGCAACTGGCCCCGGCGTCCGCCCTGGCGAACCGGCCGGGACGGTAGATTCCGGCCGGCGGCCCCGCTAAGGGACCGCCATGTCCGAGCCCGATCTGTCGCTCTACCGCCCCAACGTCGGCGTCGTGCTGTTCCACCCGGACGGCCGGGTCTGGTACGGGCGCCGCGCCGGCACGCCCGGCCCGCACAACTGGCAGTTCCCGCAGGGCGGGGTCGACGACGGCGAGGACTATGAGGCCGCCGCCCGCCGCGAGCTGTTCGAGGAGACCGGCGTCACCTCCGCCGAGCTGCTCGCCAAATCCATCGAATGGATCGCCTACGCCTTCCCGGCCGACTACGGCGGAACCAAACAGGCGCACGGCTGGACCGGGCAGAAGCAGAAATGGTTCGCCTTCCGCTTCACGGGTGAAGAGTCCGAAATCGATCTGGAGGCCCACGGCGAGATCGAGTTCGACGCCTGGCGCTGGGGCGCGCTCGACGAAGCCCCCGACCTCGTCGTCCCCTTCAAGCGCGAGGCCTACGAACAGGTCGTGGCCCTGTTCGCGCCGCTCATCACCTGACCCTCTCCCATCGGGAGAGGGCTTGAGCGCACGGCGGCGAAGCCGTCGTCCTTGCGCGAAAGGGGTGAGGGTCGCCGGCCCGGGGGCGGCTTCGCCGCTTCCGCCAGCCGACCCTCATCGGACCGGGCTCCGCCCGGCCACCTTCTCCCATCGGGAGAAGGAAACGCTAGCCCGCCCCGCACCCTTCGGCCTTCACCACCCGCTTCGTCGACGCCGGATATTTGGCCATCAGCTGCGCCGGCCGGATCGGCCGCGGCGCGAAGCCGCCGCCGCAGTTGGGGCAGACACCCTTCAACACCCCGTCCACGCAGGCTGCGCAGAAAGTGCATTCGAAGGTGCAGATGCGCGCCTCGACGCTGTCGAACGGCAGGTCGCGGTCGCAGCATTCGCAGTTGGGTCTGAGCTCAAGCATTGTCCGCTCCTCTCCTGCCCCCGGGCGGGAGACGATCCGGAGGATGGCGGAGGGGCCCGCTCCGGGCAAGGCGGGGCAGGCCTCAGCCCGCGGACCCGTCCGGCGCGAGCCGGAACAGCACCAGCCCCGTCAGCACCAGCACCGCCGCCGCGACCCGCATCGGGCTCAGATGCTCCTGCAGGAACACCACCCCGACGATGAAGGCCCCGACCGCCCCGATCCCGGTCCAGACCACATAGGCGGTCCCCATCGGCAGCGACTTCATGGCCAGCGCCAGCAGTCCGAAGCTGACCCCCATGAAGGCCAGCGTCGCCACGCTCGGCCACAACCGGGTGAAGCCGTCCGACTGCTTCATGAAATAGGCCCAGACGATTTCCAGCAGTCCGGCGATGATCAGATACGTCCAGGCCATGGCGCGGCCCTCCTCTCAAAGGGCCGGGCCGTCCCGGACTTGGTCCCGCATCAGCGGGAGCGAGGACGTGGCCTCGTCTTGCGAAGGGCTATCTAGGGTCTGGGGCGCCGGGGTCAAGAAAAAGCCGGCGACCGCGTCGCGGCCGCCGGCTTTCCGATATCCAGAGGCGCTGGCCTCAGGCCGCCGCCACTTCCGAGGCCTGTTCGGCCAGGATGGTCAGGCCGGCCGGGGTCACGTCGGCGAAGCCGCCATGGACCTCGAACTGGCGATGCGAGCCGCCGTCGATGACGGTGACCACGCCTTCGCGCAGGGCCGTCATGAAGGGCGCGTGGTCGGCCAGGACGCCGAAGTCGCCCTCGACGCCCGGCGCGTCGACCTGATCGACGAGGCCGGCGAAGACCTCGCGCTCAGGCGACACCAGCGAGAACTGCAGCTTGCCGGCCATGGATCAGGCCGCCTCGGCGGCGAGCTTCTGGGCCTTCTCGACGGCTTCCTCGATGGCGCCGACCATGTAGAAGGCCGCTTCCGGCAGGTGGTCGTATTCGCCGGCGACGATGCCCTTGAACGAGCGGATCGTATCTTCCAGCGACACGAACTTGCCCGGCGAGTTGGTGAACTGCTCGGCCACGAAGAACGGCTGCGACAGGAAGCGCTGGATCTTGCGGGCGCGCGAGACAATCAGCTTGTCCTCTTCCGACAGCTCGTCCATGCCCAGGATGGCGATGATGTCCTTCAGCGCCTTGTACTGCTGCAGCACTTCCTGGACCGAACGGGCGACCTGGTAGTGCTCGTCGCCGATGACCAGCGGGTCCATGATCCGCGAGGTCGAGTCCAGCGGGTCCACGGCCGGGAAGATGGCCTGGGCGGCGATGTCGCGGCTCAGCACGGTTGTCGCGTCGAGGTGGGCGAACGAGGCGGCCGGGGCCGGGTCGGTCAGGTCGTCGGCGGGGACGTAGATGGCCTGGACCGAGGTGATCGAGCCCTTCTTGGTCGAGGTGATGCGCTCCTGCAGGTTGCCCATCTCGGTGGCCAGGGTCGGCTGATAGCCCACGGCCGAGGGGATGCGGCCCAGCAGGGCGGACACTTCCGAACCGGCTTGCGTGAAGCGGAAGATGTTGTCGACGAACAGCAGGACGTCCTTGCCCTCTTCGTCGCGGAAATACTCGGCCTGGGCCAGGCCGGTCAGGGCGACGCGGGCGCGGGCGCCGGGGGGCTCGTTCATCTGGCCGTAGACGAGGGCGCATTTCGAGCCTTCGGTCGAGCCGTTGTTCTTGGTCGGGTCCACGTTGACGTTGGACTCGATCATCTCGTGATACAGGTCGTTGCCCTCGCGGGTGCGCTCACCCACGCCGGCCAGCACCGAATAACCGCCGTAGGCCTTGGCGATGTTGTTGATCAGCTCCTGCATGGTCACGGTCTTGCCCACGCCGGCGCCGCCGAACAGGCCGATCTTGCCGCCCTTGGTGTAAGGGCACATCAGGTCGATGACCTTGATCCCGGTGACGAGGATTTCCGACGAGGTCGACTGCTCTTCGAACGACGGCGCCTCGCGGTGGATCGGGCGGTACATGGTGGTCTTGATAGGGCCCTGCTCGTCGATCGGCGCGCCGACGACGTTCATGATGCGGCCGAGGGTGCCCGGGCCGACCGGGGCCAGGATCGAGGTGCCGGTGTCGGTCACCGGCTGGCCGCGCGTCAGGCCTTCCGAGGTGTCCATGGCGATGGTGCGGACCATGTTCTCGCCGAGGTGCTGGGCGACTTCCAGAACCAGGGTGAAGGGCTGGCCGGTCTTCTGGTCGACGTTCTGCGTCTCCAGGGCGTTCAGGATCGCGGGCAGCTGGCCCTCGAACTCGACGTCGACGACGGCGCCGATGACCTGGGCGATCCGGCCCACGCCGGTGCCGGCGGTGACCACGGCGTTGCCGGTGGCGGCGGCGGCCTTGGGAGCCTTGGGAGCGGCCGGCTTGCGGGCGGCGGGTTTCTTGGTGGTGTCGGTCATCGGTTCGTTCCGTTCGGAAGGTCGTGTCTGTGCGGGGGTCGGATCAGAGCGCTTCAGCGCCGGCGATGATCTCGATCAGTTCGGTGGTGATCTGGGCCTGGCGCTTGCGGTTGTACTGCAGGGTCAGGCTGTTGATCAGGTCGCCCGCATTGCGCGTGGCGTTGTCCATGGCGCCCATCTGGGCCCCGAAGAAGCTGGCCTGGTTCTCGTACAGCGCGGCCAGCACCTGGGTGGTGATGTTGCGCGGCAGCAGGGTCTCGAGGATTTCCTCTTCCGAGGGTTCGTAGTCGTAGACCGCGCCGTTCAGGTCGATCGGCGGGGCGTCGCCGTCGACGACCGCCGGGATCAGCTGCTTCGGCGTCGGCACCTGCGAGATGACCGACTGGAAGCGGCTGTAGAACAGGGTCACGACGTCGGCGTTGCCGGCCTCGAACTCCTCGGCGATCAGGGCCGCGATCGGCTCCGCCGCCGGCAGGCCGATGACCTTGTGGTCCGACATCTCGAACGTCTTCACCAGCCGCTCGCCGTACAGGCGGGCCAGGCCGTCGCGGACCTTGCGGCCCACGGCGATGATCCGCACGTCCTTGCCCTCGGCCAGCAGCGCCTTGATGCGCTCACGCGCCGCGCGGATGACGTTGGTGTTGAACCCGCCGGCCAGACCCTTGTCGCCGGTGGCGACGACGATCAGGTGCTTCTGGTCCGACCCCGTGCCGGCCAGCAGCTTGGGCGCGCCGTCGCCCGAAACGCCGGCCGCCAGATTGGCGATCACGGCGGCCATCTTGCGGGCATAGGGACGGGCGCTTTCAGCCTGGTCCTGGGCGCGCTTCAGCTTGGCCGCGGCGACCATGTTCAGGGCCTTCGTGATCTTCTGCGTGGACTTCACGCTTCCGATCCGATTGCGCATTTCCTTGAGGCTGGCCATCCGGGGCTACTCTCTCGCTATCCGGGCCGGTCTCAGGCGAAGGTCTTGAGGAAGGCGTCCAGCACCGACTTCAGCTCGGTTTCGAGCTCCGGCGTCAGGTCCTTCTTGGCGCGGATGCCGTCCAGCAGGCCGGCGTTCGACGACTTGATGCGGGCCAGCAGCTCGGTCTCGAAGCGGCCGATGTCGCCCACCGCGATGCCGTCCAGATAGCCGCGCGTGCCGGCGTAGACCGAGACGACCTGCTCTTCCATGGTCAGCGGGCTGTACTGGGGCTGCTTCAGCAGCTCGGTCAGGCGCGCGCCGCGGGCCAGCAGCTTCTGGGTCGAGGCGTCGAGGTCCGAACCGAATTTCGCGAAGGCGGCCATTTCCCGATACTGGGCCAGCTCGCCCTTGATCGAGCCGGCGACCTTCTTCATCGCCTTGGTCTGGGCCGAGGAGCCCACGCGCGACACCGAGATACCGACGTTCACGGCCGGGCGGATGCCCTGGTAGAACAGGTCGGACTCGAGGAAGATCTGGCCGTCGGTGATCGAGATCACATTGGTCGGGATGTAGGCCGACACGTCGTTGGCCTGGGTCTCGATCAGCGGCAGGGCGGTCATCGAGCCCGAGCCGTTGTCCTCGTTCAGCTTGGCCGAACGCTCCAGCAGGCGGCTGTGCAGG
>NZ_JAKFDS010000059.1:0-7661 GCF_036676055.1 Brevundimonas sp. | reverse complement strand
CCGCGCCCACGGCGCTCGACTGGCGCACCTCCCCGGCCCAGGCGGTCCGCGCCCTCGGAGACGCGGCCCGCGCGGGACGTCGCGCCGTGCGGCTGCTGCGCGGCCCCGCGCCCGCCGGCCGGTGGCTGGACTTGCCGGACGGCGATACGGTGCGCGAACGCCGCCGCGAGCCGGAGACGCGCGCCGTCGAACGGGTCATCGAGAAGGTGGTTGAACGCGACCGCACCCGGCGGAAACTGCCCGACCGTCGCAAGGGCTATATCCAGAAGGCCGCAGTGGGCGGGCACAAGGTCTACATCCATACCGGCGAGTACGACGACGGCGAGCTGGGCGAGATCTTCATCGACATGCACAAGGAAGGCGCCGCCTTCCGCTCGCTGATGAACAATTTCGCCATCGCGATCTCGATCGGCCTGCAATACGGGGTGCCGCTGGACGAGTTCGTGGACGCCTTCGTCTTCACCCGGTTCGAGCCCGCCGGGCGCGTGACCGGCAATGATTCGATCCGCTCGGCGACCTCGATCCTAGACTACATCTTCCGGGAGCTCGGAGTGTCCTATCTGGACCGGCACGAACTGGCCAACGCCGACCCGGAGGGTCTGAACGCCGACGGTCTCGGCGGCGGGACGCGCGAGGACGGTCAACCGGAAGCCGTCCCGGCCGCCCGCTTCATCTCCAAGGGCTTCGCCCGAGGCGCCGCGCCGGACAATCTCGTCGTCCTGCCGTTTGGACAGAGGCGGGGGCACCAACCCGAAAGCGGTCCTGCGGAAGCGACCGCCTGTCCCGAGTGCGGCGATTTCGCGCTTCAGCAGCGCGGCGCGGGCTGGATTTGCGACACCTGCGGGGCGGCCCCGTCCATGCAGGGATAATCAACGATTGTCCGTCAGGATGGCGCAGGACTTGCATCGCCGGGTGCGAGCCACGGAGCCCGCCATGAAGCCGATCCTGACCGCCTTTCTCGCCCTGGTCGCCGTCGCGACCGCCCTTCCCGCCGCAGCCCAGAACGCGGGCCAGATCGCCCGGGTTCGCGGAGGGGCGAGTTGCGCGGGCTGCAATCTGTTCCAGGGAGATTTCTCCGGGCTTGAAGCGCGGGGGTTGAACCTCAGCGGGGCGCGGCTGCGTCAGGCGGACCTCAGCCTCAGCGTCATGAACCGGACCCGCTTCTCCAACGCGGACCTGCGCGACGTGGAAGCCTATGGGGGCGTCTTCTCCGGGTCGAACTTCGCCGGGGCCAATCTGACCAACGCCAGCTTCGTCGGCGCCTATCTGGACGGTTCGAACTTCAGCGGCGCGACCCTCAGCGGCGCCAATTTCGCCGGAGCCTCGCTGGAGCGCGCCACCGGCCTGACCCAGGCCCGCCTCAATCAGGCCTGTGGGGACGAGGCGACGCAGCTGCCGCGCGGCCTGACCCTTCCCCGCTGCTGACCGGACAGGCGGAAGCCATCCACCTTACAGCGATTTAAGTAGGGTTTGCCGGTATTTGCGGGCAGAAACAGAGCGTGACCCAGTTTGCCTCGCCCCTGCTCCGTCGCCTCACCGCCGCCAGTCTGGTCGCAGGCGCCGCCATGACCGCGATGATGGCGACTCCAACCGCCGCCGAGGTCCTGCTGCAGTTCGGAATTCAGGACCGGGATGTCGCGCGGATGGTTTCCCTCGGCGGTTCCTGCAACCGTTGCGAACTGTCCGGCCGCGACCTGAGCGGGGCGGCCTTCCACGGCGCGAGTTTCACCAACGCCACCCTGGTCGGCACCGATCTGCGCGGGGCCGAGCTGATGGGCTCCAACTTCTCCGGCAGCGACTTCAGCCGGGCCGACCTCGACGGCGCCACGCTCGCCGGGGCCAATTTCACCGGCGCGAACTTCAGCGGCGCAAGCCTGGAAGGCGTCGACGCGGCCGCGGCGACCCTGGTGCGGGCCCGCTTCGCCAACGCGGACCTGTCCGGAGCCGAGTTGGTCGGCGTCAACCTGAACGGGGCGGTCCTTAGCGGCGCGGACCTCAGCGAGGCGGAGATGGTCGCCGTCACCCTCGCCAACGTCAGCGCCCGCGGGACCGATTTCTCGGGTTCCGATATCAGCATGTCCAACCTCTCGAACGGGGACTTTCGTTCGGCCGACTTCTCGGGGGCGGCGCTGAACGGGGCGCGGCTGACCGGCGGCGACTTCGACGGCGCGGACTTCGAGGACGCCGAGATGAACCGGACCGATATTCGCGGCGCGGACCTGTCGCGCGCGCGGGGGCTCAATCAGGCCCAGATCGCGCGCACCTGCGGCGACGCCAGCACCCGTCTGCCCGGCAATCTGAGCGCCCGGACCTGCCGCGGCGTTGGCGGCGTCCGGGTCACGCCGCCCGCCCCACCGAGGCCGCCGGCGCCGCCGCGCACCCGCAACCTCGTGGTCGCCAGCAGCGGTCGTTGATCAAAGGCCCCGCTCTCGCGGGGCCTTTTCGTTTCAGCCCTTCAGCGGCAGCGACGGCCGGATGTGCAGTTCCTTGTACTGACGCTCGGCCGCGTCCGAAGGCGCGCTCATCAGCAGATCCTGGCCCTGCTGGTTCAGCGGGAAGGCGATGACCTCCCGGATGGCGGTCTGGTTGGCCAGCAGCATGACGATGCGGTCGATGCCGGGGGCGAGGCCGCCGTGCGGCGGCGCGCCGTAGCGGAAGGCGTTCAGCATGCCGCCGAACTGCTCCTCGACCACCGAGGCGTCATAGCCGGCGATCTCGAAGGCCTTGAGCATGATGTCGGCCTTGTGGTTCCGGATCGCACCGGAGCAGAGCTCGTAGCCGTTGCAGACGATGTCGTACTGGTAGGCGAGGACGTCGAGCGGGTCCTTGGTCTGAAGCGCCTCCATCTCGCCCTGGGGCATCGAGAAGGGGTTGTGGGAGAAGTCGACCTTCTTCTCTTCCTCGCTCCACTCGAACATGGGGAAGTCGACGATCCAGCAGAATTTGAACTCGTCGTCCGAGATCAGGTTCAGGTCCTGGCCCAGCTTGGTGCGGGCGTTCCCGGCGAATTTGTAGAAGACGGACGGGTCGCCGGCGGCGAAGAAGGCGGCGTCGCCCTTGCCCATGGCGAGAGACTTCATCAGGGCGTCGGTCGCCTCGGCGCCGAGGTTCTTGGCGATCGGGCCGCCCCAGCCGCCCTGGTCCTCGGACCAGAAGATGTAGCCGAGACCCGGCTGGCCTTCGCCCTGGGCCCAAGAGTTCATGCGGTCGCAGAAGGCGCGCGAGCCGCCGGTCGGCGCCGGGATGGCCCAGACGGCGTTCTTCGCGTCGGCCGCGAGGATCTTGTTGAACAGGCCGAAGCCGCCGTCGCGGAAATGATCGCTGACGTCGGACATCTCGATCGGGTTGCGCAGGTCCGGCTTGTCGGTGCCGAACAGGGAGATGGCCTCGCGATACGGAATGCGGACGAAGGGATAGGGGTCGACCTTCTTGCCGTCGGCGAACTCCTCGAACACGCCGTGCATGACGGGTTCGATGGCCGCGAAGACGTCCTCCTGGGTGACGAAGCTCATCTCGACGTCGAGCTGGTAGAATTCCAGCGACCGGTCGGCGCGCAGGTCCTCGTCGCGGAAGCAGGGGGCGATCTGGAAATAGCGGTCGAAGCCGGAGACCATCAGCAGCTGTTTGAACTGCTGCGGGGCCTGCGGCAGGGCGTAGAACTTGCCCGGATGCAGGCGCGAGGGGACGAGGAAGTCGCGCGCGCCCTCGGGCGACGAGGCCGTCAGGATGGGCGTCTGGTACTCGAGGAAGCCCTGACCGACCATGCGCTGGCGGATCGAGGAGATGACCTTCGAGCGCAGGACGATGTTCCTGTGCAGGGTCTCGCGACGCAGGTCGAGGTAGCGGTGCTTGAGGCGGATGTCCTCGGGGTATTCGGGCTCGCCGAAGACGGGTAGCGGCAGTTCGGCGGCCTCGGACAGGACCTCGACGCCCGAGACGCGGATCTCGATCTCGCCGGTCGGCAGGTTGGGGTTCACCACCGCGGCTTCGCGGGCCACGACCTCGCCGTCGATGCGGATGACGCTCTCGGCGCGCAGGCGTTCGACCGCCTCGAAGCCGGGGGTCTCGGGGTGCAGCACCAGTTGGGTCAGGCCGTAGTGGTCGCGCAGGTCGATGAACAGCAGGCCGCCGTGGTCGCGCTTGCGGTGCACCCAACCGGACAGCCGGACATTGGCGCCGGCGTCGGTCAAACGGAGGGCGCCGCAGGTGTGGGAGCGGTAGGCGTGCATGGTCGGTTCGTCTTGGATTACGGGCCGCAAACGGCGCAATTCGGGAGGCGGAAGGGCGCATCATCCCCCCCGAAAGTCAAGGCCGGCGGCGTTGCGGAGGCAGGCGCGACCGGTCTCGCCCGGGACAAAAAAAGAGGGGGGGGCATAGTCGGCGGAGTCGGCGAGGGCGCGGAAAAAGGCGGGGGCGGAGTCGGCAGAGTCGGCATCGGTCCCGCGGGCGTTCCACGACGTGGCGATTTCGCCCTGTCGGCTTCGCGACTCCTGCGGCGGAGCGGCGCCGGTTCGGTTGTCAAAGACCGGAACACACAGGCGGGCAGGATACGCCCGCTGTCTTCTCAGGCGGGAAGATCGGTTCGAGGAACAGCCGTATCGTTGAAACGGCGGACGAATTTCGGCGGAACCCGACTATAATTTCGCCGATCGCCAGCACAGCGTCACGCCCTCGGGCGGGCCCGTGAACGACGCGGAACGCCGAAGCATCCACAAGCGGGGCCGCTCTATTCACGGGTGCGACGGCGGGCCGCGCGGACGGGACGCGGCGTCTGCTATGATGAACGGGATGAATGCCCGCCCCTCGCCACCAGACCAGATGCGCCTGCCGCTTCAGCGCGACCTGCCGGAGGGCGCGGAAGGCTTCGTGGTTTCGGACTGCAACCGCGGCGCGGTCGAGGCGCTGGCGGATTGGCCCAATCTGATCGGCGGGGTGATGGCGCTGCACGGACCCGAGGGTTCAGGCAAGAGCCGGCTTGGGCAGATCTGGGCCGAACGGGTCGGGGCCGTGGCGCTGCACGGGGCCGAGGCGGCGGTGATCGACCCGCTGGAGCTGGAGGGCCGACCGGTGCTGCTGGACCGGGCCCGCGACGTCGACGACGAGACCCTGTTCCACCTGATCAACCTGGCCCAGGCCCCGGGCGGGGCCCTGCTGCTGATCTCGCGCGACCCGCCCTCGGCGTGGTCGACCGCCCTGCCCGATCTGCGCTCCCGACTGGACGCCACCCGGACCGTCGCGCTCGAGGCTCCCGACGACGCGGTCCTGGCGGCCATGCTGGAAGCCCGGTTCGCGGAGCGCGGCATCCGCCCGGCGAAGGACGTCGTGCCGTATCTGCTGCGACGGATCGACCGGTCGGCGGCGGCGGCGGCGGATGTGGTCGAACGGCTTGACGCGATGCACCGGCCGGTGACGCGGGCGCTGGCGCGGGCGGTGGTCGAGGGGGCAGCGGAGAGCGGGGAGCTGTTCGAAGATTAAGCTCCCTTCTCCCCTTGCGGGAGAAGGGAGCCGAGCGGAGCGAGGTCGGATGAGGGGCCGTGCGGGAGGGGTCGGAGAGACCCCTCATCCGCCCCTCCGGGGCACCTTCTCCCGCAAGGGGAGAAGGACGCGCACTACAGCCCCAGCTTCGCCTTCAGGATGTCGTTGACCGCGGCCGGGTTGGCCTTGCCGCCGGTGGCCTTCATGACCTGGCCGACGAACCAGCCGAGAGCCTGGGGCTTTTCGGCGACGGCGGCGGCCTTGTCGGGGTTGGCGGCGATGATGTCGTCGATGGCCTTTTCGATCGCGCCGGTGTCGGTGACCTGTTTGAGGCCGTGCTTCTCGACGACCTCGGCGGGCGAACCCTCGCCGTTCCAGACGTGGTCGAAGACCTCCTTGGCGATCTTGGAGGAGATGACGTTGGTCTCGATCAGCTCGACCAGCTGGGCCACATGGGCGGCCGGCAGCGGGCATTCCGAGAAATCCTTGCCGTCCGCGGCGAGGCGCGCCGAGAGCTCGTTGGTGACCCAGTTGGCGACCAGTTTGGCGTCACGGCCTTTCGCGGCGGCTTCGAAATAGTCGGCCTTGGCCTGTTCCGAGATCAGCACCACGGCGTCGTATTGCGACAGGCCGTAGTCGGCCATCAGCCGACGGCGCTTGGCGTCCGGCAGTTCCGGCAGGTTCGCCTTGATGTCGTCGATCCACGCCTGCTCCAGCTCGAGCGGCAGCAGGTCGGGGTCGGGGAAGTAGCGATAGTCCATCGCCTCTTCCTTGGAGCGCATCGAGCGGGTCTCGCCGGCCGTGGGGTCGTAGAGGCGGGTCTCCTGATCGACCTTGCCGCCGTCCTCGAGGATCTCGATCTGACGCCGGGCCTCGTAGTTGATGGCCTGGGAGATGAAGCGGAACGAGTTGACGTTCTTGATCTCGCAGCGCGTGCCCAGATGGCTGAAGTCGCCGGTCGCCTTGTATTTGGCGTACTGGCCCTCGCGGCAGACCGAGACGTTGACGTCGGCGCGCAGGTTGCCCTTCTCCATGTCGCCGTCGCAGGTGCCGAGATAGATCAGGATGGTGCGGATCTTCTTGACGTAGGCGACCGCCTCTTCCGGCGAGCGGATGTCGGGCCGCGACACGATCTCCATCAGGGCGGTGCCGGCGCGATTCAGGTCGACATAGGACTCGGTCGGCGACAGGTCGTGGATCAGCTTGCCCGCGTCCTGCTCCAGATGCAGGCGCTCGATGCCGACGTTGAAGAAGGAGCCGTCTTCGGCCTCGACCTCGACGACGCCCTCGCCGACAATCGGGAAGTAGAGCTGGCTGATCTGATAGCCGGTCGGCAGGTCGGGGTAGAAATAGTTCTTGCGGTCGAACTGGCTGCGTTTGTTGATCTGCGCATTGAGGCCCAGGCCGGTGCGGACGGCCTGTTCGACACAGTATTTGTTCAGCGTCGGCAGCATGCCGGGGAAGCCGGCGTCGACCAGCGACACCTGCTCGTTCGGACCCGCGCCGAAGCCGACGGCGGCGCCCGAGAACAGCTTGGCCTTCGACGCCACCTGGGCGTGGATCTCCAGCCCCATGACGATTTCCCACGAGCCGGTGCGGCCCTGGATGAGTTTGGTGTTCTCGGACATGCTCACCACCACTTCTCGGGCTTCGCGACAAACCCCGCCGCGTCTTCCAGCGCGCTGGCGACCTGGAACACCGTCGCCTCGTCCAGGGCCTTGCCGATGACCTGAAGGCCCAGCGGCAGGCCGCCCTTGTCCACGCCCGCGGGCACCGAAATGCCCGGCAGGCCGGCGAGGTTGGCGGTCACCGTGAAGATGTCGTTCAGATACATCTGCAGCGGATCGACCTGCCGGTCGCCGAGGGCGAAGGCGGCCGACGGGGTCGACGGCGTCAGGATGGCGTCGACCCGATCCCAGACGGCGTCGAAATCCATCGCGATGCGGCGGCGGACCTTGAGGGCGCGGACGTAATAGGCGTCATAGAATCCGGCCGACAGGACGTAGGCGCCGATGGTCAGGCGGCGCTGGACCTCCTTGCCGAAGCCCTCGGCGCGGCTGGTCTCATAGAGGTCGGTCAGGGAGGTGGTCCCCTCGGCGCGGTGGCCGAAGCGCATGCCGTCGTAGCGGGCCAGGTTGGACGAGGCCTCGGCCGGGGCGATGATGTAATAGGCCGGCAGGGCGTAT
>NZ_JAKFDS010000058.1:0-60407 GCF_036676055.1 Brevundimonas sp. | reverse complement strand
GGTGCGGTCAGATGGCCTCGCAATGGCGGGGGTAAGGCCGTCCCGCTCCGGTCCCAGCAATGAGGCCGGGGCGATCCGTCAAAGGCCCGGACGCAGGGCCGCCAGTCGGAGGGCGTGTGGAAACCGGCCGCGCGGGGCAGTCTGCTTCGTCGAAACGGTAATCACATTCTCAACCGGGCGAGGCCCGGCTGTCCCGCACCCTCCCCAACCGTCTGGACACAGGCGGCGACCATTGCTGCGCCTGTCTCTGCATCAACAAGTTTGCAATTCAAACAAGTCTGGAGTAGATCGCTCTCCATCAGAAGGGGAGAGACCCATGTCCGCCGCCGAACCCGCCACCCGACCCGACCGCCTCCACGGCCTCGACGCCCTGCGCGGCGGCGCCCTGCTGCTCGGCGTCGTCCTGCACGCCAGCCTGGCCTTCTTTCCGCAGCAGATCTGGATCGTCGCCGACGACAGTCGCTCGATCGGCGCGGCCTGGCTGTTCTTCGCCATCCACCTGTTCCGCATGACCGCCTTCTTCCTGATCGCCGGCCTGTTCGCCCACATGATGCTGGCGCGGAAGGGCTGGCGGGGCTTCGCCCGCGACCGGGCCTCGAGGATCACCGGGCCGCTGCTGGCCTTCTGGCTTCCGGTCATGGCCGGGATCGTCACCGCCCTGGTCTGGAACGCCCACGCCAACGGCCTCGTGGTTCCCGGCGCGCCCCCGCCGCCGCCCCCGACCTACGACTGGACCAACTTCCCCCTGACCCATCTCTGGTTCCTGTACGTCCTCACCCTGTTCTACGCCGGGGTCCTGATCCTGCGCGCCCCCTTCGCCGCGCTGGACCGCAACGGCGGCTGGGGCCGCGCGGGGGACCGGCTGACGGGCGCCCTCGTCGGCTGGTGGACCCCCGTCGTCCTCGCCGTTCCGCTGGCGCTGGCCCTGTGGCTTGATCCGGCCTGGGTCGCCTTCTTCGCCGTGCCGACACCGGATGCCGGCGTGGTTCCCGACGCGGCCGCCCTGGTCGGCTTCGGCCTCGCCTTCGGCCTCGGCTTCCTGCTGGATCGCCGCCGCGACCTGCTGAACCGGATCGCGGCCTGGTCGCCCCTGTTCCTGATCGTCGCCGTCGCTGCGGGAGCCTGGGCCTGGACCCTCGCCGGGGGACCGAATCTGGCGCCCATGGCCGAGCCGACGGCCGACAAGGCGCTCGCCGCCGCCGTCGTCGCCGTGGCGGTCTACGCCTCGGCCCTCGCGGCCACGGGTCTGTGCCTGCGCTTCCTGTCCGGCCGCAACCCGGTCCTGCGCTACCTCTCCGACGCCTCCTACTGGATCTACATCCTGCACCTGCCGCTGGTCATGCTGGCCCAGGTCTGGATCCAGGACTGGACCGCGCCCTGGTGGGCCAAGCTGGCGGGCGTCTCGATCGGCGTCTTCGCCGTCTGCCTCGTCTCTTACGAGCTGATGGTCCGCCACACCTTCCTCGGGCGCTGGCTGAACGGTCGGCGCGTGCCGTGGCGGCGACCCCGCCAACCCGTCCTCGTCCCCGCCGAATAGCTTGCCAACCCTGACCGGCTCGTCCACCCAATCGGGCGAGCCGGTTCCGGAGAATCGCCCCCCATGTCCGCCAAGCCCCGCCTGCACTCCGCCGAGGACGACCTCGCCTTCATGCGCTCGATCGTCGAGGGCGGCGGCCGCACGCCCATGACCCTGGCCGTCTGTTACCTCGCCGGGGGGCTGCTCTACGGCCTGCAGTGCCTGTTCCACGTCGGCCAGGTCGCCGGTCTGATCCGCTGGCCGGACCTCGCCAACCTTGCCTTCGTCGTCATGATCACGGTCAGCTTCCTCGCCATCCTGACCTGGGCCATCCTCAAGGACCGCAAGGACGGCCCGGCCAACCGTGGCTCCACCGCCAGCCGCGGCCTCAACGCCGCCTTCAGCGCCACCGGCATGGCCAACACCGCCGTCATCATCGTCTTCGGCGTCGGCGCGTACCGCGATCAGGACTTCGCCATCTGGCTCTATTACGCCGCCATCGTCTTCGCCCTCCAGGCGGCCGCCTGGTACATCGCCTGGACGCTGAAGCGGAAGCGCTGGATGCTGGCGACGGCGCTCGGCGGCTGGCTCGCCGCCGTGGCCCTCGGCTTGCTGGTGCGCGAGCCCGTCTGGTACCTCGGCGTCTGCACCGTCGCCCTGTTCGCCCTGTTCGCACTGCCGGGCTGGATCCTGTTCCGCGACGCCAGAACGCCCAATAAAGTCGCCGGATCGAAGGCGGGCTGACGCCATGGGCCTGGCCGACCTCGGACGGATAGACGACGTCATCCACGGCCGCATGCGGCTGGGGATCATGGTCTATCTGGCCGATGTCGACGCCGCCGACTTCACCGAGCTCAAGACCGTGCTCGAGGCCACCCAGGGCAACCTTTCCGTCCATCTGAAGAAGCTCGAGGACGCCGGCTACGTCGCCATCGCCAAGAGCTTCGTCAACAACAAGCCCCTGACCCGCGTCTCCATCACCCCGGAGGGCCGCCAGGCCTTCGCCGCCTACCTCGAGGCCATCGGGGCCCTGATCGGGGGCAAGGACTGATGGCCCGCGCTCTCGACCGGGACCAGCGGCTCCGGATCCTCGACCAGCACCGGCGTGAGCTTGCGCACCGCCCCGGAAGGATCCGGCCACAGGATGCTCTCGCCTTCGCGCAGGCCGATCAGCCCGGCGCCCACATAGGACAGGGCCGAGATCAGCCCGGCGTCGATATCGGCCTCCTGCGGCAGAACGATCTTCACCCGGCGGGGGTCGCCCGCGCGCCCGTCGCTGTAGTGGACCCAGCGGTCCAGACCGACCGCATGGGCCGGCCGGGTCTCGACCACGGTCGCGCGGTCCAGCTCCTGTTGCAGCAGACCGGCGGCGCCGGTCGCTTCATGATCGCCGACCAGGCGCGACAGCTGATCGTGCTCCGCGGCGGTCAGGAAGATCTCGGGCAGGTCCGCGAGGGCGGTCGCCCTGGTGGAAAGGGTTTCGGCAGCGGTCATCTCGCGCCTCCATGCAGGGAGCGCCGCGTCCGCGGTCGCTCCGGATTTCAGAATATCAGTGTGTCGGGGAGGGGAATCGGCGTCGCCCGGGACGGACGTTCGCGCACGCGCCTCCGTCCCGGGTCAGTCGCCTGCGACGAGGCGGCCCGCGTGATTCTGCTCTCGAGCGATGTCGGAAGACCGGAACATGACCCCTCCAAGCTGGGGTGCCGGGAGGGGGAAGTCAAATGAGCACGCCGCCGGCCGCATCTCCCCCGCGGGTCATGGGCATCGTCAATGTGACGCCTGACAGCTTCTCCGACGGCGGCCGACTGGCCTCGGTCGAGGCCGCCGTCGCCCACGGCCTGCGGCTGGTCGATCAGGGCGCCGCCCTCCTCGACGTCGGCGGCGAAAGCACCCGCCCCGGCGCCGAGCCCGTGCCCGAGGCGGCCGAGATCGCTCGCGTCGTCCCCGTCATCGAGGGCCTGCGCGCGGTCTGGACCGGCCCGATCAGCATCGACACCATGAAGCCCGCCGTCGCCCGCGCCGCCGTCGCCGCCGGCGCGACGATGTGGAACGACGTCGCCGCCCTCGGCTTCGCTCCGGACGCCCCGGGCGTCGCCGCCGATCTGAACTGCGACGTCGTCCTGATGCACATGAAGGGCGAGCCGCGCACCATGCAGGCCGCCCCGCACTATGACGACGTCGTCGCCGAGGTCGCCGACTGGCTTCTCGCCCGCGCCGACGCCGCCATGTCCGCCGGGGTGGCGCGCGACCGCATCTGGCTCGATCCCGGCATCGGCTTCGGCAAGTCCGCCGCCCACAACCTCGCCCTGACCGCCCGCCTCGACCGGCTGACCGACCTCGGCTTCCCGATCCTGTACGGAGCCAGCCGCAAGCGCACCATCCAGTCGGTCGACCCGACCGCCGCCGACCCCGCCGACCGCCTCGGCGGCTCGCTGGCCCTGGCGCTGGAGGCGGCGCGGCGCGGCGCGGCCATCATCCGCGTTCACGACGTCCGCGAGACCGTCCAGGCGTTGGCGCTTCAGGCCGCGTTGGCCGCCACCCCATGATCAGGCGCCTCCGCCAGACGATTTGGCCGCGCCCCTTGCCGAGGCGGCCGCGAATGGCCATCCCGTCATCATGACCTCGCCCCTCGGACGCGTCCTGATCATTGCCGGCTCCGACTCCGGAGGCGGAGCCGGAATTCAGGCCGACATCAAGGCCGTGACCGCGATGGGCGGCTACGCCGCTACGGCCATCACCGCGATCACCGTGCAGAACACCCTCGGCGTTCACGGCGTCTATCCCCTGCCGCTCGACCTGATCGAGGCGCAGGCCCGGGCGGTGCTGGACGACATCGGCGCCGACGCCATCAAGACCGGCATGCTGGGCGCCACCGACGTCGTCGAACGCGTCGCGGCCATCCTCGACAGCTGCGACGCTCCCGCCGTCGTCGACCCGGTCATGATCGCCAAGGGCGGCTCGCCCCTGCTGCCCGACGAGGCGGTGCAGGCGGTCCGCACCCTGATGGTGCCGCGCGCCGCCCTGCTGACCCCCAACGCGCCCGAGGCCGAGGCCCTGACCGGCCTGACCGTCGCCGATCTGGACGGCCAGCGGCGGGCCGGGGCCTTCCTGCTCGGCATGGGCGCGGGCGCCGTGCTGATGAAGGGCGGCCATATCGCCGGCGACACGGTGATCGACGTCCTCGTCACCCCGTCCGGCGAGACCCTGCTGGAAGGGCCTCGCGTCGAGACCCGCCACACCCACGGCACCGGCTGCACCCTCGCCAGCGCCTGCGCCGCCGGACTGGCCAAAGGTCTGCCGCTGGAAGTCGCCGTAGCCGAGGCCTGGGCCTATGTCGCCGAGGCGATCCGCCGGGCCCCGGGCCTGGGGCAGGGGCACGGTCCGCTGGATCACGGCTGGCCGCTGAGGGACGCGCGATGAGTGATCTGGAGAGCCGCCTCGCCGCCATCGTCCGCGCGGACCCCGGCCTGATGCACGTCCTGACCACCGTCCGCGGCCTCGGCCTGAACGATTGGCGCGTCTTCTCCGGGGCCGTTTATCAGTCTGTCTGGAACGCCGTCACCGGTCGCCCGGCCGGCTACGGCATCCGCGACTATGATCTCGGCTACTTCGACCCGGACACGTCGTGGGACGCGGAGGATGCGGTGATCAAGCGTGTCGCCGCCGCCTTCCAGCCGCCGTTCCGCGACATGGTCGAGGTCCGCAATCAGGCCCGTGTCCATCTGTGGTTCGAGGGCAAGTTCGGCGAACCCTACGAGGCCCTTGCCGGCACGGACGAGGCCCTCGCCCGCTTTGTCGCGCCCGCCTTCGCCGTCGGCGTCCGGCTGGAAGACGACGATGCGATCAGCGTCGCCGCCCCCTTCGGGCTCGAGGACGTCTTCTCGCTGACCTTGCGCCCCAACCCGAACCGGCCGTTGGCCAAGGGCTGGACCCGTGCGGTCGGGAACGCCACAGCCCGCTGGCCGGAACTCTCCATCATGCAGCCGGAGACCGCCTGATGCGCCAGTGGACCGTCGACGCCTTCGCCTCCGCCCCCTTTCGGGGCAATCCCGCCTGCGTCGTCGAGCCCTTCCAAGCCTGGCCCGCCGACGGCTGGATGCAGGCTCTGGCGAAGGAGAACAATCAGGCCGAGACCGCCTTCCTGCTGCGCACCGCCGACCCGGCCCGGTTCGGCCTGCGCTGGTTCACGCCGGGCCGCGAGGTCGACCTGTGTGGCCACGCCACCCTCGCCGCGGCCCATGCGCTGATGGCCGAGCTCGGCGTCGAGGCGGAAGCCCTGACCTTCGACACCCGCTCAGGGTCGCTGATCGTGCGTCGCGCCGGCGACGGCTATGAAATGGATTTTCCGGCCGACCCGCCGCGGCGCACCGGGCCGGTCGCGGGTCTGGCCGAGGCGCTGGGCGCCGAACCGGTCGAGGTCTGGGCCGGCCGATACCTCGTCGCCATCCTCGCCGACGCGGAAATGGTGCGGTCCCTCGCCCCCGACATCCGCGCCCTCGCCGCCATGCAGGGCGAGGCGGGGGAGGCGGGCCAGGTCATCGTCTGTGCGGCCGCCGATCCCCAGGACGACGTCGATGTGGTCGACCGCTTCTTCGGCCCCGGCTGCGGCATCGACGAGGATCCGGCCACCGGCTCGGCCCACTGCATCCTGGGGCCTCTCTACGCCGACAGGCTCGGCCGGCCCGACGTCCGGTTCCGGCAGGTTTTCCCGGGCCGCGGCGGCGAGCTCGAAACCGAAGTCCGTGGCGACCGCATCCTGCTGCGCGGCCGGGCTGTCACCGTCATCGAAAGCCGTCTGCGCCTCGCGCCATAGGAAAGGGGCGCCGCCCTTTCGGACGACGCCCCTCGGACCTTCCGGGGAGGAAAGGTCAGCCTTACCAGCGACGATTGTCGCGGTCGCGGCGCTCCATCCGGACCTGCCTGGCCAGACGGTCGTAGCGCTGATCCAGGTCGCTGCGCTCCCAGCGGGTCAGACCGCCGCGCATGTAGCTGCGCTCCAGGCGGACGAGGCTGTTGAGCTCGACCTGCAGCCGGCCCGCCTCGCGGCGGCTCAGCGAGCCATTGCGAAGGCCGACGTCGATGCGGCGGTCCAGCTGGTATTTCCGCTGGCTGATCGACTGCCAGCGACCATGGTTCTCGTACCGATCGCCACGGTCGTAGCGATCATCGCGCTCGTACCGGTCATCGCGATCGTAGCGGTCATCGCGGTCGTTCCGCTCGTAGCGGTCGTACCGGTCATAGTTCTGGGCGGCGGCGGGAACCGCGACGGACGCCGCGGCGATGGCCAGCACGGGGATGAGGGCTTTCTTCATCATCGTCTTATCCTTCGCGTTCACGCAGGCCGGACTGGCTGCGTTGACGCCGACAAGACCATCTTTCGCCTGAGCCCGATCTGAACGGCTTGTGTCAGCTTGCGTTCATGTCGATGACAACGCATCCATGCGACGCTTCCCGCGTCTGTGGACATCGGACGACGGGGCGATTGAAACGGTGAAATATGTCTACACTCGCCGTTCAGCCGTCGTTCAGAGCCTGGGGCCTAGACCGTCGCCCATGACCCGGATGCCAGCCTACATCCTCGCCGCCCTGCTCGCCGCCGCGCCCCTGTCCGCGGCGGCGCAGGATCGTGGCGACCGCGGCGGTCGCGACGGCGACCAGGACCGCCCCCGGCGGGAACAGTCGGACGACCGGCCTCGCGTCAGCATGGGCGCCGCTGTCCAGCGCGCGTCGGCGGGACGTCCCGGCCGTTTCCTCGGGGCGAGCAACCGGGGCGACACCATCGTGGTCCGCTGGGAGTATCCTGGCGGCCGTGTCGCGGACATCATGGTGGACGGCCGCACTGGCCGGGTGATCGGAGAACGCTGAATGCGCGTGCTGCTAGTCGAGGATGACGCCGACCTGTCGCGCCAGCTGAAGGGCGCGCTCTCGGACGCGGGCTACGCGGTGGACCACGCCGCGGACGGCGAAGAGGCGCATTTCCTCGGCGACACCGAACCCTATGACGTGGTCGTGCTGGATCTGGGCCTGCCCAAGATAGACGGCGTGTCGGTGCTGGAGCGTTGGCGGCGCGACGGCAAGACCACGCCGGTCCTGATCCTGACCGCACGGGGCGCCTGGTCGGACAAGGTGTCCGGCTTCGACGCCGGCGCCGACGACTATCTGACCAAGCCGTTCCACACCGAGGAACTGCTGGCCCGGCTGCGCGCCCTCCTGCGCCGTTCGGCCGGCATCGCCTCCTCGACCCTGGCGTGCGGCGGCCTCCGCCTTGATCCCCGCGCCGCGCGGGCCAGCGTCAACGGCGAGCCCCTGCGTCTGACCTCGCTGGAATACCGCCTGTTGCACTATCTGATGATGCACCAAGGTCGGGTGATCTCCCGGACCGAACTGGTCGAACACCTCTACGATCAGGATTTCGACCGTGACTCCAACACTATCGAGGTCTTCGTCGGACGCCTGCGCAAGAAGATCGGCCCCGACCGGATCGAGACCGTGCGCGGGCTCGGCTACCGGCTGACGCCGCTGCCCGGGGAGAGCGACGAGACGTGACGGACGGCTCGGGGGGCCCTGTCGACGCCGATGCGGCCACGGAGCCGCGCACCTGGGGCCGCTGGTTCGGACGTCCCGGTCGAAGCCTGACGCGGCGCCTGATCTGGCTGGCCTCCGCCTGGATCGTCCTGGCCCTGGTCCTGACGGGCTGGGCGCTGACCAACCAGTATCAGGAGTCCGCCCTGCGCCGGCTTGGCGCTGTCCTGTCCGACACCATCGATGAAGTGGTCGTCGCGACCAACGCCGCCCCGGATGGCTCCCTGACTGTCGACGAGGTCAGGGACGACCGCACCCTGCGTCCCCTGTCCGGAGAATACTGGGCCGTGGCGGAACCGGGAGCCGACGGTCGGCTGCGAATCCTTGTGCGCTCTCCCTCGCTGGCGGGCGAAAGCCTGTCCATCCCTGACGAGCTGCCCGGCCGGCTCGCCGCCGCCCGCGGCGCGACCATCAGCTACAACGACCCGGATGGTCTTCGCCCCCGCGGCGAGGGGCCCCTGGGCGTCCCGTTGCGGGTGGCCGCCAGTATGAAGCAGCTACCCGGCCGCGAACGGCCGGTCGTCTTCCTGGCTGGAATCGACCGCTCGAACATCGACAACGACACGCGCCAGTTCGCCACCTTCACCTGGACGGCGCTGCTCATTCTCGGTCTCGGACTGGTCATCGCCGTCTTCCTGCAGGTCCGGATCGGCCTGCGCCCGCTCTATGCGCTTCGGAACGAGATCGCCGACGTCCGAAAGGGCAAGGCCGCACGGATCGCCCGCAGCTATCCGCTCGAGATCCAGCCGCTCGCCGAACAGGTCAACCGCCTGCTCGACCACAACCAGGAGACCGTCGAGCGCCAGCGGACCCACGTCGGCAATCTGGCCCATGCGCTGAAGACGCCGCTGTCGGTGATGCTCGCGGAGGCCGGGTCGCAGCAGGGGCCGCTGCCAGACATGGTGCGGCGTCAGACCGAAGTCATGAAGGCCCAGGTCGACCATCACCTGCGCCGCGCCCGCGCGGCCGCCCGGGCTCAGATGCTGGGCGAGACCACCCCAATCGAACCGGTGCTGGACGAGCTGGCCGTGATGCTGGAGCGGGTCTTCGAGGACAAGGGCGTGGTGATCGACTGGCGCGCGCCCGAGGGGCTGGCCTTCCGCGGGGAGCGCCAGGACCTGCAGGAACTCCTCGGCAATCTGATCGAGAACGCCTGCAAATGGGCCAAACGGCGCGTTCGCGTCTCGGCCGGCCCGACCGGACTGGGCCAGATGGTCGTGGTGGTCGAGGACGACGGCCCGGGCCTGCCGGAGGACCAGCGCGAGGCGGCCCTGCAGCGGGGCTCTCGCCTGGACGAGACAACGCCGGGCTCGGGACTCGGCCTCTCGATCGTGGTCGAGCTGACCCGCGCCTACGGCGGGCGAATTTCGCTCTCCGACAGCGAACTGGGCGGACTGAAGGCCGTGCTCGAACTCCCCGCCGCCGAGGCCTGAGCGCCGCCCGGATAGCGGATGTTAACCTCGTCAGGGGCACCATGGCGTCGGCCGGGCGATGACCGGTCGCGAGGGGTCTGAATGTCGGGGCTGTCCGTCGCCCATCGCGTCGCTCTGGCTGCTCTGATCGAGCAGGCGCCCGACGCCACATTGACGAAGCTTTCGTCAGTGGCCGTCGCCCTGCCCGGGGCGCGGGCGCTGGAGCTCGGCGCCATGCTCGCGGACGAGGTGCTCGACCGGACCCGCCGCCGCCTCGTGATGGCTCCCCTTCTGCCGATGTTCCGACCGCGCGCCGACGGAATCGAGGCCATGACCTTTCCGGCTGCGGTCCTGCCGCGCCTGTGGAAGGCCGGCTCGGCGCGCGAACCGGCCCTGCTGCCCCGACTGGACCAGGAGGGGGCTGACGCCGTCGCCGTCGCCGACCGCATCTGCCTCGCCGCCGCGGCGGCCGTGCGCGACCGTCCCGAGATGATCTGGCCGGTCGACCTCCAGCCCGAGCGGCGAGAGCGCGGGCTGGTCGACCTCGCCGCCTGTCTCGACCTGGCCCACCTGGCCCGTCGCGGCCTGCCATCGATCCAGATCTGGCTGAAGCGGCCGGACGGCGACCAGGTCGCCGAACTGCGCCTGCTGATCAAGGACTGCGCCG
Organism: Brevundimonas sp.; assembly: GCF_036676055.1. Taxonomy (GTDB): domain Bacteria; phylum Pseudomonadota; class Alphaproteobacteria; order Caulobacterales; family Caulobacteraceae; genus Brevundimonas. The sequence continues at coordinate 50,230 of NZ_JAKFDS010000058.1, read as the reverse complement.
AGGTTCACCTCGACGGGGCCCAGCGCGTGCTCGAAATGCTGTTCTCGCATCTCGACGACGCCGTGCTGATCCTGCGCATCATCACCCAGAGTTCCTGCGCGTCCGGTCGCGAGGGCTTCCTCAGCGCTTCCGAGCTGGCGGGCTTCATCGAGCGGCTGATCGCCGGAGTCGACGCCCGGGTCGAGCGGATCGCCGCCTTCCGCCCGGGCTCTGACCTGGCCAATGTCGACGCCGTCATCGAGGACCTGACCTGGTGCGCCAACGTCCTCAGTGAGCTGGACGTGACCCTGACCCTCAATCCCCTCAGCGTCTGGGGCAAGTCGGTGCGCGACGCTCGCGTCAGCATCGCCGGCCAGCTCTCGGCCTTCCTCCGCGCCGCCGACCGCGCCGTCGACAAGGCCCTGCCACTGGAACGCGTCCAGATCGCCGGCCGGATGACCCGCCAGTCGCCTCAACTGACCGCCCCGGTCCAGGGCGAGACGGTGCAGGCGGTCCGGCATCTGCTGAAGCTGGTGGGCGCGGTGCGCGGCCCCGCCTCGGTCTTCGGCGCCGAATCCGACCGCAAGAGGCTGGTCGACTCCCTGACGGTCCGCCTCACCGACTACGTCGACAAGGCCCTGCTCATCATCAACGACGGCGAGGCGCAGGACGAGGTCAATGCGCTCCGCCTGGTCGAGCTGTCGGCCCGCTGCCTCGACCTGGTCGATGCGCGGGACGCAGCCCGGACGGTGCGTCGCCGCGCCGCAGTGGCCGGGACCGGCAAGGAGCGGTCGAAAGCCTCGTCGCGAGCCGCCTGATCGGCTACATCGCCAGACATGACGATATTCTGGATCATGATGGCCCTGATGGCGGCGCTTTCGGGCCTGCTGGTGCTGGCCGGCGCCCGCCGCGGCGCCGACGCGGGCGCGTTCGTGACTCCCGCCTCGGCCTCGGAAGAATTGGCCGAACTGGATCGACTGAAGGCGCGCGGCCTGCTGGACGACGCGGCCTGGGCCGCGGCCCGGGCCGAGGCCGGTCGCCGTATCCTGTCGGCGCAACGGGAGGCGGCCCCTGTCACCGCCGGCGCGCGCGACCGCTTCTGGGTGCTTGGCGGGATCGTCGGCGCCGTCGCCGCAGCGGTCGGCCTGTATCTGACGTTCGGCGCTCCGGGGCTGCCTGACCAGGGATTCGACCGGCGCGTCGACGAATGGTCGACCCAGCTGGACACGCTTGAACCGCCGCAGGTCGCGGCGGTGGTCGCCCGGGTGGTCGAGGAGCGCCCGAACGACCACGAGGCCCTCGCCATGCTCGGCGCCGCCCGGTTCGAGGCCGGCGACCCGATCGGCGCGGTCTCCGCCTTCCGTCGGGCGGTGGCGCTGCAACCGGAGGACGCCCGCAGCTGGACCCGGCTCGGCGAGAGTCTGGTGCGGGCCAATGACGGCGCCATCGGCGGCGATGCCGAGGCCGCCTTCCGCGAGGCGCTCAAGCTCGATCCCAACCAGGGCGGCGCCCGCTACTTCCTCGGCGAGGCGGCGCTGGCGCGGGGCGATGCGGCGATGGTTCGAGAGATGTGGCTGCCCCTGATCGCCGCGATGGATCCGCGCGATCCCGCCCGCGCGGAACTTCAGGCCCGCCTGCCGGGGGCGGGCGCGTGAGTTGGCTGCCGAAATCGCCCAAGGCGCGCCGCCGTCTGTGGGTCGTGGCCGCCGTGACGCCGGTGCTGGTCCTTGCGGTCGGCCTGTCGCTCTACGCCATGCGCGACAGCGTGACCTTCTTCTTCTCGCCGTCCGAGGCGACGGCTGAGAACGCCCCCCCGGGCCGCGTGGTCCGGCTCGGCGGGCTGGTCGAGACGGGCAGCGTCGCCCGCGACGACTCGGGCCAGGTGTCCTTCTCTGTCACGGACAATGTGGCGACCACCCGGGTGATCTATCGCGGCGATCTGCCGGACCTGTTCGCCGAGGGGCAGGGCGTGGTGGCGCAGGGCGCCTTCCTGCCCGACCGCAGCTTCCGCGCCACCCAGGTGCTGGCCAAGCACGACGAGACCTATATGCCGCGTGAAGTCGCCGACAGCCTGAAGGCCAAGGGCGAATGGCGTCCCGACGACAACGCCGCCGCGGTGGCTCCGTGATCGTCGAAACGGGCGCCTTCGCCCTCATCCTCGCCCTGGCTCTGTCGGCCTTGCAGGCGGTTCTGGCCGTGGCCGGGCGCGTGCGTCGCAGCCCGGTGCTGGCGGGCGCGGCCACGGGGGCGGCCATCGCGGCGGCCCTCGCGGTGGCGGTGGCCTTCGCCATCCTGATCCACGCCTTCTCGGTCTCGGATTTCTCGGTCGCCAACGTGGCCGCGAACAGCCACACCGACAAGCCGATGCTCTACAAGGTCGCGGCCGCCTGGGGGAGCCATGAGGGCTCGCTGCTGCTGTGGTGTCTCGTCCTGACCGGCTTCGGCGCCTTCCTGGCCCGGGGCCGCAACCTGCCGTTCGAGCTGAAGACCTCGGCCGTAGCGGTCCAGGGCTTGCTCGGAGTGCTGTTCCTCGCCTTTGCGGTCTTCACCTCCAATCCGTTCGACCGGCTGAACCCGGCCCCGTTCCAGGGCGCGTCGCTGAATCCGCTGCTGCAGGACCCGGCGCTCGCCTTCCACCCGCCCTTCCTCTACGCGGGCTACGTCGGCTTTTCGGTCTGCTTCTCGCTGGCCCTGGCCGCCCTGATCGAGGGCCGGGCCAACGCCGCGTTCTGGCCGGCATGGGGCCGCTGGGTCCGGCCGTGGGCGCTGGCCAGTTGGGCGCTCCTGACTGTCGGCATCACGCTCGGCGCCTTCTGGGCCTATTACGAGCTCGGCTGGGGCGGCTGGTGGTTCTGGGACCCGGTCGAGAACGCCAGCTTCATGCCGTGGCTCGCGGGCGCGGCCCTGCTGCACTCCGCGGTGATCACCGAGCGGCGCGGGGCCGTGGCCGGGTGGACAGCCTTCCTGGCCATGGCGGCCTTCGTCCTGTCGATGCTGGGCGCCTTTCTGGTCCGGTCCGGCGTGCTGACCAGTGTCCACGCCTTCGCCGTCGACCCGGAGCGCGGCCTGATGCTGTTGGCCATCCTCGGCCTGACCGGCGGCGTGGCGTTCGGCCTGTTCGCGTGGCGGGTGCCTCAGCTCAAGGGCGGCGGGATCTTCGCCCCGGTCAGTCGCGAAGGCGCGCTGGTGCTGAACAACCTGTTCCTGACCGCCGCCTGCGCGACTGTCCTGCTGGGCACCCTCTATCCGTTGATCCTCGAGGCGACCAACGGCTCGACCATCTCGGTCGGTCCGCCCTTCTACGCCCTGACGCTGGTGCCGCTGATGGCCGTGGCCCTGCTGATCCTGCCGTTCGGGCCCCTGCTGGCGTGGAAGCGGGGGGATGTGCCGGGCGCCATGCAGCGGCTCGCCGTCGCCGCCGGTCTGGCGGTGCTGCTGGCCCTGGCCGCCTACGCCCTGTTCGATACCCGCAAGGCGCTGTCTGCGGCCGGGATCGGCCTCGGCGCCTGGCTGATCCTCGGGGCGCTGACCGATCCCGTGGAGCGCATCCGCCTGTTCCGCGTCCCTCTGGCCGAGAGCCTGCGCCGGGTGCGCGGCCTGCCGCTCGGCTCCTGGGGTGCGACCTTGGCCCATGCCGGCCTCGGAGTCTTTGTGCTCGGCGCGGTGGTCGAAACCGGCTACCGCATCGAGGCCGCCCGCCCGGTCGCGCTCGGCGAGGCGGTCGAGGCCGGCCCGTGGCGGGTCAGACTGGATGACGTGCGCGTGGTCGAGGGACCGAACTATCTCGCCGAACAGGGCCGGCTGACCGTGACCCTCCGCTCCGGCGCCGCGCCGCGCCAGATCACAGCGGAACGCCGCTTCTTCCCTGCCGGCGGCCAGACGACGACCGAGGTCGGTCTCGATTTCCGGGGCCTCGACGACGTCTATGTGGTGTTGGGCGAGCGTGGCCGCACCGCCGCCGGCGCCCCGGCCTGGAGCCTCCGCGTCTGGTGGAATCCATGGGCGCGGCTGATCTTCCTCGGCCCGGCCATCATGGCTCTGGGCGGGGCCTTGTCGCTGATGGACCGCCGGTTGCGGCTGGGCGTCAGCCGGCGCAAGGGCGCGGCGTGAAGCAGGTCCTTCTGATCGCCGTCGCCGCCCTCGGTCTGGTCGCCGCCCCGGCGCTTGCCCAGGAGCCCCCGCCGGCGCCGGACCGGCCCTTGCCCGACGCGTCGCAGGAAGCCCGCGCCCAGGCCCTGTTCGACGACATCCGCTGCGTCGTCTGCCAGCACGAGGCCATCGCCGACAGCCCGGCTGTCATCGCTGCCGACATGCGCCAGCTGGTCCGCGAACAGGTCGCCGCCGGGCGCACCGACGCCGAGATCGAACAGGATCTGGTCCGCCGCTACGGCGATTTCGTGCTGTTCCAGCCGCCGGTCCGCCTCGGCACATGGCTGTTGTGGTTCGGCCCCGTCGCCTTGATGGGCGCGGTGCTGGCCCTGCTTCTGCTGCGGTCGCGCCGCCGCCGCGCCGAGGTGGCGCCGCTGACGGCCGACGAGGAGGCCCGTCTGGCCGATATTGTCGCCGCAGGCGATCTTCGCCGTGATCCTGACGCAAAGCCGTCTGACGACTGACGTCCGACGGACCCATCCTCGCGTCACGACGTTGGCGGAGGGAGGCTGCGTCCTGTATTGACGGACTGCACCGGGCGCCTCGCGCCCGACGAAAGGATCGTACGAAACCCGATGATGAAGCGTAAGGAATTCATGCTGGGGGCCACGTTCGGCCTGGTTCTCGCGGCCGGCGCCACCGCCGGCGGCGTCATCGACTGGCCGACCGCGAACGCCGGCCCCGTCGCCGGCGCCTCGGGCCGCCTGACGCCCAACGCCGGCGCCGCCGGCCTCGCCTTCGCCCCGCCGCAAGGCGCCCCGCTCAGCTTCGCCGACATCTTCCAGCAGGTCGCGCCCGCCGTGGTGCAGATCGATGTCGAGGCGCCGCTTGAGCGTCCTCCCGGCGGCATTCTCCAGGTTCCGGGCATGCCGTTCGGCATTCCTGTCCCGCAGCCTGAGGAAGGCGAGGAGCCGCTGACGACCCAGGGGGCCGGGTCCGGATTCTTCATTTCCGCCGAGGGCTACATCGTCACCAACAATCACGTCGTTGAGAACGCGACCGAGATCCGGGTGACGCTGTCGGACGGTCGCGAGCTTGAGGCGACGCTCGTCGGCCGCGACGTCGACACCGATCTCGCCGTCATCAAGGTGCAGGGCTCCGACTTCCCGTTCGTCTCGTTCGAGGAGCAGGCGCAGCCTCGCGTCGGCGACTGGGTTATCGCAGTCGGAAATCCGTTCGGACTGGGAGGCACCGCTACGGCGGGCATCGTCTCGGCCACCGGCCGCAGCCTGCCGCAGGCCAGCGACAACCCCTACACGGACTTCCTTCAGATCGACGCCGCCATCAATCGCGGCAATTCCGGCGGACCGACCTTCGATATCTACGGCCGCGTGATCGGCGTGAACTCGGCCATCTTCTCCACCACGGGCGGTTCTGTGGGTGTCGGTTTCGCCATTCCCGCCTCGATCGCCAAGGAGGTCACCGACAGCCTGATGCGGGGCGAGTCGATCCAGCGCGGCTATCTCGGCGCCCAGATCGGGACGCTGTCCGAAGACATGCGCGAGTCGCTCGGCCTTCCTGAGAATTTCGAGGCGGCCTACATCAACGAGGTCACGCCCGATGCGCCCGCGGAACGGGCCGGCCTGCGGAACGGCGACATCGTCACCAGCCTGAACGGCGAGAAGGTCGAGACCTCGACCGAGCTCACCCGGCTGGTCGGCGCGGCCCGGCCGGGCGAGATTCTGCGCCTGGAGATCCTCCGCGAGGGGCGTCGGCAGACGGTGGAGGTGCGCTCGGGGACCCGTCCGTCCGACATCAACGCATCAACCCGGCCGGCAGCGCCTGAAGCGGACGAGGCGCCACGAAACGGCGGCGCCTCCGGCGAGGTGGTCGAAGGCCTGACGGTGGCTCCGCTGACCGCCGCCGTGCGTAGCCGCTATGACCTGCCGCCGCGCATCGAAGGCCTCGTCGTCAACGCGGTCGCCCCTAACTCGCGCGCCGCAAGACTGCAGTTCGAACCCGGCATGGTCATCATGCAGGCGAACAGCCGCCCGGTGAGAACCGCCGCCGACTTCCGCGCCGCCATCGCCGCCGTGCGGTCGGCGGGCCGCTCGGGCATCCTGCTCCTCGTCCGCACGTCGAACGGCAACTCGCCCGTCGTTCTGCCGATCGCGCGCGAGTAATTCGTCTGACAAAGCCTTAACTGCCCCCATCGCCGCCGATGCGCTAACATCGGCGGCGATTCCGCATCTGAGGGCTGATTCCATGCGCATTCTGGTGGTCGAAGACGACGCCGAGGCCGCGACCGCCATGGTCCGGGGACTGACCGAGGCCGGTCACGAACCGACCCACGCCGTCGATGGCGCCTTCGGCCTGCTGGAGGCCCAGAAGGGCGGCTACGACGTCTATGTCGTCGACCGCATGATGCCCCGCCTCGACGGCATCGGCATGGTCGAGACCCTGCGCAAGGACGGCGACCAGACCCCGGTCCTGTTCCTGTCCGCCATGGGTGAGGTCGATGACCGCGTCGCGGGGCTCAAGGCCGGGGCCGACGACTATCTGGTCAAACCCTACGCCTTCTCCGAACTGATTGCCCGCGTCGAGGCCCTGTCGCGCCGCCGCGAGACCGGCTCGGTCGCCACCATGCTCAAGGTCGGCGACCTGGAGATGAATCTGATCGCCCGCACCGTGCACCGCGCCGGCCAGGAGATCGACCTGCAACCGCGCGAGTTCCAGCTGCTCGAATTCCTGATGCGCCACGCCGGCCAGTCGGTGACCCGCACCATGCTGCTCGAGAAGGTCTGGGAATATCATTTCGACCCCCAGACCAACGTCATCGACGTCCACATCAGCCGCCTGCGCGCCAAGATCGACAAGGGCTTCGACCACGCCATGCTGCAGACGGTCCGCGGGGCGGGGTATCGGCTGGAGGCCTGACGCCTCCTGATGAAACTCCCCTCTCTCCTTCGCCGCACGCCCTTCCGGCTGACGCTGCTGTTCCTCGCCCTGTTCGCGGCGGCGGCCAGCGCCATCCTCGCCTATGTCTATTTCGCCTCGGCGGCCGAGGCCCGGGCCAAGGCCGAGCGGGACGTGCGGGCCGAAACGGCGGTGCTGACCGGCATCTACCAGGCCCGGGGGGTCGACGCCCTCAACGAGGCCCTGATCGATCGCACCTTGCGCGACAGCACCTACCTCTACCTGCTGACGGACGCGCAGGACGGCATGATCACCGGCTCGATCAGCGTCCAGCCGATCGCGGAGCTCGAGGGGCCGTCGGAGTGGATCACGTTTCCCTTTACCGAGACCGACGCCGAAGGTCGCGTGACGCGGCCCCAGGTCCGTGGCGTCCAGATGCGGCTGTCCGGCGGCGAGACCCTGTTCGTCGGCAAGTCCCTCAGCGACACGGAGGCCTATCTGGCCCGCCTGACCCAGGCGCTCTGGGGCGCCATGGGGATCGTGCTGTTGCTCGGTCTCGCCGGGGGGGTGCTGGTCAGCCGCAATCTCGAACGCTCGATGGGTCGGCTCAACAAGGTCGCCACCTCCGTGCAGGAAGGGGACCTCAAAGCGCGGTTTCCGGTCCGTAATTCCGGCGATGAGCTGGACGAGCTCGGCTCGGGCCTCAACACCATGCTGGATCGTCTCGAGGCGTCGATGGCTTCGATCCGCCACGCCGGCGACGCCATCGCCCACGACCTGCGCTCGCCCCTGACCCGGATGCGGGCCAAGCTGGAGGTGTCGCTGATCGACGCAGAGGCGGGAAAGATCACCGGCGTCGACGCCCTTCAGCTGGCCCTCGACGAGGCCGACAATCTGCTCAAGACCTTCAACACCGTCCTCGCCATCGCCCGGCTGCAGGCCGCGGCCGGCCGCACCCCCGATCCCCAACTGTTCGACGCCGCCGACCTCGCCGCCGACATGGCCGAGCTTTATGAGCCCGCCTCTGAGGACAAGGGGCTGGAGTTCTCGGCCGAGATCGAGCGTGGCCTGATGATCGAGGCCAACCGCCCCTTCCTCGCCCAAGCCCTAGCCAACGTCATCGACAACGCCATCAAATACACCCCGCCGGGCGGCGCCGTGATGCTGCGCGCCCGGCGGCGCAGCTCGGGCGAGATCGAATTCTCCGTCACCGACACCGGCCCTGGCGTGCCGGAGGCCGACCGGGAGCGCGTCCTCCAGCGCTTCGTCCGCCTCGACAACAGCCGCACCGAGCCCGGCTCCGGCCTCGGCCTGTCGCTGGTCGGCGCCGTGCTGGAGGCCCACGGCGGACGGGTCCAGCTCGACGAAGGCCCCGGCGAATACGGCGGCTTCGGCCCCGGCCTCCGGGTGGCCCTGGTCCTGCCGCCGGCGGAAGCGACGTGAGCGAGGCGCTGGCCCCGGCCCTCAAGCCGTGCGGTCCGGTCGTCGACGTCGAGGCCGCCGCCCGGGCGCACGAACGACTGGCCGAGGCCGCGGCCGCAGGCGGCTGGAGCCCGACCCTGCAAGGCGCCTGGCCAGCCCTCGCGCCGGTGTTCGCCGCTTCGCCCTATCTGTTCGGCCTGGCGCGGCGCTGGCCTGATCGCCTGCGCGCGGTTCTGGAGGAAGCGCCCGAAGCCCGCCTGGAGAGCCTCCTCGGAGACGCCGCCGCCCTCGCGGGCGGGGCGGATGAGATGCGCGTCCCCCTGCGCCGCCTCAAGGGCGAGCTGCACCTGCTGACGGCCCTCGCCGACCTCGGCGGCGTCTGGGATCTCGATCAGGTCACCGCCGCCCTGAGCCGCTTCGCCGACGTCTCCGTCAACGCCGCTCTCCGAGCCGTCGCCCACGACAAGCGCGAGCGCGGCAAGCTGGTCAGCCCCGCCGACGACCCGCGAGGCCCCGTCCCCGGCCTGTTCGGCCTCGCCATGGGCAAGCACGGCGCCTTCGAGCTCAACTACTCGTCCGACATCGACATCAGCCTGTTCTGGGAGCCCGAGGCCCTGATCCCGGCCCTGGCCGACGGCGTCGAGCCCCAGCGCTTCGTCGACCGACTGGCCCAGTCGCTGGCCGCCCTGATGCAGGAGCGGACCGGCGACGGCTACGTCTTCCGGGTCGACCTGCGCCTCCGGCCCGACCCGTCCTCGACGCCCCCGGTGGTCGCGGCCCCGACGGCCTTGGCCTATTATGAAAGCGTCGGCCAGAACTGGGAGCGGGCCGCCTTCATCAAGGCGCGGCCGGTGCTGGGCGACGTGGGGGCCGGGCGCGCCTTCCTGAAGGCCCTGACGCCCTTCATCTGGCGGCGCACTCTCGACTATCCGGCCATCCTCGACATCCAGTCGATCAAGCGCCAGATCCACGTACACAAGACCGGCGAGGGGCTGGAAGCCGCCGGGGCCAATCTGAAGCTGGGCCGGGGCGGCATCCGCGAGATCGAGTTCTTCGCCCAGACCCAGCAACTGATCCTCGGCGGCCGGGATCCGGGCCTGCGCGCGCCGCGCACCGTGGACGCCCTGGGGGCGCTGCGCGACGCCGGCCACATCGACAAAGTCGCCTGCGCCGAGCTGACCGACGCCTACGTCACCCTGCGCGGGCTCGAGCACCGCGTGCAGATGCTGGATGACGAGCAGACTCACAGCCTGCCGGTTGATCCCGAAGCCCGTGCGCGCGCCGCCGTCCTGGCGGGCGAGGGCGATCTCGCCGCCTTCGACGCCCGGGTCGAGGCCCTGCTGGTCGGCGTCAACCGGCGCTATGGCGAACTCTTCGAAGGCGAGGAAGAACTGTCGTCGCCTTATGGCTCGCTGGTCTTCACCGGTGTGGAGAACGACCCCGAGACTCTGGAAACCCTGGTCCGGATGGGCTTCTCCGACCCGGCCATGGTCGCCGATAGCATCCGTAGCTGGCACCATGGCCGCATCCCGGCCACCCGCACGGCGCGCGGCCGCGAACTGTTCACCCGCCTCGCCCCGCGCCTGCTGACCGCCCTTGCCGACACCGGGGCGGCCGACGCGGCCTTCCGCCGTTTCGCTGTCTTCTTCTCCGGGCTCAACAGCGGGGTGCAGGTCCAGGCCCTGTTCCTGGCCCAGCCGAAGCTGTTCGATCTCGTCGTCGGCGTCATGGCCTTCGCCCCGCGTCTGGCCCGCACCCTCGGCCGCTATCCGGCGGCGCTGGACAGCATGCTGGACGCGCGATTCGCCCGTAACATCGAGGAGGATAGCGGCGTCGTCGCCCAGATGATCGCAGATGCGGCTGCCGCCCCCGACTTCGAGACCGCCATGAACGTCGTGCGCCGGGTTCACCGCGAACAGATGTTCCGGATCGGGGTCCAGACCCTGACCGGGCGGGCCGGGCCGGAGGAGGCCGGACGCGCCTACACCACCCTGGCCGACGCCTGCCTTCACGCCCTCGCCCCCGCCGCCATGGCCGAGACGGTGCGGCAGGGCGGCGGCCTGCCCGGCGGTGCGGTCGCCGTGGTGGCGCTCGGCAAGGCGGGTTCGCGGGAAATGACCGCGTCTTCAGACCTCGATCTGATGACGGTCTACGACGCCCCGGCCGAGGCGGCCTCCGACGGCAAGCAGTGGGCGGCCGCCGTCTTCTACGCGCGCTTCACCCAACGCTTAATCGCGGCCCTGTCGGCCCACACCGCCGAGGGCGGGCTCTATGAAGTCGACATGCGCCTGCGTCCCGGCGCCGCCAAGGGGCCGGTCTCCCTGCGATTGTCCGCGGTCGAGGATTACTACGCCGCCGAGGCCGACACCTGGGAGTTCATGGCCCTGACCCGCGCCCGCGTCGTCTGGGCCGACGATGCGGCGTTCGGGGCGCGGGTGTCGGCATCCCTTGAGGCCATCCTGCGCCACCCGCGTCCCGGCGTCGGCTTCGCCGCCGACGCCCGCCGGATGCGCGACCGGATGGCCCGCGATCGCCCGCCGCAGGGCGACTGGGACGTGAAGCTCGCGCCCGGCGGCCAGGTCGACGCCGAGTTCGTGGCCCAGGTCCGCCAGCTTCGACAGGCGCGCGCGGGCGCGCCTCTGACCGTCTCCACCCTCAAGGCGCTGGCCGACGATCCGGTCCTGGCCGAAGCCTGGCGGCTGCAGCAGGCCCTCAGCCAGATTCTCGGCGCCGCCTTCGACGACCGCCCCGATCCGGAACATGAACCGGAAGGGTTCCGGCTGCGGCTGGCCCGGGCGGCCGGCTTCACCGATTTCGACGCCCTCAGGTCGGCCCTGTCCAGGTCCCGCAAGACCGCCCGCGCCGCCTTCGAGACCGCCCTGCCGCCGGTCGGCGACGGAGACTGACGTGAGCCGCGTTTCACTCTCCAGACAGGGATGTACGGCCGCCCTGGCGGCCCATGGAGCATCGAGATGAGAAAGACCCTTGTGGCGGGCGCTCTGGCCGCCCTGACCGTCGCCGCCGCTGGCGGCGTCGCCATGGCCCAGCAGACGCCGGACCGGCCGCACGCCCGCGGCATGCGGGCTGACGCCGACGGCGACCAGAAGCTCAGCCGGGCGGAATTCGTCGAGGCGCGGGTCCAGCGTCTCGCCGCGGCCGACGCCGATCGCGACGGCTCGGTCACGCCCGAGGAGATGCGCGCCGCCGCCCAGACCCGCCGCGCCGGCCGCGCCGAGGCCCGGTTCGACCGGCTCGACGCCGACAATGACGGCGCCATCAGCCGCGCCGAGTTTGACGCCCACCGCGAGGCGCGCGCCGGGCAGGGGCCGCGTCCCGCCCGCGCCCATCGCGGATCCGGGCGCCGCGGCGGTCGTGGCGAGGGCATGGAGGCCCGTGGGCCGGTCGTGGTCGCCGAGGCCCGGGCCCGGAGCGAGGCGGCGTTCGCCCGACTCGACACTGACCGGGACGGCTACGTCACGGCGGCGGAGCGTCAGACGGCCCGCGCCGACCGCCGCGAACATCGGCACGAGCGCATGAGCGAACGCCGCGCCGCCCATCACGCCCAACAACCGTCGCCTGCGGCGTCCGCTTCGGAGTAAGCAGATGACGGGCGCGGCGGTCCTCGACCTCACCGGCCTTGCAGCAACGTTCGCACGAGGCCGGATGGCGACCTTCGCCGACCCCGATGAGGATCTGGTGCGTCGCGTGGGTCAGGGCGACCCCGCGGCCATCCAGGCCATGGTCGCGCGCAAGCTGCCGCGCATGCTGGCGCTCGCCCAGCGCATGCTCGGCGACCCCGTCGAGGCCGAGGACGTCGCGCAGGAGGCTCTGCTGCGGGCCTGGCGACAGGCGCCGCATTGGGCGCCGGGCAAGGCGAAGTTCGACACCTGGCTGCACCGGGTGGCGCTGAACCTCTGCTACGACCGTCTCCGGCGCCGTCGGGAGGTTCCGACCGCTGTGCTCCCGGAGCGACGCGACGAAGGTCCGGCGCCGGATCGGGGCCTGATCGCGGCCGATGTCGGAGCGGCGGTAAACGGCGCCTTGGCCGGCTTGCCCGATCGGCAGCGCGAGGCCATCGTGCTTTGCCATTATCAGGAGCTGTCGAATATCGACGCCGCGGGGCTGATGGAGATCAGCGTCGAGGCTCTGGAAAGCCTGCTGTCGCGGGGACGACGGGCGTTGAGACTGGCGCTGGCCGGACATCGGCCGGGCGCCGAAGGAGTATCGAAGTGATGACGGCGGAACGCTTTCTCGCCCTTGTGGCCGCCTACGGCGCCGACCGGCGTCGCTGGCCGGAAGGCGAACGCGCGGCGGCCGAGGCCTTCGCGGCGACCCATGCGGATATCTCCGCACCGGCCCTGGCCGAGGCCGACGCCATGGACGCCCTGCTGCATCGGTCGCCGACGCCGCAGGTGTCGATGGCCTTGCGTGATCGGGTCACCGCCGCCGCCGTTTCGGCCCGCCGCACTGGTCGGGTGTGGAAAAATCGTCTCTCCATCGCCTTCGGGGCGGGCTGGGCGGCGGCGACCTGCGCCGGCGTGGCGGCCGGCGTCATGCTGACCGGCCATCTCACCGCCGACGCCCAGGCCGACGCCGTGCTTTATCAGGCGTCGCTGCTTGGGGTCGACGACACGGAGGTGCTCGGGTGAACTCCAGCACGCTCAAGATCGCCTTGGCCGCCTCGGTGGCGCTGAACCTGTTCGCGCTGGCGGCCGGCGCCACCCTGCTGGTCGGCCGGGCCGACGTGGAGCGGCGCATCGAGGCGCAGCACCGCCCGCCCCGCGACCGCTCCTTCATGACCGTTGTCGAAGGCCTCGACCCCGCCGTGCGCGATCGTGTGCGCGAGACCTTGCGCACGTCGGCCCGGGCGGCCCATCCCGACTTCGAGGAAACCCGACTCAAGCGGCGGCAGGCGACGGCTCTGGCCCGTTCGTCCGATTTCGATCCGGCGAAGGTCTCGGCCCTGCTCGAAGAGTCGCGCGCCGCCGAGCTGCGCGGCCGGGCCCGGCTTGAGGCCGACGCCGTGGCGGTGCTGGCGACGCTGGAGCCCGACGACCGCGCGGCCCTGTCGGAGATCCTCACCCGTCGTGGGCGCATCGTCGTGCGCGACAGGGGCGAGCGTAAGGCTCACGCAGCCGGGCGGCGCGCCGGATCCTGAGGGCTTCAGGCCGCCCGGGCCTGCCGCTCGGCGGGCTGCCCCGGCTTGCGGATGGGCAGGTCGAAGCTGACCGTGGTGCCACGTCCCGGCTCGCTTTCCAGCGTCAGCGTCCCGCCGTGCAGCTCGATCAGGGCCTTGGTGAGAGCGAGGCCGAGGCCCGTGCCCTGGGTGGTCTTCGAATGCTGGCCTTCGACCTGTTCGAACGGCCGCGCCAGTCGGCCCAGGTCCTCGGAGGCGATGCCGATGCCGGTGTCGGTCACCGCAACGCGGACGCGGTCATCGTCCTCGCGCGTCAGAGACACCACGATGTCGCCCCCCTCCGGCGTGAACTTCACCGCGTTGGACAGCAGGTTCAGCACCACCTGTTTCAGGCCACGATGGTCGGCCTCGATGGTCGGCAGGTCGGACGCATCGACCAGCAGCTTCAGCCCCGCCTCCTCGACCCGGCCGCGCATTAGCCGCGCCGCGTCCTCGACGATCTCCTTCAGCGACACCGCCTCATAGTGCAGCGTCAGCTTGCCGGCCTCGATCTTCGCCATGTCGAGGATGTCGTTGATCAGGCTCAGCAGATGCTGGCCCGACCGCAGGATGTCGGCCGCATAGCCCTTGTAGCGGGCGTCGCCCAGCGGGCCGAACATCTCGCCAGCCATGATCTCGGAGAAGCCGTTGATGGCGTTCAGCGGCGTACGCAATTCGTGACTCATATTGGCCAGGAACTCGGACTTTGCCTGGTTCGCCGCCTCGGCCCGGGTCATGGCGATCTCGTATTTCCGCGCCAGCAGCGACAGCTTCTCCTCGCGGTCCTCCAGTTCGGTGATGGTCGCGTGCAGCCGCTCGCTGGCCCGCTGCCGCTCCGCTTCCTTCTGCTTGATGGCGGTGATGTCCGCCGCCGAGACCACCGACCCGCCGTCCGAGGTGAACCGCTCGACCAGTTGCAGCCAGCGCCCGTCGTGCAGCTCCACCTCCCGGGCGCCGGCGCGGCCCCCAGCCGCCGGTTGCTCCGACTTGATGGCGAGGGCGGCGATGCGATTCAGGTCGGTTTTCAGCGCCCCCCGGCGGATCACCGCGTCCTCGAATCCGAACGCGTCCTGGAAGGCCTGGTTGGACAGGATCAGCCGGCCCTGACGATCGAACAGCACAAAGGCGTCCGACACGCTTTCGATGCCGTCACGCAGCCGGCTTTCCGCGGCCTGGGCGTGGGCCTTGGCCCGCCGGGCCTCGGTGGTGTCCAGCGCGATGCCAAGGATGGAGGTGAACCCATCCTCCCCCCGCTCGCCGCGGGCCTGCCCCCGGGCGTCAATCCAGCGGGCGCGACCCTGGGCGTCCGGCACGGGGAAGCTCACCTCGAAGGCGCCGAAGGTCTCGGCCTGACGCACGGCATGGGTCACGGCGTCCCGGTAGCGGGGATGGATCCGCTCCATCAGAACCTCGGCCGAAACCGCCCCGGTTCTCTCCAGCCCCATCAGATCGGCCATGTAGTCGGACAGCAGGATCTGACCCGTCTCAAGGTCCCAGTCCCATACGCCGCAGCGCGCGGCCTCGACCGCGCCCCTGAAGCGGCGTTCTGACGCGGCCCACTCGCGGCTGATACCGACCTGTTTGCGCTGATGCAGCAGGGTCAGCAGCAGGACCAGCACGCCGATAATGAACGGCGACGTCAGCACCCAGGCGTCGTCCAGCAGGGCGCCGGCGCCGACGTTCACGGGGGTCGAGGCCACGGCGATCAACCCGGTGTCCCCGACCGCCACCGTCGTCCGCCGCACCGCGCCGTCGGCGACCGTCAGGGTCGCGCCCTGCCCCCTCCCGTTGGCCGGGCTTCGGGCCAGGGCCAGCGTCTCCCCCTCGCCCGATCCCCCGATCAGAAGCGTCTGCGGCCCCGACAGCAGCCAGAGATGGACTCCGTCGGTGGTCGCAAGCGAGGGCAGGGGCGCCCGCCCGATCAGCCGGCCGCCGTCCGGCACGGGGCGGGAGATCAGCAGGGCGGCGCCGTCAGCGGCCAGCAGGGGCTTGCCCGGCGCGGCCAGGAAGGCGGCGGGAGAAGCGCCCGCGGCGGCCGTCACGGCCTGGCTGGAGGAAACCACCGCGAAGGCGGCGTCCGGCGCGGCGGCGCGGGCCTGCTGGATCATCTCCGAGGCGCTGCGGGATTGGGCCGTGGCGGCGCGGACGGCGGCCTGGACCGGCGCGATCCGGGTCTCCGTCTCCAGGGCCAGCATGCGCGCCTCGCGGTCCACCGCCGCCATGCGCAGGGCGTCCGCCTCCTGCCCCGGCCGCGCCATCTCGCGAGCGAACAGAAGCACATAGGCGGCGACGGCCAGGGTCACGGCGAGGATGGAGATCCGCACCCATGCGGGCGGGCCCTTGCGCCGGTCCGCGGCGCGCCGTCCTTGCGGGGTTATGCGGCGCTCTCTGCCCCGCAAGGCGCTCTCCCGGACGATTCGGCGACGATGGCTGAATCTAGGCTGCGTCGCGGATTCCTGTCGAGGCTTCGTTACCCCGCCGGTGGATCAAATACGGGGACGGTTCGCCGTCAGGCTGCGCGTGAGGGCGACGGTCGGGCTCCGGCTTCGGCCGGAGCGGCCAGCACGTCGGTGATGCTCTTCAGCACAGTGCGGGCGTCGCGCGCCAGCATCTGCATCTCGGGCGGCGCATCGTCGGGCGCCTCGTCGACCGCGGCGACCATCCGCTCGGCCAGCGCCATCAGCTTCGGCGCCGCCGCGATCAGCCGGGCCTGGAATTCGATCTGGTCCGGGTCGCGGTCGTACTCCGCTCCCGGCACGCGCCAGCCGCCCCAGTCCGCCTTGTCGGTCACCACCACCGGATAGGTGCCGGGGAAGGGGTGGTGCGGCGTGTCTTCCGCGGTCTGCCACTTGTTGCGCGCCCGCATCAGCCGCCAGATCTCGCCGGAATTGACCGCCGGATCCTCGGACGGGAGCAGCAGTTCATGGCCGAGGAACTCGCGCCCGAGACCGACATCGTAGGTGACACGCACGGGTTCCTCGAAGCCCTTGGCCCATACGGGCTGGACCTTCTCGATCTGGGCCCAGGCGCCGACACATTCGACCCAGACCTTCTGACCCTTCTGGAACTGCGCGCGCGCCATCGGCGTCTCCCGTCGTGAACGGCGAGCATGCGCCCGCGCGGGTGAACACGTGGTTTGGCGAAAGGGTTAAGCGGACCTTGACGGCCCGCCCTCCCATCGGCCTCAGGTGCGCGAGATCTCTTCCAGCGCCTCGCCGGCGTAGCGTTCCTTGACCCGGGTCGACAGGTCGCCCAGGGACACCACACCGACCAGACGTTCGTCCTTGTCCAGCACCGGCATGCGGCGGATCTGCTTCGAGCCCATGCCGTCCAGCACGGTCTTCAGATCGTCGTCGGCATAAGCGGTGTGCGGATCGCGGCTGATGTACTCCACCACCGGCGAGGTGCAGGCGGCGCCGCCCGCCACGGCCCTCACGGCGATGTCGCGGTCGGTGATCGTGCCGATCAGCCGGTCGCCGTCGGCCACCGGCATGAAGCCGAAATCGCCGCTGGCCATGCGCGCGGCCACGTCCTGCAGGGTGTCTCCCGGGCGGGCTACCTGCACGTCCTTGCTCATTACGTCGCGAACTTTCATGGCTCTCTCCTTGGTTTTCGGGCTCGGCGACAGAACCCGCCGGCGTCGCGCCGGTTCCTGACAGCTGGACAACGAACCCCTCAGGCGACGGTCAGGGGCCGCCTGCTTTGATGCGTCCATCAGCCGGGAATGGTCCCGGACACGAAAGGACGAACGCAATGAAGACCGCCATGATCAGGAAAGCCCTGCTTCCGGTGCTGGCGGCGTCCGCGGTCATGGTCTCGACCCCGGCGCTGGCCCAGAATTTCAGCCTCAGCTTCGGCATCGGGTCGCCCGGTTACGGCCAGCCCTACGGCTATGGCCCAGCGCGCGGCTACGGCTACGCCCCGCGCGACCTCCACTATCGCGCCCAGGCCCTGTCGCAGCACATCGACCGTCTCGCCTGGAGCGGCGGGGTTCACCGTCTCGAAGCGCGGGATCTCGCCCGTCAGATGAACCAGTATCAGCGGCTCGAATACCGCTACGCCCGCAACGGGCTGAGCCGCGCGGAATACGTCGATCTGAACCGCCGGCTTGATCGGCTCGAGTATCAGCTCCAGCGCACCGCCTACCGCACCCGCTGGTAGTCGGAGCCCAGCCACGGAAGGCCGCTCCCGGGAGGGGGCGGCCTTTCTCTTTGCCGCCGCCCCGGCTAAGCCGCCCCGACCTGCCGGAGCCGTCCCATGATCCCCGCCGCCGCCGAAAGCCGTGACATCCTGCGCCGCCTCGGCGTGCCCGACTCCGCCTTCGCCGCCGCGGGCCTCGCCACCCGGTCGCCCATCGACGGCTCGGCCGGCCCCATCTTGGCCGAGGCCGATCCGGCCGCCCTCGACGCCGCCGTGGCCCGCTCGGTCGCGGCTTTCCAAGCCTGGAAGCGCGTTCCGGCTCCGCGCCGCGGTGAACTGGTCCGCCTGCTGGGCGAAGAGTTGCGCGCCGCGAAGGCCGACCTCGCCCGCCTTGTCACCCTCGAAGCCGGCAAGATCGTCTCCGAGGGCCTCGGCGAGGTGCAGGAGATGATCGACATCTGCGACTTCGCCGTCGGCCTGTCGCGCCAGCTCTACGGCCTGACCCTCGCCAGCGAGCGCCCCGGCCATCACATGCGCGAGACGTGGCAGCCGCTCGGCCCGGTGGGGGTGATCTCGGCCTTCAACTTCCCGGTCGCCGTCTGGGCCTGGAACGCCTGCCTCGCCCTCGTCTGCGGCGATCCGGTGATCTGGAAGCCGTC
Source organism: Brevundimonas sp. (assembly GCF_036676055.1). Taxonomy (GTDB): domain Bacteria; phylum Pseudomonadota; class Alphaproteobacteria; order Caulobacterales; family Caulobacteraceae; genus Brevundimonas. The sequence goes on along the minus strand of NZ_JAKFDS010000058.1, from coordinate 31,849 downwards.
GGAAAAGACGCCGCTCACGGCGCTGGCGACCCACGCCATCCTCGACCGCGCTCTCGCCCGTTTCGGAGACGCGCCCGACGGCCTGTCGCAGGTCGTGGTCGGCGGTCGCGAGACCGGCGAACGCCTCGCCGCCGACCCGCGTATCCCGCTCGTCTCCGCTACCGGCTCGACCCGAATGGGCAAGGCGGTGGCGCAGGCCGTGGCCGCCCGGCTTGGCCGCAGTCTGCTGGAACTCGGCGGCAACAACGCCATGATCATCACGCCCAGCGCCGACCTCGACATGGCGGTGCGCGCCATCGCCTTCTCGGCCGTCGGCACCTGCGGCCAGCGTTGCACCAGTCTGCGCCGCCTGCTGGTCCACGAGTCGATCGCTGACGCCCTGATCGCCCGCCTCAACACCGCCTACCAGACCCTGCCCGTGGGCGACCCTCGCGAAGAGGGCGTGCTGGTTGGCCCGCTGATCGACGACGCTGCGGCGCACGGCTTCGAAATCGCGCTGCTCCAGGCGGTGGAGCAGGGAGGCGAGGTCGTTGTCGGGGGCGACCGGTTCGACGGTGATGGCGTCTACGTCCGCCCCGCCATCGTCCGCATGCCGGCCCAGAGCGCGGTGGTCCGGCACGAGACCTTCGCCCCCATCCTCTACGTCCTGACCTGGTCCGATTTCGACGAGGCGGTCGAGATGCAGAACGCCGTGCCCCAGGGCCTGTCGTCCTGCGTCTTCACCGACAGCGTCCGCGAGGCCGAGCAATTCCTCTCGGCCTGGGGCTCCGACTGCGGCATCGCCAACGTCAACATCGGCCCCTCGGGCGCCGAGATCGGCGGGGCCTTCGGCGGCGAGAAGGACACCGGCGGCGGCCGCGAATCCGGCTCCGACGCGTGGAAGGCCTATATGCGTCGCCAGACCCAGACGGTGAATTTCAGCCGCGAACTGCCGCTGGCCCAGGGGGTCAAGTTCGACGTCTAGAGGGCGCCAGCGAGCGTCTCCGCCAAGTCGCCCTTGCCGGCCACCTCGACCTCCTCCAGCCCCAGCCACCCGGCCATCCGCCGCAGCTCCGCGGCCAGCCGTTCCGGGGTCTCCGCCGTCGCGTCCGGCTCGCGCCACGCCGCCTGCACCCGCAGCACGCCCGCCTGCCGGTCCGACTTCAGGTCGACCCGCGCCGTGATCGCCTCGTCCTGGAGGAGGGGCAGGACGTAATAGCCGTGGGTCCGCTTGTGGGCCGGGGTGTAGATCTCCAGCCGCACCCGCGTCCCGAACAGCCGCTCGGTGCGGTCGCGGGTCCAGATCAGGTTGTCGAACGGCGACAGCAGCGCCGCGCCGGGCGCCTTGCGCGGCGTCCGTGCTCCGGCCGCCTGATACGCCGGCTGCCGCCACCCCTTTACCGACACGGGCGTCAACTCGCCCGCCTCGACCAGCTCGGCCACGCGCGCCTTCGCATCGGCCAGCGGCAGCCGGAAATAATCCCGCAGATCCGCGTCCGTCGCCACGCCCAGCGCCCGCGCCGCGATCCGCACCAGTTCGCGCTGGGCGTCTGCCTCGTCCGGCGTCGGCAGGTCGACGATCCGGGCCGGCAAGGCCCGCTCCGTCAGGTCATAAACCCGCTCGAACCCGCGCCGGGTCTTCGTGGTGATCATCCCGGCCCAGAACAGCCACTCCAGCGCCCGCTTGCCGTCCGACCACGACCACCAGCCTGGCGCCCCGCGCGGCGCATCGTTGAAGTCGGCCCCGGTCACCGGCCCGCGCCGCTCGATCTCCTTCAGCACCCCGTCGATGTAGTCGCGCCGCTCGCGCCCGAACCGCGACAGTCCGGTCCACATCTCGCCCGCCTCGGCCCGCGCCATGCGCCAGCGCAGCAGCGGGTGCAGTTCCATCGGCATCAGCGAGGCCTCGTGCCCCCAGTATTCGAACAACCCCCGCCGCGCCCCCCAGGCCTCTGCCTCCAGCGCCTCGCGCGGATATTCCCCCAGCCGTGAAAACGCCGGCAGATAGTGGGTCCGCGTCACCACATTGACGCTGTCGATCTGCACCACGCCCAGGCGGCGCACCAGGTCCCTGACGTGCTTTCGGCCGGGCGCCGCGGGGGGCGTCCGGCCGAAGCCTTGCGCGGCGAGCGCGATGCGGCGGGCGGTCCTGGGGGTGATTTGTTCCGTCACCCGCAAGGCTTACTACGGCCGCGCCTGCGTCTCCATGTCCCGCGCCGCGCGGACCAGCTGCACGAAGTCCGCCCGCTCGCCGTAGGGGTCCTCGCCGCGCGCCCCCTGGGCCTGCGCCAGGATGTCGTCCCAGCCGTAGCCGGCGGCTATCCACGGATCGTTGCGCAGCTTCTGGCCGAACGCGGCCACAGCCAGCGCCCAGCGGGTGCTCTCTGGCGGCTGGGCCGAGACCCGCCCGGCGCCGTTGTTTGACACCACTCGCTGCATCAGCCGCGAGTCCCGCTCGCCCGGCAACTTGTAGCGGACCTGGACGAAGCCGACCTCGCCGTTGGGATCGCCGCCGCCCGTTCCGATGCGGTTCTGGTCATAGCGCCGATCCGGGACCTGGCTCGGTCCGCCGACCGGGGTGATCTCGTACAGCGCCGTCACCGACGCCCCCGATCCGACCTCGCCCGCATCGACGCGGTCGTTGGCGAAATCCTCCTCGTTCAGCATCCGGGTCTCGTAGCCGACCAGACGGTATTCGCTGACCCGGGCCGGATTGAACTCCACCTGGATCTTGACGTCGTCCGCGATGGGGAAGGCCCCGCGGTCGAAGGCCGGGCCGAACAGCCGCCGCGCCTCCCCCAGATTGTCGACATAGGCCGCCGTGCCGTTGCCAGCCTGGGCGATGGCCTGCATCCGGGCGTCCTGATAGTTGCCCCGGCCGTAGCCGTAGACCGACAGATAGATGCCCGTCTCGCGCTTGGCGGCGACATAGTCTTCCAGCCGCTGATCCTCGGTGACCCCGACGTTGAAGTCGCCGTCGGTGAACATCAGGATGCGGTTGACCTTGTCGCGCCCGAAGGCGGCCTCGGCCTGGCGATAGGCGTTGACCATGCCCTGCGCCCCGGCGGTCGAGCCGCCTGAGTTCAGCGCCTCGACGGCGCAGCGCAGCTTCAGCTTCTGGTCGCCCGGCGTCGGCCCGACGGCGGTGCCGACATCCGAGGCGTAGTAGGTCACCGCCACCCGGTCCTGCGGCCGCAGCCGGTCGATGATCAGGTTCATCGACCTCTTGGCCAGGTCCAGCTTGTCCGGCGACTGCATCGACCCCGAGACATCCACCATGAAGGTCAGGTTCAGCGGGCGCCGTTGGCTTTCCGGCAGCTCATAGCCCTGCAGCGCCACATGGACGATCTGACGTCCCTCGGCCCACGGCGAGGCCGCCACGGCCGTCGTGATGGCGAACGGCTCCGACGCCGAGCGCGGTCGCTCGTAGCCGTAGTCGAAATAATTGATCATCTCCTCGACCCGCACCGCGTCGGCGGGGGGTAGCCGCCCCTCGTCGATGAAGCGGCGCACGTTCGAATAGCTGGCCGTGTCGACGTCGATGGAGAAGGTCGAAACCGGCTCGTCGGCGACCCGTCGCACCGGGTTCGGCGGGGCGTCAGGATAGCGTTCGGTGTCGCGCAGAACCCCGGACGGAGGGCGTTCGACCGGCCGCGCAAGACTGGGGCCAACCACATAGGCGCTCTCGGCTGCGGGGACTCTCGATCCCGAAACCCGGAGTTCCGCGACATGAGCGGCCGGAGCGACCGGCGGAGGCGGCGCTGAAGGCGGCGGAGGAGGAGGGGGCGGCGGAGCGTAGGCCGGGCCCACACGCACCGGGGAGGCCGTACCCGGCCGCATATCACCCAGTTCGATCCCCACGGCCCGGCAGTTGTCGGGCGAGACCACGCCGTCGCGCGGCTGATCGGGCCAGCCTGCCCCGGCCATGACGGGGGCGGGCGCCAAGGGCGCGGCGATCGCGGTCGCGATCACCGCAGCCAGATTGGCCCTCAGGGGGTGGTGGTTCATCAGCGGCGCTCCGTGTCTTGCGCGTTCAGCGCACCACACCCTGCGCTGCGACGACCGTCGGGTCGCCTGACAAAGCCTGACATCCCGACTGGCGCTTGGCGCGGCGGCACCCCACTATGACGCCGACGCACACAGGGGAGCCGAATGCACGAGACCACCAGCATGGGTCTGGGGCATGCCGTAGCCCTGCTGGCCGCCATGGTCGTGGCCGCCACCCTGTTTCGCCGTCTCGGCCTCGGCTCCGTGCTCGGCTATCTCGCCGCCGGCCTGCTGATCGGCCCCTCGGCCCTGGGGTTGGTGCGCGACCCGGAGTCGGTGCTGCACGTCGCCGAACTGGGCGTCGTCATGTTCCTGTTCATCATCGGCCTTGAGATGCGACCGGCCCGCCTGTGGAGTCTGAGGCGCGAGATCTTCGGCCTCGGCGCCGTTCAGGTGCTGGTCTGCGCCGTGCTGCTGACCGGCCTCGCTTTCGCCGCCGGTCTCGCCTGGTACGCCGCCGTGATCGCGGGCTTCGGCTTCGCCCTGTCGTCGACCGCGATCGTCATGCAGCTGCTGCAGGAGCGGAACGAGAACGCTGATCCCGCTGGCCAGCGCGTGATCTCCATCCTCCTGTTCGAAGACCTTGCGATCGTGCCCTTGCTGGCCCTGGTGGCGGTGCTGGCCGGGACCTACGGCTCGGCGGTGGAGACCGGCAATCCGATCTGGATGACCGTGGCGCTGGCGATCGGCGCCGTGGGGCTGGTCTATGTCGCCGGCCGCTGGGTGGTGAATCCGTTCTTCCGCCTGCTGGCCCGCTACGGCGGCCGCGAGGTCATGACCATGGGGGCGCTGTTCGTGGTGCTGGGCGCCGCCTACGCCATGAACCTCGGCGGCCTGTCGATGGCCATGGGCGCCTTCCTCGCCGGGGTGCTGCTGTCGGAATCGACCTTCCGCCACCAGCTGGAAGCCGACGTCGAGCCGTTCCGCGGCCTGCTGCTGGGCCTGTTCTTCCTCAGCGTCGGCATGTCGCTGGACGTGCGCGTCGTGTTCGCCGACTGGGCTTGGGTGCTGGGCGGACTGGCCGCCTTCATGTCGGCCAAGATGATCGCCGTCTACGCCGTGGCCCGCCTCAAGCGCCGGCACGGCGAAAGCCTGCTGCGCGCGGCCCTGATGGGCGAGGGGGGCGAGTTCGCCTTCGTCATCTATTCGACCGCCTTCGCCGCCGGCCTGTTCGACGCGCGCACCGCCGCCATCCTTTCGGCGGTGGTCATCCTGTCGATGGCCCTGACCCCGCTGAGGGTCATGCTGGCCGACCGGCTGCGTCCGAACGAGGACCTGTCCCCAGATGACGCCGACGGGGTCGACCGGGCCGCCAACCTGCGCGAGCGGGTGCTGATCATCGGCTTCGGCCGCTTCGCCCAGGTCGTGTCCCAGCCCCTGCTGGCTCGCGACGTCGACGTCTCCATCATCGACATGGACGTCGAGATGATCCAGGCCGCCGGCAATTTCGGCTTCAAGGTCTACTACGGCGACGGCGCCCGCCTCGACGTCCTCCACGCCTCCGGCGCCGGCGAGGCGGAAACCATCCTCGTCTGCGTCGACAAACAGGAAACCGCCGACCGCATCGTCGAGCTGGTCAAATCGGAATTCCCCCTCACCAAGCTCTTCGTCCGCGCCTACGACAGAGGCCACGCCATCCGGCTGGTGCAGGCGGGAGTCGAGTACCAGATCCGCGAAACCTTCGAGTCGGCGCTGGTCTTCGGCGAGCAGGTGTTGATCGACCTGGGCTTCTCGGCCGAAGAGGCGCGCGAGAGCATCGAGGACGTCCGCCGCCGCGACGAGAAGCGGTTCTCGATCCAGCTGGTCGAGGGCATCACCGGCGGCCGCTCGCTGATGCGCGGCAACATCGCCACCACCCGCCCGGAGCCCTACATCAAGCCGCGCCGCGAGGGGACCGCCCTCAACGAGGAGGCCGCCGAAGCTCTCGAAGAGGACGACGAACGCGAAAAGGCCGGCGCCTGAGCGACGCCGGCCTTCAAGGGGTCCAGCGGTGACGGGGGTTACATCGCCGCCTTGATCGCCTCGGCCTGACGCAGGTGCGCCTCGATCTTCGGAACGACCGACTGGGCGTGCCCGGCCAGCTGCGGGGCATCGGCGTTGTTCGAGAACCCGCGATGCAGGGTCAGCGCCTCATTGTGCGCCGCGATCTGCTGATCGATCCAGGTCCGGTCGAAATTCTCCGCCGACGCCGAGCGCAGATTGTCCAGCAGGCCCTGACGACGCTCATCCAGCGCGGTCGGCAGGGTGATATCCGGCGCGGCTTGGGGCAGCATGGCCTTCATGGCGTTCGACGCGGCCAGGTGATCGGTCTTGATCATGGTCGCCAGTTCCTTGACCTGGGCGTTCTGGGACCGCTCAAGGGCGATGTCCGCGGCCATGATCTCGTACATGTCGCCTTCCGCGGCGTTCGGCACATAACCGCCGACCGTATTGGCGCCGAGCGTCGCGGCCGAGGTCTGGCCGACGGGGGCCGAGGCCATGTCCTGGGCCTTGTCGACAGCTTCCGGGCTCTGTTCCTGATTGCAGGCGGCGAGCAGGGCGACGCAGGCGACGCCGGCGAGAAGTGGTCTGATCATTGAAATTCCTCCTTGGAGACCCGGACAACAGGTGAGGCTTCCCCCGGTTCCCCCGGTCGCCTTGCGCCCCTGTTCGGTGTATGGGCCCGCCCGATGGACCGCCGCCTCTCGATCGCCCCGATGATGGACTGGACTGACCGGCGCTGCCGGGCGTTCCATCGCGCCCTCACGTCCCGGGCCCTGCTCTACACCGAGATGGTCACGGCCCCGGCCGTAATCCACGGCGACCGCGAGCGCCTTCTCGGCTTCGACCCGGTCGAACATCCCGTGGCTCTGCAGCTGGGAGGCTCCGACCCGGAGCAATTGGCCGAGGCCGCCCGGATCGGCGAGGCCTTCGGCTATGATGAGATCAATCTGAATGTCGGTTGCCCGTCGGACCGGGTCCAGTCGGGCCGCTTCGGCGCTTGCCTGATGCGGGAGCCGCAACTGGTCGCCGAGTGCATGGCGGCGATCAAGGCGGCGGTGTCGGTTCCGGCGACGGTGAAATGCCGGATCGGCGTCGACGACCAGGACCCGGCGGTCTCCCTGTTCGAGACCGTCGACGCCTGCGCGGATGTCGGCATCGAAGTCTTCATTGTCCATGCCCGAAAGGCCTGGCTCCAGGGCCTGTCGCCGAAGGAAAATCGCGACGTGCCGCCGCTGGACTACGCGCTCGTGCGGCGTCTGAAGCGCGAGCGGCCGCATCTGTCCGTCAGCATCAATGGCGGCGTCGCGTCGCTCGACGAGGCCGAGGCTCACCTGGACGACTCAGACGGCGTGCAACTGGATGGCGTCATGCTGGGTCGCGCCGCCTACCATGAGCCGGCCCTTCTCGGTCAGGCCGACCGGCGGATGTTCGGAGCCTCCACGACGGACGTCGACGCCTTTGAGGCTGTGGAGCGGTATCGCCCCTATATGGCCGCGCGCCTGGCGGAAGGCGTCCACTTGCCGGCCATGACCCGACACATGCTGGGTCTGATGCACGGGCGGCCCGGCGCGCGGACCTTCCGCCGCATTCTGACGGTCGAGGCGGTCAAGCCGGGGGCGGGTCTTGAAGTGGTGGACCGCGCTGTCGAGGCGGTGCGCGAGGCCGAAGCCCGGGCGGACCCGCGCACCGAGGCGGCCTGATCGGCCGGCTCCGACACCGTCTCGTGATGCAACGGAACCACACCGCCGCCGGTTGACGCCCGTTTTGGCCTGCACTGCGGAACAGAGCGGCGCCGCTTCGCATTGGCTGTGCAGGAGTGCAGCCATGCCCAAGAACCCGCCGTCCACGCCCGCCCTGCGTCTCGTCCCCGGCGACGCCGAGATCTACGACCTGATGCGAACGCCCGAATCCACCTCGGAGCGGGTGCGCCGGCTTCAGCTGGAGGCCCGGGCGTTGGCTGTGGAGCAGGTCGAGGCGCTGGAACGGGTGCTGCTGGAAGCCTCGCGCATGGCGAAGGAGATCGCCGACGGCGGCGACGCCTATCCCGTCGGCGCCCGGGAGTTGGCCGCCCGGCTGTCGTCCGACCTGCCGGCCAAGGCCGAGACGCTCAAGGCCATCGTGAGCCGCAGCCTCTAGGCCGGTCGGGCCCCGCGGCCATCACGGATACGCCGCGCCAGCCGGAACACGACCACCGCCAGAACGATCAGCACCACCGGGATCACGATCGGCGCCAGGAAGGCGATGATCACAGTGAAGAAGGCGAGCACGTCCTCCATCAGCGAGACCACGGGATTCCCCAGCCCCCCGGTAGTCGCTGTCGAGCTCACGCGAACGCCGGTCTGGGCCGCGTTGAAGGCGAGGGCCGCTGGCGCGCCCACGATCAGTCCGGCCACCGCCGCCATCGCCGGATCGACGGCCCAGAACACGCTGCCCGCTGCGATCGCCCCGGCCACCGGCCGGGTGACATAGCCGACCGCGTTGAGGCCATGGTCGATCGCCGGCACCTTGTCGCCCAGGAACTCCGCCGTTGTCGCCACGCCCAGCGCTGCAATGGCCGGCCACGAGACCAGCCAGTCCATCTGGTCGATCAGCCTGACGCCGAACACCTCGAACCGCGCCGCCAGCGCCAGCATGAGCAGGGGCAGAAACGTCCGTAGCCCAGTGGCTGACGCCAGCCCCAGCCCCAGCAGGGTCGGCAGAATCCAGACCTGCATCGGCCCCGCCGCCGCGCCGAGCGCCTCCAGATCGACCTCGGGCATCGTCGTCTCCTTCAACCGCACCGCTACAATGCGCGGGAACACCCGCCCGCTCCATCGGCTTTCCGGTCATTCCCCGAAACAGGAGCCAGCCATGGACGATCGCTTCGAACGCCGCGCCGAAAATATCGCCGACCAGGAGCGGAAGATTCAGGCCCGGATTGACGCGAAGGCCGGTGATGAAGGGGGAGCGCAGGACGAGGGCGCAGTCCAGGCCGGCGCTCGCAGATACCCGGAACCGCCCTTCCCGGAACAGCACCAGCGCAAGCCCGGCGATGAGGCGGCGCTCGATCCGGCTCCGATGTACGACGCGCCATACTGGAGAGGCTCGGGCAAGCTCGACGGCATGGCGGCCATCATCACCGGCGGCGACTCGGGCATCGGCCGGGCCGTGGCCGTGCTGTTCGCGCGCGAGGGCTGCGACGTCGCCATCTGCCACCTCGACGAGGAAGAAGACGCCGGGGACACGAAGGCCGCGGTCGAGGCGGAGGGCCGCCGGGCCATCGTACTCAAGGGGGACGTCGCGGACCCGGCTTTCTCCGAGGCCGCCGTGAAGGCCACGCTCGACGCCTTCGGCCGCCTCGATGTGGTCGTACCCAACGCCGCCTTTCAGGAGCATGTCGAGGCGCTGGAAGACCTGACCTTAGAGCATTTTGACCGCACGCTGAAAACCAACCTCTACGGCTATTTCAGCCTCGTGAAGGCGGCCGTCCCGCATCTGAAGCCGGGCGGGTCGATCGTCATGACCGGATCGGTCACCGGCATCCTGGGCAACGACAACCTGCTCGATTATTCGATGACCAAGGGCGGCATTCACGCCTTCGCCCGGTCGCTTGGAACCCACCTCGCGCCAAGGGGCATTCGGGTCAATGTGGTCGCTCCGGGGCCGGTCTGGACGCCGCTGAATCCCGCGGATCAGCAGGCGGACAAGGTCGCGCAGTTTGGCTCGAAGACGGTGATGAAACGACCGGCCCAGCCGGAAGAAATCGCCCCAGCCTTCGTCTTCCTCGCCTCACCGCAATGCTCCAGCTACATCACCGGCGAGATCCTGCCGATCATCGGCGGCTACGGCGGCGGCTGACCGGGCCGAGCCGGGATGCGTCAGGCGACGATGTCGTCATACTCGGCGTGCCGCTTCAGCCAGGCGACAGCGTAGCTGCACCGGGGCGCCAGCTTCAGCCCTTCGGCGCGGGCGTGTTCCGCCAGGGCCTGCATGAAGTTTCCGGCCGCCCCGGTCCCACGCAGCGCCGGGTCCGCCTCGACGTGCAGGATCACGCGGGTGTTTCCCTGCACCGCGTAGTCCGCGAACACGGTTCGCGTCTGCCCGTCGGCGTCAGTGAAACCCTGTTCGAAGCGCTGCTGGGCGACGACATCGCGAAGGTCGGTCATGGTTGGGAACTCCGGTCAAACCAGTCGGCGCGCGGACCCCCGGCCAACTCCAGTGCGGGCGAACCGTTCCTGACCGACCGTGGGTCGCCTGCGCATTGCGCGGCCACTGTCGCAGCGTCGCCTCAGGGCGCCCGCTCCCCCAGGAGGTTGATCAGGCCGAAGACGCTCTTCACCGTGAACCAGACGCTGATCAGGAACCAGACCAGCAGGAAAAAGAACAGGAACGGGATTCCGATCAGCACGACGCTGGCCACCGCGCTGACGGCGATCGCCAGCCAGCAGGCGACGGTCCACCAGAACACCGACCAGAACAGCCGAATTTGCGCGTTGAGGTGCTCAAGCGCCACGCCGGTGGCGGAGCCCCGTCCCGCATAGGCGACGATCAGTCCGACCAGAACCAGCACGTTGGCGCTGGGAATGGACAGGATGTACAGGCCCCAGGCCAGCACGGCGGCGACCTTGCCGTCGGCCTGACCGCCGGACCGGAACACGGGTTCGTCGCGGGGAGGTGTGGAAGTCATCGGCGAGCTCCTTCAGATCCACCAGCCACGGGGATCGGCGATGGGCCGCCCCGCCTTCAGCGCCCAGACGCCGACGGCGCCGCGCACCACCAGCCACAGCGCCGCGACGAACATGATGGCGGGGCCGAGCCCGAATGGCACGAGGAAGAAGACCGCACCCACCCCGACCGCCATGGCGGCGGTCCACAGCGTCCGCTGCTGGTAGACGAAATGGGACTGCGACAGCGGGTCTTCCGGGCCGGGACGGCCGGTGACGGCGAACAGGGCGATGATCGCCGAGACCCCGAGGGTCGGCACGGCGAAAAGCAACAGCGCATAGACAGCGTACAGGCCCATGCCGCCTCCTGGAATGGCCGGAGGCTCGCGCCGCTGCGGACGGGACGAGACCTCGCGCGAGGGTTCGAAGACGGAGGCGGCTGAAACTGGCGCGACGGACGCTTCGGGCGCGGGCGGGATCTCGTCGGCCTGCGGTGGCTCCGGCTCCTGCATCTCCACCAACTCCACCTCGGGCTCGACCGGAATCGAGGCGGCGACCGAAGCCGTGAAAAGGTCGGGCGCGGATCGGGTGGCCGGTTCGGCATCGGCATTGGGCTCAGGCTCCGGCGCCTGAAGCGTCACCTCCGCCTCGGGCTCGCCCGGCGTCCGGGCGCGGCCCTGCAATGACGCCGGCGAGGCGAAACCGATCAGGTCGTCGTGATCGTCCGGGGCGTGCGGATCGCCGGGTTGGGCCATCGGGGGTCCTTCGAGTCCTCGTATCAGAATGACGGTCCGCCGTCGGGGGCGCAACTGCCGAACGTGGTGCTTAGCGCGCCAGCGTCACTTCGCAGCCGGGCGCGACGGCCCCGTCCAGGGCTCCCGGCTTTTCGATCCTCACCGTACAACGCCGGACCCGCCCGTCCGCCAGCATGGCTAGGGCCAGCCGTTCGGCGAAGGTCTCCACCAGCCCGATATGACCGTCCGCCACGATGTCCCGGGCCGCCTCGGCTACGGTCTCATAGTTGATGGTGTCGGCCAGCCGCTCGACGGCCGCCGGGGCGAGGTCGAGGCTGACGTCGATGACCAGCCGCTGCAGCCGTCCCAATTCATGATCGTGCACCCCGATGCCGGCCGCGACCTCAAGCCCGCGCACGAACACGGTCAGGGTCTCGCGGCGGATGCCCGGGGCGGCGACAGCGCCCGGGAAGGGCAGGGGGGATGAGGCGGCCACGGGCTACTCCACGATGTCCGGGGTTTGCCAGGCCAGATGCTGGCCCCCGTCTACGGCGATCATCTGACCCGTCACCAGCTCCGCGTCCACCAACCATCGCACCGCTGAGGCCACGGCCTCCGGGCTGCCGGCGCGAGCGAGGGGCACGGCCCTGGCTTCGGCCTCGAACTCTTCCGGGGTTTGGTGCACCGAAGGCAGCGTCGGTCCCGGTCCCACTCCATTGACCCGGATGCGCGGCGCCAGCGCCTGCGCCATGGTCCGGGTGGCGAACCACAGAGCCGATTTGGACAGGCTGTAGGAGAAGAACCGCGGATCGGGCTTCAGCACCCGCTGGTCGAGGATGTTGATGATGGCCGCGCCATCCGGCGCCTGCCGCGCGAATACCTGCGCCAGCAGCACCGGCGCGCGCAGATTGGTGTCGAGGTGTTCACTCCAGCTGTCGCCGGTAATCGTGTCCAGCCGGTCGTCGGCGAACACGGAGGCGTTGTTGACCAGCACCGACAGCGGCCCCAGCGCTTGCGCTGCGCGGTCAATCAGCTCGTGGGTGGCGATCGCGTCTGTCAGGTCGGCCGACAGGCTCACCGCGCGACGTCCGAGCCTCTCGATCTCGCGGACGAGCCCGGCCGCCTCGTCTTCCGAGGCGCGGTGGTGTACGGCGACGTCGAATCCGGCGGCGGCCAGTTCGAGGCAAATGGCCCGGCCGATGCGCCGCGCCCCGCCGGTGACGAGGGCGGCGCCGTTCCGGGCCGACGGCTCAGTCAACCCGGCCGAACTCGATGAAGTTGATCGCGGCGAGAACGGCCACGAAGCCGAGGATGATGTAGAGGGCCAGCATGGGATGCTCCTGTGTCGGCGCCCGCAATAAAGCGCGCGGCCCCGCTGTTCAAGCAGCCGTCAGGCCCTATCGTTCCGTCCGTGCCGACGGGGCGCCGGCCGGAGCCTGATCGCCGCCGGCGGCCGGCCGAGATTTTCGGCGATGCGGAAAGCGCGCCAAGCTGGTAGCCAATCCGGATGAACCCCTCCCTACTCGCCATGCTGGCCGTCGTCTTCGGCGGCGCCGCCACCGCCCTGCAGGCCCCGACCAACGCCAAGATGATGGGCGCCGTCGGTTCGCCGGTGAACGCCGCCTTCGTGTCGTTCGCCGTCGGTACGGCGGCGCTTGGCGTTCTCGCCCTGGTGCTGCAGGTGCGCCCGGACATCGCCGCGTCCCGGGCCCTGCCCTGGTACGCCTGGGTCGGCGGTCTCTACGGGGCGATCTTCGTGGTGGCGGCGGCCTGGGGCGTGCCCCGGCTGGGCGTGGCGACCACCATCATCCTGATGGTCGCCGGTCAGCTCCTGCTCAGCGTCGTGCTCGACCATTTCGGGGCCATGGGCATGCCGAAACAGCCGATCAGCCCCGGCCGCGTCGCCGGCATCGGCCTGGTGATCGCCGGCGTGCTTATGGTCCGCCGCTTCTAGGCCTATATCGGTCCCGATGACCGAGGAGACGATTCCCGCTGACGCCGAGGCCCTGAAGGCCGCCGACCTGATCCGGGACGAGGCCCGGCGCGCGCCCGACAAGCCCGGGGTCTACCGCATGTACGGCGAGGACGGCGCCTGCCTCTATGTCGGCAAGGCGCGCTCGCTGAAGAAACGAATCCTGCAGTACGCCCAAGGCCGCTTCCACACCCAGCGCATCGGCCTGATGGTCTCCCTGACGCGGTCGATGGAGCTGGTCGTCACCGCCTCGGAAACCGAGGCCCTGCTGCTCGAATCCAACTTCATCAAGAAGCTCAAGCCGCGCTTCAACGTGGTGCTGCGCGACGACAAGTCCTTCGCCGAACTGATGATCCGCCGCGACCACCGCGCCCCCCAGGTCCGCAAGCACCGCGGCGCCCACACCATGAAGGGCGACTATTTCGGTCCGTTCGCCTCGACCTGGGCGGTCAATCGCACCCTGACCACCCTGCAGAAGGCCTTCCTGCTGCGGTCCTGTTCGGACAGCGTCTACGAGACCCGCACCCGGCCCTGCATGCTGCACCAGATCAAGCGCTGCTCGGCCCCCTGCACCGGCCTGATCTCGCTTGAGGACTACGGCGATCTGGTCACGGAGGCGGAGCAGTTCCTTCGCGGCAAGTCCCGCGCCGTGATCGCCCGCCTGTCGCAGGAGATGCAGGCCGCCTCCGACGCCATGGATTTCGAACAGGCCGCCCGCGTCCGCGACCGCATCCGCGCCCTCTCGGCCATCTCGATGGAGAATTCGGTCAGCGCCGAGGGCGTGGCCGAGGCCGACGTCTTCGCCCTGTTCAGCGAGGGCGGCCAGGCCTGCGTTCAGGTCTTCTTCTACCGCGGCGGCCAGAACTGGGGCGGTCGCGCCTACTTCCCGCGCGTCGACCGCACCGACACCGACCCCGAAATCCTCGCCGCCTTCCTCGGCCAGTTCTACGAGGACAAGCCCGTGCCGCGGCAGATCCTGTCCAATGTGGTCCCGCACGAAAAGGAGCTTCTGGAAGAGGCTTTCTCAATGAAGGCCAGGACCGTCGACGGGCGCCGGGTGGTCAGCATCGAACGGCCGGCCCGCGGCGACCGCAAGGCGCTGGTCGACCACGCCCTGACCAACGCCCGCGAAGCGCTGGGCCGCAAGATGGCCGAGAGCTCCGCCCAGGGCAAAATCCTCGAGGAGGTTTGCGAGGCCTTCGGTCTCGACGCCCGACCCGAGCGGATCGAGGTCTACGACAACGCCCACATCTCGGGGACCAATGCGGTCGGCGGCATGGTCGTCGCCGGACCCGAGGGCTTCCGCAAGAACCAGTACCGCAAGTTCAACATCCGCGGCGAGGACCTGACCCCCGGCGACGACTACGGCATGATGCGCGAGGTCATGCGCCGCCGCTTCAGCCGTCTGGTCAAGGACGAGGACGAGGGCGAGGAAGTCGAGCGTCCCGACCTGCTGTTGATCGACGGCGGCGCCGGCCAGTTGGCCGAAGTCCAGGCCGTCCTCGCCGATCTGGGCCTCGACGACATCCTCGCCGTCGGCGTGGCCAAGGGGCCGGATCGCGACGCCGGTCTGGAACGCTTCTTCGTGCCCGGCAAACCGCCCTTCATGCTGCCTTTGAAGTCGCCGGCCCTCTACTACATCCAGCGTCTGCGCGACGAGGCGCACCGTTTCGCCAACGGGGCTCACGCCAAGCGGCGCTCGATGGACATCAAGCGCAATCCGCTCGACGAGATCGAGGGCGTCGGTCCCGGCCGCAAGAAGGCCCTGCTGCACGCCTTCGGCTCGGCCAAGGGCGTCTCCCGTGCAGCCGTCGCCGACCTGGTCAAGGTCGAGGGCGTCAGCCAGCCGCTGGCGGAACGTATCCACGCCTTCTTCCACCCCGCGAGCCGCTGACCCCCCGGACTTGCGCCAGTCTGCTCCGGGGCTGAGTGTCGGGGCTGTCTTTCCAGCAGCGCCTGTGGCGCTTACGCTCGATGGTTGGCTTGCGTGTGACGTGACGAACATCGGTCTTGTAAGAGAGGCGAGGACATGAACCCGAACAAGGCGCTCTGGGAGAAGGGTGATTTCACTCGCATCGCTGCGGCGATGCGGGAAAGCGGAGAGGCGCTGGTCGACGGCCTGGGGGTTACGCCGGGCCTCCGCGTCCTCGATCTCGGCTGCGGGGATGGCACGACGGCCGTTCCGGCGGCGCGGCGGGGCGCCGAGGTGCTCGGCGTCGACATAGCCGAGAACCTCGTCGCCGCCGGCAAACGGCGTGCGGCCGAGGCGGGATTGGACAATCTCCGCTTCCAGCAAGGCGATGCATCGGACCTCCGGGAACTCGACGATGAGAGCTTCGATCTGGTGGTGAGCATCTTCGGCGCGATGTTCGCCCCGCGCCCGTTCGACGTGGCGAGGGAGATGACGCGGGTGACCCGTAGCGGGGGCCGCATCGTCATGGGAAACTGGATCCCCGGCGATCCGACCCTGGTCGCCCAGGTTCTGAAGACAAGCGCGGCCTACACTCCGGCGCCGCCCGAAGGCTTCGTCAGCCCGGTGACGTGGGGAGTGGAGACCCACGTCCGGGAACGCTTCGAAGCGGCGGGTGTCCCGGCCGAGAATGTCGTCTGCGAGCGCGCGACCTACGTCTTCATCTCGCCCACGCCGCCAACCGACCTGCTTCAGACCTTCAAACACTATTACGGCCCGACCATGAACGCCTTTGAGGCGGCGTCGAAGGACGGCAGGGCTGACGAACTGGAGGCTGAATTGACCGGGATCTTCGAGGCGCACAACCGCGGCGGCGCGGACCGCACCGAGATACCGGCGACTTTCCTCAAGGTGGTCGTCACAAAGCCTTAGGTCAGGGCAATCCGCAGCCTTGCCGCCCCTCTCCCCCAGTGAGGGCGGTTCGCCTATAGAGGTCCCATGTCAGACGAATCCCCCGACGCCCTTCTTTCCGGCTACCGCCGATTCCGCGAAGGCCACTGGGCCGAGGCCCGGGCCGAGTACCAGGCGCTCGCCGCCGAGGGGCAGCGCCCGCACACCCTGGTGGTCGCTTGTTCCGACAGCCGCGCCGACCCGGCGCTGATCTTCGACACGGCGCCGGGCCAGCTGTTCGTGGTCCGTAACGTCGCCAATCTGGTGCCGCCCTATGAGCCCGACGGCCGCCTGCACGGCGTCTCGGCGGCGCTGGAGTTCGGGGTCAAGGTTCTGGGCGTGTCGCAGATCGTGGTCATGGGCCACGCCCACTGCGGCGGGGTCAACGCCATGCTCAACGGCGCCCCGGGGAACTGTCAGGACTTCGTCGCCCCCTGGGTCGCGCAAGGCGCTCCCCGGGTGCGCCGCGTGGCCGAGGCGGTGGAGCCGGATCAGGTCGAGCGCGCCGCCGAGGAGGCGGTTGTCCGTCTGTCGATCGAGAACCTTCGCACCTTTCCGTGGATCGCCGAGCGCGAGGCCGCCGGTGAACTGGTTCTGACCGGCCTGCATTTCGGCATCGCCGACGGGATCCTGCGGGCCCTCCGGGGCCCCGACCGGTTCGAAACGCTCTAGGTCGAACCCGCCCTCGCTCGCCTCGCGCATCGAAGCGTGGCACATCGGCGTTGAAGCAGGATGTCCCCCATGACCCCCACCCACCACGCCAACCCCATCCCGAACATCCTGACGGGCCTGCGCCTGATCGCGGGGGTGGTCATGTTCCTGATTCTGGCCGGAGCCGCGCCGCAGGGCGTGCCGATCCTGTCGGACTATCTGAGCCCGGATGACCAGTTCCGCTTCGGCCGGACCGCCTTCGTCATCTTCATCGTCGCCGCCTCGACCGACTGGGTCGACGGCTATCTGGCGCGGCGCTGGCACGCCACCACCCGTTGGGGGGCCATCCTCGATCCGATCGCGGACAAGGTGCTTGTCACCGGCGCCATCCTCGGCGTCCTGGCTTGGGGTTCGGTGCCCCAGATCGCCATTCCCTGCGGCCTGATCCTGTTCCGCGAGTTCGCGGTTTCCGCCCTGCGCGAGACCGTGGCCGGCAAGGTCAAGCTGCCGGTCACCCTGTTGGCCAAGTGGAAAACCACCCTGCAGATGGTGGCCCTCGCCGCGCTGCAGATGGTCCTTCTGTGGGACGGCTTCGGCCTGCCGCTGGACTGGCAGCCCCACTTCCAGACTTTCGCCTATGTGCTGATCTGGGCCGCCGCCATCGTCACTCTCTGGACCGGGTGGCAGTATTTCTCAAAGGCCCAGCAGAAGATGAGCCAGCTCTAGGGTCCGGGCGAAGGGGGTCTATTCGACCCCCAACTCCTCGACCAGGCGTTCCATGCCGTAGACGTCACGCAGCGCGGCGGTCACCGCGCCGGTCGTCACGATCACCGAGCGGTTGACCCGGACGTCATAGCCATAGGCGTTGCGCTGGCTCAGGACGGTGGAGTCGAAGTTGGCGCCCAGCAGCTCGCCCGCCTCATTGACCACCGGCGAACCCGACGAGCCGCCGATTGTGTCGGACGACACCGCCATGTTCATCACCGTGTCCGGGTCGATCCGGTCCCTGGCCGCCAGAAGCTTCGGAGCCACGTCGAACGGCGCAGCCCCTGTGGCACGGTCCCACAGGCCGGCGAAGGTGGTGAAGGCTCCGAACCGCTGTCCAGGCACGTCCGTGCCCTCGATCCGGCCGTAGGTCAGGCGCAGGGTGCCGGTGGCGTCCGGATAGACGGCGTCGCCATAGGCGGCGAACCGGGCCGAGGCCAGCCGCTCGGAGGCTCGGTTGGTCGGCGCCTCGATGCGGGCTTCCCAGTCCGACCGGACCGCCCGGGTCTCGTCCTGGATCGACAGCATATACCGGATCAGCGGGTCGTCGGACGCCTCGATGGCGGCCTGGCCGCCCTCCCACAGGGCCCGGCGCACCGCCGGATCGGCCAGGGTCGTGCCCTCGACCAGCCGCGCCGACAGCCCTTCCGGGGACTCCTGACCCAGCAGGCCGCGCACGCGCGGATCATCGACCGTCAGCCACTCGCGGGTCTTGGACAGCCACCATTCGAGACGCAGCTGCTCCAGCGACGGATAGACCGGCCGCTCGGCGAACAGGGCCGACTGCGCCGCCGCCAGCCGGCTGTCGGCGTACTCCGGCAGGCGTTCGGCCGACGGCTTCTCGCGCTCCTGCGCTCCGCGCACCAACGTCCGGGCCCAGCTGAACAGCTGCGAGCCGCCGCCGGGCGCGGTCGTCCCCACGCCGGTCCCGCCTTCAAGCAAGGCGACCGCCGGATACAGTTCGCGCAGGGCCGGCTGCACCGCCGTCAGATCGCCCCACGGATCCCCCACCCGCGCCGTCAGGGCGGGGTCGGCCGCCACGCGGCGCCGGAAATCGGCCTCGTTCTCGGCCCGGCCGGCCATGAAGGCCGGATCGGTCAGGGCGGCCATCCGCCCGCGCCCGCGCTTGTATGTGTTTTCCAGACCGACGATCGGGTCCATGGCGATGAAGGCGTTCTCCTCGCTCTCCTCGGAGAAGCGGATCAGCCGTCCGCGCAGTTCGGAGGCGATCAGCTGGTCCAGCGGCAGGACCACGTCCCGCACCGTCATCAGCTGGTCCTGGGTCAGCAGCCGCTGGGTCGCGCCCGGGCTGCCGGCGACGAACACCGGCGTGCCCTCGACGGGCTTGTCCGCATTCCATTTGAAGTGGGTCGGCGTCACGACCGGCTGGCCGTTCTCGTACAGGCGGATGAAGGCCGCATCGATGGCGAAGCGCGGGAAGCTGAAATTGTCGAGATCACCGCCAAAGGTCGCCGCCCGATCCTCCGGAGCCCAGGCCAGACGCACGTCGGAGTAGCGGCGGAACTTGTACAGCTTGAACTGGCCGCCGCGATACAGGCTCACGACCTGACAGCGCACGGTCGCGTCGCCGGCGCAGGCTTCCTGCTCGATCCGGCCCGCCTCTGCGTCCCGCGCCTGGGTGAAGGCCTGGCCGTCCAGACCCTCGCCCGCGGCGTGCATCCTCGCCGTCACGTCGGAAATGTCGGTCAGGATTTCCGCCGTCCCGCCCGGGCACTTCAGTTCCTCTTCACGGGTGCGCGGCGCAAAGCCCGCCTCGGCGTAATTCACCTCCGGCGTCGACAGATTGGCCACGCAGGTGGCGACGCAGTGGTTGTTGGTCATCACCAGGCCTTCGCCCGACACCAGTCCGGCCGAACAGCCGCCGAACTTGACCGAGCTGAGCCGCACCCGGTCCAGCCACGCCTGGTCGATATTGGTCCCCAGTGTCTGGTTGGCCCGCGCGATCGGGAAGTTGTCGAACGTCCACATGCCCTCTTCGGCGTGGACGCCCGAGGCGGCGGCGAAGGCGAGAACGGCGGCGGAGGCGGCGAGGGTGTTGCGCATGGACTTCTCCTTCCTTCTCCCCTCCGGGGGAGAAGGTGGGCCCGAAGGGCTCGGATGAGGGGGCTCTGTCCGCATCCAGAACGGAAAAAGGGGGCCGGCGTCAACCAGCCCCCTCAACCGTCTCGCTCCACGAGCCGCCTTCACCCCCGAGGGGAGAAGGATTTTTGGCCTACTCGACCCCCAGTTCCTCCAGGAGGCGCGGGTTCGGATAGACGGTGCGAAGGACTTCGGTGATGGCCGCAGTCGACACCGACACCGTGCGGTTCAGGTCGCCGTCATACCCGAAGGCGCCGCCCAGCGAGTGGATGTTGCCGTCGAAGGCCGCGCCGATCACCTCGCCCTCGGCGTTGATCACCGGCGAGCCCGAGTTGCCGCCGATAATGTCGTTGGTCGAGACGAAGTCGTAGACGACCTCCTTGTTCACCCGCGACTCATTGTCGGCGAAGGCCTGGGCCAGGTTGAACGGCTCCGAGCCGGTCGCCCGCTCGTACAGGCCGCCGATGTAGGTGAACGGCGGCACCGTCACGCCGCGATAGGTCCAGCCCCGGACGTCGCCATAGGACAGACGCAGGCTGAAGGTGGCGTCGGGATACTGGTTGGTGCCGTAGACCGCGAAGCGGGCTTGGGCGACCTTCTCGGCCGCGCGGGCCGTGGGGGCGTTGACCTCGGCGGCCCAGCGGTCGGCGATCGCCTTGGCCGCGGCGTCATTGGCTGCGACGAAGGCCAGCAGCGGGTCAGCCGCCGTCAGCTGCTCCAGCGTCATGCCGGCCGCCTCGCGCCGGAAGGCGGCGTCGGCCATCCGCGTGCCGCTGATCAGGCGCTCGGCCAGGGCCTCCGGGCTTTCGCGGCCCAGCATCGCCTTCACCTGCGGATTGTCGACCGTCAGATACTCCCGGGTCTTGGACAGCCAGTAGCGCATCCGGATCTCTTCCATGTCGGTCGAGATCGGCGTCTCCTCGCCCATCATTTCCGCCAGACGCGCGCGGCGCTCGGCCGGCAGCTCGGCGCCGGCCGAGCGGACCAGGGTGCGGGCCATCTGGTAGAGCTGCGAGCCGCCGCCCGCCGCCTGCTCCAGCTGGCGATAGGGCAGGTAGAGGTCGCGCGCGGTGTTCTGGACCGCTTCCAGTTCGGACCAAGGGTCGCCGATCTGTTGCACCAGATTCGGGTCGGCCGCGACGCGGGCGCGCAGTTCAGCCTCCGCCTCCCGTTTCGTCTGCATGAAGGCCGGATCGGTCAGGGCACCCTGCTGGCCGTAGTAGACCTTGAAGCTGTTCTCGAGGCCGAAGATCGGATCGAACGAGACCCGCTTCGCCTCGTCGCCCGTCAGGGAATATTCCAGCAGGCGGCCGCGCAGCTCCGAGTTCTGGATCAGGGTGATCGGCAGCTGCTGGTCCCGCAGCCGCTCCAGCTGGCTCATGGTCAGCAGGCGCGAGGTCGAACCCGGATTACCGGACACGAAGGTCACGTCGCCTTCCTTGGGCGCCTCGGCGTTCCACTTCAGGAAGTTCGGGGTCTCGGCCGGCTTGCCGTCCTCATAGGCGCGCAGGAAACCGGCATCGAGGGCGTAGCGTGGGAAGTTGAAATTGTCGGGGTCGCCGCCGAAGAAGGCCGCCTGGTTCTCCGGCGCGAAGACCAGCCGCACGTCGTCGTACTTGCGGAATTTGTGCAGGCTGTACTGACCCCCTCGATACAGGCTGATCACCTGGCAGCTGTATTTCGCATCTTCGGCGCAGGCCTCGTTCTGGATGCGGGTCGTCTCGGCCTGTCGGGCCGCGTTGAAAGCGGCGCCTTCCAGCCCCTCGCCGGCGGCGCGGATGCGGGCGGTGACGTCGGTGATCTCGGTCAGCACCTCGGCCGTCTGCCCCGGGCAGCGGATCTCTTCCTCGCGCGTCCCGGCCGTGAAGCCGTTCTTCACATAGTCCTTCTGCGCATCCGAAAGCTCCTGGGCGCAGCCGACGACGCAGTGCCAGTTGGTCAGGATCAGACCTTCATCCGAGACGAACGAGGCGGAACAGCCCTGGATCCGCACCGAGGCGTTGCGCACCCGGTCCAGCCACGCCTGGTCGATACGGGTGCCGTATTTCTGGTTCACCGTCTGGACCGGGAAATTGTCGAAGGTCCACATGCCCTCGTCGGCCCGGGCGGAGGTGGGGACGGCCGCGGTGGTCACAGCCCCGGCTACGGCGACGATCGAGGCGGTAGCGGCCATGGCGGCGCGGAGCGAACGAAGGATCATGAGGCGGTCTCCAGGGTTGCCGGGGCTCCGGCCGGTACAGACAGACACACTGCATACCGCCGATGAACGAACCCCGTCCACACGGCCTTAACCCGATTTAACTTGGCCCTCACCACAGGCGCCCTCACATAGCGACGAAACCCGGGGGGCCGTACGTCTCGATGTCGCTTGCACTTTCCACCCTGCTCTACGAGTGGCGTCGCTACATGGCGGCGATTGTGGCGCTCGCCTTCTCAGGTCTGCTCGTGCTGGCTCAGGTTGGCATGTTCATGGGCATCGGCAAGGCCTTCACCGCGACAATCGACCGCGCCAGCGCCGATATCATGGTCTTGGCTCCCGGCTCGACCGGCCTGTTCAATGGCGGTCCGTCCGGCGTGCCCCGGCGGATTATGCCGGTGGTGCAGAGCCATCCCGATATCGTCGCCGTGGCCGACCTCGACGGCTCCGGCGGCCGCTGGCAGAACGTCGTCGAGGGCGACGCGCCGCGGAAGACCGAGTTCGTCCAGGTCTCGATCATCGACGCCGTTCCGGGCGCCGTGACGGTCCCGACCGACTACTCTCCCGAACTGGTGGAGGCGCTGCGCCAGCCGTTCGGCGTCGCCGTCGACGAGACTGCGCTTGGACGCCTCGGCGTCAAACTGGGCGACAAGGCCATCTACAACGGCAAGACCGTGCGCGTGGTCGCCGTCACCCGCGGCTACCCCAACATGATGCAGGCCGGCGTGGTGATGTCGCGCGACACCCTGCGTATGCTGGGCGAGGCCAGCACCGGCGACCGCGTCGGCCCGCTGATGGTCGGCATCAGGCCGGGGGCCGATTCCGAGCGCGTGGTGGCCCAGCTCAATGCCCAGTCGAGGGGCCAGTTCAAGGCCTGGACCCGGGCCGAGCTCGGCGAGGCCAACCAGGCGGCGATGTTCAAGGAGAGCTTCATCGTCATCATGCTCGGCTTCTCCCTGTTCCTCGGCATCCTGATCGGCGTGGCCATCACCTGGCAGACCTTGCGGGGGGCCATCATGGCCAACATCAAGGAGTTCGCTTCCCTGCGCGCCCTGGGGGTGTCGATGGGCTCGCTCCGCGCCATCGTCATGGAGCTCAGCTTCTGGGTCGGCATCGCCGGCATATTCGCAGCGGGGCTGCTGACCTGGGCGGTGTCCCTGCTGGCGACTACCGGCGGCCTGACCATGGCCTTCCCCATCCCGATGGTGGCCGGCGTCTGCATCATGCTGCTCGTCATCGCCCTCGCCTCCGGCTTCCTGTCGCTGGGCGTCCTCAAGAAGAGCCAGCCGGCGGATCTGCTGCGATGAATGCGATTACCGTCACCCACGGCCGCGCCGGTGAATCAGCCATCGAGGCGAAAGGCCTGATCAAGCGCTTCAAGACCGGCCGCTCCTTCATCGAGGTGCTGAAGGGCGTCGACTTCGATGCGCGCCACGGCGAGATGACCATGGTCATGGGCCCGTCCGGGTCCGGAAAGTCGACCCTCGTCGCCGCCCTGTCCGGCCTGCTCAAGCCCGAAGAGGGACGCGTCGACGCCCTCGACGTGGACAATCTGTGGGACCATTCGTCCGGCCGCATCGACAAATTCCGCCTCGATAACTGCGGCTTCATCTTCCAGGGCTTCAACCTGTTCCCGGCCCTGACCGCGACCCAGCAGGTCATGACGGTGCTGAAGTACCAGGGCGTGCCCAAGGACGAGGCCCGTCGCCGCGCCGTCGCCGCCCTCGAGGAGGTCGGTCTCGGCGCCCGCCTGAACCAGAAGCCCGACTCCCTCTCCGGCGGCGAGAAGCAACGCATCGCCATCGCCCGCGCGCTCGCCAAGAACCCGGCCCTGCTGTTCGCGGACGAACCGACCTCGGCCCTCGACGGCGAAAACGGCCAGGTGGTGATCCGCCTGCTGCGCCGGGCCGCCACCGAACACGGCGCCGCCGTCATCTGCGTGACCCACGACCCGCGCCTTGAGGCCTGGGCCGACCGGGTCATCCATATCGAGGACGGCCGCATCCTCGACGACCAGCGCCGCACCCCCGATCCCAACGCCACTCTCGGCTCGCACTAGACCGATCCTCAAGGACATCCGAAAAATGCCCCGCTTCCTCAAGAACAAGTGGCTCTGGATCGGCCTGGCGCTGATCATTGTCGCCGTCGTCGGCTTCATGTTCATGCAGCAGGGCGCCGCCGCGAAGAAGGTCGAGCAGGAAAAGGCCGCGGCCGAGAAGATCGACAGTCCCTATGCGGCCATCGCCAACGGCAAGGCTGACGTCGAGGGCGGCATCATCCAGGTCGCCGCCCGCCGCGGCGGCGTGGTCAGGGCCGTCTATGTGCAGGAAGGCGAGCGCGTTACCGCCGGACAGATTCTCGCCCGGCAGGAGGATGACGAACCGCGTCTGGCGCTCCAGCGGGCCCAGGCGGAGGTCGCCCAGGCCGAGAGCCAGCTGCGGGCCATCCAGGTCGACATCAACACCGCCCGGCGCGAACACGACCGTCTCGCACGCCTGGTCGAGACCAATTTCGTCGCCGCCGCCCGCATGGATGAGGCCCGTGACCAGATCGCGGCCGCCGAGGCGCGCCTCGGCTCGCAGCAGGCCGCGGTCCAGACCGCCCGCGCCCGTCTGAACGAAGCCGCCTACAATCTCGAACTGACGGTGATCCGCGCGCCGATGGACGGCCGCATCGTGCGCCGCTACGCCAACCCCGGCGCCGGCGCCTCCACCCTGAACGTGTCCAACATGTTCGATCTGGAGCCTGACACCCAGCGCATCGTCCGCGCCGAGATCGTCGAGGCCGACATCCCCAACGTCACCGACGGCCAGGAGGTCGAACTGATCTCCGAGGTCGACCAGTCCAAGGTCTACGTCGGTCGCGTCCTGCGCCGCGCCCCTCTTTTCGGGGCCCGGAAGCTGGCGTCCGAGGACCCCTCGCAGCGCACCGACGAACGGGTCGTTGAGGTCGTCGTTTCGGCCGATAACGCCCCGCTGCTGATCGGCCAGCGGGTGCTGGTCAAATTCATGAAGCCCGGCGAGCGCGCCGGCGCCCCGCGCGCCGCCGCCGCCGGCGTGCCCGCCGACCGGGCCATGCAGGCCCCGGCAAAGACCTGACGTCTAGCGGCCGGTGAAGTCCGCCGGCCGCTTCTCCAGCACCGCGGCCACGCCCTCGGCGTGGTCCTCGGTCAGATGCGCCAGCGCCTGCATGGCGGCGGTCATTTCCAGCATCTGGTCGAAATTCATGTCGCGGCCTTGGCGTAGCAGGGTCTTCGCCATGCGCAGGGCCTGCGGTGCGTGCGCCGCCACCCGTTCCGCCGTGGACAGGGCTTCCTCCATCAGGGCCTCGGGCGCGACGACATGGTTGACCAGCCCCCAGCGCTCGGCGGTGGCGGCGTCGATCGACTCGCCCGTGAACAGCATTTCGGCCGCCCGCGCATAGCCGACGTTCCGCGGCAGCAGCCAGGCCCCGCCATCACCGGGCAGGATGCCGAGCTTGAGGAAGGGCACGCCGAACGCGGCGTTGGTCGAGGCGATGCGGATGTCAGCCAGCCCGGCGATGTCGCAGCCCAGACCCATGGCGGCTCCGTTCACCGCCGCGATCAGCGGGACTTCCAGCCCGTACAGCGAGCGGACGATCCGGTGCACCACCCGCCGATAGCGTTCGCGGATCTCGGCGCCCGAGCCTTCGAACAGGTCGCGCCGGTCGCGCATCGCCTTCAGGTCGCCGCCGGCTGAGAAGGCCCGGCCTGCTCCGGTGATGATCACGCAGCGCACCTCGGCGTCACCGTTCACCGCCGCGCAGGCCCGGGCGAAGGCCTCGCCGTCCTCAAGATCGGGCAGGGCGTTCAGCCGCTCCGCCCGGTCCAGGGTCCAGATCTCGATGGCGCCGCGTCTCTCGGTGTGGATCAGGGTCATGCGCCGACCGTGCCGCATTCGATCTCGCCGCACAAATCCGGAGCATTGCGGAGGCCCCGAAACACAAAACCCCGGCCGTCCGGCCGGGGCTCTGTCATGCGCCAGGGGACTAGCGGCGCACCCTGTCGATCCTGATCGGGACGAAGTTGGACGGATGGCTGATCACACGGTCGCCGGCCCCGTTCGTGTCCCGGGTGTTCACCAGCATCCCGCCCCAGAGGGCGAATGACATCATGGTGTGCTGGAGTTTGCGGTCCTTGTCATTCATCGTTGAAGTCTCCTTTCGCTGAGCGATGAAAAGAGACACGTCGTGCTTGCAGGGGGTCTCACCCTCCGGGTCGTTTCGCGTCACGGTCAAGGTAGTCGAAACCCGCCGGAATATCAATAAACTTTACTCCGCCGCCGGAGCATATTTCGAAACTATGTCATCAAATGATCCCCCCACCCCGAGACCGCCGCGTTCGATCACCACGCCGTGCGTCAAGGTCTGCATCGTCGACGGCGCCTCGGGCCTGTGCCTCGGCTGCTGGCGCACCCTGGTGGAGATCGGCGGCTGGAGCGGCTTCACTGACGCCGAACGGGCGCGGATCATGGCGGCGCTGCCGGAACGGGCGAGGGGCGGCGGGTCCGCATCCCTGGCCCCCGATCCCTGATCTCTCGCGCCTCCGTTTACTCCCCGCCAACCATCCCTCTTCACCGCATCCCAACGGCCTCGTGCGAGAACACGGCCATGCGGTTCGATCCTTCCTCCGCGGCCATCATGGCCCTCGCTGTCGCCTCGGCCCTGACCACCGCCTGGTGGATGGATCAGGCCGGCCTGCGCGGCCAGGCCCAGGCGGCGACGCCCGCCCCGGTCTCCACCCCCGCCACCGGCGACGCCGCCCAGGTGCTCAAGGCGCCTGATGGCCACTACTGGGCCGACGCCCTGATCGAGGGCCGTGCGGTCCGGGTCATGGTCGATACTGGCGCCAGCGTCGTGGCCCTGACCCGCGACGACGCCGCCCGCCTCGGCCTTGACCTCGAGCCTGCGGATTTCTCGGGCACGGTCGTCACCGCCTCCGGTACGGTCCGGGCCGCCCCGGTCCGGCTTCAGGCTGTCGCGGTCGCCGGCGCTCGCGTCACCTCGGTCGAGGCCCTCGTCGTCGAGCACGGCCTGCCGCACTCCCTCCTCGGCATGAGCTACCTCGGGCGGCTGTCCTCGTTCAGCGCCACTCCGGTTGGTCTGACCCTCCGTCCCTGAGGCGCAGGCGGCCGACGACGGCCTCAGAGCGCCTTCACCATCACCGCCGCGGCGGTCGCCAGCAGGTACAGGGCGAACGCCTTGCGCAGCACCCGCCGGTCCAGTGAGTGCGCAAGCTTCGCCCCCCACGGCGCCACGGCCGTCGTCAGCACCGCCATCACCACCGCGCCCGGCACGTTGACATAGCCCAGCGAGAGCGGCGGTCGTCCGCCCCCATCCCAGCCGAACACGACGAAGCCCAGCGTCGCCGCCGCGCCGATGGCTACGCCGAAGCCCGAGGCCGTCGCCACCGCCTGGTGGATCGGCCGCCCGCACAGGGTCATCAGCATCCCGCCGAAGCTGCCGCCGCCGATCCCCATCATCGCCGACAGCCCGCCGATCAGGGTTCCGAACCCGCGTCGCCTCCAGCCTGTCGGCAGGCCCGGCCTCAGCACGAACCGCTCGGGCATCAAACCCAGCTGCGCCGCCACCACCGCCAGACAGACGCCATAGACAATGGCCAGCCCTTCCATCGAGGTCACACCGGCTACTGCCGCGCCTACCAATGCGCCTAAGGCGACCCAGGGTGTCCATGTCTTGAGCACGACCTCGTCCACCGCCCCGTGCGCCCGATGCGCCCCCAGCGACCGCCACGAGGTCGCGACGATGGTCAGTAGCGAGGTCCCGATCGCCGTATGTAAATTGCCCTCGCCCCCGACGCCCAGCACCTCGAAGGCATAGAATACGGCCGGCACAATCACCGTGCCTCCGCCGACTCCGAACAGCCCGGCGACCAGGCCGCCCGCCAGTCCGGCTGCGACCAGCGCGGCCAGCAACAGCAGGATCTCATTCAGCGGCAGGGCGGTCATCGGCCAGCTCTAGCCGAGCCGGAAGGGCGAGGGGAGGGCCGCCCTCGGCATGGAGGCGGCAACCTTCGCGGCCTGACTCCGTTCTCCTGCCTCAAGGCATTCGCCGGAAAGAAACCCCCATGACCGCGATCCATACCCTGTCTGCCCTCGCGGCCGGCGCCCTGGCCCTGTCCGCCGCTGGCGGCGCCCAGGCCCAGACCCCCTACACCAGCTATCCGTCGAGCCAACCGGCGATCCCCTCGTCGTGCCGCAATTTCGAACAACTGGCCAATGGCTATGTCTCGGCCGAATGCCAGACCGACGGCGGCTTCCGCTGGAGCTCGATCCGCAGCATCGACTGCCGCAGCGCCATGACCAACCGCAATGGCGTGCTGAGCTGCAGCGGGGCGACGGCTACGGTCGGCCCCCTGTATCCCGCCGACCCGTACGGGTCGGATCAAGGGTATGGCCAAACCTCGCCGCAGGACCAGCCCGGCGGCGTCTTCGGCGCCCTGCTTGGCGCCCTGTTCGGCGTCCAGACCGCGGACCAGGACCGCGCTCTCGACGATGACTGGAGCCGCGGCCGCCGTCCTCTCTACCAGCGCCGCGCCGACCTGGACGCCCGTATCGAGGCCGGCGTTCGCGACGGCTCGATCAGCCGCACTGAGGCCAGCCGGCTGCGGAGCGACTATGAGGCCCTGGTGCAGCTTGAGACCCGCTACGCCGCGGATGGCCGCATGACCACGACGGAGCGCGCCGACTTGCGCGACCGTTATCGCGCCCTGTCGCAACGCGTCAGCGACGAGCGGCGCGACGACTACGATGACGGCTATGGCTGGCGCCCGCTCATCGAGCAGCGCGCCGCCTTCGACGCGCGCCTTGATCTCGCCGTTCGGGATCGACGTCTGACCCGTACGGAGGCGAGCCGCCTGCGGACCGACTACGACGCCCTTGTCCGGCTGGAGGCCGACTATCGCCGTGACGGCCTCAGCGCACGCGAACAGGAGGACCTGACCGCCCGCCTCGCCGATCTCGACCGTCGCGTCGGCGACGTCGTCTATGACGGCGGCTACGGCTACGACCCCCGCGCCGCGGAGATCGAGGCCCGCATCGTCGCCGGCGAACGCAACGGCCAGTTCAGCCGCACCGAGGCCGCCCGCCTGCGCGAGGAACTTCGTGACCTGACCCGCCGCTGGGCCGAGCTCGAGGCCCGGGTGCAGATCCGACGCTGACCCGTGCGACACAAGGGGGCTAGATCAGCAACGCCCCCTCGTGTCGCAGCAGCCAGCCCTTGCGTTCCAGCCCCCCGCCGAATCCCACCAGCGCTCCGTCCGCGCCGATGACCCGGTGGCAGGCCAGCACCAGCGGGATCGGATTGCGGTTCAGGGCGACGCCCGCGGCCTGGGCCGCCCCCGGCTCTCCGGCCCGCTTCGCCATCTCGCCGTAGGTGATGGTCACGCCAGCCGGCACTCCGGCCAGCCCCCGCCACACCCGCGCATGGAAGCCTTCCCCCGCGACCGCGCCGTCCAGCGACCACGGCATTCCCGCCAGCGCCTCGCGCTCGCCGTCGAAGTAGGCGGAGAGGGTGCGGGCGACACGCGCCGGCGCCCCGCCGTCCGCCAGCGTCGCCGCCGGATATTCGCGCCGCATCGCCTTGATCAGCCCGTCCCCGAAAGACAGGCCGCGCAGCACGCCCTCATCATCGCAGGCCAGCGCCAACGGTCCGATCGGACTGTCGAACCAGGACAGGGTCAGGGCCGGGGGTGGGGAGGGCGTCATGGCGCAGGCGGCATCAGGGCGTTCAACTCGCCCCAGCTCAAGGCGCCCTCGCCCAGCGGTTCGGACCGCCCGTCCACAAGGAAGTCGCGGGTCAGCGCCGCAGCCCGCCCCAGCGCCGCCCCGACGATGCCCGACCCCGCGCTCAGCCGCCGAACCCCCAACGCCTCCAGCCGCTTCGCCTCGGGTAGTCCCGGGTAAGCCAGCAGGTTCAGCGGCATGTCTGTCGCCTTGACCATGTCGGCGATCCCCGCCTCCTCGACCAGACCCGGCGCGAACAGCCCGTCAGCCCCCGCCGCCCGGTAGATCGCTCCGCGCCGCGCCGCCTCGGCCACGCGCGTCCCCGCCTCGCCGACGCCCCTCAGCCAGAGGTCGCAGCGGGCGTTGATGAACAGCTCGGGCCCGACCGCCGCCCGGATCGCCGCGATCTTGGCCGCCAGGACCTCCGGCGACCCGCCGCCGTCCTCGATATTGATCCCCTGCGCCCCCACCTCGACCAGCCTGCGCGCGACCGCCGCCACTTGGGCCGGCTCGTCGGAATAGCCGCCCTCGAAATCGACAGAGACCGGCAGGCCCTGCGCCGCCCGGACCACGTCCCGCGCCGCCTGAACCACCCGGTCGACCGGCGGGGCGTCGCCGTCCGGCCAGCCCAGCGCCCAGGCCACGCCCGCGCTGGTCGTGGCGATCGCCTTCGCTCCCAGCGACCGCATCAGCGCCGCCGAGCCCCCGTCCCAGGCGTTGGGCAGGATTAGCAGCCCGGATCGATGCAGCTCACGGAAGGCGGTCATGGCGGGTCTCCTCGACGGGACGGATAACATGGGCGCCGCCGCCTGCGCACGCTGGCGGTTTCCGGACAGTGTCACCCGTCTGCCGCCGTCCTCCTGCCACCCTGCTGTCAGCAGCGGCCCGCCGCATCCCCCGCCGCGCCGGTGCGTTGTGGCGCTGTCGCCCTCCGCCCCCTAGATTGCGTTCATGGCCCGTTCCCCCAGCAAGCCCGCCAAGCCCGTCCACGTCCCCGGCCAGTCGGGCCTGGCGGAAGCTCCGGCCGCCTTCCTGCACGACCCGGCGGCGGCGAAGAACCGCATGCCGATGTTCGCCCCCGTCACCGGCCCGCGCCTGACGCCCGAGGAGGCCCCCGGCAAGCCCTCCGACTGGGTCCCCCACCGCCCCGACCGGCCCGACAACCGCAAGCACATCCCGTTCCGGCTCGAGACGAAATACACCCCCGCCGGCGACCAGCCCTCGGCCATCGCCGAGCTCGTCGCCACGGCCAAAACCGGCGAGCGCGACCAGGTCCTGCTCGGCGTCACCGGCTCGGGCAAGACCTTCACCATGGCCAAGGTCATCGAACAGACCCAGCGCCCGGCCCTGATCCTCGCCCACAACAAGACCCTCGCCGCCCAGCTCTACAGCGAGTTCAAGAGCTTCTTCCCCGACAACGCGGTCGAGTATTTCGTGTCGTACTACGATTACTACCAACCCGAAGCTTACGTACCCAGAACAGACACTTACATCGAAAAAGACTCCTCGGTGAACGAGCAGATCGACCGGATGCGCCACTCGGCGACGCGGGCGATTCTGGAGCGGGACGATGTGATCGTGGTGGCCTCGGTCAGCTGCATCTACGGCATCGGGTCGGTGGAGACGTACACCGCGATGACGTTCACGCTGAAGGTGGGGGACCAGATCGATGAGGCGAAGCTCAGGGCCGATCTGATCGCGCTGCAGTACAAGAGGAACGACGCGGCGTTCGAGCGGGGGATGTTCAGGAAGCGCGGCGACACGATCGAAATCTTCCCGGTCCACCAGGAGGACCGGGCCTGGCGCATCCAGCTGTTCGGGGACGAGCTGGAAAGCATCCAGGAGTTCGATCCGCTGACGGGGAAGAAGACCGCCGACCTGACCGAGATCACCGTCTACGCCGCCAGCCACTACGTCACGCCCAGACCGTCGCTCAACCAGGCCATCACCGGCATCAAGGCCGAGCTCAAGGAGACGCTCGACTGGATGGTCGAGAACGGCAAGCTGCTGGAGGCCCAGCGCCTCGAGCAACGGGTGCGCTTCGATCTGGAGATGATGGAGGCCACCGGCTCCTGCGCCGGCATCGAGAACTACAGCCGCTGGCTGACCGGCCGCGCCCCGGGCGAGCCGCCGCCCACCTTCTTCGAATACATCC
>NZ_JAKFDS010000057.1:0-14600 GCF_036676055.1 Brevundimonas sp. | reverse complement strand
GGCCGCGACGGCGCGGACGTGGTCTATGACGCCGTCGGCGGCGACTATTGCGAGCCGGCGCTGCGGGCCATGGACTGGAACGGCCGCTATCTGGTGGTCGGCTTCCCGGCCGGCATCCCGGCCCTGCCGCTGAACCTGACCCTGCTGAAGTCGGTGTCGGTGATCGGGGTGTTCTGGGGCGCGGCGGTGATGCGCGATCCGGCCGCCCACGCCGCCAACATGGCCGATCTGTTCCGCTTCTGGAGCGAGGGCAAGATCAGGCCGCGGGTGAGCCAGACCTTCCCGCTGGAACGCGCCCACGAGGCCATCAAGGCGCTGGGCGACCGCTCGGTGATGGGCAAGGTGGTGGTGACGGTCGAGAGCTAGTCCTGCCGCAGCCGCTCCAGAGCTTCGGCCGCCTGGTCCTTGTGGCGCTTGCGGATATTGGCTCCGAGGGTGGCGATCAGGGCCGTGATGACCGCCGCATCATCGGTGAAGCCGATGCCGGCGAAGAGGTCGGGAATGGCGTCGATGGGCAGGACGAAATAGGCCAGCGCCCCCAGCATCAGCCCCTTGGCCGCCGTCGGCGTCTCCGGATCGCGGGCGGCGAACCAGACCGACAGGGCCTGGCCGGCGAAGGGAATCTTCGAGGCCGTGCGCCGGATCTTGGGCCAGAAGCCCTTGCTCACCCGCACCTCATTGACCCGCTGCACCGAGGGCACGAGGGCGCGCGACGGGTCGAGCGCGTCGTCCGGCGTCATCGGTTTGGCTTTGGAAGTCATGGCGGCTAAACCCCCGGCCGAAACTCAGGTTCAGACAAGATAGGGACTCCCGCCATGAAACTCGACAGCAGCATCGCCGCAGTGGTCACCGGCGGGGCCTCGGGCCTCGGCGAAGGCACGGCGCGGGCCATCGCCGCCACCGGCGCGAAAGTGGCCCTGTTCGATCTCAACGAGGAGGCCGGCGAGCGCATCGCGGCCGAGATCGGCGGCGTCTTCTGCAAGGTCGACGTCACCGACGACGCCAGCGTCGCCGCCGCCTTCGAAAAGGCCCGCGCCGCGCACGGCCAGGAGCGTCTGACCGTCAACTGCGCCGGCATCGCCACGGGCCAGAAGACCGTCTCGCGCAAGAAGGACACCGGCGAGATCCGCGCCCACGACATGGCGCAGTTCGAGCGCACCGTGCGCGTCAACCTGTTCGGCACCTTCCGCGTCCTGTCGCAGTCGGCGGCCGGCATGGTCACGCTGGAGCCCATGGCCGACGGCGAGCGCGGCCTGATCGTCAACACCGCCTCGGTGG
Organism: Brevundimonas sp.; assembly: GCF_036676055.1. GTDB lineage: Bacteria > Pseudomonadota > Alphaproteobacteria > Caulobacterales > Caulobacteraceae > Brevundimonas. The sequence goes on along the minus strand of NZ_JAKFDS010000057.1, from coordinate 13,322 downwards.
CGGCGCAGGACGGCCAGATCGGCCAGGCCGCCTATTCGGCCTCCAAGGGCGGCGTCTACGCCATGACCCTGCCGGTCGCCCGCGACCTCGCCCAGGAAGGCGTCCGCTGCAACACCATCCTGCCCGGCATCATGTGGACGCCGATGATGGCCGGCATGGACCAGAAGATCCAGGACGCCCTCGCCGCCGCCATCCCCTTCCCCAGCCGCCTCGGCACGCCCGCCGACTACGCCTCGCTGGTTCTGGAGCTGGCCCGCAACGTCTACATCAACGGCGAATGCATCCGTCTGGACGGCGCAATTCGTCTCGCGCCTCGCTGAGGCGCGAGAGGGCGCTATCGCCCACGACGCGGTCGCTCGCTGCTTGAGCGCAGATTGGGCGCGGAATTCCGCGAGAAGGGCTTGCAGGGGGTGAGGACTGTCCGCTATACGCCCGCCCTCGACTGAAGCGCGGGCGTAGCTCAGGGGTAGAGCATCACCTTGCCAAGGTGAGGGTCGGGCGTTCGAATCGCCTCGCCCGCTCCAGTCGAAACAGCAAAGGGCTCGGTCTCCGGACCGGGCCTTTTTGTTTGGAGTCGCGGGCCTCCGCGGATAGATCGGGGGCGAGGGTCGGCCCGGTCGCCCCGGCGGGGAAACCGGGGGGTTCCGGTTCGCCGTTTGCAGGGCGCCGCCCGAACGGCGTCGCGGGGCGCCAGAACGGGACAGTCGGGGCGCATGTTTCTGGAAGGCCAGGTCAACTGGGTGTGGGTTCTCGGCGGCCTGGCCGCCGTCGGCTGGATCGTCGGCCTGATTGGCCTGTGGCTGGCCGCGACCAACCGGTCGCGCCATGTCGATGCATCCGGCCAGCTCGATCTGGTGCAGCGCGTCGCCGAAGAGTCCCAGAAGCGCCTGTTCGAGACCCTGAACGCCATTCCGGTCGCCCTGGTCGAGACCGACCGTCAGGGCAAGTTCGTCTTCGCCAACCGCGCCGCCCACCAGTTGCTGGGGCGACGCGACGCCGAATTGATCGGCCTGCGATTCCATTCGGCGACCTGGGGCATCACCTTTCCGGACGGCCGGCCCGTGCCGCCGGACCTGTTGCCCAGCGCCCGCGCCCTGCGCGGCCAGACGGTGAAGGGTTTCCAGCACCTGCTCGCCAATCCCGCTTCGCGACGCAAGATGCTGGTCTCGGTCACGGCCATGCCGATCGAGAACGAACTGGGTCAGATCACCGGCTCGACCGCCGCCATCGTCGAGACCGAGAGCCTGATCACGCCCGAGGTCGCCGCGCCCGACGCCGTCTTCGTTTCTGACGACCTGACCCGGCGGGTGTTCGACGCCGCGGCCAGCGCCCTTGTTGTGGTGGGTTCGGACGGGCGTGTGCGCGAGGCCAATCGTACGGCCCTGCAGGTGCTTGGCCGCGATACCGCCGAGGGCGAGTTCGCGGAGCTGTTTCTCGACGAGGATGAGCGGGGCGTGGGGCGCCAGACCCTGCGCGCCGGGCTGGCCGCGCCGGCCGGCGAGGCTGAGCCGATCCTGTCGCGGCGCGGCGGGGTCGAAGGCATCCGCTGGTCGATCCTGCCGCTGGCCAACGCCGACGGGACCGTGGACGCCTTGCTGCTGGCCGGGGAACGAGCCGGGCCTGCGTCGGCTGCGGGCGAACCGCTGCAACAGGCGGGGCCGGATGTCGTGACCGATGAGAGTCTGCGCGAAGAGGCGGACGCTGCGCGCGCCGCCGCCGCCGAGGCCCTCGCCGTCGCGGACGCCGCGCGGCGGGAAGCCGCGGAGGCCCGCGCCGCCGCCGCCCGGGTGCGCGAGGAGGCCGAGGCCGAGCTTCAGGGCGGGCGGCGGATGGAGAGCGTCGGCCGCCTGACCGGCGGGCTGGCGCACGATTTCAACGCGGTGCTGGGCGTTATGACCGGCGCCCTGGACATGATGCTGCGGCAGGCGGACGACCCCGCCCGGGTGCGGCGGATCGGCCAGGCGGCGCTGGCCGCCGGCCAGAAGGGCGAGCTGCTGACGCGCCGCCTGACCGCCTTCTCGCAAGGCGATGACGAACCGGTGCTGCGCGTCCTGGACGCCGGCGTGCTGTTGCGCGGACTGGAAAGCCGCCTGCGTGAACTCGCGGGGCCCGGCGTCGATCTGATGATCGAGGGGCCGTCCGAACCTGCGCCGGCGCGGCTGGACCCGGTGGCGTTCGAGGGTGCGGTCAGGGCCCTGACCCGCAATGCGGTCGAGGCGGCGGACGGTCAGGGATCGGTGGCGGTGCGGCTCGAAACGCTGATGGAAGGCGGCCTGCGTCTCAGCGTCCGCGACAGCGGTCCCGGCATGGATCGCGATCTGGCGGCGCGGGCAGTCGAGCCCTTCTTCACGACCCGCGAGGGCGCGGCGGGGCTGGGTCTGTCGCAGGCCTACGCCTTCGCGCGGCAGTCGGGCGGCGTGCTGTCGATCGACAGCAGGCCGGGCGACGGGGCCGAGGTCTCGATCACCCTGCCGGCCGCCGCTGCCTGATCCCGACCCGCTGGCGCCGCAAGCGTAGCGGTGTAGAGTGGTTAACGGGTCCTGGGAGGGTCGATCATGAAGCTGTTTCGTTTCGCCGTGGTGCTGGCGGTTCTGGCCTATGCCGGATGGCTGGCGTGGCCGTTCGTGTCTCCATTCATCGAAGGCGCTGCGCCCGAGGCGGCAGCGTTGCGCGCGGGAGCGGAGGCCCAGGGCGGGGGCCAGCTGTTCGGCTTCCTGCCGGGCTGGACCCTGTGGGGCGCGGCCATCGGCCTGTATGTGATCTCCGCCCTGATGCTGGGGGCCGGAAACGCCAGGGCCTTTGTGGCCTATTGTCTTGCCTTCCTCGCCGACGCCGCCCTGCGGCTGGCCCTGGATTCACAGGGCGGCCAGGCGGCCGGGTCCGGCCCCGCCGCCGTCCTCGCCCCGGAAGCGGCCTCCAGCCTGCCGATGGACCCGGTCTGGCTGACCCTCGGGGCGCTGGTGGCGCTGGGCGGGCTGGTCATGATCGCCGGCCGCCGCATCCGGCGCGCGCGTACGCCGGGTCAGTTCGCTTACTAAGACGGCCTCCGCCGCCTATATGGGCCGGGACGGTTGACGCGCACCGGCGCGTCGCTAGGTTCCGCGCGCTCCCCCCGCGCCCATCGAAACGAGAGACCCCATGGCCGAAGCCGCCCCCTCCAGCGCCACGTATGATGTCGTCATCATCGGCGGCGGGCCGGGCGGCTACAACGCCGCCATCCGGGCGGGGCAGCTGGGCCTGAAGGCGGCCTGCATCGAGATGCGCGACACCCTCGGCGGCACCTGCCTGAACGTCGGCTGCATGCCGTCGAAGGCCCTGCTGCACGCCTCGGAACTGTTCGAGACGGCGACGACGGAGTTCCCGACCCTCGGCATCGAGGTCGGCGCGCCGAAACTGAACCTCGGCCAGATGATGGCCCAGAAGGCCGACAGCGTCACCGCCCTGACCAAGGGCATCGAGTTCCTGTTCAAGAAGAACAAGGCCGACTGGATCAAGGGCCGCGGCCGCATCGTCGGCAAGGGCCAGGTCGAGGTGATCGCCGCCGACGGATCGAAGACGGTGCTGACGGCGAAGGACATCGTCATCGCCACCGGTTCGGAGCCGACGCCGCTGCCCGGCGTGGCCTTCGAGGACGGCAAGGTGATCGATTCCACCGGCGCCCTGTCGCTGCCGGCCGTGCCGAAGCATCTGATCGTGGTCGGGGCCGGGATCATCGGCCTGGAGCTGGGTTCGGTGTGGCGCCGGCTGGGCGCCCAGGTGACGGTGGTCGAATATCTGGACCGGATCACCCCGGGCATGGACAGCGACGTCGCCAAGGCCTTCCAGCGCGCCCTGACCAAACAGGGCATGAGCTTCAAGCTCGGGTCGAAGGTGACCGGGGCCAAGACGTCGAAGGACGGCGTGGAGCTGAGCGTCGAGCCGGCCGCCGGCGGCGCGGCCGAGACGCTGAAGGGCGATGTCGTGCTGGTCGCCATTGGGCGGCGTCCCTACACCGAGGGCCTGGGGCTGGAGACGGTCGGGATCGAGACCGACAAGCGCGGCTTCCTCGCCAACGACCATTTCCGCACCGGCGCGGACGGGGTGTGGGTGATCGGCGACGTCACCTACGGGCCGATGCTGGCGCACAAGGCGGAAGAGGACGCCGTCGCCGTCATCGAGCTGATCGCCGGCAAGGCGGGGCACGTCGACTACAATCTGGTCCCGAGCGTGGTCTACACCTTCCCGGAGGTGGCCTGGGTCGGCAAGACCGAGGACCAGCTGAAGGCCGACGGCGTGGCCTACAAGGCCGGCAAATTTCCGTTCAGCGCCAACAGCCGGGCCAAGATCAACCACGAGACCGAGGGCTTCGCCAAGGTGCTGGCCGACGCCACGACCGACCGCATCCTCGGCGTGCACATTCTCGGACCGCAGGCGGGCGAGATGATCGGCGAGGCCTGCGTGGCCATGGCCTTCGGCGGCGCGGCCGAGGACATCGCCCGCATCTGCCATCCGCACCCGACGCGCTCCGAGGCCGTCAAACAGGCGGCCATGGGCGTCGACAACTGGACCATGCAGGCCTAGCCGGGCCGCCTCAGGCCGCGAAAGGCCATGCGCGAGCGGCCGAAGTCCAGCGTCACCTCGCGGAAGCGGTAGAGCAGGTCGGCGCCGACCAGCAGGGCCGGTCGCTCCACGAGGCCGAGCACCCTGAAGGCGTGCAGATCCGCGAACAGGAGGGGCGTGGGGCCGAGCCGCTGCGTCCCCAGCCTCAGGTCCCGCAACTGCCCGCTGGCGGCGGCCATGATCTGGCCGGTGACGCCATAGACGGTGACGCGGTCCAGCCCGGCCGGATCGCCGCCGACCGACCGGAGCAGGGCCAGGTTGCCGATCGAATACTGGGCCCCGGTGTCGACGAAGACGTCGATCTCGCGACCCTCGGCGACGCCGGGCAGGATCAAGGCGCCGAAACGGCCGTGACGGGCCGGCCGCTCCTGGCTCGGCAGCCGCGTCGCCCGGTGTCCCGCCGAGCCGACCGCGACGACGTCGGGACCTGAAGGGGTCATCTGCACCCGACGGGCCGAGACGTTCAGGTCCAGCCGGAAACGCCCCAGCACATCCAGACCGATCAGGCCGTCGGCGGCCAGCACCGAGCGCGGGAAGACCGGGGCCTGGAGGTCGGGGATGCGCCGGCCGCCCACGCTGAGGCGGGCGATGTGCACGGTCGGCGCCACCTCCGCCGCGGTGAGGCCGTGGACCAATACCGGGGGCCGGGCGGGCAGGTTCCAGGCCCGGGCGAGATCTTCGGAGATGACCGTGCGGCCAGCCCCGGTGTCGAGCACGAAGACCGCGCCCCGGCGGCCGTTGATGGTCACCCGCAACGCCATCCGGGTCAGGAGGTTGGCCAGCAGGCGGGGTTCGTCGGTCTCCGCGTCCTGGGCCCGGGTCGACCCGGGCGCGAGCAGACCGGCCATGCCGAAGGACATCGTCCGCCGGTTCAGGATCGGGACCGCGCCGTCCATCAGAGCCGCCTCCCCGCGTTCTGGAACGGCAGTCTAGGCGCGGGGATGGGCCGCTGCATAGGCGTCGAGCAGGCGAGCGGCGTCGACGGCGGTGTATTTCTGGGTCGTCGACAGGCTGGCGTGGCCCAGCAGTTCCTGGATCGAGCGCAGGTCGGCCCCGGCCCCGAGCAGGTGGGTGGCGAAGCTGTGGCGCAGGGCGTGCGGCGTGGCGCTGGCGGGGAGGCCGAGCCGGCCGCGCAGCCGTTGCACCGTGGCCTGGACATGGCGCGGGCTGAGCGGGCCGCCACGGCGGGCGCGGAACAGGGGGTCGCCGGGAGCCAGCGGGAAGGGCTGCAGGGCGAGGTAGGCGTCGACGGCGTCGCGGACGGCGGGCAGGACCGGGCTGAGCCGGGTCTTGCCGCCCTTGCCGGTGATGCGCAGGGCCTCGGGCAGGGGGGCGTCGGCGCGGGTCAGGGACAGGCCCTCGGAGATGCGCAGGCCGCAGCCGTACAGCAGGGTCAGGACGGCGCGGTCGCGGGCGGCCTCCCACGGCTGGGCGTCGGGATCCGCTTCGGGCTCCCTCATCAGGCCGCGCGCCTGATCCTCTGTGACGGGGCGGGGCAGGGAGGCCTTGACGCGCGGTCCGCGGACAAGGGCCAACTGGGGCGCCGGAACGCCGCAGCGGCGGTCGAGGAAGGCGTGGAAGGTGCGGATCGCCGACAATGTCTGGCTGATCGAGCGGGCGTTGAGCGGCCGGTCGCCAGCGCGGCGCTCGGCGAGGTGGGCGCGCAGTTCGGCGGGGGTGACGGTTCCGAGGTCGGCGATGGCCGGGGTCTCGCCGCGGTGGTGCTGGAGGAAGGCGAGGTAGCAGCGGCCGATGTGGCCATACGCCTCGAGGGTGCGCGGCGACAGGCGGCGCTCGTGGGCCAGATGCTCGAGCCAGGCGGCCAGCGCCTGGTCTGCTGTCAGCTGAGAATGGGCCATCGTTCGGCCGTGCGCTCGACCACCCGGGCGATGAAGGCGACCAGTTCGCAGCCCATGGTCGGGGTGAAGCCGTCCTCTTCGGGCGAGCCGAAGGCGCAGAGGGCGGGGCGGGCGCCGGCGTCCTCGCCGGGGAAGACCGGAGCCATGCGGATCAGGGCGACCGACCTCACCTCGTCCTCGTTCGCCCCGAACAGGCCGAGTCCGTCGAAATTGGGCCCCAGCCAGGTGAGGCCGTGCTCTCCGAGCAGGGCATCGACGCCGCCGGCGTCGAGCGGCTTCCAGCCGAAGGGGACGGCGCCGGGTTTCTCAAGTCCGATGGCGGCGCCGGCGAGGCCGAAACGACCCTGGGCCACGGCGTCGAGACGACGGGCGAGGTCGGACGGGTTGCGCGCCTCCATCAGGTCGAGGGCCGCGACGTGGGTCTGCGTCTGGGCGGCGAAATTGGCGCGGGCGATGGCCTCGATACGCTTGCGAGCGTCGGCCTCGCGTTCGGCGGCCTCTTCCAGCCGGGTCAGGGCGGCGCGGCCGAATTCGACGACGTTGCGGCCGTGCGGCTTGAGGCCGATCTCCTCCAGCAGGGAGCGGTCGTCGAGCAGTATCTGGGGGTTGGCCTGCAGCCAGGCGCGAATCTCGGGCCAGTGCGGCTCGCCCGGGGCGTCGGCGGAGAGGTCAGGCGATACGCTCACAGACCTCTCCTCGAGGCATCAGCTACAGGATGGACTGACCGGTCTTGCCCCAGTCCGCCAGGAAGGCATCAAGCCCCTTGTCGGTTAACGGGTGTTTGACCAAGGCCTTGAAAACGTCGGCCGGGAGGGTGGCGGCGTCGGCGCCGGCGACGGCTGCGGCCGAGACGTGGCCGGTGTTGCGCAGACTGGCGGCGAGGATCTGGGTGTCGAAGCCGTGGACGTCATAGAGGACGCGAATTTCCTCCAGCAGGCCGATGCCGTCGGCGCCGTGGTCTTCGAGACGGCCGACGAAGGGCGAGATGAAGGTGGCGCCGGCCTTGGCGGCGAGCATGGCCTGGGCGGCCGAGAAGCACAGGGTGACGTTGGTCTTGACGCCCTTGTCGGCGAAGGCGCGGGCGGCGCGCAGCCCGTCCCAGGTCAGGGGCAGTTTCACGACCACGTTCGGGGCGATGGCGGCGAGCTTGTCGCCTTCCTTGACCATGGTCTCGAAATCGGTGGCCACGGCCTCGGCGGAGATCGGGCCCTCGACGAGGGCGCAAATCTCGGCGATGACCTCAGCGATGTTGCGACCGGATTTGGCGATCAGCGAGGGATTGGTGGTGACGCCGTCCACCATGCCGGTGGGGACCATGTCCTTGATGACGGCGACGTCGGCTGTGTCGAGGAAGAGTTTCATGGCCGGGCTTCTAGCCTTTTGGAGCCGTCGGTGAAAGTCGCCTCGGTTCTCATTCCCCTGCCGGTGCCGGAGGCCTTCGACTACGAGGTTCCGGAGGCGATGGCGCTGGAGCGGGGCGATCAGGTGGCCGTGCCGCTGGGGCCGAGGCTGATGCGGGGCGTGGTGGCCGAGGTGCGGGAGACGACGGGCTCGAACCGGCGGCTGAAGGCGGTGGCCGAGGTGCTGGACGATTCGCGCCTGCCGGAAAAGACCGTGGACTTCGTGGAATGGGCGGCGCGGTGGACGCTGAGCGCGCCTGGGGAGATGGCCTCGGCCGCGCTGAAGGGGCTGAGGGCGCCGCGGCCGCGGCCGGAGCGGCGGGTGCGGCGGGTGGCGGGCCGGACGCCGGCCAAGCTGACGGCGGCGCGGGCGGCGGTGCTGGAGGCGCTGGGCGAGCGGGCGACGCCGGGAGCCGATCTGGCGCGGGCGGCGGGCGTCTCGTCGGGGGTGATCAAGGGGCTGGTCGACGAGGGGGTGCTGGAGGTCGTCGAGATCGAGGCGGTCGCCGCCTTCGACGCGCCCGATCCGGATCATGCGCCGGCGACGCTGAACGCGGATCAGGCGGCGGCGGCGGAGGTGATCGCCGAGGCCACGGCGAAGGGCGGGTTCGCGCCCTTCCTGCTGGACGGGGTGACGGGCTCGGGCAAGACCGAGGCCTATCTGGAGGCGGCGGCGCGGACGCTGAAGGCCGACCCGACGGCCCAGGTGCTGATCCTGCTGCCGGAGATCGCCCTGACCCAGGCCCTGATCGAGCGGATCGCGGACCGGTTCGGGGCGGCGCCGGCGGAGTGGCATTCGGGGGTGGCCCCGCCGAGGCGACGGCAGGTCTGGGAGGCAGTGGTCGCGGGGCGCTGCAATATCGTGGTCGGGGCGCGCTCGGCCCTGTTCCTGCCCTACGCCAACCTGCGCCTGCTGGTCGTGGACGAGGAGCACGATGGCTCGTTCAAACAGGAGGAGGGGCTGGTCTATCACGGCCGCGACCTAGCCGTGGCGCGGGCGCGGATCGAGGGGGCGACCGTGGTGCTGGCCTCGGCCACGCCGTCGCTGGAGACCCTGTGGAACGCCCAGTTGGGCCGTTACGGCTGGCTGAAGCTGGAGGCGCGGCACGGGGCGGCGGTGATGCCGCAAATCGCCCTGCTGGACCTGAGGCAGAGCCCGCCCGATCCGCAGACCTGGCTGTCGCAGCCGCTGCGGGAGGCGATCGGCGAGACGCTGGCGCGGGGCGAGCAGACCCTGCTGTTCCTGAACCGGCGGGGTTATGCGCCGGTGGTGCTGTGCCGGGCCTGCGGCCACCGGATGACGGCGCCGGACACCGACAGCTGGCTGGTCGAGCATCGCTACACCGGGCGGCTGGTGTGTCACCTGACCGGCTTCACCATGGTGCGGCCCAGGCACTGTCCGTCGTGCGGGGCGGAAGATTCGCTGGTTTCGGTCGGGCCGGGGGTGGAGCGGGTCGAGGAGGAGGTGCGCCAGCTTTTCCCCGAGGCGCGGACGGCGGTGTTCAGCTCGGACACCGTGCCCGACGGCAAGTCGGCGCGGGCGCTGATCCAGCGGATGGCCGAGGGGGAGATCGACATCCTGGTGGCGACCCAGGCCGCGGCCAAGGGGCACAATTTCCCGCATCTGACCCTGGTCGGGGTAGTCGACGCCGATCTGGGGCTGAGGGGCGGCGACCTGAGGGCGGCGGAGCGGACCTTCCAGCTGCTGACCCAGGCGACCGGGCGGGCCGGGCGGGCGGAGAAGCCGGGGCGGGCGATCCTGCAGACCTGGACGCCGGAGCATCCGGTGCTGATTGCGCTGGCGGCGGGCGATCGCGACGCCTTCGTCGAGGCCGAGATGGCCGAGCGCGAGGCGGCCTCCCTGCCGCCCTACGGCCGGTTGGCGGCCCTGATCATCTCGGGCGAGAACGCGGCGGCGGTGGAGAAGGTCGCGCGCGAACTGGCGGGCTCGATCCCCAACGCCGAGCGGCTGGAGGTCTATGGGCCGGCCGACGCGCCGCTGGCGCTGGTGCGCGGGCGGCGGCGCAAGCGGCTGCTGGTCCGGGCCGACCGGGACGTGGACCTGCAGGGCTTCCTGCGGGCCTGGCTGGCGCGGGTGAAGGTCCCGGCCAGCGTGCGGCTGAACGTTGACGTGGATCCGTACAGCTTCCTGTAGGGCGGGGGTTTACCCGGATGATATCCCGAAAATGGGGAGCGCCTTCTCCCGCAAGGGGAGAAGGATTCCACTACACCCCCGGTTCGGCGGTCTCGGCCTTGTTGAGTTCGGCCTGACGGGCCTGAAGGGCGGCCTGTTTCTTCGCCGACGCCTTGCGGCCCATCATGTTGAGGCCCTCCACGAGGGCCGAGAAGGCCATGGCGGCGTAGATGTAGCCCTTGGGCACGTGGACGCCGAAGCCGTCGGCGATCAGCACCATGCCGATCATCAGCAGGAAGCCCAGCGCCAGCATGACCACCGTCGGGTTCTTGTCGATGAACTCGGCGAGGGGATCGGAAGCGAACAGCATGGCTGCGACCGCGATGATCACGGCCACCATCATGATCGGCACGTGATCGGTCATGCCGACGGCGGTCAGGATGGAGTCGATGGAGAAGACCAGGTCGAGCATGATGATCTGGACGATGGCCGCGCCGACATTGTTGATGACGGCGCTCGTCTTGTTCTTCTCCAGCAGGTCGTCGCTGACCGAGGTGTCGACCGCGTGGTGGACTTCGGTGGTCGCCTTCCAGACGAGGAACAGGCCACCGGCGATCAGAATCAGATCGCGCCAGCTGAACGCCGTGTCCCAGCCCGCGCCGGCGAAGCCGAGATCGAATACGGTGGCCTTCAGGCCGATGATCCAGCCGATCGTGGCCAGCAGGCCGAGGCGCATGATCAGGGCCAGGGCGATGCCGATGCGGCGTGTGCGCTGGCGGTGCTCTGGCGGCAACTTGTTCGACAGGATCGAGATGAAGATCAGGTTGTCGATGCCCAGCACGACTTCCATGATCACCAGGGTGATCAGGGCGGCCCAGGCGGCGGGGTCGGATAGAAGTGCGGTGATTTCGGTCATGGGACCGGGATATGCCAGCCGGGGAGGCTGCGCCAGAATTTTCCGCCGCAGCAGGGCGCGTCAGGGCGCCGCGTTCGACCGGCGCCTCTGGACCCCGTTCGCGGGCTCGCCTAGCCAAGGACGAACTGCTTTCGTTTTGTCAGGTGAAGCGTGCCCTCAGGTCTTGCCGCCCTTCTCGACGACGTCGCGACCATCGCCAAGATGGCGGCGGCCTCGGTCGACGACGTGTCCGCCGCCGCCGGCCGGGCCAGCGTAAAGGCGGCTGGCGTGGTGGTCGACGACGCCGCGGTGACCCCGGGTTACGCGATGGGCTTTTCGCCCGCGCGCGAGCTGCCGATCATCCGCAAGATCGCCATAGGCTCGCTGAAGAACAAATTCCTCATCCTCCTGCCCGGAGCGCTGATGATCAGCGCCTTCGCGCCCTGGGCGCTGACGCCGCTGCTGATGGCCGGCGGCGCCTATCTCTGCTTCGAGGCCTCCGAAAAACTCTGGGGGAAGCTGGCCGGTCACGGAAGCCACGAAGCCGCGCCTGACGATCTGGCCATTTCGTCCGCCGAGAAGGAAAGGAAGATGGTCGGTTCGGCGATCCGCACGGACCTGATCCTCTCGGCCGAGATCACCGCCATCGCCCTCGCGGATCTGGCCGAGCGTCCGCTGGCGACCCAGGCGGCGGCCCTGGCCCTGGTCGGCCTGCTGATCACCGTGGTGGTCTATGGCGCCGTGGCGTTGATCGTGAAGATGGATGATATCGGCCTGCATCTGGCCGAGCGTTCCTCGGCCTCGGCCCGCGCGCTGGGCCGCGGACTGGTCCACGCCATGCCGATGGTGCTGACCGGACTGGCGACGATCGGGACGGCGGCCATGTTGTGGGTCGGTGGTGGAATTCTGGTCCACGGCCTGCACGAATACCATCTGGACGCCGTGCCTGGCCTGATCGAGAGTCTGGGACATGCCGCGGGCAACGTCCGTCTCATCGGCCCCGTGACGCAATGGCTGACGACGGCCGCCGCCTCGGCGGTCGTCGGCCTCCTGGTCGGCGGCGTCATCGTGGCGATCCTGCATTTCATTCCGCGCAAACGCGCGACCCACTAACCGACGGGCGCGGCAATCCGGGCCGCTGCGGCGGACCGTCCCGGTCGTGGTCGGGAGTCCGGCAGGGCTTCAAGGGCTCAGCGCGCGACCGGGATGAGGTCCGCGACGACCGGGAAATGGTCCGAGATCACCCGGCCGCCGAAGGAGTCAGTCGGCACCGCGAACCGCTGCACCGCCAGGCCCGGGCCGATGAAGACGTGGTCGATGGCGACGCCGTCGTTGTCTTTGGCGATGTCGAAGGCGTTGAAGGTGCCGGCGGGACCGAAGGTCACCGGGCTGGCCGCGCGGGCGTCGCGCAGACCGGCGGCGAGGATGCGGCGATAGGGCGCGGTGTCGGGCCCGGTGTTGAAGTCGCCCATCAGCACGATCCGCGCCGTTTCGCCGTCGACCTCGGCCGGGGCGAGGCCGGAGACCAGTTCGGCGCATTGTTCGCGGGCGACGACGCCGACATGGTCGAAATGGGTGTTGCGAACGTCCAGAAGGACGCCGTCGCGGCGGTCGCGCAGCAGCAGCCGGGTGATGGTGCGGGGGTAGGCGGCGTCCCAGCCCTTCGACGGCCGGTCCGGCGTCGGCGAACACCACAGGGTCTCGGCCCGCAGCCGCTCGTAGCGGTCGCGCCGCCAGAACAGGGTCGTGCTCTCGCCGACGAGGCCGTCGTCGCGGCCGAGGCCGTAGCGGTCCCAGCCGGGCAACTGCTGCGCCAGCCAGTCGACCATGGCCGGCTGGGCCTCCTGCACCCCCAGCAGGTCGGGGTCGTAGAAGGCGATCTGGTTCGCCATGTGCGGTCGGCGTTCACTCCAGGCCGGATTGTCGGTCGGGACGTCGACGCGGATGTTGTAGCTCATCACCCGGAACGGGGCCGGGTCGCCGGCCGCGGCGGGCGGCGCGGCCGTCAGGAGGGCCGCGGCGGCGGCGAGGAGGAGGGTGAACAGGCGGGGAGGGAGCATGGACGCGGCCGATCGGAGAGGCAGGGGTCTGCATCTTCGCCGCCCCGCGGCCGATCCCGGCCTCACATTGGGTTACGCGTCTCCCGCTCTGCGGCGGCCTGTCCCGGTTGCGGCGGGGGGGTTACGGTGCTATCAGGCGCCCGGCTGAGCCGGAGGGCGCGTTGCGAGACGCGTCCCCGGCGTGCTTTCTTCAAGCATTTCAGGCCTTTGATCGGCGCGCACTCCGCCGCCGGTCGACAACCCGAACGCTAACCCGCGCGGACCATACAGTGGCTGACGATTACAGGACGACGGAAGTCGGCGAGCGCTATGCACAGGCGCTGTTCGACCTCGCTGACGAGACGGGCGTCCTCGACGCCGTGCGCGCCGATCTGA
>NZ_JAKFDS010000056.1:0-111919 GCF_036676055.1 Brevundimonas sp. | reverse complement strand
GACCGTGCTGTTCCTGGCCCAGTTCTTCGGCGTCGACCTGAACCTGCAGCAACAGCTGGTGGTGATGCTGGTGTGCATCCTCGGCGGCATCGGCACGGCGGGGGTGCCGGCCGGATCGCTGCCGGTCATCGCCCTGATCCTGACCATGGTCGGGGTGCCGGCCGAGGGCATCGGCCTGATCCTCGGCGTCGACCGCTTCCTCGACATGTGCCGCACCACGCTCAACGTCACCGGCGACCTCGTCGCGGCGACGATCGTGTCGAGGGGAGAAAAAGACATCCCCGCCGAGGCGGCGGGGCCGGAGCCGATTGCGCCGCGGGCCTGATCCAGAGCATTCGAGGCTGACGCATTGTTCCTTCGGACCCGGTGATTTGCGGATGCAGTTCCTCGCAATCTCCGGAAGCCTGCGCGCCTCATCGTCGAACACCTCGCTCCTGCGCGCGGCCCGGATGCTCGCGGCGCCCCCGCTTGTGATCCGCCTTTACGAGGACCTGGGGGCCCTGCCCCATTTCAATCCTGACGTCGAAGGTGGAGACGCCCCCCTCCCAGCGCCGGTCGCGCGGTTGCGCCGGCTCTGCACCGACGCGGACGCCCTGATCCTTTCATGCCCGGAGTACGCGCGAGGGATCCCGGGCTCGTTCAAGAACGCCCTCGACTGGCTGGTCGGAAGTCCGGACTTCGCCGGCACGCCGGTCGCCATGTTCAACACATCCACCCGCGCCGTTCACGCCCAAGCGGCCCTGAAGCTGACACTGGAGACGATGTCCGCCGACGTTATCGAAGGGGCGTGCATCACCGTTCCCCTTGCGGGCAGGACTTTCACGGCAGACGAGATCGCGTCCGACCCGGCATTCGGCGACCGGATCGGTGAAGCGCTGGACGTGCTGCGCCAGGCGGTCCGCAGTCCGGCCGAAGCATCGGACTGAGGGCGGCCCGGAGACGCGCGAGACCCGGGTGAGGCCTTCGCTCCCGCATTCAATGTTTGAAGATCATCCGGCCGGGATGCGATCCCGCGCGATAGCCGGAGGTCGCGCCCGGCCGGGTCCCTCGGGAGATCAGCCGCCTGCGACGGTGAGGGCCCAAACGAACTTCCCCGCCGGCGCACGGCCGGCGGGGAAGCATTCCCTGGATCGGGATCAGAAGTTGGCCGTGGCCCCGAAGAAGAAGAACCGGCCGAGCGAATCGTAGAGCTGCGGGAAGGTGTTGCCGTTGCCGTTCCCGCCCACGCTGGTGGACAGTTGCGGGTCATTGTCGAACACGTTGTTGACGCCGGCCCGCAAGGTGACGGTATCCATCACCTCCCATGTCGCGGCCAGATCGACATAGTTCTCGGCGTCGAAGAAGCGGTCGATACGGTCGCCGGCGTTGTTCAGCGAACCGTCCGGGGCGAGCACAGCGAGTTCGGCCTCGCCGTAGTAGCGCCAGGCGCCCGTCAGGCTCAGATCCCAGGGGGTGACCCAGGTCATGCGGGCGCGGTGACGCCATTCGGGGTTCGGACTTCCGCACTGGTTGGCGAAGAAGCCGGTGCAATCATAGACCGAATCGGTCGTACCGGCGCCGGTGTCGGTGACCAGTTCGTTCAGCCAGGTGCCGACAGCGGAGAACTGCAGCGAACCGTAGGTCGGCAGGCCCCAGTCTTCCAGATCCACGCCGTAGTTCGCATTGACGTCGACGCCAGAGGTCTGGAATCCGCCAATGTTGATGTTCAGATCCTCGACGTTGCCGTTGCCGATCCAGAGCAATCCGGAGGGATCGCGCTTGATCCGCGAGCAGGCCGCAGCATCGTTGCCCTGGTAGCAGAGGCTGATGGTGTTCAACGCGCCCAGGGTCTGGATCGCCTGATCGATCCTGATGTCGAACCAGTCGACCGAGATGTTGAAGCGCGGCGCAAACGCAGGCGACCACACCGCACCAAACGTATAGGTGTCGGCTTCTTCCGGCGTCAGGTTGGCGTTGCCGCCCTGCAGGAAGTTGTACTGACCGGCCGGGCTGTTGAGGCTGGCCGAACGATACTGGCTCTCGGGAACGCCGGTGGCCAGGCACTGCGCCAGCGTGGCCTGCTGGACCGAGGTCCCGCTCACATCGCCGCAGGGATCGGCGTCCATGTCGAACAGGTTGAAGCCCTGGGCCGTGAACAGATCGATCACGTTCGGGGCCCGCACGGCGCGCGAATAGCTGGCGCGGAAGCGGATGTCTTCAACGGGCGCGTAGTCGGCGCCGAGCTTGTAGGTGTCAGTGCCGAAATTCTCGTACTCCGAACGGCGGTAGGCGCCGTCGATCGAGGCCGAGTAGGCCCATGACTGGTCATTGGCGAGCGGCAGCTGAAACTCGCCGAAGACTTCAGCCACGTTGGTGTCGCCGGTGAAGCCGATGTTGGGTCCGCCCTGACCCGCCCCGTCGCCGGTGGCGAAGGCATTGTCCGTGACCGAACTCAGGTAGTCGCGACGATATTCGGCGCCGAAAGCGAGTTTAAGGGTTTCGGACGCCGTCGGCATCGACCAGCCCGTGTCGCCCGTGACGGCGGCGGTGATGATCTGCTGGGACGTTTCGCCCGTCTGGATCAGCGGGGTCTGCAGGTAGTCGAGCGCTTTCTGATTTATGCCGCCCGATGAGAAGACGTCGTAGGGCACGCAGTTCGCGTCGACCCCGGTGACGACCGACCGGCAGGTCGCGACGCCGCCGACGTCGATGACGTCAAGGGCCCGGCCGAGACGCGTGACCGAGAAATCGTTCAGGAAGGTCCGCGCCAGACGAACCCGCGAGAACTGTGCGGCCACATCGTAGTTCCAGCCGGAGGCGATCTCGCCACGAACGCCGACGACTCCGCGGAAGGAGGTGTGGTTCAGGCTGTCCTGACGTCCGCCGCCTTCAACATTTCGGCGGCCGATGAAGAGCGGCACGCGATTGGGATCCGCCAGGAAGGGCCGGCCCGTCGACGGATCGATGGTGATCGAGGCCGCCAGAGCCGGGGCGCCGCAGCCAATGGCCGCGGCCTGGGCGGCGGACAGCAGCGGATTGTCGCAGTTGATGCTCGCCGTGCTGAAGAAATTGCCCGAGGGGGCGACCTGGGCGACCGACTGGTAGTCCGAGAACATCAGCTGGCCGAAGACTTCCGCCTTGTCGTTGACCTGGTACCGGCCGAAAGCGCCGAAGGTGTAGCGCTCGTCCGGTCGCTGGAAGAAGTTGAGCGGACCGAAATTGTAGTCGTTCAGGGCGCTATTGTAGTCGGTGAATCCACCGCCCGGCGCGAGCGTCAGGTTGTACGAGGGCAACGGGTTGGTGTCCGGCACGTCGTCCGCCGTCCCCGCCACCCCGTCCAGGCCATCGCTGGAATTGGTATTGAGGCCGAAATCGGTGAATCGGCCCGGGAACGATGTGCCCGAACCGCCACAGGAAAAGGTCGTCGGGCCCGTATCGTCGTCCGGAGCCCCGATAGCGCAGGCCGAAAAGTCGCGGTCGGCCTGCACGATCGCGTTGTTGTTGCGATAACCGGCGTAGGCCATCATGTTTCCGCGGCCGTCTCCTGTCGAGGCGCCGAGGGTCAGGTTGAGCGAGCGGCTCTCTCCATCGATGACGTTGTCGTCGGGTAGCCGGAACTCGGTGGGGTTGGTCAGGCCGCGACGCGCAATCTCGGCGCGGATGTTGCCGACGCCGTCATAGTCGTTGTTGTGCTGGTAGAAGCCGTACTGGGCGTCCAGCTGAACACCCTCGAAATTCTTCCGCATGATGAAGTTGACGACACCGGCGATCGCGTCGGAACCGTAGACCGCCGAGGCGCCGCCGGTCAGGACCTCGACACGCTCGACCAGCTGTTCCGGGATCTGATTGAGGTCGGCGGCGGCGTCGTTCGGCGAGCCATGGCCCATGCGACGACCGTCGATCAGCACGAGGGTGCGCGTCGAACCGAGGTTGCGCAGCGACACCGTGGCTGTGCCCGAGGCGCCGTTGGACACCGTGGAATTCTGCGCGGCGAAGGCCTGCGGCAGCTGCGAGACCAGATCCTCGATGCGGGTCACGCCGGCGGTGTCGATGTCCTCGCCGGTGACCTGGGTGACCGGACTGGTGGTCACCAGATTGGGCTGCGGGATGCGCGAGCCGGTGACGATGACTTCCTCGATCTCGGTCGGATTGGCTTCCTGCGCGAGGGCCGGCGCAGCCATCGCCAGGACTGCAGTCGCGCCGCCGATCATGGTCGTCGACAGGAGGAGTTTGCGGATTGATGTGGTTTTCAAGGAGAGCCCCGGCGTGACTGAGATGGAAAGGACCATCTTCCCGCGCGCGGCCAACCCTCACCGTGCCGAAACCCGCCTTCATCCCATGACGCCGTTCGTTCAGCGCGGAGGGCGCGGACTTCGTCGCCAAGGGACAGGCTACACCATGCGCCCCGGGAGGGCCGGGGAAGCTTTCGTTACGGGTCGCCGACAGAACCGAACATCGCGGCGTTCCCGCCGTCAGGTCCGCTGAATGGATCCCGCGACCTGTTTCGCCAGGCCATTCAGCTCATCCTGGCTCTGCGGGCCGATAACCAGGAAGCCGTAGGGCTGAACGTCCCAATGGACGATCTGCAGGTTTCCGGCTCGAACCGCCTTGAACTCGGGATGATCGGGAGACGGGGGGAAGCCTCCGGGCGGCGTGGGACGCAGCAGGATGCAGATCGCGACCGGACGGTTCCTGGAGTCGAGATAGGCGACCTGCCCCAGCGGCTTGCCGCCCAGTTGCAGCAGCTCAGCCCGCTGGAGGCGAAGTCCACCGACGCGGGCGAGACCCGAAAGATCGAGGGCCGTCCGGTCGCCCACGAGGGCCAGGCTGCTGGCGCGGTCGGCTTCGCTGAGAGGATTCCGTTCAAAGGTCTCTGCCGAGAACAGGCCGACATAGGCGGCCACCGACTCGAACCAGGGCGTCGGACCGCTCGGCGGCGCGGGCGGCGTCACGACGGGTTCGATCGCGGGTGACGACGGTGCAAGGACGCCGCGCCCGCTCCACAGCCCCGCCCCGAAGGCAGCAGCCAGCGCAGCGGCCATGCCGCCCGCCGCCCATCGGCGATCCATCTGCGGCGCGCGCCGTCGCGCATCCACCCGCGCCGCGGATGCCAAGAGCCGCTCGTTGAGTTCGGCCACCGGTGCGGCGTCAAGCAGCGACCCGAATGAGTCCGCCACCCCGCCGGGGAAGGTGTCGAGCGCCATCAGCCGTTCGCCCAGGGCGTCGTCGGTCTCGAGCGCGGCGTCGATCGCGGTCCGCTGCTCCTCGGAAGATTCGCCGGCCAGATAGGCGATCAGTTCGAGGTCCGACCAGGGAGGCGTGCGGTCAATCATCGTGCGCCTCCCCTCTTCCGCCGGGCACCGTCAAGGTCCGGGCCAGTCCTGCCTTCGCCGCTGCAAGCCGGCTCATCAGGGTGCCAACCGGAATCTCAAGAGTTTCCGCAGCCTGCCTGTAGGAGCAACCTTCCACATAAACCAGCAGGACGGCGCTTCGATGCGTTTCGGGCAGCCGTCCTACAGCGGTCAACACCTGACGCGTCGTTATAGTCGTTTCGAGTTCGATCGACAGGTCGCCCGTCAGGGCCTCTTCTGCGCTAACCTGGCCGACGCCTTTCCGCACGGCCATGGAGCGTAGCTGGTTCTTCCAGACCGACGAGAGGATCGAGAACGTCCAGAGGTCGAGACGGGTCCCGGCAATGAACTGCTCTTCCTTTTCGATGGCCCGCGTGCAGGTCGCCTGAACCAGGTCGTTGGCCGTCTCACGATCGCCGCTCAGGACGACCGCAAAGCGCCACAGCCGGGGCAGAAGCGCCGGCAAACCGTCTCGAACGGGCGTGGAAAGGGGGGAGTGCACCGGTCCGCTCTAGCTCCACCGGATGGCGTCAGCAACAGCCAAGCTTGGTCCGGAAAAAAATCGCGGAGGGCTCGACGGAAGGTCAGATGGATTCCTCGGGACGGGTGTTTTCAGTCGCCAGCCGATCGGGGCGGCGCTTCGGGAAACACTCTCATGAACAAGATCGTCCTTCTCGCCACAGCCTTGGCGATGTCGGCCGCCGCAGGTCAGGCGTCGGCCCAGAACGGCTTCTACGTCACGGCCTTCGCCGGAGGCGACTCGCCCGACAAGGAGGTGCTCGACGGCGTCAACGCCGCCGGTCAGGCCCGCCTCAATGTGATCACCCTCGACGAAGGTTCGATCACGGGCGGCGCCCTGGGCGTCGCCACGCCGGAGTACGGCTTTGGCCGTTTCCGCGCCGAACTCGAACTCAGCTCCCGCAAGTCGGACCTGGAAGGCGTCGACCTCAACGGCGTCGCCCGCACCATCCGCCCGGACCGGAGCGTCGCCGTCACCACCGGCCAGATCCAGCTGATCTATGATACGCCGGTCTACTTCGACCGCGTCCGGTTTCACGCGGGCGCGGGCTACGGGCTCGCCAACGTCAACCACGACATCGGCTACCTGGTCGCCAACCCCGCCGCGATCGGGTCTTCGCCGGGAAACATCCTGATCGGCATCACGAACTCGGAAACCACCTCGGCGCACCAGTTCATCGCCGGCGCGGAGCTGGTGCTGACCTCCAAATGGTCGCTGACCGCGGACGTCCGTACGCTGGAAGTCGGCGATATGCAGACCCAGCGCTTCGTCGAGAACACGATCATCAACGGCACGCCGACCACGATCGGGACGCTCGATTCCGTGCAGGACGCCGACTACGCCTCGACCTCCTGGACCGTTGGCCTGAAGTACTCGTTCTGACGGCGCAAACCGTCGCGGCGCGGGGAGGGTCATCAGGCCCTCCCCGCCTAGAGCTTGAATTCGACGGCGGCCCAGACCCGCGTCAGGTCATCCGGACCGCCCGGCCGCCCCTCGAACCAGGCCGCCTTCAGGTCGATCGCCCAGCGCGCCGAGAGCACTCCTCGCAGGGCGATGTCGATTTCGTTTCCGAAGTCCTTTCGCCCCGTATCGTCGGTGAAGTCATGAACCTCGAATCCCACTCGCGTGGATCGGAATCCGCCCACCGGGCCCGTCTGATATCCGCCCCTCAGGTACAGATCCCTCAGGCCGTCGGCGGGCGTCACCAGAAACTGATCCGCGGCGCCCTGGAACGCATGAAGGGTGCCCAACGGGGCCTGGAAGGCGCTGACCCCGTCGCCGGTCAGCATCTCGCCTCCGGCCGATAGGCTGACAGCGCCATGCTTCACGGTGATTTCGGCCTGGCTGTACTGGGCGTCATAGGGGCGGACAGCGTCGCCGTGCTCCTTCTGGCGGGCATGCTCCACAGCGTAGTCGGCGCCCCAGCCCGCTGTCGCCGGCACGGCGCCCGCCAGCCGCAAGCCGACGGTGGCCGACGAGAGGCTCCGCGCCTCCTGCAGGTCCAGCCAATAGCCGTATCCCGTCAGCTTGCCGACGGGCGTGGCCGAACTGACGTTCAGCAGGTGAGTATCCCCGGTGAAGTCGTCCTGGACGCTGTCCGGCCCGAAAATCCGCTGAACCCGGGTCACATAGGCATAGTCGATATGGAGCGGGCCGGCCGCATCGGTCTCGACCCGAATGGCGTCGAACGTCTGCTCGTTCTGCCGAAATCCGACGTTTCCGACGAAGCGCGCATTGTCCAGGATGATCCGCTGGCGCCCCACGGTGATCGTGGAGCCGGCGAGGCCGGTGTAGGCCACCTGCAGGCGGTTGATTTCAAGCGCGTCGGGATCGGCGACCACCGGATAGGCGGTCTGGCCGTTGATCGTATCGTTGAAGTCCCCGGCGAGGGCGGCCACCGCCTCGACCTCCCCCAGGGCGCGGAAATTGCGCCATGCTCCGGTCTCATATCCAGCCCGAACCCTGAACGTGAGCGCATTGGCCTGCTCCGGACTTCGCTCCTGGTCGGCGAATTCGTATCGGGTCCGCATGTCCAGAAGGGGTTTGCCAGGACTCTGAGCCATCGCCGGAACGCCAAGCCCCAGGCTCGACGCGCCCGAGATCAACAACATCGCACGCCAACCCATCGCACTCTCCAAAGTGTCCCAGCGCACGCGCGCGCAAATCGAACGCCTGCACCCCAAAAATCCGGATCGTCGAGACCTCAGCATCTGGTCGAAACAGAGGCTTTGCCGCGCAACAATTCGGTAATATTTCGAACACTATGCATTGCCGGTCGATCGTGGAATGTAATACTTCACAATGCTGACCCAATGCTCTGGATGATTTCCGCAGTTATAGTCTTATACTGTTGACTAACCGGTCTGAATCTAGCCGTCTTGGCAACTCCCAAACACACTACAGGCCTGGACTATGACTGGTTCTCCCACGCGCAGCGCCTTCCTGGCGTGCGCCTCCGCCGGCGCCCTGCTTGCCTTCCCGCTGGCCGCTTCGGCGCAACAGATGCCGCAGGGCGGCGGAGCGGATGCGTCCGTACTCGACGAGGTGATCGTCACGGGCACGCGCGTCGCGGACCGGACCCGGCTGACCACCATCGCACCCGTCGATGTCATCCCGGCCGAGGCGCTGGAACGGCAGGGCACCACCGAGCTGGCCCAGGCGCTTTCCAATCTCGTTCCCTCGATGAGCTTTTCCCGCCCGTCGATCACGGACGGCACCGACTCGATCCGGCCGGCCACGCTGCGGGGACTGTCGCCTGACCAGACGCTGGTGCTGGTGAACGGCGCCCGGCGGCACGCGTCAGCGTTAGTGAACGTCAACGGCTCCATCGGCCGCGGCTCGGCCGCCGTCGATCTGAACGCCATCCCCTCGGTCGCCATCGAACGGGTCGAAGTTCTGCGTGAGGGCGCCTCCGCCCAGTACGGATCCGACGCCATCGCCGGCGTCATCAACCTGCGCCTGCGCGAGGCCCGCGAGGGCGGCGGAATGATCACCACAGTCGGCGAGTACAATACGAATTTCGCGACCGCCCGCATTCCCGAAGGCCGGACTGAAAAGGATGGCCGCACGATCACCGTGGCCGGCTGGCAGGGCCTGCCGCTGGGCGAGGACGGCTTCCTGACGGTGTCGGCGGAGTACCGCGACCGTAATCCGACCAGCCGGGGGGATCTGGACCCCCGCCTCGCCCCCCGCCCCGCGCGCATCACCAGCCGCTATGGCGATCCGGACACCCGGGATGCGACCCTCTACCTGAATGCCGGCCTGCCGATGGACAACGGCTTCGAGCTGTATGGATTTTCGGGCTTTCAGCACCGGCTCGCTGAAAGCGCCGCGACGCCCCGCACCTTCAACAATCCCAACAACGACCCCGCCGTCTACCCGGACGGTTTCCTGCCGATCATCGCCCCGACCGCGGACGATCTCTCAGCCGGGGCCGGCGTGCGTGGTGAGATCGCCGGGTTCGATATGGATTTGAACCTGGTCTACGGCCGCAACGAGATCGACTATCGCGTAGAGGATTCGATCAACGGTTCGCTGGTTCCCAATTCGCCGACGAGCTTCGACGCCGGCGGCCTGGAATATGATCAGTTCGTTCTCGGACTCGACTTCGTACGCCGCTACGAGGTCGGCCTGTTTGAACCCCTCAACGTCGCCTTCGGGGTCGAAGCCCGACGGGAGCATTTCGAGATCTTCGCCGGCGAGCTGGCGTCCTTCCAATTCGTCCCGGGCCGTCCGGGGGCCGGGGCGGGCGCCCAGGGCTTCATCGGCTTCAGGCCGTCGAATGAGGTCGACGAGAGCCGCGACTCGGTCGGCCTCTATCTGGACCTCGACGCCCGTCTGACAGAGCAACTCAATATCAGCGGAGCGGTCCGGTTCGAGAATTTCTCCGACTTCGGAAGCGCGACGACTGGCAAGATCGCCGCGCGTTATGATGTCACCGACAATCTGGCGTTCCGGGGAGCCGTCTCGACAGGCTTCCGGGCGCCCGGTCTCCAACAGTCGTTCTTCACGGCCACGTCGATCAACTTCATCGTCATCGGCGGCGTCAGCACGCCGGTCGAGGTCACCACCTTCCCGGCCACGGATCCGGTTGCCCAGGCCCTCGGCGCCCGCCCCCTCGATGCGGAGGAATCGACCAACTATTCCTTCGGCGCCGTCTTCCATCGCGGGCCGTTCGAACTGACCGTTGACGCCTATCAGATCGACATCACCGACCGCATCGTCCTGTCGGAGAATCTGCTGGGCAGCCCCACGGGCAATCCGACCGCCGTGGCGATCTTCAACCTGCTGAACCCGCCCGGCTCGGGCGGTTCGGTCGGCGGCGCCCGCTTCTTCGTCAACGGCGTCGACACCACGACGAAGGGCGTCGACATCGTGGGGCGCTACCGCCTGGCCTATAGCGATGCGGGCCGGCTCGATTTCACTCTCGCCGCCAACTTCAACAGCACCGATGTGACCCGGGTCCCCACGATTCCGACCGGGGTGCCCATTCCCAATCCGCCCGCCCTGTTCAACCGGATCAATGTGTTGACGCTGGAAGAAGGCACGCCGCACGACAAGCTGGTCTTCAGCACCGACCTGACGCAGGGAGACTTCGCCGGCACGCTGAGGCTTCAGCGCTTCTCTGATGTCCTTCACCCATTCAGCAACACCGATCCAGCCTTCGACGTGCACACCGGCGACAAGACGCTGGTGGATCTCGAGGGGCGATATCAGATCACGCAAAACGTCGATCTGGCCGTCGGAGTGAACAACCTCTTCGACGAATACCCGGACTTCACGCCCGCGACCGTCAATTCCAACGGCGCCCTGGCGTTCTCCAACTATTCGCCATTCGGGTTCAACGGCCGCTTTCTGTACGGGCGCGTCAGCCTGAGCTGGTGATAGTGGCGGCGGCGCAGGTCCATTCCCCCCGGACCTGCGCCGTCGTTTCGCCGCCCACCCCGCGCGAACGGCCGCCGCGCGACGCCTGACGGGCTAATCGGGGGGACCATGCCGGTTCCTCCAGCCGGCCATCACAACCCTCTGGAGTCGAAGCATGAACCTGTATGTCATCCGCCGGCCGAGCGCCTGGGCCAATGCCGAGGAACTCAAGGCGACCGCCGAGCGATCCGCCAGGATCGGCAACGACGAGATGCCCGATCGCGTGCGCTGGATTCGCAGCTACGTCGTCGCGGAAGAGGACGGTCGCCTCGGTACGATCTGCATCTACCAGGCCCGGGACCCTGAATCGATCAGGGAGCACGCCCTTCGGGTCGGCATGCCGGCAGAGGGCGTCTTGCCCGTCATCGACACTGTCGTGGTTCGCGCGGACCCGGCGAAAGCGGACCCCGCCAGCTGACGGGGGCGCGCGACCGACCGGTCAGGGGAACGCCTGACCGGCCGACCGTGTCGGGCCCCGCGCCCCGGTCGATGGCCGTCTCCGGAAGGACGGGTGCGCCGAACCCGCGAGGAGGCGCGACGGATGACGCCTTCAGTCAATGACGCTGGCGTCAATCGCGACCGAATTCCCTCATCAGGATTACCCTGACGCAACTCTTTCACCGGCTCCTTTCCGCCCAACCCGGATGTTGCACCTTGAACCCGAAGCCTGTCAGCGCAGCCCGCCCTACCGCCTTAGATGAGCAAACGATCGTTCTAGGCCTGGTGTCCGTCGGCCATGACCGACCGGAAGCGACCGCCCTCCGCCTGGCGCTCGAGGACAGAGGGGCGATCGTCCATAGCTGGCCGTTGTCCGCTGACGCCCTGCCCGACGCCGCGCTGCACCAATCCGATGTGCTTCTGGTGACGGCCCGGGTGATGGATTCCAACGTCTCATCGCTGATCCTGCGCATCAGCGCCCTGCCTTCACCGTATCTGATCGTCCTGTCGGAGACCGACGATGTCGTCGATCGGATCGTCGCCCTTGAGCTCGGCGCGGATGATTTCCTTGGGCGGGACAGCGATCCGCGGGAAATCCTGGCGAGAGCAAAATCCCTGGTCCGTCGGGGCGCCCAGCGGAGGGGCGAGCCCGGTTCGCCGCCTTTGCCGGACGACGCTCCCAGGTCCTGGGTCCTGAATGACGTCAGCCGCCTGCTCCGATCGCCGGCCGGCACGGTGTGCGAACTGTCCAAGGGCGATGTCGAGTTGATCGACGCCCTGGTCGAGGAGCCGACGGAAGTCCTCTCCGTCGAAAAGCATTCGGCCGAAGCCAATAATCTCAGGGTCTCAATCAGCCGCCTGCGGCGCAAATTCCGGAAGGTCAGCTCGGAACACCTTCCGATCCGCAACATCTGGGGCATGGGCTACGCCTTCGACGCTCCGCTGAAGCGGGTCAGCTCAAGGGCCTGACGGAGCCCTGCCGGGGGCTCCAAGTTACGCGGGTTGGTCTGCGTCAGCCCGGGCAGGGTCAACCGCCGCCCCCGTAACCTCGACCTCGAAGGGCATCACGATCTCCGATCGCCAGCCCCTCCCCGTCGGCCCGGCGGTCAGGACAGCGTCTTCCCCGTACTGGGCCTGGAGTCGGGAGCGGATGTTGTCGAGGCCAATTCCCAGTCCACCAGAACGAGGCGGGCCGGTGACGAGGGCGTCGTCTTCGACCCAGAGATGAAGGCGATCGCCCACCCTGAGCGCACCGATATCGATCATCGCGCCCTCGAGGGACCGTGACAGCCCGTGCTTGATCGAGTTCTCAACGAGCGGCTGGAGGATAAGCGGAGGCACCAGGGCGACCCGGGCCTCTGGCGCGACAGCCATGCTGACCTCTAGCCGATCCGCGAACCTGACGGCCTCGATATCCAGGTACAGCCGCTGACTTTCCAGCTCGCTGTCGAGCACCACAAGACTCTCCGAGGACGCCGCGAGCGAGTCTCGAAGGAACCGGGACAGAAGTTCGAGGGTGCGCCGCGCCCTGCCGGGCTCACCGGCATCCAGCAGCGCCAGAATGGCGTTCAGGCTGTTGAAAACCAGATGCGGGTGAATCTGGTACCGCAGCGCCCGCAGCCGCGCCTCCTGCACCTGACTCTCGCTTTCCGCCAAGGCGCGCTCGCGCGCATACACCTGCTCGGCGCCGACCAGGGTGGCCACCAGGCAAACCCAGGTCAGGAAGACCCACAGGTAGGAGAGCGGCTGGGGCGCAGCCCGGATCCAGTCGAGCGTGAGCGGGAACAGCGGCTCCCGGACGGGCGTGTAGAAATAGAAGATCGCCCAGCTCAGGATCGTGTTGAGCGCTGACGCCGCGACAATGAGAGGCGCCGCCGCACGGACGAATCCCCAGGCCGTGAACGGCCCGCGCAACCGCAGTATGGCCCATATCCCGGAGGTCAGCGCAAAGGCGAGGCCGTTGTAGATGACCTTCTCAAGGATTTCCTTCGGCCCGCCGAGACTGTCGTTGGAGAGGGAGCGAACGAACCACTGAATCAGCTCGGCTGCCCATACCCCCGCGGCGAACAGGACGGCCTGCCTGTCGAGCGCAGGATCCCTGGCTATTCGCGCGGCGGAGGGATGGCGGTCGAACATGCTTCAGCTCATCTGTCCGCGCCGATAAACGGGCCGCTCCGCGGCGCCGACAATATGGGCGGTTTCGCATTCCGCAATAGAAGTCCGCTCCTCACCGCCTGCCCAGATCTGCGCCGGCGCGGCAGCGCGCGGCAGGCTTCGGGGCCGCCGTTCCTTCACGACCAACGTAGCCGGGCCGAAGCGTTGTTCGAATTCCTTGAGCCACTCGGTCAGCTCATCCGTGCGCTGACTGAGCTCCGGATGATCGAAGGCGTCAAACTCGAGAGAAATGGTTGCGCGATACTTCATCGAAATCCGTCGGAGAGGCGCCTGTCAAAAAAAGGGCGGCTCCTCGCGGAGCCGCCCTCAGTCTGGACCGGATCGTAAGCCCTAGTAGGGGCGGTAGTTCAGGCCGATGAAGAAGCGGGGCCCATAGGCGTCATAGTTGGAGATCAGGGTCGAGCCCAGGACCCGGGCCTGTTCCGCGTCGAAAGCGTTCACCACGCCGGCGCGCAGCGACAGGGTTTCGTCGACCTTGTAGCGGACCGTGAAGTCGTGACGGGTGAAGTTCCCGGTATCCAGCAGGTCGGGCGAGCGGCTGTCGTTGTTCAGAATGAACGTCCGACGCTGGATGATATCCGAAGCCGTCTGGAAGTCCGCCGTCCAGTTGAAGCTCCAGATTTCGTTCGGCGTCCAGGTGAGCGACGAGGTGAATCGCACGCGCGGGAACGCCTGCGTTCCGGAGACCGTGGACGCCAGCTCAACGAAGTCGTCGGGGTTGCCGGAGTTCAGGAACTGCTTCTGGTCCAGAAGCCACAGACCGCTGATCGAATAGTCGACCTGGCCCCAGTTCCGACCAAACATTTCCTCGGTGTCGAGACGGTAGCGGGCCGTGAAGTCAAGACCGCGGGTTTCCAACTTGGCGAAGTTGACGGTGCCTTCCTTGAAACCGCCGATCGGATCGCCCTGCGGCGCGCCGAGACCAAACGGGATGGCCGGGTTGTTGCGGAAGACAAAGCCGCACGCCACGGGGTCCAGACCCACGCTGCTGACGCAGTTGTTGGCGAGCGTCTGGCCAGTGATTGTCGCGATGACGTCCGAAATCTGAATCTCGTAATAGTCCAGAACGAGGCTCAGATTAGGGAAGAACCGGGGCTCCAGCACGGTCGAGAAGGTGAAGCTGTCCGACTCTTCCGGCTTCAGATCCGGATTGCCCCCGATGGACCCGCTGACGCTGTTGGCGGGGTACAGAGGATTGAAATCGTCGATGTTCGTCAGCGTCGCGCCGGCAAAGTCGAACGTCAGGCCCTTCTGCTGCGCGAGGGCCGTGCAGTTGGCGATGCGGTTGGCCCGGATGGCGGCCGAAAGCGTCGGCGAATTGATGCTGGTCGTCGCGCAGGGATCGACGAATCCGTTCGCGAAGGTCTGGACGAAGGGCGAGAAATTCTCGCTCAGGTCAGGCACGCGCACCGACGAGTTGAAGCTGGTCTTGAACGTGATATCGGCAATCGGGCGATAGACCAGATTCACACCGAAGACGTCCACCTTTCCGACAGTGGTGTAGTCAGCTGTCCGGTACGAGCCGCTGAGCTCGCCGTATTCGCCCAACCAGGTATTGCTGAACAACGGTAAGGACAGCTCAGCGAAAACCTCTTCGCTTTCATACTCGGATCCGAGGAAGTCCGGCCCGGTGTTCAGGAACAGTGACCGTCCCGCCGTATCGGCGTCGCGGCCGATGGCATCCGTGTATTCACGACGGTACTCTGCGCCGAGCGCCACCCCGATCGGTCCCGCGCCGAAGACATCCCAAAGCTGACCGGAAACGGAAGCGACCGCCTGCTCCTGCTCGTTGTGCTCGACGGTCGTGATCGCGGCGTCGATGTAGGCGAGCGCGGCCTCACTCTGATTGCCGTTTCCGAAGACGTTCAACGGCACGCACTGAGCGATAGCATCGCGGCCGACCTGTGTGTTGCGCAGATCTCCGCCGCCCAGGAAGAAGTCCGTCAGCGGAGCCCCCTGAGCGTTCAGGATCCGTGAGCGGCAAACGATGGCCCCCGGCGTCCCGAGAACGCCGGCCGTATCCACCACGGCGTCGGCCCCCAGCGCGACACGCAGGTTGTCGGTGCCTCGCTCGGTGTTGCGGGCCTCGATCTCCCCATAGGTATAGGACAGGTCCCAGCTGATATTGTCGACGAAGCCGAACCGGTCGTGTTCCCCCGCCAAGCCCAATACGAACCGCGACAATTCTCGGGTATTGTCCTGCGTCCGGTCAGGACCGAACAGGCCATGGCGTGCGAAGGCGGCCGCGACCGGCGCCTGCGCCACACCCGGCGCGTTGTTGGTCGGCGCTGAGAACGGCGTCAGAGTGTTGGCCTGAATGGCCGCACGAAGATTGGCCGGGATGAAGGCGTTGTCTTCCAACCGCAAGTCAAACTGGTTGAAGCCGTCCGCCCGAGGCAGAGCCGTAGCCAGAGGAGTGTTGGAAATGAAGAAGTCGTAGAAGACGGGCTGCCCGATGTGGAAGGTGTCCTCGTTGACGTATTTCGCCTCGAAAGTCGCGTGGATGTCGGACGTGACCTCGAAGTTTGCCCCGGCTTGGAACCGCCTTGATGTTGAGCTGGGAACGCGCGTGAACTGTCCGAACGAGGATATGTTGTCGCCGTCGCCGCCGATGTTGAGAGGCCGGTTCACGCCGGTTTCGCCGACGCGCCGACCGAAGTTGGCCAGACGCGCGGTTGGGCCCTCGAAGACAAAGGTTTTTGCGGGGTCAACACCGAAGCAATTGGCCGAGCG
Source organism: Brevundimonas sp. (assembly GCF_036676055.1). Classification (GTDB taxonomy): domain Bacteria; phylum Pseudomonadota; class Alphaproteobacteria; order Caulobacterales; family Caulobacteraceae; genus Brevundimonas. Next base: position 95,800 of record NZ_JAKFDS010000056.1, on the reverse strand, counting down.
GAAATTGCCTGCCGGGTTACACACCGCCAAGGGTACGTCCGGATCGAGCAGTGCGCTTGGGCGCTGGAAATTGGCGAGAGTCGTCTGGCCCCACCGGGGGCGGCTCAAGGTTCGCAAGTTGCTGAACAGGCCGTTGTCCGTCACGCCGTCGGACGGGATCGTGGCAGGATCGGCGTCGAGGCCGACCAGCGAATACGCCTCTGTGAGCCAGTCGATGTCCAGGACCTTGACTTCGTCGGTATCCTCGAGCTCTCCGTGCACATAGATGTTGAGACGATCATCCAGCAGATTGGCGCCAGCGAGGACCGAAAGGCGTTTGTTGGCCTGTCCGCCTTCGTTGACCATGCCGTAGTTGGCGTCGATCTCGAGGCCTTCGAAGTCCTTCTTCAGGATGAAGTTCAGTACGCCCGAGACGGCGTCTGCGCCGTAGACGGATGAGGCGCCGCCGGTGACGATCTCGACGTTCTGGATCAGCAGCCGGGGCACGGCGTCGACGTCGACCGCGAGTTGACCGCCGTTGGATCCGACGTGACGGCGACCGTCGACGAGGGTCAGGGTGCGGCCCGCGCCGAGCGAGCGCAGGTTCGGCAGGGCAAGGCCGCCGATCCCAAGGTTCGCGCCTGTCGTGTCGGACGGCACCAGTGAGTTCTGAAGGGCCGGAACGGTCGCCAGATAATCGATCACCGTGGACTGGCCGGTGGTCAGCAACTGTTCGCCCGTGAGCTGGATCAGCGGGGTCGGCGAATTGGTCGGGTCCCGGCGGATTCGCGAACCGGTGACGACGACTTCACCGATGTCGGTCGCCTGTTCGTCCTGATCCTGGAGGTTGCCCGCCGGACGGGCGACCTCCTGGGCGAAGGCCGATCCGGCCATCGCGAGCAGCGATCCGCCGACAATGGTCCCGACCAAAAGCCGCTGCCGCACTGAGTGATGGATATTCATTAAACCCCTCCTGGAACCACCGCCGACCGCCGAAGCGCCCGACGACTAATCTGGTTGTGACGAACGACGCGCCTGACCTCAGCCAGACAACGCGCTGCACGATTAAGACTACAGTCCGACAAGGAGGAACAACTCAATTGTAACGCCGATTTACCGACTACGACACCTGCGTGCTGATATTGTATCAAGTTATCTAAATACAATAAGGAATGGACCGGAACGCAGATTTGACTGCCTTGATTGACCTCGTGAACGCCGGACGCGCCGAACCATTTTCCGGTCACGACCATGCAGGTTCGAGGGCCCGGGCGGTCGCAGCCGGCGGCCATTCGACCGAATGGGTCGGCGGTTCGTCGTGCTTGTTTGCAGTCTGGTCGCTAGCGCCAGCGTTTGGCGTTGACCGCTTTCAGCGTGCTCTCGGCGTAGCTCGGGCCCACGGCCACCAGTCGGCCAGTGTCGAGCGTCAACTCCATGCGCCCGCCCGTCTTGCGACGGATGCCTCGCACGCGCGTGATGTTGACCAGGAAGGAGCGGTGGCTTCTCACAAAGAGGGCCGGATTGAGCCGGTGCTCAAGCGAGCTGACCGTACCGCGGATGAGATGCATCTCGTCGCCCACATGGAGATTCACATAGTCGCCCTGGGCCTCGATCAGTTCGATCGCCTTGACCGGCAGCCGTTCCAGGCCTTCCTTGCGCCGGATCCACAGCTCCTGTTCGTATACCTGGCCGTCACTTCCGGCGTCGGCCTGCAGGGCGACGATCAGCGCCTGCAACTCGGCGAACCTCTGGTTCGCCGTACGGGCGGCCAGGCGTTCTTCGGCGTTGCGAACCGCATCACGCAGCCGCTCGAACGAGACCGGCTTGGTCAGATAGTCGACCGCATTCACCTCAAAGGCCTTCACCGCATAGTGGGCGAAGGCAGTGGAGAATATGACCTCGGGTATGGCTTCGCCGATCCGCAGGTTCTCGATCACCGACAGCCCGCTTCTGCCCGGCATCTCGATGTCCAGGATGACAAGATCGGGCTTGAGGCTCCGGATCATGGCGAGGGCCTCCACCCCGTTTCGGGCGCAGCCAACGACCTCCACGGTCGGAATGCACGCAAGCGACGACCGCATCTGGCCCAGGGCGAGAGGTTCGTCGTCCGCCACTATGACCCGCATTGCCTTTGACCTCCCGGGACATCCTCAAATTAGGTCAGATAGCGGGATCGTTGAAAAGGGGTGCGGAAAATCCATTGGGGCCTCGCGGGGCGCGACCGGCGGTCAACCTTCGCGCCCAAGGCCCGTTTTATGGCGACAAAACTGCAAGCACTGCTGTGATCGTGCGGGGCTCACGGGGGCGCAAAGTGGTAAACACAGGGCGCTCCGGGGCCTCCCTATGCTGAACTCGTCGCACTCTTGAACCTGTCGCTTTCCCAGGGAGGCCGTCCAGGCGCCCCGCCCCTCTCGCTCCGGTCTCCGGCGCGAGGGTTGGTCAGGGCGATCGCGATCGCGCGGGCCCGTGCGCCCGGCCTGACCTTCACGCAGTTCCTGATTTTCCTGACGGTGGCCGCCGAAGAAGGCCTCCGGCTGAACGAGCTCGGCGACCGGACCGGCGAGAGTCAGGCGACCGTATCCCGCAGCGTGGCGATGCTGATCGCCGGACGCCGGGGTTCGGCCAAGCCCGGATATGGCCTGCTCGTGCTGCTGAGAGACCCGGGAGATGGCCGGGGCCGGCGCGCGGCCCTGAGCGACGCCGGCCACCGCTTGCTCGCTTCCATCGAGAACGCCTTTCAACATTGATCCGGAGCTGATGTGAACTTGTCCCGACCCGAATTCGCCGCCCTCGCAGGCTCGCTCGCCTTGATGCTTGGAGCGCCCCCCGCCGCGGCGCAGACCACAGACAATTTTCGGCAACTGGCGCCCACGGCGTGGTTGCTGGTCGGAAGCGGCGGAAACGTTGTCATGGTCCCCGACGAGCGCGGCGTGCTGCTGATCGACGATGAGCGGCCGATGGATATTGAGGAGATGCTGGCCGCGGCCGGCTCCATCTCTCCTGATCCGATCCGTTACGTCATCAACACACACTGGCACCTGGATCACTCCGGCGGAAATGCCCGACTGGCCCGCGAGGGCGCGGTGATCATCGCGCATCGCGGCGTAAGGGCGCGTCTGGCCACCGACCAGTTCATGGCCGCATACGGTCGTACGGTCCCGGCCTCGCCCGATATCGCCCTGCCCGTCGTGGTGTTCGACGACACCCTCGATCTGAATTTTGGCGACGAGGTCGTGAAGCTTCGCCATACGCCCTCGGCCCACACCGACGGCGACAGCCTCGTCTATCTGGAGACGGCGAACGTGCTCCACATGGGCGACGTCTTCTTCAACGGGCTCTTCCCCTTCATCGACCGCAGCAGCGGGGGGAGCATCCAGGGCCTGATCGCCTCGGTCGAGATCGCCCTTTCGATCGCCGACTCCCACACCCAGGTCGTTCCGGCCCACGGAGACGTCGCCACCAAGGCGGAACTGATGGCCTATCGCGACATGCTGACGGACGTTCGGGATCAGGTGGCGGCCGGAATCGCCGCCGGCGAGACCCTGGACGAGATCCGCCAGCGCCACCCCACCGCCTCCTATGCCCTGGAAGGCGACGCGGACCGGTTCATCAGCGCCATCTATGACAGCCTGATCGACCCGGTCCCCGCCTTTGAGACCGTCTCAGGGGGCGCAGCCTAGCCCCGGGCCCGCGCCGTACGCTGGCCGTTCTCAGGGTCCTGCTGTTTCCAGCTTCCACCCTCCCCTTTCGTCAGCCCGGGCCGCTCAAATGACCGCCTCGGCCCTGGTCCGGGAGACAAGCTCGGCGATCTGCTGGATCAGGGCCGCGGCGCTGATGGGCTTGGTCAGGAACCCGTCCGCGCCGGCCTCCAGCGCCATGGCCTGGAAATGGGGAAGCGCATTGGCCGTGAGCATGCAGATCGGCACCGGCGGCAGACCGGCGCCGGCCTCCCTGTCCCGAATGCGACGGACCGCTTCCAGTCCGTCCATGACAGGCATCTGCATGTCCATCAGAATGAGGTCGAACGATCCGGCCTCCGCTTCGTCGACCGCGAGTGATCCGTTCTCCACCGAGGATACGTCAATACCCACGGGCGCGAGGATGAGCTCCACCACGCGCCGGTTCACCGGATGATCTTCGGCCAGGAGGACGCGAAGCGGCTGCCCGGTCCATTCGGGAACTGCGGCAGGACCGTCAGGCTCAGTCAGAGCGGGGGCCAGGCTGACTTCGAAGGTGAAAGTGGAGCCTTGGCCGGCGACCGACCGGGCCTCTATGGAGCCCCCCATCAACTCGACCAGGCGCCGGCATATCGACAGGCCGAGGCCCGTGCCGCCGAAGCGGCGCGTGATGGACCCGTCCGATTGCTCGAAGGGCTGGAAGAGCCGGGCTCCGACCCCGTCGTCAAAGCCGATGCCCGTGTCGTGCACCGAGAACCGCACCCGGCGCTGACCGTCGCTGCAGTCCGTCTCGACCGCCAGCCTCACGCCGCCGGTCTCGGTGAATTTCACGGCGTTGCTGAGCAGGTTGTTGAGGATCTGCCGCAGCCGCATGCCATCGCCCGCCACGGTCAGGGCGAACGAGTCCGGCAGGTCCAGATGGAACGTCAGGCCCTTGCTCTCTGCACTCGCGGCGAAGAGCGCCGCGACGCTCCGGACCATGGCCCCGAGATCGAAGGCCTCATTCTGGATGTCCAGTCGCCCCGCTTCGATCCGGGCGAGGTCGAGGATGTCCGTCAGCAGGGCTTCGAGCGCGCGCGCCGAGGTCGCGATAATGTCCACCATCTCCTTCTGGCGGGGATCTGCAGCGGTGTTCGCCAGAGCTTCAGCCACCCCGAGGATGCCGTTTAGCGGCGTCCGCAGTTCGTGGCTCATATTGGCGAGGAAGACCGACTTCGCCCGGTTGGCCTGTTCCGCGCGATCACGGGCCTCGACCAGGCAGGCCTCGGCTTCGTAGCGTTCGGTCAGGTCGCGCACGATGGTGGTGAAGAGGGTCTCCCCCCCGGCGACGATGCGAGCGAGCGAGGCCTCGATCGGAATTTCCACGCCATCCTTGCGCAGGCCCTGAATGGGTCGGCGCTGGGCCATCTGCAGGCTGTCGTCAGGTCCTGCTGCGAACCGCGCGACGTGCCGGCCGTGATCGCCGCGGAACCGCTCGGGCATCAGGCGTTCGATCGGCCCTCCGACGATTTCGTGGGCGGCGTAGCCGAAGACGGCCTCGGCCCCCGCGCTGAAGATGACGACCCGCCCCTCCGCATTGGCCACGACGATGGCTTCCGGCGAGATCCGGAACATGCCCGAGAGCATGTCGCGATTGCGCGTGGCGGATCGCTCGACCGCCCGCGATCGGGTCACATCCTGAACGATTCCGCGCATGCGCAGGGGAACGCCCGCCCGATCACGTTCGACCTCGCCGGACTCGTGGACGAAGCGGACTTCGCCGTCGGGCCGAAGGATCCGATGGTCCAGCTCATAGTCCGCACCCTCTTCGACAGCCCGCCTGACGGCCTCCTCCACCATCGCCCGGTCGTCCGGGTGAACCCGATCCAGGAAGGCGGAGTAGCTCGCCCCGAAGGCGTCGACCGGCAGTCCGAACAGGCTGAAAATCTCGTCGGACCAGAGCAACTGGCCGGTGAGAATGTTCCATTCCCAGCTGCCCATCTGCGCCAGGGCCTGCGCCCTTTTCAGGCGCCAGAGGAGCTCGTCCGGCCTCTCGGCCAACACTGCGCCGCCTCCCGATGAAGGCTGGATCATACGATGGAACGTCGCCTCAGTGTCAGATCCATCCACATCGATATCCCGCACGGTTGGTCCCGGCCCTCACGCGTGAAGCGATTTGGGGGGGCTGCAAACCAGCCGCCGGAGCCGAACCCGGGCCGCGCCCGAGGGGGCGCGCCGCACCCTGCAACCCGTTGGCGCATCTGACATCCGTCAGGGGCGCCGCTTTGCACCCAGGGCCCAATCAGGAGCGAGATGTGGCGGATTGTCGCAGGCCGATATCTACGGCTCCGTCTGGCAGGAGGCCGCGGCGCCGCTGGCGCACATTCGGTCGAGGCAGACGCCCGCCAGCGGACAGGGGCACCGCGAGTGCAGATCCTTTCGAGGAGACGTCTCCTTCAGATCCCGCATCACGCTGAGCAGTCCGAGCGCCGACGCCGGGGACAGGCTTTCGGGATGAAAACCTTCACGGAGCGCCGGTTCGTCCCCGACCATCTCGGCGTCCGACTGGAACAGACCACAGCACACGCCCCAGTCCGGGAAATGCCGCGCCGGCGCCGGCTGGTCGCTGATTACAGACAGGGACGCATGGCGACGATCGCACGAGATCGCGCCGTAGACCTGCCGGACATTGTCTTTCGGCCCCTCGAGGACGCTGAGGAACCGTCCGTCATGCGCGAACAGAATCCCTGTGACGTCCATGGTGGTCTTTCTCTGAGCCCCTGAAACCTCGACCTGCTCGAGCAGCTCATGAAGCGGCCGGGGGTTATCGGGGTTGGCCGTGCTGTAGTAGATCAGCCGATGGCACCCGGCCTCGGCGGCCTGCCGAACCGTCCTCCGGGCCGCCCCCGGCGGGCGCCCGGCTCCCGCCGCCGAGCGCAAGGCCTGGCCGGGCGCCAGGCAGACGCCCGTGCCGCCGTCCTCGCAGCTGTCAAACGCCACTCCCATGGTCGAAAAGACCTCGACCAGCGCGCGAAGCGTGCGGCTGTTGGCGTCCACGGGGCCGCGGATTCTTTCGAGGCGCTTGATCGTCTCCAGGCTCAGGCCGCAGCGCCGCGCCAACTCTGATTGATCAATACGGGCGAGCGCACGACCCGCCCTGATTTGCTCACCTGTGAGCGCCGCCAAACTGGAATGCATCAACCTGGGATCCGGACGCCAATTACGCCTTGGGTACAATTTGAGCCCCCTGACGACTTACTGACTGTTCGAAACAGGATGCTTGATAAAGAACGGCGCACTATTTGACTCATCCCTTGGGCTATCGGAATTTCAGCAACAGCTACACTTCAAACACTATTTACAGAAAATTACTCTATCAATGGCCTCATCTAAACCATGACGGCGGGGCGTCATTGAGGATGCTCGTGACAGGAGAATCCAGCAGCGCGAAGGCCGTGCAGCTGTCCCTGACCGTCCCGTCGGTTTGATCGGGGGACCCATGACTCAACTCGAACTGGCGGTTCGGCCCACGGATATCCGGGTCATGGTCGTAGACGATTCTGCGGTCGTCCGGGGACTGATCTCCCGCCAGTTGAACGCCGAGACCGGTATCGGGGTGGTCGCGACCGCCGCCAACGGCGCGCTGGCGCTGGCGGAACTGGCCCGGCGCGAGGTCGACGTCGTGGTCCTCGACATCGAGATGCCGGTGATGGACGGCCTGACTGCGCTGGGCGAGATCGTCGCCCGCCATCCGGCCGTGCGTGTGGTCATGGCGTCGACCCTGACCCGGCGGAACGCCGAGATCAGCATGAAGGCGCTGCATCTCGGGGCCAGCGACTATGTCGCCAAGCCCGAGACCGGGCTCGGCGCCGCCGAGGAGTTCCGCCACGAGCTGACAGCCAAGATCAGGGCTCTGGCGGCGAAGCGGCCGGCGGCGGCCGCCCGGACGCCGACCGCCCCCACGCCGGCCATGGCCGCTCCGCCAATCGTGGCGCGTCCGCCGCGGACCCGCCCGGGCGTCATCCTCATCGGCGCCTCGACCGGCGGTCCGCCCGCCCTGCTGAAGCTGTTCGCGGCGCTGCGCGGGGCGGTGGAGCAGCCGATCCTGCTGACCCAGCACATGCCCCCCACCTTCACCGCCCTGCTGGCCGAGCAGCTGACGCGGGCCGGCGAGCGGCCGTGCGCGGAGGCGAAGGACGGCGACCGGATCAAGCCGGGCCATTGCTATATCGCCCCGGGCGGCTGGCACATGACCGTGGCGCGCGAAGGGGCGATGCCGACGCTGCGCCTGAATCAGGACCCGCCCGAGAATTTCTGCCGTCCCGCCGTCGACCCGCTGTTCCGCACGGCGGCGCGGGTCTTCGGCTCCGGGGCGCTGGGCGTCATTCTGACGGGGATGGGTTCGGACGGGGCGCAGGGCTGCGAGGCGCTGGCGCGTGCGGGCGGCCATTTCATCGTCCAGGACGAGGCCTCCAGCGTGGTCTGGGGCATGCCCGGAGCGGCCGCGGCCACGGGGCTCGCCGGAGGGATCCTGCCCCTCGACCAGATCGGCCCCTGGGTCCGACGCATCAGCGGAGCGGCGTCATGACCGGACCCGACTACGACCATTTCTGCCGGCTGGTCCGGCAAAGGTCCGGCCTCGTCCTGACCCCGGAGAAGGCCTACCTCGTCTCCAGTCGCCTCGCCCCGGTCGCCCGCGCCCAGGGGCTGGGTTCCGTGACGGAGTTGCTCGCCGCACTCCGGATCGGAGCGTCGGAGGCCCTGCTGCAGCAGGCCGTCGATGTCATGGCGACCCACGAGTCCTATTTTTTCCGTGACGCCGCACCCTTCGAACAGCTGGCGGACTCCATCCTGCCGCCGCTGATCGCCGCCCGCCAGGCCCAGCGATCGTTACGGATATGGTGCGCCGCCTGCTCCAGCGGACAAGAGCCCTATTCGGTGGCCATGATCCTGATGGAGATGGGCCATCGGCTGGCGGGCTGGAAACTGGATATCCTCGCCACGGACATGTCCGAGCCCATCCTGCGCAAGGCGAGCGCCGGCCTCTACAATGACTTCGAGGTCAATCGGGGCCTTTCGCCGGAGCGTCAGGCGCGCTGGTTCAAACAGGAGCCGGACGGCTGGCGGGTGTCTCCCAAGCTTCAGCAGATGGTCAGGTTCAAGCCGCACAATCTTCTGCAGGGTTCGGCCGGGCTGGGCGTCTTCGATGTGATCTTCTGCCGCAATGTGCTGATCTATTTCGACATCGAGACCAAGCGCCAGATCCTCGACCAGCTCAGGCGGGCGATGGCGGCGGACGGCTCTCTGCTGCTCGGCAGCGCCGAGACCGTGCTGGGCGTTTCGAGCGCGGTGGAACCGGTCCCCGGGCTGCGCGGCCTGTACCGCCCCGCCGACGGAAACCTGGCCCGCTCCGCCTGAGAGAATCCTGCCTCCCCCTAACGCAAACGGCCCGCCGACGAGTCGGCGGGCCGGCGCAGGAATGGGGCTGCGGACGGCTCTAGAGCAGTCCGTCCATCTCGCGGCTGAGGGCCTCGGCTTGGACCGCCAGTTCGCCCGAGGCGGTGAGCAGTTGCGCCGAGGCGGCGCTGGTCTGGGACACCCCCTCGTTCAGCCCCTGGATGTTGCTGGACACCTCCTGGGTGCTGGCCGCCGCCTCCGTCACATTGGCCGAGATTTCCCCGGTGGCGGCGGATTGCTCCTCTACCGCGCTGGCGATGGCGGCGGCGATCTCGGCGACCTTGCCGATGGTGTCCGCGATGCCCTGGATGGCCGAGACCGAGGTGCTGGTCGCCGCCTGCATGGCCGAGACCTCCGACGAGATTTCATGCGTGGCCTTTGCGGTCTGGTCGCTCAGGCTCTTCACCTCCGACGCCACCACCGCGAAGCCCTTGCCCGCGTCTCCGGCCCGTGCCGCCTCGATCGTGGCGTTCAGGGCCAGCAGTTTGGTCTGGCCGGCGATGTTGTTGATCAGGGTGACGACGTTGCCGATCTTCTGCGCCGCCTCGGCCAGGGTCTGAATGGCCGCCTTGGTGGTGTCAGTCTCGGACACGGCCCGCTGGGTGATGTTGGTGGACTCCGCGACCTGGCGGGCGATTTCGGAGATCGACGCCGAGAGCTCCTCCCCGGCCGCCGAGACCGTCTGGACGTTGCTGGAGGCCACCTGGGCCGCGCTGGCGACCGCGGCCGCCTGGGTGGTCGCCTCCGCCGCCGTCTGGGCCATGGCTTCGGCCGTCGCGCGCATCTCCGTGGAGGCGGACGAGACGATGTTGGAGATCTCCTTGACCCGCTCGGCGATCTTGCGTTGAGCGGTGATGTCCGAGGCGTATTTCATCACCTTCATCGGCTTGCCGGCGGCGTCGCAGATCGGGTTGTAGCTGGCCTGGATCCACACCTCGGACCCGTCCTTGGTGATCCGCTTGTACTGGTTGCTGTCGTGCTCGCCGCGATTCAGCTTCTCCCAGAAGGCGCGGTACTCGGGCGTGTTCCGCTCGGCCGGCGCCAGGAACATGCTGTGGTGCTGGCCCTGAATCTCCTCGAGCGAATAGCCGAGGGTCTTGAGGAAGTTGGCGTTCGCGGTAACGACCCGGCCGTCCATGGTGAACTCGATCACCGCCTGGGCCTTGCTGATCGCCGCCATCTGATTGGCCAGGTCGGTGTTGAGGGCCTCGGCCGCGCGGACCTCGGTCACATTGGCCCACTCCAGCGAATTGCCGACATGGTTCCCCTGGTCATCGTAGGTTGCGTTGACGCACAGGTGGATGACCAGGCCGCCGATGCGGATGTCGGTCTCGTAGGGCATGCGCGACGGATCGGCGAGCAGCCGGCGCTGGTGCGACGGATCCTTGTGGAAGCGGTCGATGCAGGTCCCGACGATCCGGTCCGGATCGAAATCCGCCCACAGCAGCCGGATTTCCGGCGCAATGCCTTTAAGCAGCTTCCTGGTGCTGTCGTTGACGTAGGTGATGACCAGATCCCGGTCGACCATCATGAGCGAGCTGGTCAGGGTTTCCGCGGCCCGCTGGACGCGCAGCCCTGCCTGTCGCTCCTGAACGATGCGGGTGATGTCGGTCGCGTATTTGACCACCTTGGTGGGCTTGCCCGAACCGTCCATGATCGGGTTGTAGCTGGCCTGGATCCACACCTCGCGTCCGCCCTTGCCGATGCGCCGGTACTGGCCGGCGTCGTACTCGCCGCACCCCAGCCGCTCCCAGAAGGCGCGGTACTCGGGGCCCGCCTGCTCGGCCGGATCGACAAACAGGCTGTGGTGCTTGCCGCGCACCTCGGCGAGCGAATAGCCGAGGGCGTTGAGGAAATTGTCGTTGGCGTCGAGGACCGTGCCGTCGAGGGCGAACTCGATCACCGCCTGGGATTTGCGGATGGCGTCGACCTGCCCGCGGTAGTCTTCCAGCAGGTCGTCGTACGCCAGGGTGTCGTCAGACGCTTTGAGGGCGGCGGCGGTGGACATGGTGGTTTCCTTCTGAGGCTCGCCAAGCGGCTGTCGGCGGGGTTTGGCGGAAGTCTTCGTGTCAGGCGGCCAGGGTTGAGGGTCCGGAGAGCGTCAGGACCTGGGCGATGTTCAGGACCAGCAGCAACTCGTCCTCAAGGCGGTAGAGGCCGGTGCAAACGGCCCGCCATTCGGGCGACAGGGTCACGGGGCCCGGCTCATGCTCGGCGGGCTCCAGCCACAGCACGTCGCCGACGTCATCGACCACCAGCGCATAGAGTTCGCCGCCGTGTTCGACGATCACGCTCATCGAGCGGTCGTCCGGCGCCCGCGGCTCCATGCCGAGGCGGCGGCGCATGTCGACCGCCGTGACGATCCGGCCGCGCAGGTTGAGCGATCCCGCCACCTCTGGCGGGGCGAGCGGCACCCGGTTGATCGGGGTCTCGGAGATGACGTCCTGCACCGACAGGACCGGCACGCCGAAGGTCTGGGCGCCGACCCGGATCGACACCAGGCCATCGGAGGAGTCGGTCGCCACCAGCGAGTTCTCGACACGGATGCTCATGCGGCTCCCCTGAGTTCGCCAAGGGCGCCGGATACGGCGTCCAGCAGTGTCGAATGGGACATTCCGCCCGCTCCCTCGGCTGTCATGGTGTTGTGTACGGCGAGGCTGAGAAGCGGCGTCCTGTGCCAGCCGGCCGCACGATGGAGCGTCGCCGCCAGTTGCCGCGCGTTCTCCGGGCTGGAGGTGTCGGCCATGATCAGCTGGAACTGTTCGCCGGCGTCGTAGAGGCCGAGCGCCACCACCGGGTCTTCCGCCACGACCACCTCATATCCCGCCTGGGCCAGCAGGGGCCGGAGCAGGAGTTGCGAGAACGGGCTCTGGTCGACCAGCAGCAGGCGTCGCCGGGCGGCGCCCTCCGCGCCGGTCGTCTGATCCTTCGGCTCTGCCGCCGGCGCCTCGGCCCGGCGGTCGGCGCCCCCGCCGGCGGCGGCGGGGGCCTCGTCGGGGAAGGCCCGGGTCCAGTAGTAGGCGACGTCGATCAGCTCCGTCGCCACCCCGCCGATGATCAGCCCGCCCAGGGCCCCCGCGCCGGCGGCGGTCATGTCGGTCTCGACCACGCTCTCGACGATGTCGACGATCTCGTTGACCAGCAGGCCCACGGACCGATCGTCGCGGGTGAAGACCAGCAGCGGACGCTGGTCCGGCCCCTCCCAGGCGTTCGCCGCCGCCGCGTCGGGGCCGATGATCGGCATCAGCCGTCCGCGGTACTGGATGACGCTGCGGCCATCGATCCATTCGATCTGGTCGGCGGCGACCTCCTCGATGCGCGAGACGTTCGCCAGCGGCGCGGCCTTGAGCGTGTCATTGGCGGCGCGGAACACCAGCAGGGCGGACACCGCCTGGCGGTCGCCCGCCTCCCCGGCGTCTTCGGCGTCCAGCACCCCGGCCGCGCCCTGGCCCGCGCCGGTCTCGACCGAAATCCCCTTGAGATCGAGGATCAGTATGACCGACCCGTCGCCCAGGATGGTGGCGCCCGAATAGAGCTTCAGGTGGCGCAGGACGCTGGCGACCGGCTTGACGACGATTTCCTCGGTGTCGAAGACCCGATCCACGATCACGCCGAAGGTGAAGGCCCCGACCCGGGCCACGATGATGCAGGCCTCGGCCGGCGGCTCCCCCGCGGGCTCAAGGCCCAGCAGCGTCTGCAGCGACACCAGCGGCAGAAGACGGTCGCGCAGTCTCAGCACCGCCACCCCGTCGATGTATTCGATGGTCCGCCCGGAGCCATCGCTGGCGCTGACCAGCTCCACCAGACTGGACTGCGGCATGGCGAACCGCTCGCCGCAGCATTCCACGATCAGGGCCGAAACGATCGTCAGGGTCAGGGGGATGCGGATGGTGAAACAGGCCCCGCGGCCCTCGACCGAGGCCAGCTCGATGGCCCCGCCGATCTTCTCGATATTGGTCCTGACGACGTCCATCCCCACCCCGCGCCCGGACACGGACGTCACCTCCGCCGCGGTCGACAGCCCGGGCAGGAAGATCAGCTGCCGCGCCTCAAGGTCGGACATCTGCTCGGCCTGGAGGGGCGTCAGCACGCCGGCCGCCACCGCCTTTGCGCGGAGCTTCCCGGCCGGAAGCCCCCGCCCGTCGTCGGAGATCTCGATGACGATCGCGCCGCCCTCGTGGCGGGCCTGCAGGGTGATCCGCCCGGTCTCCGGCTTGCCGGCGGCCGCCCGTTCGGCGGGCGTCTCCAGCCCGTGATCCGCGGCGTTGCGGATCATGTGGGTCAGCGGGTCCTTGATCAGTTCCAGGACCTGGCGATCCAGTTCGGTGTCCTGGCCGACCATGACCAGGTCGATCGACTTGCCCAGGTCCTGCGCCAGATCGCGCACCAGTCGCGGCAGCTTTGCCCAGGCCCCGCTGATCGGCTGCATACGCGTGGTCATCACCCCTTCCTGCAGCTCGCTGGTGACCTGGTTCAGCCGGTTCAGCGGCGCCGCGAACGGGCTCTCGGGCTCCAGGCGAAGGGTCTGGATCAGCTGGTTGCGGATCAGCACGAGCTCGCTGACGACCGTCATCAGATGCTCGAGGGCGTCGACGCTCACCCGGATAGTCTGGGCCGGGCCGGAGGAGGCCTCGGCCTCGGACCTGGGCGCCGGCGCTTCGCCGGGGACTGTCACGGCCGCGAGCGACTCCGGGACGGTCTCGACGACCGCATCCGCCGCGGGGGCGGCGCAAGCCTCCGGAGCGGATACCGCCGCCCCGGCGGGTTCGCAGTCGACCAGCATCGCCAGCTCGTCAATGACGGTGTTGGGGATTTCCAGCGCGCCCAGGGCCTCCCCGACCAAGGCGAACACCCGCTCGGCCTCCGCGGTCGTGGGCGGGCTGTCGACGAATCCGGCCAGGGCGGCCGCGAAGCCGCGCCCCCGCTCCACCTTTCGGGCCAGAGAACCGAGACTGTCGCGCATCGCGGCCTGGAGCCGGTCGGGGTCTGCGTTCGCGAACAACGCCCCGACGAGGCCGTCGGACGCCAGCCGACCGACCGCGGCTTCCGCCGCCGCATCCAGGGTGGCGTCTCCGCCCAGACGGCAGATCAGCCGGCGCGTGTCTTCCTCATCCTGGGGAGCGACGGCCGCCGCCGGGGCATCGTCGGCGACCGCCACGGGCGCCTCCAGCAGCCCCTCCAGCCGCGCGATCAGGGCCGAATCATCCCCTTCCGGTTCCGACGCCGTGGCGCAGAGCGCGTCGGTCAGGGACCGGATCAGATCCACCGTCTCGAGGACGGCGGACACAGCGACCGGCGTGACGGGCAACACCCCGTCCCGGAAGGCGCCGAGCACGTTCTCCGCCGCGTGGGCGACCGTCTGCAGCCGGACCAGACCCAGGAAACCGCAGGTGCCCTTGATGGTGTGGATCAGCCTGAAGATGCCGCCAAGCGTGGCCGGGTCGCCCGGCTGCTGCTCGAACCGCACCAGTTCGCTATCCAGCGCCTCCAGACCCTCACGGGTTTCGGCGATAAAGTCGGCAACCAAGTCGTCCAAGCGCCACCCCCAATTCATCCCCGTGTAGAGAGAGGGTGCTGTTGGTTAATACGACTTTAATGCGCGGATTTACTAAGCAACGTTGGCTCGCACAGCCCTCTCCGTTATTTATCACGGAACAGCGAATGCTTTATTGCTCCACATAATGCCGCCCAATAGACGACCTTTTGCACCCACGGTGCATTTTAAAACATCGTTTCTGACACCGATACATTGCACCAGACGAACACCGGTAACCTCCTGTTATCCATCGCCCAGCACCTTTCGCCGCGAAAGACCGTCCCGCCAGCAGAATGAGAGCCCAGAGATGGCCGTCGACAAGTCCATGAACGTACTCGTCGTTGACGACTACAAGACGATGGTTCGGATCGTGCGTGGTTTGCTTGAACAGTTGGGCTTCAAGAACATTGATGATGCGATCGACGGGACGAGCGCCCTGCAGAAGATCAGGGAGAACGACTATGGTCTGATCCTGTCGGACTGGAACATGGCGCCGATGACCGGCTATGAACTGCTGAAAGCGGTCAGGGCGGACCCGCGCACCAAGGCGACGCCGTTCGTCATGATCACGGCGGAGGCCAAGACCGAGAACGTCGTGGCCGCGCGCCAGGCCGGGGTGAACAACTACATCATCAAGCCCTTCACCCTGGCGGTGCTGAAGCAGAAGCTCACCACCGTATTGGGAGAGCTCTGACATGAGCGAGCCCCTCGCGATCCTGGGCCTGATCCGGCAGGAAGTCGAAGCCGCGGTGGATGTCATCCTGACCGCAGCCGGCGCCGGACTTCAGGAAATGCCCGCGATCAGCAAAGTCGACGCGGCCGCCGCCGAAAGACTTGAGCGGCATCTTCTGCGGATCCTTGAAAGCTGCGCGTTTCAGGACCTCACGGGCCAGCGACTGCAGCAGCTCTGCGCCCTGTTCAATGACGCCCCATCGACATCCCGACCGCAGGACCCGCTGCTGAACGGCCCTGCCCCCGAGGGGTATGGCCTCGACCAGGCGGCGGCCGACCGCCTTTTTCTGGAACCCTGACGCCGGTCGGGTGCGACAGAGGAAGCGGGACGCGGACATGGCGGTAACAGGCATCCGGCTGGACCTGCGGCGAACCAGGGCCCTGGTCATCGACGACAATCCCCAGTCGCTGGAATTGCTCTCGCAGATCCTCGCGGGCTTCCGGCTGGAGAAGCTGAAAGCCTGCCAGTCTCCGGACGAAGCCCGCTTCGTCATCGCCCACGAGAAATTCGACCTGATCCTCATCGACTACGCCATGCCGGGCGAGGACGGTCTGCATCTGGCCCGGCACATCCGGTCCGAGCCGTCGCTGCCCAACCATACGGTTCCGATCGTCATCCTGCACAGCTACACGCCCGAGCATATGGTCGTTCAGGCGCGCGACGCCGGGGCCAACATGATCGTGCGGAAGCCCGTGGCCCCCGCGGTCCTGCTGAACCGGATCGAATGGATCGCGCGCGACACCCGCGATTTCGTTGAGTCCGATGGCTATTGCGGACCGGATCGCCGGGTCCGGACGGTCCCGCTTCCGCCCGACATCCCCGAACGCCGGGGCGATGCGCTCGCCCTGATCGGGGACCCGGAGCGGGCCATGTCCCAGGACGATGTCACCGCGCTATTCGGTTAGGAGAGGCCATGAACGAAGCGCGGGTATATGCCGTCAGACACCGCATTTCCCAGGCCCTATCGAGGGACGGCCCCACGGTCGACAGCCTGGTCTCGGACGCCGATGCACGCGTCGCCCTTCTCGCTGGCCGCATCGAGGCCTTCGTGGCCGGCAGGGTCGCCGTTCTCGCCAACTGGGCTGAACAGCCTGAGGAGGCGCTGTTCGCCGGGTGCCAGGCCATCGCAGAACCGGCGATGAATGTCGCTGAGGTGGCGGAAGCCGCCGGAATGGCTGCGGT
This sequence comes from Brevundimonas sp., assembly GCF_036676055.1. Taxonomy (GTDB): domain Bacteria; phylum Pseudomonadota; class Alphaproteobacteria; order Caulobacterales; family Caulobacteraceae; genus Brevundimonas. The sequence goes on along the minus strand of NZ_JAKFDS010000056.1, from coordinate 79,257 downwards.
CGGCGCCGTCGCCCGCGGCATTTGCGTGATGCTCGACGGCCTGACGAGCCGGGGAATTTGGCATACGGAAGCCTTGCGCGTTCACCTGCGCGCCCTGACCCTCGTCCTGGAACAGTCCAGCGAGCTGGGGGCGCCCAGCGATACCGTTGTCGAGGAACTGCTGGTCCTGCGGTCCTCTCTCGGGTTCACGGATTGAGCTTGGCGCCGCCGACCGACCCAGTCGCCCCGGCCATCCTGCGACGGGCGCCGCAGAGGTTGCAAAACTCCTGACCCGGGCGCTGGCGCAGCGGCTTCCATCGGTGACGCCGGCATCTCAACCGCCGAACCATCCGCCGGATGAATCTCCACATGTCGTCCTCCATTCGGTCGGAGCCCGCGGCTCGGCGGCTAGTTTGGCGAGATGTCTATGGTGAGCAGGTCCTCATATCGGCCCGACATCTGGCCGGCGACGGGTCCAAGGGTGAAGTCCATCGGCAGCGAGACGCCCTCGAGCGTCCTTGGGGGATCGACCAGCCGCGTCCAGGTCTCCGACAGGTCGACGGGCTGGCCGTCAAGTTCGAGCCCGTAGGCGACCACGGTCCCCGCCTCCCCCATTTCCAGGTGCCGCATCACGCCATGGTGTTGCGACTTCACGGTGAGCGTGGACTCCGCATTGGCGCGGACCTGCACGAAGACCCGGCGGGTCACGCCCGTGGCGGCGAGACCGAAATCCACGACCTCCACCGACGATCCGGACCCGAAGGCGCCGGCCGAACCGGCGATGTTGACCTGTGCGCGAGGTGCGGACCGCAGGATCACGCGCAATGGCACGGCCGGAACGGCCGGCTCGCCGCCCGGCCCCTCGATGGCGAGGCGTAGGTCTGCCAGGTGGTCGCCCGCCTCGACCACGGCGTTGTGCACAACCGCGGCATCGATCTCAGCCCGCACCGTCTCGTTTCCGGCGACGCTCAGAAGGAAGACGCCCGGCTCCAGATCGCGCCGGAAAAGCCCCGACGCCTCCCGTGGCCGGAACTCCACCACCACGCCGCCCAGATCAATGGCCGGCCTGGGATCGCCGATGTCGTCAACCAGCCGCAGGCGCAGTTCGCAGGCGCTGTCGGACCGGTTCTGGAACTCGATGTCCAGCGGACCTGTCGACGCGCCCACAGCGAAGGGATTGTATTCTATCCGCACCGCCTGGGGCGGCTCGACCATGAGATCGCAGGCGACCGCGGGGGCGGCCAGAACAAGGAACAGGCCGGCCGCCGCCCCGGCCAGGCCACGCCCGCTATGGGATCTGTGCACGAATTTCGCCGACATTGACGACTCCTTCCTGGTCCTGACGGATGACGAATTCCGCGACCGGCGCCCCACGGACGATCATCCGGTAGCGGCCAGGGGCAAGGCCGTCGCCGACAAACCGGCCCGCCCGGTTGGTGAAGAACAGGCGGGGAGCCGCATCGGCGTCGCCGTCGACCGCTTCGATAGAACCGCTGATCAGGGCCATCGGTCCATCGGGGCCGGACAGGACGCCGATGACCGTGCGGGAGGCGTCGCTGCCGATCACAACACGGTACCCGGATCCATAGCCCGGGAAGGTCGACACCACGCCGGCGCCAAGATCATAGCCGGACGGCAGCGGGTCCACGACGACCACGAACCGGTTCAGCCCGTAGGCCCGGTTGATGGGCGCCAGGGCTGGGCCGAACCAGCCGGCGCGCGCCACCGCATCCCCTCCGCCATCCGTCAGCGCCAGACTCGACTCTCTCAGCGTGGGGTGACGGCTGGCGATAACGAAGCCCTCGCGGGACTGACGGCCCAGGGCCAGCGTCCCGTCGGCGTAGCCGAGGAAGGTCGACACCCGCCACAGGGATTCCTGGGTGGTCCGACCGCCCGGCCGGTTCGTGACAAGACGGTTGGAGACCAGTTGCGCGTCGAAGCGGTTGTTGATGTATCGAACGTCGGCGGCGAGCGCCTGCTGGTTTCGATCCTCGGCCAGCCTAAGCGTGCCGCTGATGTCGTTGAGCCGGCCCGTCGGTGACCGCGAGAGGCTGACCTCGCGGCTCCGGTCCTGGCTTTCGTAGCGCGCGGCCCCCGTCCATCGACCGCCAAAACGGGCCGTGAGCGACAGCCCGATGCGGTTCTCGGAGGGTTTGTCGTCGCCGAACGAGCGATGACCCAGGGTGAGATTCAGGGCGAAACGTTCGAAGCTCCGGCCCAGAGCCAGCGTCAGGTCCGTCTGGTCCGGGTGAGCGTCCCGCCCCTTGGCGAAGGCGCTGCCGAAATTGAGCGAATAGTCGCCGCGCCGAAGCACCGCCTGCGCCGCCGCGCGCCACCGCTCGCGGTTGACTGCGCCCTCGCTGAAGGCCGACTGAAAATACCGGCTGGTGGCCTGCAGGGACACGATAAACCGGGCGTCGATGTCGTCAAACAGGACCGCTTCGCGCAGGTAATCGACCGCCGCGATGACGCCGGTCCGGCTCTCGGGACCGCCGTGGCTGGCCGCCGTCGAGAATTGCAGGAGGCCGAAGGGAGCGCCCCATGTCGCGAGCGCGCCCGCCTGGACCCGCTCGTCGGTCAGCTGCGCATTGGCGCCAACCGTCAGCACTTCGCTGAGTCCGGTGCGCATGAATCCGGAGAAGGCCGGCGTGGATCCGTATTCCAGATCCCCGCCCTCCTCCAGCACGCCTGCCGACACGCCGAAGTCCATGACACCCGGGTCGAGCAGACCGGCGCCGCCGAACAGATCGAAGACGGCGATTTCGCGCCGGCCGGTGTCGTCCTCGACGAGGAGCCGGACGATGTTCGGCCCCTGGGCGAAGGGGAAGTCCGCCAGCGAGTAGGGGCCGGCGTCCAGTTGCAGGCGTTCGACGACCACCCCGTTTATCTCCACCTCCACGAACGAGGGGCGATCCAGGATGAATTCGCGCCGACCGGCGGGGCGGATGTTCTGGAAGGGCCGGATCGTGGAGTAGGCGCGGGCCGCGGAAACGCCGAGGAATCGGCGGGATCCCTGAAAGCTCTCGATCGGCGGAGAAAACTCCCCGGCGGTGAGCCGCACGGCCGACGAGAAGATGTCCTTGGTCAGGCGAACCTCGCGGCGGCGCCATTTGTCCTGCGGGGACGAACCATCATAGTCGGCGCCGGCGGTGAGCGTCACACCGCCGAACCCGCCCCATGTCGCAAATACATCGACCCCGGCCTGGATCGGGGAGAAGCCGTCGCCGTCGTGCGAATAGCGCTGGGCCACACTCAGATTGGCGCCCGCGGCGAAATTGGCGGGCTGATCGAAGCTCGCCGGATCAATCACCTGGGCGTCGCCGAAACTGACTTCTCGGCGCGCACGGGCGCGAGGGGCGAGTGTGGCGTTGAAGCTGAGCGACAAGGGATCGAAGGTCAGGTTGAACCCCTCCGAACGGAGGTCCGCCATGGCGACCTGTTCCCGGCCCAGGATTTGCCCCCGAAGGCTCTCGGCCAGATCGGGACTGACCAGGGGCTCCAGCAAATCGAGGAGACGATCCGCGGCGACGAGACCGTCGCCCTGGCCGTCGACCGCGCCGCTGATGTCGCCGAGATAGCGACCGTCGAGCAGCAGGGGCCCTTGAATCGGGACCAGCACAGGCGTCGGCCGGGTGACGGGCGCCTGTTCCTGGGTGATGCGCGGGGCCGCGGCGACCGGCGTGGGTTCATCTGGCGCGAAGACCGCCGCCGGGGTCCCGATCGCCTCTTCCACGTTCGAAGGGGCGAACCGGCCAATGGGGACGACATGGGCGTAGCGCCCTCCCGCGGTCCGCATGGGTTCGTCGGTCGACAGGGGTTCATCGGAATAGCCAAGCGCGCTACCCGATGAGACGACCGCCAGACCGCCGCCGAGGCACATGATTGCGCCAACGCGGCGGCGGCTGGCGGCGCCCGGGCGGGGGCGGCGCCCGGTTGGGGGCCCAGACACGGCAGCCCGCCTAGCTCAGTTCAATCGACGCCGTGACGTTTGCGCCGATGCCCGGCGCCAGGGCGGCCGGGATGCGAATGTTACGCCGGGCTCCGCCTGGCAGGGTGCTCACCTGCCCGACCACGACGTCCTCAGGGGCGACCTCGACGACCCTGCCGTCGGCGGCGGTCAGCACGTAGCGGGCCTGCCTCAGGGACGCGAAGCCCACGCCCTGGTTCTCGGCCGTGACGAGGATGTCGCCATTCTCGGCTGTCCGGGTCGAGACGACACGCAACGCCGGCCGCGACCCCGCCGGGGCCATCAGCACATGAGTATTGACGTTGAAAGCGACCTGAACGGCCGCGCCGGTGGCCTCGCCATCCGCGGAAGAGAAGGTGATCGGCAACTGCCCGACCCGGACAAGATACATCCGCGGTCCGGCGTCGGGCGCCCCGACATACCGCACCTGGACGACCTGCTCACGGTTGGGCGGGATGACCGACTGCGGCGGGAAGATGGCGAGGTCGTCCACCTCCTCGCTCAATGACCGCCGGCCGTCTTCGTCCACCTCCATCACGAAGGCCTGGATTTCGACCGTTACCGGTTGATCATCGGTGTTCTTGATACTGAGGCGGTAGCCCGAACTGGCTCCGGAAGGCGTGATGTGCATGACCATCGGCGTGACGTCGATGGCCATGGCCGGCGGGACGCCGGTCCAGAACAGGACACTGGCGGCCACAAGGCCGATGAAACGGTGAAGACGCATGGTGATTTCCCCCAAAGGATACTCACGTTCCCGGCCAGGCCGGGTTGGGGCCGCCGCGAGAGGCGGCCCCGAGGCGCCGGCGGATCAGGCCGGATTCAGGTCGAAGGTGAAGGTCTCCGAGTAGGTGCCCGCGGGAGCTTCCGAGGCGCCCGGACCCGACGGCGAATTGGCGCAGCCGCTGGAGCCAGGATTGGTCGGATCGCCCTGCGTGCCGCCCGCTCCGGGACCACCCGGGACGCCGTAGCAGAGGTTCAGGAACAGGTCGGCGAAGACGCCGTCGGCCAAGGCCTCGCTGTAACCGCCCGAGTTGGTGATGCGGGTCCAGTTCGTCGGGAAGGTGTCTTCCGGAGCGAAGCCGAGGCTGGCGATCGCCGGGACGACCAGTTCCCAATCGTAGTTGATCAGGACGCCCGCGGCCGACTTCAGGTCGCCATTGGCGGCCACCGAGGTCAGCGCAGCGCCGGACGGCGAGTTGCAGGACATCCGCAGGGTGGTGACTTTCTGGCGGACGCCGTTGGCCACGGCGACGTTGCTGCCGGCCACATTGGCCAGCCCGATGGAGCAGTAGTTCTCGACGTTGGTGGTGACGACCAGGGTGGTGTCCTGCGCCTGGACCGCAGCCGGGGCGACCAGGAGCATGGCGGCAGCAGCCGCACTAGAGATAAGATGACGCATAGCAACCTCCAGAGTTGAAGGCGGACCGACCAGTAAAACTGAAATCTAATTCCGCACCAGGCGAATGCCCGGTACTGATTCGCTAACAGTTGGTCGAAAGTGTTGCATCCCCGCTATAGTCAACCATCATTAATCGTCAAAATTGACCGAGATTCATACTAGAGAAAAGTGCACGAAAGCCGGATAACACTCGAGATTCCGCGCGCATTCATCTTGGCATAGATGCTTCTGAGATGCGCTCGCACCGTGTGTTCCGAAATGTTCAGATCGGTCGCTGCGGTCTTGGGACATTGGCCGATCAAAAGGCATTCGAGAACGTCCAGCTCTGAAGCCGTCAGACGAAACGCGGCGCCGATGGCGGCCATCGCCTCGGGATCAGGGGCCAGTTCCTCGCGCAGAGCCACAACGGCGAGAGGTTCGGTCGGCGAGCCGTGTAGTCCCGCCGCGAACCAGCCGCCATGCCGTTGGCGAAGCACCGCGCGACAATGCGTCCCCTTCCCGGCCACGGCGCGAACCGCCGCCAGGAAGGAGGCGTCGCATCCGGCGGAACCGAATTTCAGCACTCCGGCGCCGTTCGCCGTCAGGCGCCCGTCCAGCAACGCCGCATCGCCCGCCGGATTGGCGGACAGAAGGCGCCCGTCATCGCTCACGACAAACCGCGGCAACGGGTCTTGGGTAAACCACCAATCGCAGGCTTCATCGTTGTTCATTTGGGGACCCCGGGTGGCGGGCCGGGGCGCGAGAGGCAGGATTTCCGGGCCCCTGGGCCATCGGGAACGCCCTGCGGCGGCGACCGAAGCCGCACTTCTCAAGGAAGAGTGATCCGCGCTTACCATGACAGCCCCGACCTCTAATCGACTCATAGAGGGATTCTGACCCCTTATCTAAGAAGTAGTAAAAGTCAGTTAATGCAACCCCAGTTTTGTTTACCATTTCTGGTAATCCATCCTTTTGTTCAGAGATGTGGGGCAGCGCTGGACGGGTTGTCGGGGCTCACGACATGCACAGCCGCCCCCGCGTCGAACGACGCCAAGTTAATGGAGCGGCAACTGCCGAACCACGCCTTAGTGTCCAACATCGAGACCACCGGCGATTTGCCGTGGTCAGCCTGCCCTCCTTACCCAAGGGACACAGGCGATGTTTCACCGTTGAGCAGTCGGAGCCTTGATCTAGCGCAAAGACTTGCGGCGATGTGTCGCCTGTTCGCCGTGATCTTCACTCGACGTCAGCCCCGCGGCCGGAGCCGCGCGTCGGCTCGCGGCGTCATCCGTCCGCTTCGCGGATGGAGCCCGACCCGCTCATCGACCTGACCAGCCGAAGCTGAACGTCAGACGTCCGCGACAGCGGCGCCCAGATGCTCGCCGACCTTTTGCGCGTGGCGGAGCAGTTCGGGATTGTCGATGGCGCTCATCGACGCCGCCGGATCGACGGCGAAGACCTCGACGCCGCCTTCTGTCTGCTGGACGACGACATTGCAGGGCAGCATGACGCCGACGTGCGGCTCCATCTTCAGGGCCTCGTGGGCCATGACCGGATTGCAGGCGCCGAGGATGCGGTAGGGACGGAAGTCCTGGCCGATCTTGGTCTTCAGCGTGGCCTGGACATCGATCTCGGTGAGGACCCCGAAGCCGTGCTTCTGCAGCGCGCCGCGCGTGCGTTCAACGACCGCTTCGAAGTCGCCCTCGACGGTGCGTGCTGTGAAATAGGTCATGAGTTCGATGCCTCCGGTCTGTCGCGATAGATGTCGCACAGCAGGGCGATGACCCGGGCGGCGGCCGGATCGGCGATGCCGTAGTAGATGGTCTGGGCGTCCCGGCGCGGAGCGATGACGCCCGCGTCGCGCAGCCGGGCGAGATGTTGCGAACAGGCCGACTGCGACAGCCCGACATAGCCGGCCAGATCGCCGACGGCGCACTCGCCCTCGCTGAGCCGGCACATCAGCATCAGCCGTTGCTCATTGGCGAACAGCCGCATGAGCCGGGCGGCAGGGGCGGCGCTGGCCTCCAGTTCCGCGAGGGCGGCCGCGTTCGGCGTGGGCAGGACATCGGTCATGGCGTCTCTTGCATGGCTCCGGGCGCGGCCAGGGGGCGGCCGTCGTCCTTCAACGCGATATAGATGGCCGGGATCACCAGCACCGTCAGAATCGTCGAGGAGATCAGGCCGAACAGCAGGGAGATGGCCAGCCCCTGGAAGATCGGGTCGAACAGGATCACCGCCGCCCCGATCATGGCCGCCAGGGCGGTCAGCAGGATCGGCTTGAAGCGGATGGCGCCGGCCTCCAGCAGGACCTCGCGCAGGGGCCGTCCGGGCGTTCGGGCGTGGCGGATGAAGTCGACCAGCAGGATCGAGTTTCGCACGATGATCCCCGCCAGGGCGATGAAGCCGATCATCGAGGTTGCGGTGAAGGGCGCGCCGAACAGCATATGGCCGAGGACGATGCCGATCAGGGTCAGGGGGATGGGGGTGAGGATCACCAGCGGGATGCGGAAATCCTTGAACTGGGCGACGACCAGAACATAGATCCCGAGCAGGGCCACGCCGAAGGCGGCGCCCATGTCGCGGAAGGTCACCCATGTGATCTCCCACTCGCCGTCCCAGAGCACGGTGGGGACCGTCTCATCAGTCGGCTGGCCGTTGAGCCGGACTTCAGGGCGCTGCAAACCCTTCCAGTCATGGTTCTTGATGGCCGCGTCTATGGCCAGAATGCCGTAGATCGGGGCCTCGAACTGGCCCGCCAGCTCGGCAGTGACCATTTCGGCGGCGCGGCCGTCGCGGCGGTAGATTGGCCAGCCGGCCAGCTCGCGACGCGCCTCGACGACCTCGCCCAGCTCGACCAGGCGGCGACCGCCGTCGATCGTCGTCACCGCCACGGGCATTACGGCCATTTGTTCGGTCCAGGCCCGGGCCGACTGCGGCAGCCGGACGGCGATTTCGACCGGGGTCCGCTCGTCGTCGCGGACGGCGTAGCCGAGCACCTGCCCGCCCATGACGGCGGCGATGGAGTCGTGCACCTCGCGTTCGGACAGGCCGAAGCGTTCGATCTTCTCGCGATCGGGGATCAGGCGCAGCACCGGTCGGCGGACGCCGTAGCTGTTGTCGACATCAACCACAGACGACTGGGCGCGGAACAGGGTTTCCAGTTCAGCGGCGACGGCGCGGCGCGTGTCGGCGTCCGGGCCGTAGACTTCGGCCAGCAGGGTGGCCAGCACCGGCGGCCCCGGCGGGGCCTCGACCACCTTGAGCGACGCGCCCGCCGGCAACGGCAGATCGGCCAGGCGGCGGCGCAGATCGAGCGCGACGGCGTGGCTGCTGCGCTTGCGGTGCGCCTTGTGGGCCAGCTTGACCGCGAGATCGCCCTGTTCGGCGCCGGCGCGCAGGAAATAGTGACGCACCAGACCGTTGAAATTGAACGGCGTCGCGGTCCCGGCATAGCTCTCCAGAGACTCCACTTCGGACAGGGTCTGGGCCACCGCCGCGGCGCCCGCCAGGGTCCGCTCCGTCGCCTCGAGGCTGGTTCCCTCAGGCATGTCCAGAACGACCTGCAGCTCCGACTTGTTGTCGAACGGCAGCAGCTTCACCGGCACGGCCCGGAAGCCGAACATCGACATGGCCAGCAGGGTGGCGAGGCCGACGACGATCAGGAAGGTCCAGGCGCTGCGGCGCGAGCGGATGACCGGCGTGGCCACCTTGCGGTAGAGGCGACCCAGCATGCCCTCGCCGTGCTCATGACCGTGCCCCCCGGCTAGGGTCTTCCGCGCCAGGCGGATCATCAGCCACGGCGCGATGACCACGGCGACGAAGAAGGAGAAGACCATGGCCGCAGAGGCGTTGACCGGGATCGGCGCCATATACGGCCCCATCAGGCCCGAGACGAACAGCATGGGCAGCAGGGCGGCGACCACGGTCAGGGTGGCGACCACGGTCGGGTTTCCGACCTCTGCCACGGCCTCGACGGTCGCCTGGGCGCGGCTGCGGCCGTCGTCCATGGCCCAGTGGCGGGCGATGTTCTCGATCATCACGATGGCGTCGTCGACGAGGATGCCGATCGAGAAGATCAGGGCGAACAGGCTGACGCGGTTGATGGTGTAGCCCATCAGGTTGGAGGCGAAGAGGGTCAGCAGGATGGTCGTCGGGATCACCACCGCCGTGACGCCCGCCTCGCGCCAGCCGATGGCGAAGCCGATCAGGATGACAATGGAGACGGTCGCGAGGCCGAGGTGCATCAGCAGCTCATTGGCCTTCTCATTGGCGGTCTCGCCATAGTCGCGGGTGACCACGATCTCGAGGCCGTCGGGGATCAATGTGCCTTTCAGCGCCTCGACCCGCTGCATCACGGCATGGGAGACCACCACCGCATTGGCCCCTTGGCGCTTGGCCACGGCCAGGCTGACGGCCGGAGTCCGGCTCCAGCCGTCGCCGGCGCGGGCGTAGTGAGCGGCCCGGGCCTGGTCCTCGCGCGGCGCCTGGACGACATCGGCGACGTCGCGCAGATAGACGGGCTCGCCGGCCATCGAACTGACCGTCAGCAGCGCCGCGTCGTCAGGCGTGGCCAGACGTTCGCCGGAGCGCAGGGTCAGGGACCAGCCCTGTTCGCGGACGGAACCGGCGGGAAAGCTGCGGTTGGCTTGGGCCACGGTCTCAAGGATCGAGGACAGGGCCACGCCGCGCGCGGCCATGCGGGCCGGGTCCGGCTCCACCCGGATCTCCGATGGTCGGCCGCCGACGATGAAGGTCAGGCCGACGTCCTCGACCTTGCCGATCTCGGTGCGCAGCCGGGCGGCGACATCGTAGAGGGCCTGATCGCTCCAGCGCCCGGCCGCGTCGGCGCGCGGCGTCAGGGTCAGGACCACAGCGGGCACGTCGTTGATGCCCCGAGTGACGATCTGCGGCTCCGACACGCCGGTGGGAATGGAGGCGTAGTTGGCGCGCACCTTTTCATGGACACGGACCGCCGCGTCATCAGGATCAGAACCGACCACGAAGCGGGCGGTGACCATCACCTGGTCGTCCTGCACCTGGGTGTAGACATGCTCGACGCCGTCGATGCTGCGCACGATGGCTTCCAGCGGCTTGGCCGCCAGTTCGGTGGCGTCGGCGGCGCCGAGGCCCGGCGCCGCGACCATGATGTCGACCATCGGCACGCTGATCTGGGGTTCCTCCTCGCGGGGGATCGACAGCACGGCCATGAGGCCGACGGCGATGGCCGCCAGCAGCATCAGGGGAGTCAGCGGCGAGTTGAGCGTGGCCCGTGTCAGCCGGCCGGAAAGACCGAGGTTCATCGGGCGGGCTCCGGCGCGGCGGCGCTGGTGGAGGCGAGGACGACATCACCGACGGTCAGGCCCGACAGCACCTCGACCCGGTCTCCCGTCACAGGGCCGCCCAGCTGGACCGGGGCCTCGCTGACGCGGCCGGCGCGGTCGACGGTGCGCACGAAATCAATGCCGTAGCGGGTGGCGATGAACCGGCGCGGCAGCACCAGCGCGCGCCGCTGACCGACGGGCACCTGGACGATAACGCGCTGGCCGACCCGGTCGCTGGCGAGGCCGTCGACGGCGATGTCGGCGGTGGTCCGTCCCGCGGTGGAGGCCGGATAGACCTGGGCGATCACGCCGCCGGTCACGCCGGGCAGGTCTTCGCCGGACACGGTGACCGTCTGGCCGACCCGCAGGTTGCGGCCCTGGGCCTCGGGCAGTTCCAGCCTCAGCACCAGCGGTCCGGCGGTGATGGTGGCGACCGACTGACCGGCGCTGACCACCGAGCCGGCAGGCACGTCGGCGGTGAGCACCCGGCCCGAGGTCGGGGCCAGTATCCGGCCCTGGGCCCCGGTCTCGGCGCTGGCCGAGCGCACGGCGCGCGCCGCCCTGACCTGGGCGTTGGCGGCCTGCGAGGCGGCAAGGGCCTGATCGAGCCGGGCCTGGGCGTAGATACCCTTGTCGAACAGGGTCTGGATTCGCGACAGGTCGGCGCGGGCCCGCGCGGCCTCGGCCTCGGCGGCTGCGACCTGGGCGCCGTACGCCGCCGTCTCGAGGCCGACCCGGTTGTCAACGACCACGCCAATGACCTGGCCCTCACGCACCATGTCGCCTTCCCGCACGTTCAACTGGGTCAGCGTGCCCGGAATGCGGGCGCGCGCGTCGCCGAGATCGCGCGAAGTGACTACGGCCGAAGCCGGCTTGACCGCGTCGATCAGGGCTTCGGTCACGGCCAGACGCTCGCCTCGCGCGGGGGCGGTCGCCACCACCTCGGGCTCCCCGCCGCAGGCCGACAGGCCGCCGGCCAGAAGGGCGGTTGCGGCGAGGGCGGCGAACAGGGCCGTGCGCGTCGTCATGGGATCGTCCTTATGTAAGCTTGCGCTAATATTAGATGCTGCTAATATGATTGCAAGCCTGAGAACTGTCCCCCCGGCGCCGATCAGGAGCCTTGATACGGATCAAGGCCCGCGCGTCCGGGACGGCGCAGGGTCAGGCATCGAAGACCCTCTCGGGAAGGAGACCGCCCATGGACCGGCCCACCATCGTCATCCTCGGCGCAGGCCTGGGCGGCGCCATCGCCGCCTATGAAATCCGCGATACTCTCGGCGACCGCGCCCGGATCGTCGTGGTGTCGAAGGGCGACACCTTTCACTTCACCCCCTCCAACCCCTGGGTGGCGGTGCACTGGCGCAAGCGCGAGGCCATCGAGGTCAGCCTGCCGGAAGTGATGAAGCGCAAGGGCGTGGAGTTCATCAATGTCGGCGCGAGCCGCATCCGGCCTGCCGAAAAGGGCATCGACCTGGCTGATGGCCGGGCAATGCATTACGACTATCTGGTCATCGCCACCGGCCCCGAACTGGCCTTCGACGAGATCCCAGGTCTCGGACCCGACGGCCATACGGTCTCGGTCTGCCATGTGGACCACGCGGTGCACGCGGCCGAGGCCTTCGACGCCTTCGTGAAGAACCCCGGCCCGATCGTGGTCGGCGCGGTTCAGGGCGCGTCCTGCTTCGGCCCTGCCTATGAGTTCGCCATGATCCTCGACACCGAGCTGCGTCGCCGCAAGCTGCGCGACAGGGTGCCGATGACCTTCGTCACCTCCGAGCCCTATATCGGCCACCTCGGCCTCGACGGGGTCGGCGACACCAAGGGGCTGCTGGAAAGCGAGATGCGCCAGCGCCACATCAAATGGATCACCAATGCGAAGGTGAAGAGCGTCGACGCCGGCATGATGCATGTCGAGGAGGTCGGCGAGGACGGGGCCGTCAAGGCCAACCACGACCTGCCCTTCGCCTATTCCATGATGCTGCCGGCCTTCCGCGGGGTCGAGGCCGTGCGCGGGATCGAGGGACTGACCAATCCGCGCGGCTTCATTCTCGTGGACAAGCACCAGCGCAATCCGACATGGCCGGACATCTTCGCCCTCGGCGTCTGCATCGCCATTCCGCCGACCGGCCCGACCCCGGTGCCTGTGGGCGTGCCGAAGACGGGCTTCATGATCGAGAGCATGGTCTCGGCCATCGCGGCCAATCTGAAGCAGATCCTCGACGGCCAGCCGCCGAACTTCGAAGCCAGCTGGAACGCCATCTGCCTCGCCGACTTCGGCGATGGCGGCGTCGCCTTCATGGCCCAGCCTCAGATTCCGCCGCGCAACATCAACTGGTCCGCCAGCGGCCGCTGGGTGCACACCGCCAAGGTCGCCTTCGAGGGCTACTTCCTTCACAAGGTCCGCAAGGGCCAGGCCGAGCCGCTCTATGAGAAGCTGGCTCTCGACCTGATCGGCGCCCACAAGGTGCGCCGCTCCCCCACCCCCACGTCCAGCCAGGAGCCGAAGGCATGACCCTCGAGCGCGCCGTCACATTGTTCGCCGGATTCATGGTGCTGCTCAGTCTGGCCCTGACCCGTTGGGTCAACCCGGCCTGGGTCTGGCTGACGGTCTTCGTCGGCTTCAACCTGATGCAGTCCTCGATCACCGGCTTCTGCCCGGCGGCCATGGTGATGCGCCGACTGGGTCTGCGCCCCGCCGGCGCACCGGCCAACCCGCCCGTCCAGGCCGGCGCCGTCCCTCCCCGGCTCTAGTCCAGACCCAGCAGCCAGCGGTCCAGCCGGACCGCCCGGATCGCCGCGCCCGGCAGCGTCTGATTGAGCGCCGCCCGGTGATTCATGATCCAGTGCAGGCAGCTCAACCGGCTGTCGAACGCGTCGAACTCGTCGCGGCTGGCGCGGAGCGTCTCTGGATTGACGACATAGCGTGAGCCTCTCCGGCTGCCGGGCGCGCCCGGCCAGTCCCGTTCCGGCGCGACAACCGCGGGAATCCAGTAGGCTCGCCGCGCGTCGAGGCCGTTCACCTCCCGAAGATGCATCGCCTGCCTCCCTTCGCTGGAACCGGCGCGCCCCGCCCCGACGCCTCGGCGCCGGGGCGGACCGGGCTCAGGTCACGCCGCCGCGCCGAGCCGGGCGGCGCGGGGCAGGTCGAAACGGTCGGCGTTCATCACGCGGGTCCAGGCCGATACGAAGTCGCGGACGAACTTCCCGCCGGCGTCGTCGGCGGCGTAGACCTCCGACAGGGCCCGCAGCTCAGAGTTGGAGCCGAACACCAGGTCGGTGCGGGTCGCGGTCCACTTCTGCTCGTCGGTCTTGCGACAGGTGCCGATGAAGACCTCGTCGGCGCTGTCGTCGACCTGTTTCCACGCCGTGCCCATGTCGAGCAGGTTGCGGAAGAAGTCGTTGGTCAGCCGGCCCGGACGGTCGGTGAACACCCCGTGTGTCGAACCGCCGTGGTTGGCGCCCAGCACCCGCAGCCCCCCGACCAGAACCGTCATCTGCGGAGCGGTCAGGCCCAGCAGCTGGGCCCGGTCGATCAACAGTTCCTCGGTGGGCACGCTGAAGCGCACCTGCAGATAGTTGCGGAAGCCGTCCGCCTTGGGCTCGAGCACCTCGAAGCCCTCGACGTCGGTCTGCTCCTGCGAGGCGTCCATCCGGCCGGGGGTGAAGGGAACCTCGACCTCGTGGCCGGCGTCGCGGGCCGCCTTTTCGACCGCGGCGCAGCCGCCCAGCACGATCAGGTCGGCGATGGAGACCTTGCGGCCGCCGGCCGCCGAACCATCGAAGCCCGCCTTGAGGCCCTCATAGACCTTGAGCACCCGGTCCAGCTGTTCGGGCTGGTTGACCTCCCAGTTGCGCTGCGGCTCCAGCCGGATGCGGCCGCCGTTGGCGCCGCCACGGTGGTCGGAGTTGCGATAGGTCGCAGCCGAGGCCCAGGCGGTGGAGACCAGTTCGGCGACGCTGAGGCCGGAGTCGAGGATCTTCGCCTTCAGCGCCTTGATGTCGGCGGCGTCGACCAGCGGATGATCGACCGGCGGGATCGGGTCCTGCCAGATCAGGTCATCCTTCGGGACCTCCGGGCCGAGGTAGCGGGCCTTGGGTCCCATGTCGCGGTGGCACAGCTTGAACCACGCCCGGGCGAAGGCGTCGGCGAACTGGTCGGGGTTGGCCCGGAAGCGCTCGGAGATCTTGCGGTACTCCGGGTCCATCTTCATCGCCATGTCGGCGGTGGTCATCATGGTCGGGACGCGCTTGCCGGGCGTGTGCGCGGCCGGGGCCAGGGTGTCCTCCGGATTGCCGACCGGCTGCCACTGCTGCGCGCCCGCCGGGCTGCGGACCAGTTCGTACTCGTGATCCAGCAGCATCTCGAAATATTCCATGTCCCAGGTGGTCGGCGTGGGCGTCCAGGCGCCCTCGAGACCGCTGGTGATGGTGTGGTCGCCGATGCCGCTCTCGTGGGTCGAATGCCAGCCGAGGCCCTGCTGGGCGATATCCGAGCCTTCCGGGTCGGCACCGATCTTGGAGGCGTCACCGGCGCCGTGGCATTTGCCGAAGGTATGGCCGCCGGCCGTGAGCGCGACGGTCTCCTCGTCGTTCATGCCCATCCGGGCGAAGGTCTCGCGGATGTCGCGGCCCGAGCCGATTGGATCGGGCTTGCCGGCGGGGCCTTCCGGGTTGACGTAGATCAGGCCCATCTGCACCGCCGCCAGCGGGTTCTCGAGCACCTCATTGTCGTCGTAGCGGCCGCGCCCCAGCCACTCCTCTTCGCTGCCCCAGTAGATGTCCTTCTGGGGCTCCCAGGTATCGGCCCGACCGCCACCGAAACCGAACACCGGCCCGCCCATCGACTCGATCGCGACATTGCCGGCCATGATCATCAGGTCGGCCCAGGACAGCTTCTCGCCGTACTTCTGCTTGACCGGCCACAGCAGGCGGCGGGCCTTGTCGAGGTTGGCGTTGTCCGGCCAGCTGTTCAGCGGGGCGAAGCGTTGCGAGCCCGACGAGGCGCCGCCGCGTCCGTCGCCGGTGCGATAGGTGCCGGCCGAATGCCAGGCCATGCGGATGAAGAAGGGGCCGTAGTGGCCGTAGTCCGCCGGCCACCAGGGCTGACTGTCGGTCATCAGGGCGTGCAGGTCCCGCTTGACCGCCTCGTAGTCCAGCGACTGGAAGGCCTTCGCATAGTCGAAGTCCGACCCCAGCGGGTCGCCGCTGGCCCCATGCTGGCGCAGGATGTCCAGCGACAGCTGGTTCGGCCACCAGTCGCGGTTGGTTCGCCCGAGCAGGGATCGGAGAGCCCTGCCCTCCTTCGCCGGGCAGTGAAGCGGGCCGCCGCCTGAGTTTCCGTCCATGACCGTCCTCCATCTATCGCTTTGGACGGCAGCCTATGCCTCGCTTTTCAGCAAGACCAATCGATAAACTTTGCGGGCAGGAACAGGAAAATCTATGGCGTAGGGGCCCGCTGATTGTTCAGCCGCCGCACCGCGGAACCCCGATCATACCACCCACGCGACCGGTTCACGATGGCCACCACGGTCAGCATCACCGGCACCTCGATCAGCACTCCCACCACCGTCGCCAGGGCGGCGCCCGACTGGAAGCCGAACAGGCTGATGGCCGCCGCCACGGCCAGCTCGAAGAAATTGCTGGCCCCGATAAGCGCCGAGGGGGCGGCGACGCAGTGCGCCTCGCCCGTCACGCGGTTCAGCCAATAGGCCAGGCCGGCGTTGAAATAGACCTGGATCAGGATCGGCACGGCCAGCAGGGCGATGACCAGGGGCTGGGCCAGGATCTGTTCGCCCTGGAAACCGAACAGCAGAACCAGCGTGGCCAGCAGGGCCGTCATGGATGCCGGCGCCATGACCCGCAGGGCCCGCTCAAGCGTCTCCGCCCCCCGGCGCAGCAGCAGACGCCGGACCAACTGGGCGATCAGCACCGGCGCCACGATATACAGCCCCACCGACGCCAGCAGCGTCGACCACGGCACGACGATCGACGACAGCCCGAGCAGCAGCGCCACGACCGGCGCGAAGGCCACCAGCATGATGGCGTCGTTCACCGCCACCTGGCTGAGTGTGAAATGCGGCTCGCCGTCCGTGAGGTTGCTCCACACGAACACCATCGCCGTACAGGGCGCGGCGGCGAGCAGGATCAGGCCGGCGATATAGCTCTCGACCTGACCCGCGGGCAGATATGGCCGGAACAGCCAGCCGATGAAGACCCAGCCCAGCAGGGCCATGGAGAACGGCTTGACCAGCCAGTTGACGCCGAGGGTGACGCCGACGCCGCGCCAGTGGCGACGGACCTGGCCGAGGGCGGCGAAGTCGATCTTCGCCAGCATCGGAATGATCATCAGCCAGATCAGGACGGCGACGGGCAGATTGACGTGCGCCACCTCGGCCCGGCCGACCATCTGGAAGAAGGGCGCGAAGAAATGGCCGAGAGCCACGCCGGCCACGATGCACAGCAGGACCCAGAGGGTCAGGTAGCGCTCAAACCGGTTCACAGATCAGCAGCACGCAACCTTGGGCGCCGCAGACTTCGCGGGGCAACAGGCGGCGGCGGGCGCGACGGCCGTCTCCGGCTCGTCCTCGCCGTAGGTCACCGCCTCGCCGAAGGTGTGGAAGGTCTCCCAGCGCAGGCCGGAGGGGTCGTTGACCCAGGCCTTGTCCGAGCGGGCGTAGCAGCAGGTCGCCGCTTCCTGATCGCGCGTCGTCTCGCCCGCGGCCTTCAGCCGACCCGCGAGCTCGGCCAGTTCCTCGCCGCTGTCCACCTGGATGCCGAGGTGATCGACGCCGGCCGCGCGGGCCCGGCCCGAGATGGCGAAATTGACCCGCGGGTCCTCCAGCATCCACTTGGCGTAGTCGTCCTTCACCACCGAAGGCGCCGCGCCGAACAGGGCGGCGTAGAAGCCGATCGATCGATCCAGATCGTCGACGGACACATGGACATGGAGGCGCTTCATCGGGGGTCCTTTCAATCGCAGCAGGATGCGCGGGCGGCGGCCCGGGCGACGGGTTCGCACACCTCCGGACGGCCCTGGCAGCAGTCTTCCATCAGGAAGGTCAGCAGGTCGGTCATGGCCGGATAGTGGGCGGAGTAGATGACGGAGCGGCCCTCCCGGCGCGTCTGCACCAGACCCGCGTGGCTGAGCACGGACAGGTTGGCCGACAGGGTGTTGGGCAGGGTGTCGGTGCGCCGGGCGATCTCGCCGGCGGCCAGCCCCTCCGGGCCCGCCTGGACCAGCATCCGGAACACGGCCAACCGCGCCGGATGGGCGAGGGCGGCGAGCAGGGCGGCGGCTGAGGTCGTTTCCATATTTCCAAGATAATCGAATTACTGCCGCCGTCAAGGCGGGTTCGTCTGGACTCCCGACCGAAATCATTTCACACTTAAAATATGTCAGCGCGATCGCCCGTCCGAAGCATCGCCGTCGTCGGGGCCGGCCCCGGCGGACTCTACCTCGCCATTTCGCTGAAACTGCGCGACCCGTCGCTGAAGGTCGTGGTGCACGAACGCAACCGGCCGGACGACACCTTCGGCTGGGGCGTGGTCTTCTCGGACCAGACCCTGGCCAACCTCAAGGCCAACGACCCCGAGACGGCCGCGACCATCGAGGCCGCCTTCGTTCATTGGGACGATATCGACGTCCATATTCACGGCCAGACCATCCGCTCCGGCGGCCACGGCTTCGCGGGCATCGGCCGCCAGCGGCTGCTGACTCTCCTCCACGAGAGGGCCCTATCGCTGGGGGTGGACCTGCGCTTCCAGAGCGAGGTCGACGACATCCGCGCGCTGGAGGCCGACATCTTCGTCGCCGCCGACGGCCTGAACAGCCGGGTGCGCAACGAGACCCCCGCGGTCTTCGGCGTCGATATCGATATCCGCACCAACAAATACATCTGGCTGGGCACGAAACAGTCGTTCGACGCCTTCACCTTCGCCTTCGTCGAGACCCCGCACGGCTGGATCTGGGCCCATGCCTACCAGTTCGAACCGGGCGCCTCGACCTTCATCGTCGAATGCACCGAGGCGACCTGGCGGGGTCTCGGCTTCGACGGGATGGATCAGGACCAGACCTGCCGCGCCGCCGAGGCCCTGTTCGCCGACTGGCTGGGCGGTCATGCGCTGATGAGCAACGCCCGCCACCTGCGCGGCTCGGCCTGGCTGAACTTCCCGCGCGTCGCCTGCTCGAACTGGCGCGACGGCAAGGTGGTGCTGCTCGGCGACGCCGCCCACACGGCCCACTTCTCCATCGGCTCCGGCACCAAGCTGGCCTTCGAGGACGCCATCCGCCTCGCGGAAGCCCTCACCGACGGCGGCGACCTCGACGCCGCCCTCGCCGCCTATGAGGCCGAGCGCCGGGTCGAGGTGCTGAAGCTGCAGAGCGCCGCCCGCAACTCGACCGAATGGTTCGAGACGGTCGACCGCTACGTCGGGCTGGAGCCGCTGCAGTTCGCCTACAGCCTGATGACCCGCAGCCAGCGCGTCAGCCACGAGAACCTGCGCCTGCGAGACCGCGACTTCCTGACCGGCGTCGAGCGCTGGTTCGCCGACCGGGCCGGCGCGCCGCCCTCGCCGGAACCGCCCCCGCCGATGTTCGCGCCCCTGCGCCTGCGCGGCCTGACCCTGCCCAACCGCGTCGTCGTCTCGCCCATGTGCATGTATTCGGCCGAGGACGGCACGGTGAACGACTTCCACCTCGTCCATCTCGGCGCCCGCGCGCTGGGCGGGGCGGGACTGGTGTTCACCGAGATGACCGACGTCTCGGCCGACGCGCGGATCACCCCCGGCTGCGCCGGGATGTACCGGCCCGAGCACCGCGACGCCTGGAAGCGGATCGTCGACTTCGTCCACGGCCAGGGCTCGCGCATCGCCATCCAGCTGGCCCACGCCGGCCGCAAGGGCTCGGTCGAACGTCCGTGGGGCGAGCGCGCGGATCAACCATTGATTCAAGATGGCTGGGAGCTTATCGCCCCCTCCCCCATCCCGTGGTCCGCCGACGACCAGACCCCACGCGAGATGACCCGCGCCGACATGGACCGCGTCCGCGACGACTTCGTCCGCGCCGCCCGCTGGGCCGACGAAGCCGGCTTCGACATGGCCGAGCTGCACTGCGCCCACGGCTATCTGCTGTCGTCCTTCCTGACGCCGATCTCCAACCACCGCACCGACGACTACGGCGGCTCCGTCGAGAACCGGCTGCGTTTTCCGCTGGAGGTCTTCGCCGCCATGCGCGCCGTCTGGCCAGACCAGAAGCCGATGTCGGTCCGGCTGTCCGCCACCGACTGGGTCGACGACGGCCTGACGCCCGAGGACTCCGTCGCCATAGCCCGCGCCTTCGCCGACGCCGGCTGCGACCTGATCGACGTCTCGGCCGGCCAGACCTCGGAGCAGGCCAGGCCGATCTACGGCCGCATGTTCCAGACCCCTTTCAGCGACCGCATCCGCAACGAGGCGGGCGTGGCCACCATGGCGGTCGGCAACATCTATGAGACCGACCACGTGAACAGCATTCTCGCCGCCGGCCGCGCCGACCTGTGCGCCCTCGCGCGGCCGCATCTGGCCGACCCGAACTGGAGCCTGCGCGCCGCCGCCGAACTGGGCTGGCGCGGGATTCAGCCGCCGGTCCAGTACCGCGCCGGCTTCGCCCAGCTGGCCCGCAACCTCGAGAAACAGCAGCAGGCGGGACCGGTATGAGCCTGACCGGACATCACGCCGTGGTCACCGGCGCCGGCTCGGGCATCGGCCGCGCCACGGCCGAACGGCTGGCCGAGGCCGGCTGTCAGGTCACCCTCATCGGCCGCCACGTCGCCCGTCTGAACGAGACCGCCGACCGCATCGGCGACCTCGCCTTCGCCGCCCCCGCCGACGTCACCGATCCCGACATGCTGGCGGCCGCCATCGAGGTCGGCCGCGACCGCTTCGGCCCCATCGACATCCTGGTCAACAACGCCGGGGCCGCAACCTCCGCCCCCTTCCTCAAGACCGACGCCGACGCCTTCCGCGCCATGCTGGCCCTCAATCTGGAAGCGCCCGCCGAGGCCGCCCGTCTGGTCCTGCCCGGCATGCTGACGCGCCGCTGGGGCCGCATCGTCAACGTCGCCTCGACCGCCGGGCTGAAGGGCTACGCCTATGTCTCGGCCTATGTCGCGGCCAAACACGGCCTCGTCGGCCTGACCCGCGCCCTGGCGCTCGAGGTCGCCTCGAAGGGCGTCACCGTCAACGCCGTCTGCCCCGGCTTCACCGAAACCGAACTGGTCGCCCGCTCCATCGAGTCCATCATCGCGAAGACGGGCCGCAGCGAAGAGGAGGCCCGCGCCGCCCTCGCCGCCTCCAACCCGCAGGGCCGGCTGATCACCCCCGATGAGGTGGCCCAGACCATCGTCTGGCTGTGCGGCGACGGCGCCTCCGGGATCAACGGCGCCGCCGTGCCCGTGGCCGGAGGCGAACTGTGAGCCCCGCCGCCCTCCCCGACAGGCTGGGCGGCGCCCCTGACGGCAAGCGTGCCCTGCGCCTGTGGCTGCGGCTGCTGACCTGCACCACCACCATCGAGCAGACCATCTCCCAGCGCCTGCGTGACGAGTTCAGCTCCACCCTGCCCCGCTTCGACATGCTGTCGGCGCTGGATCGCGCCGGCGAGGCCGGCCTCACCATGGGCGAGGTCTCGCGCATGCTGATGGTCTCCAACGGCAACGTCACCGGCCTGGCCCAGAGGCTCAAGGCCGATGGATTGATCGAGCACCTGCCCGGGGCCGACCGTCGGGTGCAGCGTGTGCGTCTGACCGCCGACGGCCGCGCCCGCTTCGCCACCATGGCCCGGGCGCACGAACGCTGGATCGAGAGCCTGCTGGCCGATCTGACCGAGGCCGAGGCGGACGACCTGACCCGCTTGCTGGAGCAGACCAAACGGTCGCTCCGGGCCGCCATCCACGAGGAGCCGAACCGATGAAGGCGCGCGACTACAAGGCCGAACATTTCCTCTGGTCGGTCGATGACGAAGGCGTGTCCGTGCTGACCCTCAACCGGCCGGAACGGAAGAACCCGCTGACGTTCGACTCCTACGCCGAGATGCGCGACCTGTTCCGCGCCCTCGTCCACGCCGACGACTGCAAGGTCGTCATCGTCACCGGCGCCGGCGGCAACTTCTCCTCGGGCGGGGACGTGCACGAGATCATCGGTCCGCTGACCGAGATGGCCATGCCGGAGTTGCTGGCCTTCACCCGGATGACCGGCGATCTGGTCAAGGCCATGCGCGGCTGCCCCCAGCCGGTCATCGCGGCGCTGGACGGGGTCTGCGTCGGGGCCGGCGCCATCATGGCCATGGCCTCGGACCTGCGCCTCGCCACGCCGCGCACGAAGACCGCCTTCCTGTTCACCCGCGTCGGCCTCGCCGGCTGCGACATGGGCGCCTGCGCCATCCTGCCCCGCCAGATCGGTCAGGGCCGGGCGTCCGAGCTGCTGTTCACCGGCCGCGTCATGACCGCCGACGAGGGCGAGCGCTGGGGCTTCCACAACCGCGTCGTCGAGCCCGACGCCCTGATGGACGCCGCCCGTGAGTTGGCGCTGTCGCTGGCCCGGGGCCCGACCTTCGCCCACGGGATCACCAAGAACCAGCTCAACGTCGAATGGGACATGAGCCTGGACGCCGCCATCGAGTCCGAGGCCCAGGCCCAGGCCATCTGTATGCAGACGAAGGATTTCCGCCGCGCCTACGAGGCCTTCGCGGCGAAACGCGAGCCGGTGTTCGAGGGGAACTGAACATGGCCGACCGCACCTTCCTCGACTGGCCCTTCTTCGAAAACCGCCACCGCGCCTTCGCCGCCGATCTGGAGGCGTGGGCCGACCGGACGGAGGCGGTGAACCTGCACGGCGACCATGACCTGGACGGCGACTGCCGCGCCATCCTGCAGGCGCTGGCCGACGGCGGCTGGCTCAACAACGCCATCCCTGACGCGAACGGCAAGCTCGACGTCCGCACCCTGTGCCTGACGCGCGAGGCTCTGGCCCGCCGTTCCGGCCTCGCCGACTTCGTCTTCGCCATGCAAGGGCTCGGCTCCGGCCCGATCAGCCTGTTCGGCACGGACGCCCAGAAGGCCCGCTGGCTCCCCGGCGTCGCCTCGGCCCAGACCATCGCCGCCTTCGCCCTGTCCGAACCGGACGCCGGCTCCGACGTCGCCGCCCTGTCGACCACCGCCCGGCGCGACGGCGATCACTGGGTTCTCGACGGGACCAAGACCTTCATCTCCAACGGCGGCCTCGCCGACCGCTATGTCGTCTTCGCCCGCACCGGCGAGGGCGGAGCGAAAGGCCTCGGGGCCTTCGTCGTCGACGCCGATACGCCCGGCTTCGAGATCGTCGAGCGCATCCCCCTGATGGCCCCGCACCCGCTGGCCACGATCCGTTTCACCGGGTGTCGTATCGACGGCGACCGCATTCTCGGCCGGCCCGGCGAAGGCTTCCGCATCGCCATGGCCACGCTGGACGTGTTCCGCTCCACCGTCGCCGCCGCCGCCCTCGGCTTCTCCCGCCGGGCCTTCGACGAGGCCGCCACCCGCGCCACCTCGCGCAACCTGTTCGGCGCCCCGATGAGCGACCTGCAGCTGGTGCAGGCCTCGCTGGCCGACATGGCGCTGAAGATCGACGCCTCGGCCCTGCTGATCTACCGCGCCGCCTGGCTCAAGGATCAGGGCGCGCCGCGCGTCACCCGCGAGGCCGCCATGGCCAAGCTCTACGCGACCGACGAGGCCCAGGCGGTGATCGACGCGGCCGTGCAGATTTTCGGCGGCCTCGGCGTCGTCTCCGGCAATCCCGTCGAGCGGCTCTACCGCGAGATCCGCGCCCTGCGTATCTACGAGGGCGCCTCCGAGGTGCAGAAGATCGTCATCGCCCGTCAGGCGCTGGCCGGCTTCGCGGGAGGCGTCTGATGGGGACCAGCGCGCACATCGACCGCTTCGTCCTCGACCACCTGCCGCCGCCGGAGCAGCAGCCGCACTTCATCTTCGACCGGCCCGAGCTGGCCTACCCCGAGCGCCTCAACGCCGCCGCCGAGCTGCTACGCCGCGCCCTGGCCGCCGCCGGCCCCGACGGCCGCGCCCTGATCGACCACGACCATGAGTTCTCATGGAGCCGGGTCGACGCCATCTCCAGCCGCATGGCCCGGGTGCTGGTCGACGACATGGGCCTCGTCCCGGGAAACCGGGTCCTGCTGCACGGCCCGAACAGTTCGTGGACCGTGCTGGCGTGGTTCGCCATCCTCAAGGCCGGCGGCGTCGTCTGCGCCACCATGCCCATGCTCCGCGCGGCCGAACTGGCCACCGTCATCGACAAGGCCCGGATCAGCCACGCTCTGGTTTACGCCCCTCTCGCGGAGGCCGTGGCCGAGGCCCGGGCCGCGACCGATTGCCTGACCCACGTCATGGACTCCGCCGCCCTGCAGAAGGCCGCGCAGGCCTTGCCGCTTGGGACAGTCGTCGACCCGGTCGACACCGCCGCCGACGACCCGGCCCTGATCGCCTTCACCTCCGGCACCACCGGCCAGCCCAAGGGCTGCGTCCATTTCCATCGCGACGTCCTCGCCATGGCCGACACCTTCGCCCGGCACACGCTTGATCTGACGCCTGAGGACATCGTCGTCGGCACCCCGCCGATCGCCTTCACCTTCGGCCTCGGCGGCCTGGTGGTGTTCCCGGCCAGCGCCGGCGCCGCCACCGCCTTCGCCCCCCGCCCCGGCTTCGACGCCCTCGCGGAGACCATCGAGCGTCACGGGGCCACCGCCCTGTTCACCGCCCCGACCGGCTATCGCGCCCTGCTCAAGCTGGCGGACCGGCACGACCTGTCGTCCCTGCGCACCTGCGTCTCGGCCGGCGAGACCCTGCCCGCCGCCACCTCCGACGCCTGGCATGAGGCGACCGGCGTGCGCATCATCGACGGCATCGGCTCGACCGAGATGATCCACATCTTCATCTCGGCGTCCGGTCCTGACATCCGCCCCGGGTCCACCGGCAAGGCCGTGCCCGGCTATGAGGCGCGCATCATCGACGCCGAAGGCAAGCCCCTGCCGCCCGGCGAGACTGGCCGCCTCGCCGTGCGCGGCCCGACCGGCTGCCGCTACCTCGACGACCCGCGCCAGTCCGCCTACGTCCAGGATGGCTGGAACCTGACCGGCGACGTCTACCGGCTCGATGAGGACGGCTGGTTCTGGTTCGTGGCCCGCGCCGACGACATGATCATCTCGTCCGGCTACAACATCGGCGCCCCCGAGGTGGAGAACGCCCTGCTGCGCCACCCCGCCGTGGCCGAGGCCGCCGTCATCGGCGTTCCGGACGCCGAGCGCGGCCAGATCGTCAAGGCTTTCGTCGTCCTGCACGCGGACCACGACCCGTCCGAGGCCCTGCGCGCCGCCCTGCAGGATCACGTGAAGTCCGTCATCGCCCCCTACAAATACCCCCGCGCCCTCGACTTCGTCGACGCCCTGCCCAAGACCCAGACCGGCAAGCTGCAGCGCTTCCGGCTGAAGGCCGACACATGAGCCAGGTCTTCACCACCACCCGCCGCGTCCGCTTCGCCGACTGCGACGCCGCCGGCATCGTCTTCTTCCCGCGCTATTTCGAGATGCTGAACGGCGTGGTCGAGGACTGGTTCGCCGGCCCGCTCGAAGCGTCCTTCCGCGAACTGCACGTCAATCGCGAGGTCAGCGTCCCCACCGCCGCCGTCGAGGCCCGCTTCATCGCCCCCTCGCGGCTGGAGGACGACCTGACCTTCTCGCTGACCGTGACGAAGCTCGGCGGCGCCTCCTGCGGCCTGCGCCATGTAATCGAGTGCGACGGCCAGCGCCGCTTCGAGGCGACCCAGACGATCGTCTACGTCGGCCGTTCCCTGAAGCCCGAGCCCTGGCCCGAGACCCTGCGGACCCGCATCCAGCCCTTCCTGGAGACCCAGCCATGAACCGCGTCCTGCTGCCCGAAGGCTGGCCCCGGCCGAAGGGCTATTCCAACGGGATCGAGGCGTCCGGCCGGATGGTCTTCGTCGCCGGCCAGATCGGCTGGGACCCGGAAGGCCGCTTCCCCGAAGGGTTCGCCGCCCAGTTCCGCCAGACGATCGACAACAGCCTCGCCGTCCTCGCCGAGGCCGGAGCCGGCCCTGAGCATATCGTCCGCATGACCTGGTACGTCGTCGACAAGGCCGAATACCTCGCCGCCCTGCGCGACATCGGCGCGGTCTGGCGCGAACGCATGGGCCCCCACTACCCCGCCATGGCTGTGGTCGAGGTCAAGGGCCTGATCGAGGACGCCGCCCGCGTAGAGATCGAGACCACGGCCGTCATCCCCGCCTGACCGCTTGATCCCGCCGCCCGGCTCGGTCAGGGTCGCGCGCAACCAGCCGGACCCCTCCCTTGCCCCTGACTTCGCCGGACGACCGCTATCTCGACGAACTGGAGGCCGAGTCCATCCAGATCATCCGCGAGACGGTCGCCCAGTGCGCGTGCCCGGTCATGCTGTTCTCGGCCGGCAAGGACTCGGCGGTCATGCTGCATCTGGCCCGCAAGGCCTTCTTCCCGGCCCCGCCGCCCTTCCCGCTGCTGCACGTCGATACGGCGTGGAAATTCCGCGAGATGTACGACTTCCGCGACCGCGTTGCGGCGGAGGCCGGCATGGAGTTACTGGTCTACCGCAATCCGGAGGCCGAGGCCCAGGGGATCAATCCGTTCGACCACGGCGCCACCCTCCATACCGACCTCTGGAAGACCCAGGGCCTGAAGCAGGCGCTCGACCAGTACGGCTTCGACGCGGCCTTTGGCGGCGCCCGCCGCGACGAGGAGAAGAGCCGCGCCAAGGAGCGCATCTTCTCCTTCCGCAGCCGCACCCACGTCTGGGATCCAAAGGCCCAGCGCCCCGAGCTGTGGCGGCTCTATAACGCCCGCGTCCACAAGGGCGAGTCGGTGCGCGTCTTCCCCCTGTCCAACTGGACCGAGATGGACGTCTGGCGCTACGTCGAGCGCGAGGGGATCGAGGTCGTCTCCCTCTATTTCGCCGCCGAGCGTCCGGTGGTCGAGCGCGACGGGGCGCTGATCATGATCGACGACGGGCGGATGGTGCTGCGCCCCGGCGAGACGGTGCAGACCCGCCGGGTGCGCTTCCGCACCCTCGGCTGCTGGCCCCTGACCGGCGCCATCGACAGCGAGGCCGCGGACCTGCCGGCGATCATCGCGGAAATGGCGGCCTCCACCGCTTCGGAGCGTCAGGGCCGGGCCATCGACCAGGACCCGACCGCCTCGATGGAGATCAAGAAGCGCGAGGGCTATTTCTGATGGCCCGCGACCTCGTCCGCCTGATCACCTGCGGCTCCGTCGACGACGGCAAGTCGACCCTGATCGGCCGCCTGCTGCACGACGCCGGCGCGGTGCCGGAGGACCAGCTGGCCGCCCTGCGCACGCCGTCGGGCGAGGTCGACGTCTCGCGCCTGTTCGACGGCCTCGACGCCGAGCGCGAACAGGGCATCACCATCGACGTGGCCTACCGCCATTTCGAGACCGCCGGCCGCCGCTTCATCCTCGCCGACACCCCCGGCCACCCCCAGTACACCCGCAACATGGTCACCGCGGCCTCGACCGCCGACGTCGCCGTGGTGCTGGTCGACGCCCGCAAGGGCCTGCTGCCCCAGACCCGCCGCCACTCGCATCTGGTCGGCATGATGGGCGTCCGCCGGGTGCTGCTGGCGGTCAACAAGATGGACCTCATGGACTGGTCCCGGGCGGCCTTCGAGGAGATCGCCGCCGACTACCGCGCCCTCGCCGCCGAACTGGGCCTGAGCGAGGTCACCGCGGTCCCGGTGTCGGGTCTCGGCGGCGACAACGTCGTCCGCCGCTCCGCTGACATGCCCTGGTATGCAGGCCCGACCCTGCTGGAATGGCTGGAGACCACCGACCTGGCCGGGGCCGCCCCCGGTCCCTTCCGCATGCCGGTCCAGTGGGTCAACCGCCCCGACGCCGACTTCCGGGGCTATGCCGGCCGGATCGCCTCCGGGACCGTTCGCCCCGGCGATCCCGTGACCGTCCTGCCTTCCGGCCGCACCACCACCATCGACCGTATCGTGACCATGGGCGGAGACCTGTCCGAGGCGACGACCGGCCAGTCTGTGACCCTGACCCTGGCCGACCACCTCGACGTATCGCGCGGCGACGTCCTGGCCGACGCCGGCGCGCCGCCCGAGGTCGCCGACCAGTTCGAAATCCAGCTCGTCTGGATGGCCGACGCGCCCCTGCTCCCGGGCCGCGCCTATGTCGTGAAGCTGGGGGCCGCCACCGTCACCGGCCAGATCACCGACATCCGCCACCGCATCAATGTCGAGACGAGCGAACACCTCGCCGCCCGCACGCTCGAGCTCAACGACATCGCCGTCTGCCACCTGCACCTCGACGCCCCGCTGACGTTTGAACCCTACGCAGTCAGCCGCGACCTCGGGGGCCTGATCCTGATCGACCGTCAGACCAATGAGACGGTCGGCGCCGGCCTGATCCGTTTCGCCCTGCGCCGCTCGGCCAATGTCCAGTGGCAGGCGCTGGACATCGGCCGCGCCGAGCGCGCCGCCCTCAAACACCAGAAGCCGCTGGTGCTGTGGTTCACCGGCCTGTCCGGGGCCGGCAAGTCGACCATCGCCAACCTCGTCGACAAGCGGCTGTTCGCCGACGGGCGCCACACCTTCCTGCTGGACGGCGACAACGTCCGCCACGGCCTCAACCAGGACCTCGGCTTCACCGACGCCGACCGGGTCGAGAACATCCGCCGCATCACCGAGGTCGCCCGGCTGATGGCCGACGCCGGCCTGATCGTGCTGGTCTCGGCCATCTCGCCCTTCGCCGCCGAGCGCCGCATGGCCCGCGAGCGGATGGCGCCCGGCGAGTTCGTCGAAATCTTCGTCGACGCCCCGCTGGAGGTGGTCGAGCGCCGCGACGTCAAGGGCCTCTACCGCAAGGCCCGCGCCGGCGAGCTGGCCAATTTCACCGGCATCGACAGCCCTTACGAGCGGCCGGAGAGCCCGGACATCCGGATCGACGCGGCCGCCCTCACCCCCGAACAGGCCTGCGAGCGGATCATCGACGCCCTCCGCGACCGGTTCTGAGCCTCAGCGGTCGCGGAATTTCCATTTCATCGCCAGCACCCCGCCGGCCATCAGCAGTGCGCAGGCGTTGGCGGCGGTGATCGGCCAAGCCGAGGTCATCACCCCGTAGGCCGTCCACAGCACGAAACAGGTCACGGTCAGGGAATAGGTCTTCAGCGACACGGCCGAGGCGTCGCGCGTCTTCCAGATCTTGATCATCTGCGGCGCGAAACTGGTGATCGAACAGAGGGCCGCGGCGGAGCCCACCAGATTGGCCGCCAGGCTGCTCAAGCCGCCTTCCCCGTCTTGCGCCTGGAGGCCGACGCCGCCTCGGGGCGGGCCCGCGAAGCCTTTCGCGCCGCCGCCTTGCGCGATTTCTTCGCATCCTCTTGCCGGGTGGCGACGATCGGCCCCCCCTGCTCCCGGACCCGCTCCGCCCGGGCCTCCACTTGGGCGAGGATCAGATCCAGTTCCTTCTCGGTGAGGCGTTCGATGCCCACGAAGCGCTCGTCCGCCCGGGCCACGCCGTGCAGCAGTTCGTCCAGCTTGGCCTGGATCGCCGCGCCGTCGCGGTTCTGGGTGTTCTGGATCAGGAACACCATCAGAAAGGTCACGATCGTGGTGCCGGTGTTGATGACCAGCTGCCATGACTCGCTGAACTGGAAGACCGGCCCGGAGACGGCCCAGACGATGACCACGGCCAGGCAAATCAGAAAGGTCCACGGCTTCCCGGCCACCTTGGCCGTATGCGTCGCGAACTGGATAAACTGCTTTTCCATCCGGCCCCTAATCCCTTCGAAAGGCGATGGTTGCCGTTATCGGGCGGGGTCCAGAAGCGGCGCCATGACTTCAATCAACTCCACCGAGGGCGCGAAGGCCGGGTCCCGTCGGGCGCCGGTCAACTGCTCGAAGGCATAGCCCAGAGACAGCACCTTCGCGTCCTCCCACTGGCCGGCGATGAAGCTCATCCCGACGGGCAGGCCGTCGACGAAGCCCATCGGCACGGTCAGGTGCGGATAGCCGGCGATGGCCGGCATGGTGCTGGCCGCCCCGCCGTAGTGGTCGCCGTTGATCACGTCGGTGGTCCAGGCCGGGCCGGTGGTCGGGGCGATCAGGGCGACCACCCCGTGCTCGCGCATCAGCCGGTCGATGCCTTCGGCCCCCGCCAGCCGCAGCGAGGTCGCCCGCGCCTCGACATAGGCCGCGTCGTCCAGTCCGCCCTTGGCCTGCGCCTGGACGAACAACTCCTGCCCGAACAGGGCCAGTTCGCGCGGGGTCCGCTCGTTGAAGGCGATGACGTCGGCCAGGGTCCGGGTCTGCACCTGCGCCGGGTCGGTCGAGGCCAGATAGGCGTTCAGGTCGTGCTTCAGCTCGTACAGCAGCACGTCCAGCTCGGCCCCGCCCATGGCCTCCATGTCCGGTCCCGCGGTGATCTCCACGATCTCCGCCCCGGCCTGCCGCATCTGTTCCAGACTGGCCTCGAACACCGCGTCGGTTTTGGCCGAATAGCCCATCGCGAACCGCATCACCCCGATCCGCGCCCCCCGCAGCGACCCGGCGTCCAGCGCCGCCTGATAGTCGACCTTGCGCGCATCGGCCTCGGCCGTCGCCGCATCAAGCGGGTCCGAGCCGGCGATGGCCGACAGCACGATGGCGGCGTCCTCGACCGTGCGGGTCATCGGCCCGGCGGTGTCCTGCGAATGGCTGATCGGCACGATGTGGGTGCGCGACACCAACCCCACGGTCGGCTTGAAGCCGACGATGCCGTTGATCGCCGCCGGGCAGGTGATCGAGCCGTCGGTCTCGGTGCCGATCGCCGCGGGCGCCAGCCCTGCCGCCACCGCCGCCCCGCTGCCCGAGGACGAGCCGCAGGCGTTACGGTCCAGCGCGTGCGGATTGCGCGTCAACCCGCCCACCGCGCTCCAGCCGCTGGTCGAATTGGACGAGCGGATATTGGCCCACTCCGACAGATTGGTCTTGCCGAGGATCACCGCCCCCGCCTCGCGCAGCCGCGCGACCAGCGGCGCGTCCCGGCCCGGCGCATTGTCGACCAGCGCCAGCGACCCCGCCGTGGTGGGCATGTCCCGCGTCTCGATATTGTCCTTCAGCAGGATCGGCATGCCGACGATGCCGGAGCCCGCCTCCCACCGCACCACCTGCTGCGGATCGGCCCAGACCAGCACGCTGTTGGTCGCGGCCTCCTGCGGCGTCACATGGCGCGCGCCATAGGCTTCCTGCGCCGAAGCGGCTCCGGCGAGCAGCAGCGCGGCCGCTGTCGCGGCGATGGTCCATCGGCCCGTCATCGTCATTTGCCCGTCCTCATGGCTGTTGAAGCGTCGGCGCCCGCCGCGCCCGCGTCCGCTGTTCGAAGGCATGGCCCAGCGACAGCACCCTCGCATCGTCCCACTTGCCGCCGATGAAGCTGATGCCCACCGGCATGCCGCGGTCGAAGCCCATCGGCACGGTCAGGTGCGGATAGCCCGCCACCGCCGCCAGCCGGCTGGCCGAGCCCTGCGAACGGTCGTCATCGTCCGGATCATTGGTCCAGGCCCGCGAGGTCGTCGGCGCGGTCAGGGCGATGACGCCATGCTCGGCCATCATCCGGTCGATGCCCTCCGGCCCCGCCGCCCGGAACGACCGCTCGCGCGCCTCGACATAGGCCGGGTCGGTCAGCCCGCCGGTCGCCTCGGCCCGCTCGAACAGGTCCTGACCGAACAGCACGGTCTCGCGCGGCTCCGCGGCGTTGAAGGCGATGACGTCGGCCAGGGTCCGGGTCTTCACCTGCGCCGGATCGGTCGAGGCCAGATACAGGTTCAGATCGTGCTTCAGCTCGGTCAGCAGCACGGTCAGCTCCCAGCCGGCGATCTGGCGGAAGTCGGCCGGCGCCTCGGTGATCTCGACCAGTTCGGCCCCCGCGTCGCGCATCGCCTGCAGGTTCGTCTCGAACACCGCCTGGGTCTCCGCCGAATAGTTGGACACGAGGAAGCGCAGCACCCCGATCCGCGCCCCGCGCAGCGACTCCGCGTCCAGCGCCGCGCGATAGTCGACCTTGCGAGCATCGGCCTCGGCCGTGGCCGGGTCCAGCGGATCGCTCCCGGCGATCACCGACAGCACCCTGGCCGCGTCCTCGACCGTGGTCGCGATCGGCCCCGCCGTATCCTGCGAATGGCTGATCGGCACGACGTGGGTGCGGCTGACCAGTCCCACCGTCGGCTTGAACCCGACCACGCCATTGACCGAGGCCGGGCAGGTGATCGATCCGTCGGTCTCCGTCCCGATCGCCGCCGGCGCCAGGCCGATGGCCACCGCCACGGCGCTGCCTGCCGACGAGCCGCACGGCGTCCGCTCCGGATCATACGGATTGCGCGTCTGCCCCCCGACCGCGCTCCAGCCGCTGATCGAGGACGACGACCGGATGTTGGCCCATTCCGACAGGTTGGCCTTGCCGAGGATGATCGCCCCGGCCTCGCGCAGCCGCGTCACAAGCGGAGCGTCCCGCCCCGGCGCGTTGTCGACCAGAGCCAGCGAGCCCGCCGTGGTCGGCATATGGGCCGTCTCGATATTGTCCTTCAGCAGGATCGAAAGGCCGCGAAGCGGAGCGTGCTCACCGCCCTCGACCATGAAGGAACCGCCATCGGCCCAGCGGAGCACGCTGGCGTAAGGCGCATCGATCGGCCCCAGCATCTCAGCCAGCGACATTCCGCGACCGCCGTCGATCGGCTCCCGACAGACCTCGACCTCCGCGCCGTCCGGGATCGGGCGGCCGGCATTGGCGGCCTGTCGCCGGATGTCCGACTGCTCGGCCGGCGACATCTGGCTCATCAGCCGGCAGGTCGCGGGGGAAGCCGGGTCCGTCGCTTGCGCGGCGGCGTCGGACGTCGCGGCCCCCGCCAAGGCGAGGACGAGCGCGGCGCCGCCGATCAGTCCTGCGCGGCGGGCGCCCGCGACCCGATCGTCCGGTCGAGGAAGTCCAGATACGTACGCCATTGCTGAAGTTGCCTTTCATTGCCCCGCACGCCGTGACGCTGCCCCGGATAGAGCATCATCTCGAACGGCTGGCTGTTCTCCTGCAAGGCGTTGATGACCCGCGTGGAGTTCTCGAAGATCACATTGTCGTCGGCCATGCCATGCAGCAACAACAGCCGCCCGGTCATGTTCGGCAGGCGCGGAATCGCGTCCGAGGCCGCATAGCCCTCGACGTTCAGTTCCGGCGTCGACATGAACCGCTCGGTGTAATGGGTGTCGTACAGGCTCCACTCGGTCGGCGGCGCGCCGGCGATGGCCGAGGCCAGGCCCATCTTCGGCTCGGTGATCGCCATCAGGCTCATGAAGCCGCCATAGGACCAGCCCATCATGGCGATGCGGTCGTCATCCACGAATGGCAATGATCTCAGATAGTTCGCCGCCAGAACCTGATCTTCGATCTCAGGCTGCCCCATCTTCAGATGCAGGGCCTGTTTGAACGCCGCCGAGCGGTCGCCCTCGCCGCGGTTGTCGAGCCGGAAGACGATGTAGCCGGCCTCAGTCAACAGTTGATTGTTGGCCGATTGCCAAGCCCGCTTGACCCCGCCGCCCGACGGTCCGCCATAGACCTGCATGACCACCGGATAGCTCTTCGAGGCGTCGAACCCCGGCGGCGTGGTCATCTGCCAGACCAGGGTTTCCCCGTGGCTCTCCAGCGTGCCGAAGGTCACCTCGCCCCGCCGCGAGGCGTACGGCCAGTAGGGGTGGGTCGCGTCCAGCCGGTTCTGTTCGATCCAGCGCACGAAGGTCCCGTCGGCGCGATACAGGCCCGACTGCGAGGGCGTGTTCAGGTCTGAATAGTTGCCGACGAAGGCGGTGCCCGTGCGGTTGACCGAGGCGCTCCACCAGCCGCCGGCCGGGGTCACGGCCACGGGCGTCATGGCCTCGCGCAGGCTGGTGCGGAACAGCTGTTGCTCGATCGGCAGTTCCTGACCGTCGCGCATCGACGCGGTGAAGAAGACCTCGCCGGTCTCCTGATTGACGCCGTTCAGCGCCTTGACCGGCCAGTCGCCGCTGGTGATGGCCCGGAGGCGACGACCGTCGCGATCGTACAGATACAGGTGTTTCCAGCCGCTCTCCTCGGACGACCAGATGAAGGTCCCGTCGTCCAGCGCCTTGAAGTCGTGGTTCAGCGGAACCCAGGCGTCCGAGCGCTGCGTCACGATCACCTTCGACGCGCCCGTCGCCGGGTCGACGCTCAGCAGGTCCAGCGTCTTCTGGTCGCGCGACTGGCGCTGCACGTACAGCGTCCCGCCGTCCGCCGACCAGTTCACCCGGGCCAGATAGATGTCCGTGTTCGCGCCCAGATCGACCTTGGTCCGCCGCCCGGTCTGGCGGTCGTGCACATACAGTTCGACCACCGCATTGGGCCGGCCGGCGCGCGGATAGCGCTGCTCGATCACGCTCGCCCCGCCGCCGGTGATGTCCAGCCGCGGGATGACGTCGACCGTCGATTCATCGGTCCGCTGCAGGGCGATGTAGCGCTCGTCGGGGCTCCACCAATAGCCGGTGTCGCGATCCATCTCCTCCTGGGCGATGAACTCCGCCGTGGCCCAGGTGATCAGGCCCTCGCCGTCCGTGGTCACCGCCGTCTCGCGGTTCGCGGCGAGATCATAGACCACCAGATCCTGATCCCGGACCCATGAGACGTAGTTCCCGTCGGGCGACACCTTGGCGTCGATCTCGTCGGCCTCGGTCTCGGTCAGCCGGCGCACCGCCCCGCCCTCCCGCTCGGCCAGGAAGACGTCGCCCTCCAGCGGGGCGAGGATATAGCGGCCCTGCTCGTCCCACGAATATTCGACCACGCCGCGGGCGCTGATCCGCATCCGCTCGCGCCGCGCCTTCTCGGCCTCCGACAACTCGCCGGCGTCCGGAACCAGCGCCCGGGCGTCGATCAGCTTGAACGGCTCGCCCTCGCCGGTCGGCGCGGCCCACAGGTCCAGCACATCGACGTCGTCCTCCCGCGACCTCAGGAAGGCCACCAGCTCGCCGTCGGGCGACAGGGACACGCCCTTGGCCACCGGCCCCGCCAGCGACGGATTGGCGAACACCCGCTCGGGCGTCAGCACCGCCGGGTCAGAGGACTGCGGCACGCCTTGGGCGTGGGCGGCGGTGAACGGCGACTGGGCCGCGAGGAACAGGGTGGAGGCGAGGAGAATGTTGCGCATGGCGGCGACGCTAGAGGCGAATCCCGGCGCCGTCATCCCCTTGTTCCCCGCCCGCGACGCCGCATCCCTTCCCCCTCGGCCTTCCGCCCCCTAATAAGCCCCCGATGACCGACGTCGCCGTCTCCGCCCCGCCCGCGAAAGCCTCGCCCTTCCACGAGCTGGAAGTGCTGTGGGTCCACCACTGGACCGACCAGCTGTTCAGCTTCCGCATCCGCCGGCCCGAGGATTTCCGCTTCCGCTCCGGCGAGTTCGTCATGCTCGGCCTGCCCGGCGAGGACGGCGGCAAGCCGATCCTGCGCGCCTATTCCATCGCCAGCCCCAGCTGGGACGAGGCGCTGGAGTTTCTGTCGATCAAGGTGCCCGACGGCCCCCTGACCTCGCGGCTGCAGAAGATCCAGCCCGGCGACACGGTGCTGATGGGCAAGAAGCCGACCGGCACCCTGGTGCTGGACGCCCTGACCGGCGGCGAGCGCCTGTGGCTGATCGGCACCGGCACCGGCCTGGCCCCGTGGCTGTCGGTGGCCCGCGATCCCGACACCTACAGCCGCTTTGGCCGTGTCATCGTCTGCCACACGGTGCGAAACGTCGCCGACCTCAGCTACCGCGACTTCTTCACCTCGGGCATCCACGACGATCCCCTGATCGGCGACGAGGCCAGGGCCCAGCTGACCTACTATCCGACCGTGACCCGCGAGCCGTTCGAGACCCCCGGCCGCATCACCGACCGCATCCGCTCCGGCGCCCTGTTCGCCGACCTCGGCCTGCCCCCCGGCTTCTCCCCTGAAACCGACCGGGTCATGCTGTGCGGCTCGATGGCGATGATCAAGGAAACGGCCGAACTGCTCGAAGGGTACGGCCTCAAGGAAGGCTCGAACGCCGAACCGGGCGACTATGTGCTGGAGCGCGCCTTTGTCGGTTGATGTGAAAGAAGCCCCGACCGTAGTCGCCGTCGACGCCCGGGTCGCCCCCGAGGCCTGCCTGTCGATGGCCGAGGTCCGCCACGGCGTCGACGCCCTCGACCGCGCCCTCGTCGCCCTGCTGGCCGAGCGCCAGCGCTACATGGACGCCGCCGCCCGCATCAAGCCGGACCGCTCCGTCGTCCACGACGACGCCCGCATCGAGGATGTGGTGCGCAAGGTGCTCGCCGCCGCCGGCCCCGCCGGACTGTCGCCGGCCATCGCCGAGCCCGTCTGGCGCACCCTGATCGACCGCTGCATCGCCCACGAGTTCGAGACGTTCGACCGCACGCGGTCCTAGCGCTTCAGCGATCTCAACATCAGTTCGTGCCGCCAGGCGGCCACATCGGCCAAGGCGGCGTCGAGCGCGTCCCGCACCCGATCCAGCAACGGCGGCGCGCCCGCCTTGTCTTCCGCCTCGGCCGCCGCGCAGGCGTCCGCCAGCGCCCCGGCCCCGATCCCCGCCGCCGCGCCCCGGATGGTGTGCACCGCGTCGCGCCAGCCGTCTTCGCGCACGTCCAGCATCGGCGACCACAGCGCCGCCTGCTGGGCGAACAGGCCCAGGATCTCTTCGCCGACCCCGTCGTCGCCGCCGGTCATCCGCTCCAGCACGCCGAAATCGACCGCGCCTGACAAATCCCGTCTCGCCATGCCGCCCCGCCCTGATTCCGGCCCAGCCTAGCGCGCCGCCGGACGCCATGAAATGGACGCTTGCGCCGAGGGGGGCGAGTCAGTATCAGGAGCGCCCTTCGGAGACGGTCCGCCGCCCCCGGAGCCGCCGTCCTGCGGGACGCGCCGACGCATGGTCCGGGTGATTAGCTCAGTTGGTAGAGC
Organism: Brevundimonas sp.; assembly: GCF_036676055.1. Classification (GTDB taxonomy): domain Bacteria; phylum Pseudomonadota; class Alphaproteobacteria; order Caulobacterales; family Caulobacteraceae; genus Brevundimonas. Next base: position 42,535 of record NZ_JAKFDS010000056.1, on the reverse strand, counting down.
AGCTGACTCTTAATCAGCGGGTCGTAGGTTCGAACCCTACATCACCCACCATCGTCAACTACTTCAAATACAAGCTGAATATCGGGTTGGCGTAGCGACGTTACTCACAAGTTGCCCCGCTGTTTTGTGAGCTTCGGCGCCGGCATCCAAATTCGCCTCCCCGGAAGGCAGGCTGTCTGCGGCCCTGACGTAGTGAGACCTGGCGTCGGGCAACTCGCAAAGGCTTGCTTGCCCCCGAACTTTGCGGGAGCATCATCGCCATGGGGGAATTCTGATGGATGCACATATTGGTAGAGTTGTGGTGCCGCTGGCGCGCAAAGGCGCGGGAGGAGCGCTGGTGCCTCTCGGCACATGCTTCGCTGTCGGTCCCCGGCAGTTTGCTACGGCCGCGCATGTGACAGGTCCGGTAGACGCGGGACTGGTCGCGATCATTGGGCGCGCAGATGCTCTCTCAGACTACCAAGACACAACAGACATGTCCGCTCAGTCGTTCGACCTCAAAATCGCGAACTACAATCCTATCCACGACATTTGCATCCTCGAGCTCGTGAACTCCGGATCTGTGACCTTCACCTATAACCTTGGTGGATCAGACCAAGTGGGGTCTGGATCGCCTGTTGTCAGTCTAGGCTACCCCCATGCAGACCACGGCAGGCTGGTCCTGACACAGCAATCGAGCATGGTCGGCGCGCGAGTGCTGCTCGGCGCAGAGAGCGTGAAGGTAAAGCACCTTGTGCTCAATACGCAGACACGACCCGGACAATCAGGGGGTCCTGTGTTCACGGGAGACGGTCGCAGCGTTTGCGCCATGATCGTCGGTGGCTATTCCCCGGCCGGAAGCACCGGCGGCATTTCGCTTGGTGGCATCGACCCCCAGACTTTGCATCAGACAACTCATGCGGTGTCCGCCGAGTACATCACGGGGATGCTGTGATGCTTCAAATCGAACTTACAGAAGAAGGTTGGCTGGACGCGGTACCTGCTGTGCAGGCCACTCTCATCAGGCAGCTGGTCGATGACGGATCCACTGAGGAGCAGGTCGCTGAAATCTGGCTCTCCAAAGTCGGTGCCTCAACAACCTCCGGCTTTGGCGTAGGCGGGCCAATGCAGAGCTTTTATGCCAACGTGAAAGCTGAAGTTATCGCGTTCGTCTGCGGTGATGCCAAATATCAGGCTGAGCGAACTCAAGCTGAGGCCATCTGGAAAACGCACGGAAAGATTGGGCTCGTCGCCGCTGTCGCAGCTGCGATATCCCCGTACGTCGGCTTGGCAGCGGCGGCCATCATTCCGGTGATTGCGTTGTTGTTCTCTCTAGCGGCCAAAGTTGGCTTAAACGCCTTTTGTAAATCATGCGGGATGCCATGACGTCAGGTCTCACGTGAGACTTTGTCGCCCGCTAGGCCCGAATATACCCGCTTTCGCCCGGTTTTTAATTGAAACGTGCCCGCCACCATTGCTCCTCAGTGGATTCGTGATTTCTCTTAATCAGCGGGTCCACGGTTCGAGCCCGTGATCACCCACCATCGTCCCTTCCTCAGCCCCGGCTGGCCGCCAGCCTCGGCGCGGCGCCCATCCAGGGCGGCTGCGGCATCGAGCGACGGGCCGCCGCTTGGGCGCGGGTCCACTGCTCGTGCAGGTCGTTGAAATAGGGGTCGTCTTCCTCGATCCGCCGCACATCGCCGCTCAGGAAGCCCCGCTTCAGCGTCAGCATGTCGAACGGCGCCCCGACGGCCACGTTCGACCGCATGGTGGTCGAGAACGAGATCAGCCCCAGCTTGACCGCCTCGGCCAGCGGCGTGTCGTACGCCAGCCCGCTCTCGAGGATCGGCTTGCCGTATTTCAGCTCGCCGATCTGCAGATAGGGCGTGTCCCGCCCGCATTCGATGAAATTGCCCTGGCTGTAGATCAGGTACAGGCCGATCTCGCCGTTGGCGATCTGGCCGCCCAGCAGCATGCTGGCCGAGGTGTTCAGGCTGTCGGCTTGCATGGCCGGGGCGATGGACAGCCGCGTCTCGCGCAGGGCGTGGCCCAGCAGCTGGGCGCAGCGGAACAGGGTCGGCGCCGTCTCCAGCGTGTCCGGCTCTTCGCCGACGTGCAGGTGGACCCCCTCGCGGGCCATGGCCAGGGCGGTCTGGGTCACCGACAGATTGCCCGCGGTGCAGATGCCCAGCACCCGCTCGCCGGGGCGATCGACGACATGCAGCTTGCGATAGGACGAGATGTTGTCGACGCCCGCATTGGTCCGGGTGTCGGCGATCATCGCCAACCCCTCCTCGACCAGCATGCCCACGCAGTAGGTCATGCGACGCCTCGACTCACGCCTGCATCCGTCATCCGGGGACGGTAACAGATTCCCGCGCCGGTCGATCCTTCGTCTAGGCCTGTTGCTGGCGCTGTTGCATGTCGGCATCACGCACGGTCAGCGTCACCGCCAGCCGCTCGCCGCCGCCGCCGTAGCTGGCGCCCCGAACCGGCGCCGCGCCCAGATAGTCCAGCCCCGTCGCCACCCGCACATAGCGGTCGGTCGGGCAGACCCCGTTGGCCGGATCGAAGCCGACCCAGCCGAGGCCGTCGATCCACGCCTCGGCCCAGGCGTGCGCCGCCTCCTGGGCCTCGGTGTCGCTCCGCAACAGATGGCCCGACACATAGCGCGCCGGCGTACCCATATGCCGGGCGCAGGCGATGAAGACATGGGCGTGGTCCTGGCAGACCCCCCGACCGAGCGCGAGCACCTCGGCGGCGGTGTGGGTCGGCGTCGTCACCCCGACTTCGAACGCCACCGATCCATGGATCGCCGCGGTCAGACGGTGCAGCCGCTCCAGCGGCGGATGGGCCGAGAACTCCGAGGCGAACACCGAGATCAGCTTGTCCCGGCGGGTCAGGGGCGTGTCGCGCAGGAACACCTGCGGGACCAGGGTCTCCTGGTCGGGCGGCACCACCCCGGCGGTGTCGCTGGTGAGGACCTCGCCGGTGACCCGCACCGTCAGGCTCGACGTCGGCTGCTCGGTGTAGAGGGTGTGGACGACATTGCCGAAGGCGTCCTCCGAGCGGCGCAGGCGTGCATCGACGTCGGTCTCCACCCCCCAGTGGCGCACCTGCTGGGCCTCGCTGGAACGCGGCGTCAGACGCAGGGTCTGGATGATGAACCGCGCCGGCCGGTCGTAGGCGTAGGTCGTGGCGTGGTCGATGTGGATGCGCAACGCTTCAGCTCAGATACTGGTCATGGATGGCCTGCCCCAGCCGGCCGTTCTCGGCGAGGAAGGCCTGGATGTATTCATGCAGCCCCGACTGGAAGATGGCCTCGATGCGGGAATTGTCGAACGACCGCATCCGGTCCGCCGCCAGCCGCTGCGCCGGCCCCCGCCGACCGTAGTCGCCGGCCAGCCGCTCCAGATAGCGCACGATCGAGGCCTGGCAGCTGGCCAGAGAACGCGGCATCTGCCGGTTCAGCACCAGCAGATCGGCCACCAGCCACGGCTTGACCGAGTCCCGATAGACCCAGCGATAGGCCGTCAGGGCCGACACCTCGCGCAACAGGGTGGTCCACTGGAAATAGTCCAGCTGCCCCCCGACCCGCTCGCCCTCGGGCAGCAGCAGATGGTATTTCACGTCCAGCAGCCGCGCGGTGTTGTCGGCCCGCTCGATCGCCGCCCCCAGCCGCAGGAAATAGTAGCCGTCGTTGCGCAGCATGGTCCGGCTGGTCGCGCCCTCGACCGACAGGGTCATGGTCTTCACCCACTCGAGGAAGCGGGCGAAGTCATCGCGCCGGGTCGGCTGGCCCTGTTCCTCCAGCCCGTTCCACGCCCCGTTGATCGCCTCCCACAGCTCGATGGTCAGGGCGGTCCGAACCGACCGCGCATTGGTCCGCGCCCGTGTGATGCAGGCGGCGATCGACGACGGGTTCTCGGGCGAGAAGGCGAGGAACTCTCGCACCGACTTCTCGGTCGGCGACCGGCCCAGCGCCCGCGGCGCGCCCGCCGAGGCCAGGGCGCTGGCCCACACCGTCTCGGCGTCGCCGTCGCCGCGCGTCGGAATCGCCGCCAGCCTCAGCGTGGCCTCGAGAATCCGCGCGAGAAAATCCGCCCGCTCGATATAGCGGCCGGTCCAGTAGAGGGCGTCTGCGGTGCGGCTCAGCATCAGACGTCCAGCACCCAGGTGTCCTTGGTCCCGCCGCCCTGGCTGGAGTTGACCACCAGCGAGCCCGGCTTCAGCGCCACCCGCGTCAGCCCGCCGGGCGCCACCCTCACCCCGTCCGGGCTCGACAGGACGAACGGCCTCAGATCCACGTGGCGCGGCGTCAGGGCGCCGGACTTGTCCAGCGTGGGCGCGGTCGACAGATCCAGCGTCGGCTGGGCGATGAAGTCGTCCGGGTCGTTGATCAGCCTTTTGCGGAAGGCCTCGATCTCCGTTTTGGACGCCGCCGGCCCGACCAGCATGCCATAGCCGCCCGATCCCCCGACCTCCTTGACCACCAGATCGCCGAGATTGGCCAGAACGTGCTTCAGCGCCTCCGGCTCGCGGCACCGCCACGTCGGCACATTCTTCAGGATCGGCTCCTCCCCGGTGAAGAAGCGGATGATCTCCGGCATGTAGGTATAGACCGCCTTGTCGTCGGCCACGCCCGTGCCGACCGCATTGGCCAGGGTCACGGTCCCTTCCTGGTAGGCGGTCATCAGCCCCGGCACGCCCAGCGCCGTGTCCGGGCGGAAGGTCAGGGGATCGAGGAAGTCGTCGTCGATCCGGCGGTAGACCACATCGACCTGCTGGCGTCCCTGCGTCGTGCGCATGAACACCTTGCCGTCGTCGACGAACAGATCGCGCCCCTCGACCAGTTCGACCCCCAGCTTGTCGGCCAGGAAGCTGTGCTCATAGTAGGCCGAGTTGAACGGCCCGGGCGTCAGCACCACGATGGTCGGGTCCGCCCCCGCGGCCTCGGGCGCGCAGGCCCGGAGCGAGGTCAGCAGCATGTCGGCGTATGTCTCGACCGGCCGCACCGGATAGTCGGCGAACAGGTCCGGGAACAGCCGCATCATCATCTCGCGGTTCTCCAGCATGTAGGAGACCCCGGACGGCGTGCGGCAATTGTCCTCCAGCACATAGAAGCCGTCCTCGCCGGTCCGCACCAGATCGACGCCGGCGATATGCACCCACACCCCGCGGGGCGGCCGTCGGCCCTGCATCTCCGGCGCATAGTGCGGATTGGTCAGCACCAGCTCCGACGGCAGCACCCCGGCCTTCAGACACTCCTGCGGCCCGTAGATGTCGGCGAGAAACAGGTTGATGGCCTTGACCCGCTGGACCAGCCCGGCCTCCAGCCCGGCCCACTCAGCGGCCCCGATGATGCGCGGCACCACGTCGAACGGGATCAGCCGCTCGCTCGATTCCGCGTCGCCATAGACGGCGAAGGTGATCCCCATGCGGCGGAAGAACAGCTCGGCCTGGCGCGAGCGCGATTGCAGCAGGCCTTCGGGAGCCTCGGCGAGCCAGCGCGCAAGCCCCCGATAGCTCTCCCGGACGTCCGCCCCATAGGCGGCCGCGTCTCCTGACATCTCGTCGAAGGCCATGCCGCTCCCGCTGCCGATGAACCATGACCGTGGCCAGATAAGCTACGCGCGCGCAACAGGAATGTTGCACGGCCCCGACCTTAGCTGACACCTTCGTGAGCGGGCGGACGCGCCGGAACATCCCCTGCCCCGTCCGGTTTTGCTGTCCCAACCAACGGAGTGCAGGACCATGCAAAATCCCTTCCGTCATCAGGACCAGCCCGGCCGTCGCGAGGACGACGATCGCCATCCGCAGGGTGGCGACTGGCGCGCCGAGCGGCGGCCTGACGAATATCGCAGCTGGGGCGGCGGCGACGGCGGCCGCACCGCCGAGGCCTTCCGCCATGAGGGCCCGGACCAGGGCTACGGCCAGCACCAGCAGAGCCGCTACGGCCAGGGTCCCTCGACCGGCTGGACCGGGGGCTATGCCGGACCTGGCGGCTACGCGACCGGCGCCCAGTCGTACGGCGGCGGCCCGCAGTACGGCCAGGATTTCGGCGGCCAGGGTTATGGCGCGCAGAACTACGGTTCCTACAGCCGCGGTCAGTCCGGAGGCCTGTCCGAGCCCTATGGATCGCCGATGACCCGTGGCTACGCCGACCCGGCCCGCGGCGGTCAGCCCTATGGCCAGGGCGCCATGGGTCAGGGCTACGCCAGTCACGGCTACGCGCCCGGCTCGCAGATCTGGGAAGGCTCCGGCCGGGGCATGGGCGGCCAGACGCATGCGCATCACGACTTCGAGCCCGACTACCTGCACTGGCGTGAGCAGCAGCTCTCGGCTTTCGACAAGGACTACAGCGACTGGCGCAACGAACGCCGCCAGAAATTCTCGTCCGACTTCGACAGCTGGCGCCAGAGCCGGCCGCGCATCCAGGCCGAGAACCCCATCGTCGGCGACGTCTCAGACGGCGGCACCGGCAATGCGGCCGAGGCGAAGCGGCGCTAGGCTCGCCGCCCCTGTGTGATGGAGGGCCCGGCGGCGACGCCGGGCCCTTTTTTCAGTTCGCCGCCCGCGGTCCGGCGTTCTTCACATGCTGGTCCAGCCAGCGGGTCATCTCCCACAGGGTGTGCCCGACCGACTCCCGCGCCCGGTAGCCGTGCGCCTCCAGCGGCAGGACGACGTAGCGCACATTGGCTCCGTTGCCCTTCAGCGCCGCGTAGAACCGCTCGGACTGGACCGGGAAGGTGCCCGAGTTGTCGTCGGCCTCGCCGTGGATCAGCAGGATCGGCTCATTGACCCGGTTGGCGTAGGTGAAGGGCGACATCTCCGTATAGGTGTCGGTCGCCTCCCAGTAGGTGCGCTGCTCGGCCTGGAAGCCGAACGGGGTCAGCGTGCGGTTGTAGGCGCCCGAGCGGGCGATGCCGGTGCGGAACAGGTCGGTGTGGGCCAGCAGGTTGGCGGTCATGAAGGCGCCGTAGCTGTGGCCGCCGACGGCGATCCGGTCGCGGTCGGCCACGCCCATCTCCACCACGGCGTCGACCGCCGCCTTCGCACTGGCTGACAGTTGCTCGATATAGGTGTCGTTGGGCTCGGCGCCGTCGGCGCCGACAATCGGCATCGAGGGATCGTCCAGCACCGCATAGCCCTGGGTCAGCAGGAACAGGTGGCTGGAGCCGCCGGGCCGCACGAAACGGTTGGCGGTGTCGACCACCTGCCCCGCCACGGCGGCGTCGGTGAACTCGGCCGGATAGGCCCACATCACCAGCGGCAACGGCCCGTCCCGGTCCTTGTCATAGCCCGCCGGCAGATACAGCGTCCCCGACAGCTGCACGCCGTCGTCGCGGGTGTAGGTGATCAGCTGCCGCGTGACCCCCGCCAGTTGCGGGGCCGGATCGGGGAAGGTCGTCAGGGCGTCAGGGGCCTGCGCATCCAGATTGCGGACATACAGGTTCGGCGGGTCGTTGCGTGTCTCGCGCCGGGTCACCAGCCGCCGGGCGTCATCGTCGAGGATGCCGACGATGCTCTCATAGTCTCCGCTGGCCGAGGTCCACAGCCGCTCGCTCTGGCCGCTGGTCAGGTCCATGGCCGCGAGGAAGGGATACTCCCCGTCGCGCGTCGCCCCCGCCCCGGACATCAGAATCCGCCCGTCCGACGCGAACCGCGCCACCGGGAAGCCCGCCGCATTGGGCTCGGTCACCGGGAAGCCGGGGTCGTTGTAGCGATCCTGATAGTTGCGCTCCAGCAGCACCCGTCCCGCGCCCGGGTTCGACGGATCGACCACATGGCGGGTCTCGTGCCGGGTGTTGAACCAGCGGCTGTTGACCAGCGCCGTGTCCGCGTCGCCCCAGGTGATCCCGGCGTAGCGCTCCTTCAGGTCGACCAGGGTCGTCGGCGGGGCCGTGAACGGCGCGGCCAGCATGAACACCCGGTCGCGCACTTCGGCGGGGGTGCGCGGGTCGCCGCCGTCCTGGGCCTCGACCCAGACCAGGGTCGACGGCGCGTCGGCGCGCCAGCTGACCGAGCGGGGGCCCGGCGCGGTGGCGTCGAACGGCGTCGGAATATTGTCGCGCAGCGGCAGGTCGGCGACGCGGTGCACCTCGCGCCCCTGAAGGTCGACGACCGACACCTCCGCCGGGAACAGCGCGGCCGGCACCACATAGCTGTAGGGCCGCTTGACCGTCGTCTTCAGCACAAAACGTCCGTCAGGCGACACGCCCGCGCCCAGATGCACCGCCGGCTCGCCGAGGGTCCGCGCCGGCCCCTGCAGCGGAACCAGGGTCAGCTGCGAGGTGAAATAGTGGTCGAACAGGGCTTCCTCGCCGCTGTTCGACAGCAGGTCCTGATAGGTCCGCGCCGGGGCCGTGCGGCCCATGCTCTCCTCGACGATCGGCCCCGACGGCGGGCGGCTCACGTCGGGCGCGGCGCCGCGCCCTTCCGGAACCATCCGCACCACCAGCCCGGCGCTGTCGGGCGTCCAGTCATAGGCGCCGCCCGCCGCCGCATTGACCCGCGCGTCGGTCAGTCTGCGCGCCTGGCCGCTGGCCACGTCCGCGATCCACAGCTCCAGCCCCGTCGGCGCATCCATCAGGAAGGCGACCGACTTGCCGTCCGGCGACCAGCCCGGCGAGGTGAAGCGCGCCCCGGCCGGCAGGACCACCGTCCGCGCCGGTCCGCCCGCCACCGGCTGGAAGCTCAGCCCCGTCAGCCAGCTGACCCGGCTGTTGGCCGGCCCGTTATTCCTCGGATTGATCCGGTAGCCCGCCAGCCGCAGCATCGGCTCCGCCAGCTCGGCGATCGGCGGCAGATTGGCCCGGTCGTACAGGGCCAGCGTCGTCCGGTCCGGGCTCAGGCTCGGCGTCGGCGTCGGCTTCGTGTCCAGGATGTCCGCGATCGGCGCCGGCGGCTGCTGATAGGCCAGCCCGTCCTGGGCCAGCACCGGTCCGCTGATGGCGGCGATCAGCACGAAGGCGGGCAGGGCCCGGGCGAGACGACGAAGACGCATGTTCAATCCCCACAGCCCCCGGGTCCGTCCGACGGGCGACGGCACGCTAGGGTTGGCCGCCGCCGCCGGTCAAGGCCGCCGCGGCGCCGCTCCTGTCATCGCATAGCAGCTGGCCCGCGTCGGCCGCCGGCCCTCGCGGTCGCCATAGGCCGCCCGGATCGAGCAGATGTCGGCCGGGCTCAGCTCGCCCTTCCAGCGCTCCGGGTTGCAGTAGTTCATGATCGAGGCGGCGTCGTAATAGGTCTCGTCCGCCGCCACCGGCTCCGGCGTGCTCATCCGCGCCACGCAGTCCGGCGCGCGCGGGCTGACGTGGTCATGCGAGAATCCCAGCCCGTGCCCCAGTTCGTGCAGGGCGTCGGCATGGAAACAGCCCTCCCGCCCCACGCTGCCCCGCCGCCCGCAGATGCGGTTGGTGACCAGATACTCCGCGTTCAGCGTGATGGTCCCGCCGCGCACCAGATTCACCCCCAGATGGCTGGCCGAGGCGAACAGCTCCGGGTCGTGGACGATGCGGATCGGGATGCGCCGCTCCGGTCCCGAGGTCGCCCCGCCGGCGCAGTCGGCGCGGATGTCGAAATCGACCTTCGCCACGGCTTCCCACCTCGCGGCCGCCTCCATCACCTTGTCGCGGGCCCAGCCGTCCTCGTCCGTCGGTGACTGGAAACACATCGGCACGATCCCGTCCGGCCACATGTCCGCCTCGGCCGGCGGCGGCGCGGGCGGAGGGGGCGGAGGCGGCGGCGGCGGCGGTGGCGGCGGCGGAGGGGCCACGACCGGCGGCGGCTCCTGCTGGAACAGCGCACAGCCCGCGATTGGCGCGGCGACCAGCCCCGCCAGCATCAGCATCACAACAATCCGGAAGCGGTTCATGCCCAGCGCGTCTCCGTCAGCGTCAGCGTCAGCTCGATCCACTCCGCCCGCGCGTCGGCCCGCGCCAGCTCGGGCGCCAGGTCCTCCGCGAACGCCGTCACCGCCGCCGGCCCGTCGCCCGAGGCCAGCAGGTTCAGCACCTCCTCCCCGAACCGGAACGGCAGCACATACGGCCCGCGATGCGCGTGATGGCCGGCCCCCGGCTCAGGCAGGTGCACGAACGTCGGCGACGACCCCAGCGACCGCTCGCGCCCGTCGCAGGTCATGCGGATCTCCAGCGACCGGTCCTCCAGCGCCGCCTCGCGCGCATACGCCACCGCCCCCTCGCCCGCGATCATCAGCGCATCGTCGGCGTCCCGCATCCGCGCCACGGCCTCGTCCGGCAGGGTCAGGCTCGCCCGCCCCCCGCCCGCCGCCGCGGCCCGCACGGTCCAGCTCTGCGCCCCGGTCGGTATCCGCCGCGTCGCCCCCGGCGGCCCGCCTTCCGGCACATTGAACACCGGGAACGGGTAGAGCCGGTCGTAGTCATAGCCCAGCGGCCGCGTCTCCAGCGTCCCGCCCACCGGCAGCGCGCCCACCGGCCGCCCCTCGACGTCGACGAAGCCCGTCACCGTGAGCGCCGACCAGTCCGCCGGATACAGGTCCCGCCCCTGGTTGCGATGCCAGGTCGCCCACACCCGGTCGACATTGCTGTGGTGCAGCCAGAACATCGGGTCCTGGGCCGAGGTGCGCGGATGCCGCATGGCCCCGCCGATCAGCTGGTGGATGTGGTTGTGGCCATAGCCCTCGACCATCCCGGCCCCCTCCGGCAGCTTGCCGCAGAAGGTGTCGAACCCGTCCGACGCCAGCTTCGCCGTATAGGCCGACTCCGCCCACCGCGCCGCGGCGAAATCCAGCGTCTCCACCCCGCGCGCCCGGTTGCGCTCGAACAGCGGCGAGTCGCTGTCGCAGACCCACGACGGCAGGAAGCGGTGCTCCTGCCAGTCCCAGTACGGCATGGCGAAGGCGTCATGCCCGGTCAGCCGCGCCACGATCCGCTCCATATGGACCAGCTGCTGCCGGTGCCACGGCAGGAACAGGCCGTTGTTGTGCTGCGAGTCGCGGTGATGGATCTGGGTCTGGCGCGCCCAGGACAGGCCGTCGCGACGGCCCTTCATGATCCGCACCGCCTCGGCGAAGGCCACGACATCGTCGCTGGTCGCCGTCAGATCGCCCGCGCCCCTGCGCACGCGCACCGGCGACTGGGCCCCTGCTCTCCCGGCCCCCAGCATCGCCGCGGCCGTTCCTCCGGCCAACGCCGCCCGACGGTTCAATCTCATCCCAGCGCCCCCGCTCCCGCAACCGGTGCGCGCCCCGGCTTCAACGTGGAGGTTTCACGAATCCCCGGCCGGTGTCGAGGCGTCGGTCGGCGCCTGGCCGATGAAGCGCGCGCGCCGCGCCGCCTCCCAGACCTCGCGCATCCCCTGCCGGGGCTGGTCGACGGCGAACACCGACAGCTGCGCCGCCCAGACTTCCGACAGCTGACGCACGGTCTCCGGAACCCAGCCCGGCGGCTGCTGCCGCGCCCAGTTCAGCGGCGACACGGCGTTGAACACCAGCAGGAAGGCCGTCGCGGTCATCACTGTCCGGCTGGTCCAGCGCCGGTCCCGCGCCGCCACGCCCTCGTCATCCAGCGGCGGCGCCGGCGGAAAGGCGAACCGGCCCAGCGCCGCCAAAGCGTTCTCCCGGGTCGGCAGGTCGTGGGCGTCAGCCGTCTCGATCCAGTCGCTGGGCGGGTCAGGCTCCGCAGGCGCCGCCACGCTCTCCGCCAGCGGCGGGAACGGCGACTCGGCCTGACGCACCGGAAACGGCTCCAGAGGGATCGGCGGCTCGTCGCGATAGTCCGTCATGCCTCCTCCAACGCCCTAGAACTGGAAATAGATGAAGGGCGCCACGCCCTCGGGCCGCACCGCCTCGACCAGCAGTATGGCCGCCCCGATCAGCAGGCCCAGCGTCAGCGACGGCGCCGCCTTCAGCCGCCCGGCCATCCCCTCGATCGCGCGCGGCGGCAGCCAGTGCATCGCCAGTCCGCCGACGATCAGCGTCAGCAGCAGCGGCGTCAGCATGACTGCCGGGCCGATCCGCCCCAGCCCCTGCAGCATCTGCATCGCCAGCTCGAAGCTCTCGGCCCGGAACAGGATCCAGCCGAGGCAGACGATGTGGAAGGTGACCAGCACCCCGACGACGGTCGGGATGACCTTCCGCTCTCCCAGCGCCGCGCGGAACAGCCGCTCGATCACCTGCACCCCGCCATGCAGCGCGCCCCACGCCAGGAAGGTCAGCGCCGCCCCGTGCCACAGCCCGCCCAGCACCATGGTGATGAAGACGTTGATGCAGCTGGAAATCAGCCCCTTCCGCCCGCCCCCCAGCGGCACATAGAGGTAGTCCCGCAGCCAGCTGGACAGGCTGATATGCCAGCGCCGCCAGAAGGCCTGCATCGACGACGCCCGGTACGGCTGGTCGAAATTGCGCGGGAAGGAATAGCCCAGCAGCGCCGCCAGTCCGATCGCCATGTCCGAATAGGCCGAGAAATCGCAGTAGATCTGGACCGCATAGCCATAGACCGCCGCCGCGATATCCACCGCCCCATAGGCCGTCGGATCGAAGAACACCGGATCGACCAGCTGCGCCGACAGCTCCGAGGCGATCACCGTTTTCTTGAACAGGCCCCAGACGATCAGCAGCAGGCCGTGCGTGGCCATCTCCCGCGTCAGCCGCGGCGTCCGCTCGAACTGCGGCAGCAGGTCCGAGGCGCGCACGATCGGCCCCGCCACCAGATGCGGGAAGAAGCTCATCAGCAGCATGACGTCCAGCAGGCTCTTCGCCGGCGGCGTTTTCCCGCGCTGCACGTCGACGACGTAGCTGATGCCCTGGAAGGTGAAGAAGCTGATCCCCACCGGCAGCACGATCTGCAGCAGCGGCAGGTCCCGCTCCCAGCCGAACCGCGCCAGCAGTTCGCCCGCCTCTTCGACGAAGAAGCCGTAGTATTTGAAGAAGCCGAGGATCAGCAGATTGGCCGCGACCCCCAGCCCGACCAGCCAGCCCGTCCGCCGCCCCCGCTCGCGGTTCCGCGCGATCAGCGCCGCCACGCCCCAGTTGAGCACCGCCGAACCGATCAGCAGGCCGACGAAGCGCCAGTCCCACTGCGCATAGAAGAACCAGCTGGCCAGCAGCAGGAACAGCTTGCGCCGCCCGTTCTCGCGATCCAGCGACCAGGCGGTGAAATAGACGATCAGGAAGAAGACGCCGAACGCCAGAGTGGGGAACAGCATCTAGTCCGCGCTCCCCGCCGGGGCCTGTTCCGCCTTCCACGCGTCGTAGGCGGCCAGCAGGTCGCCCGCCAGCACGCCGCCGATCCAGTCGGCCCCGGCGCTGGTGAAATGCACCCGGTCGCCGCGCACATAGGGCTCGACCCGCAAGGCCAGCCGGTCCGCTGAACAGTCGCCGCCCATCCGTCCGTGCCAGTCCCAGAACGCCACACCCATGTCGGCGGCGATCCGCCGTTGCACGTCGCGGACCAGCGCCAGCGACGGGGGCGGGGCCCGCAGCCCGTCGGCGCTGCAGCCGCCTCCCGCGCCGGCCCGGAGCGCATCGGGCGCCCCCAGGATCATCAGCGACGCACCGGGCGCCAACCGGCGCAACCGCCCGATCTGGCTCCGCAGCAGCAACTCATAGGCCGCCGCGTCCAGCGCGTCCTCGAAGCCTTCATTGGTCCCGAACGCCAGAATGACGAGGTCGGCGGCGCCGCGCTCCGGCCCGCCCGACACCTCGCCGTCGCTCCACCCCTCCATGTCGCGCAGGGTCGCGCCGACCCGGCCGACCTCGAGCAGTCGCACCCCGGCGAGGCCCTCCGCGTCAACCGGATAGGCGGGATCGGCGGTCTCCCCGGCATAGCCGAACCGCCCCTGCAGACGGGCCCGGACGGCGCCGGTGATCCGGCCGCCCGCGGTATGGCTGTCCCCGATCTGAAGGATTTGCACGACCGGGGTCGGCTGCCCCGTCTCGGTCATCGCCAACCGGCGGAACACCGCGGCCAGCGCCTCTGGTTGACACAGGCCCCCGGTGCAGACCGAGGGCCCGGGCGCCAGCCGCTCCAGTGACAGATAGGGAACCGCCTGCCCCGCCGCCGCGCTCGCCATCGCCCAGACGCCCGCCGCGATGAGCCCTCCCACCCGTCGCATCTTCAGCCGGCGGGCGAGGCGGACGCCGTCCCGGCCTCGCGATCCAGTCCCGCGTCCCGCTTCAGCCGTTCCGCCACGGGTCCGCTGATCCGCAGATAGCCCGCCATCGACATGTGGATTCCGTCATTGGCCCGCATCAGCACCTTGCGGCCGCTGTCGTTGGGCAGATAGGCCTCGTAGCCGCCGGCTTCGTTCGAGGTCAGGGCCGCGGTCTCCAGGTACGGCACGCCCAACGCCCGCATCCGCGCCTCGACCACGCCGTTGATCAGGGCCATCCGGCCGTCAAACCGGGCGCTCTTCATCCGCGGCAAACCGACCCAGTAGACCGCCACATCGCGCCCCCGCAGCATGGCCACGAGGTTGTCGATCCGTGTCGCATAGGCCGCCTTCCAGCCCTCGGTTCCGAAGTCGTGGATGACGCCGTCCAGACTGATGCCCTGGGCGTCATTGGTGCCGAACAGGATCACAGCCACGTCGATCGGCGTCTCGTCGATCTGGCGCTGCGTCTTGGCCTGGATGTCGACATAGTCGTAGCGCGACAGGCCGGTCGAGACCTCCGAGAATTTCGTCACCGTGATCTTCGGCTCGCCGCGCAGGTCGCGGTACAGGCCGGCGTAGAGGCCGTCGGCCATGGAGTCGCCGAACACCCCGATCCGCAGCGGCCCCTGGGCCAGCCGCACCGACAATGGCGTCACGGCGGGAATGGCGGGCGCGGCGACGACGGCGGCCGGCGGCGTGACGGGGGTCGAAGCCGGCGGGGCCGAGGCGTTGGCCCGGTCGCCCAGCATCAGGGTGGGATGGCGCAGCCACTGGCGACCATCCGGCGTCAAAAGCAGCCCTGCCAGCACGCCGACCACGAAGGTCGCCGTCAATGCATTGACGCCAGCGCGCAACTCGTCCCCCACCGTGACTCCGCCACGGCCCCGCTTTTACCCGATCGCCGCTCGCTGACCATCACGCGCCCGCCTCACGCGAAGAAAAAGGTTAACGGGGCGACGCTGAGCCTCACCTCCCCATCGGCGAAGGGCGATAGGGAGCTGACCGTGACGCTGTGCTGACAATCCGCGAATCTATAGTCTGGATACGCGGAAAATATCCCGCAAAATCCATTACATACGCTTTTCTCAAACCAATCTTTCCACCTGAGGGAACGGCCGGCGCATACTCCGTCTGTCCGCCTGCCAGTCGCTGGTCTTTGACAATCGCATCCGCCGTTACACGCCCAGGGCGCGTCGCAAACCTCGTCCGACCCGGCCTCCACTTCGGACGGTTCGGACGGTTCGGACGGTTCGGACGCCAATTTCCGGGTTTCACCCGGGTGAAAACTCGTCGACGCTGTGGAGCTCGTCCGGCACTTGCCCCGCCCGGCGGGCCGCCGTAGAGACCGATCAAGGCCGTCGATATTCATCAGGCGGTGAAAAACAATGAGGAAGCGATGCGGAAAATCTTCCCCGACGCCAAATCCGCCCTGGAAGGTCTGACCTTCGACGGCATGACCGTCATGTCCGGCGGCTTCGGTCTGTGCGGCATCCCCGAACACCTGATCGCCGCCCTGCGCGACAGCGGCGTCAAGGGCCTGACCGTCATCTCGAACAACGCCGGCGTCGACGGCTTCGGCCTCGGCCAGCTGCTCGGCACCCGTCAGATCGCGAAAATGATCTCTTCCTACGTCGGCGAGAACAAGGAGTTCGAGCGCCAGTATCTGGCCGGCGAGCTCCAGCTCGAGTTCAACCCCCAGGGCACCCTGGCCGAGCGCATCCGCGCCGGCGGCGCCGGCATCCCGGCCTTCTTCGTCAAGACTGGCGTCGGCACCCTTGTCGCCGAGGGCAAGGAAGAGCGCACCTTCAACGGTGAGCGCTACATCATGGAGACGGGGCTGCTCGCCGACCTGTCGATCATCAAGGCGTGGAAGGCCGACGAGCGCGGCAATCTCGTCTTCCGCAAGACCGCCCGCAACTTCAACCCGATGATGGCCACGGCCGGCAAGGTCACCGTCGTCGAGGTCGAGGAGATCGTCCCGACCGGCTCGCTGGACCCGGACTGCATCCACACCCCGGGCGTCTACGTCGACCGCATCGTCCAGACCGTGTCCGAAAAGCGCATCGAACAACGCACCGTCCGCCAGAGGGAGTCCGCGTAATGGCCCGCACCCGTGAACAACTGGCCGAACGCGCCGCGAAAGAGCTGCAGGACGGCTTCTATGTGAACCTGGGCATCGGCATCCCGACCCTGGTCGCCAACTACATCCCCGAGGGCATGGAGGTCACCCTCCAGTCCGAGAACGGCATGCTCGGCATGGGCCCCTTCCCCTATGAAAACGAGGTCGACCCCGACCTGATCAACGCCGGCAAACAGACCATCACCGAGATTCCGGAGAGCAGCTATTTCAGCTCCTCGGACAGTTTCGCCATGATCCGCGGCGGCCACATCAACCTGTCCATCCTCGGGGCCATGGAAGTGGCCGAGAACGGCGACATCGCCAACTGGATGATCCCCGGCAAGCTGGTGAAGGGCATGGGCGGGGCCATGGACCTCGTCGCCGGAGTCAAGCGCGTGGTCGTAGTCATGGATCACGCCAACAAGCACGGCCAATCCAAGGTGCTTAAGGCTTGCACCCTCCCCCTGACCGGCACGGGCGTGGTCAGCCGCATCATCACCGACCTGTGCGTGTTCGACGTCAAGCCGAACGGCGCGGGCCTTGAGCTGATCGAACTGGCCGACGGCGTCACCCTCGAGGAGGTCGCGAGCAAGACCGAGGCCAGCTACACCGTTGCCGAAGCCCTCAAGGCGTAGGCGAAGCCGAGGCCAGCCGGCGACGCCGGCCGGCCCTCAGCCGGCGTTGGCGTCGGTCCAGCCGACGATCTGGGTGTTCAGGTCCCGCGTGGCGATGTCGAACGCCTCCACGATCGCCGAGACCCGGTTCTCGGAAGCGGGCTGCTGCACCGTGAAGGTCCGCTCCGCCGCGACGGTCCGGTCGGGCAAGGCCAGCAGCCGCGCCCGCGCCGTGACCACCACGGTCGGGATCGCGCCCGGCGCCTCATAGCGGGCCTCGAAGGCGCGGATGTCGATGTCCAGGGACCGCTCGCCGCGGGTCAGCTCCCGCGGACCGATCAACCGCACCCGCGTCGCCTGCGCCGCGAAGGCGTTCTCCAGGCTCTCCATATAGAGGTCGGTGGCCGGCGACACCCAGCGGGCGCCGGCGATGTAGGCCGTTTCGGTCCCGGTCACGCCGAGGATCTTGTCGCCCTCCACCGCCTCCGGAAACTGGACCCGGCGCAGGGTGACCTGACGCAGGTTCGACTGCCCCTCGGCGACCGCGCTGGCGGCGGCCGGCCCGCCGAAGCGGTAGGTCTGCACCGGATCGGGCGAGGACAGCAGGGCGCAGCCCGCCAGCGCGAGCGCGCTGACCGCGACGCCGGCGCTCCTGATCGAAAGACGGATCACGGCTGGACCTCCATTTCCCTGCTCGGCGCGCGGCCGATGAAGTCGCGCGGGCTGGACCGCACCTCGTCGATCAACCCCTCCAGCGAGCGGGTCGCGTCCTCCAGCCCCTGAATCGCCTGCTGCATCTGCGGCAGGCCGGTGGTGACGAACTCGTTGATCGGACCCTCGGCGCCCGTGGCGATGCGGTTGATCGCGGACACGGCGGTTCGGGCCTCCTCGGCGGCGGCGTTGATGTTGGCCACCGCCTGCTTGCCGTCGCCCTCGACGATCTGACGCGTGCTGACCGCCAGCGCCTCATACTCCGCCACGGCCGAGTTGGCGCGGGTCAGCGCCTGCTCCAGCTGCTCCAGCATGCCCTTGCGGGCCTCCAGCTCGGTGGTCAGCGACTCGATATTCTTCAGGCTGCTCGAGAAGGACCGCACATTGTCGTCCGACAGGACCCGGTTGATCCGGTTCAGCGCATCAACCGTCTGCGCCAGCACCGTGCCCGATCCCGACAGCAGTTCCGCGATCGGCGACGGCTGGCTCTGGATCACCGGCACGACATTGTCCGGGTACTGCGTCTTCAGGATCGCGCTGTTCGGATTTCCGGCGGTGATCTGGATGTAGTTCAGTCCCGTGATCCCCTGCGGTTCCAGCTGCGCACGCGAGGTGACGCGGACCGGCGTGGTTCCGTCGACCCGGATCCGCGCGATAACCTGGTCGCCCTTCTTCGGGTCGAGGTTCAGGTCGGTGACCTCGCCGACCCGGATGCCATTGAAATGCACCTCTCCGCCCTCGGACAGACCGCGCACCGGCCCATAGAAGACGATGTCATAGACGTCGTAGTCGCTGTTGAACTGAAGCCGGGCCAGCCAGATGGCGAAGACCGCGAGCGCCGCCAGAAGGGCGACGGTGGCGATGCCGACGGCGGCGTAGTGGGCGTCTCTTTCCATCTCTCCGCTCTCCTCAGGCGGCTTTCTTGCCGGCGCGACCGCGCGGGCCGAGGAAGTATTCCTGGATCCAGGGGTGGTCCGACTGCTCCAGTTCCTGAACTGTCGCCTTGGCTACGATCCGCTTGTCCGCCACGACCGCCACCTTGTCGGTGATGGCGTAGAGGCTGTCGAGATCGTGTGTGATCATGAAGACGGTCAGTCCCAGATCATCCGACAACCGGCGGATCAGATCATCGAACGCCGCCGCGCCGATCGGGTCCAGTCCCGCCGTCGGCTCATCCAGGAACAGCAGCTCCGGATCCAGGGCCAGGGCCCGCGCCAGCCCGACCCGCTTGCGCATGCCGCCGGACAGCTCGGCCGGCTTCAGGTGATGGGCTTCAGGCTTCAGTCCGACCATGGCGATCTTCATCTCGGCCAGTTCACGGATGATGTCCCTGGGCAGTCGCGTGTGTTCGATCAGCGGAGAGGCGACGTTGTCGATGACGCTGAGGGCCGAGAACAGGGCCCCCTGCTGGAACAGGACTCCGGTCCGCCGCTCAATGTCCGCCGCCTGCTCCTTGCTGAGGTCGGTCATGTCATGGCCGAACACCCGCACGGTTCCACCTTCCGGCTCCTTGAGCCCGATGATGGAGTTGAGCAGCACGGTCTTGCCCGAGCCGGAACCGCCGACCACGCCCAGCACCTCGCCACGTTCGACCTCCAGATCGAGGTTTTCGTGGATCACGCGCTCGCCGAACTGGCTCAGCAAACCGCGCACCTCGATCAGGATCTCCGGCTTCACGCCCGCTTCCGGCGTCGCGGCGGTCACCAGTTCAGCTCCAGGAAGATCATGGCGAACACGGCGTCGAGGAAGATGATGGCGAAGATGGCCTGCACCACAGCCGCGGTGACGCGGCGGCCCAGACTCTCAACGTCGCCCGCCACCGCCATTCCCTGACGGCAGCCGATCGCGGCGACGACGACCGCGAACACCGGCGCCTTGATCAGCCCGACACCCAGATGAGTGCTCATCTTGGGATCCTCGGCGATGCGCTGGATAAAGAAGGCAGGGCCGTAGGAAAGCTCGCTCCACGTCACCAGCATGCCGCCGAACAGCCCCGCCACCATGCCGACGAAGGTCAGCAGCGGCAGCATGGCCAGCATCGCCGCCAGCCGCGGAATCACCAGCGCCTGGAACGGATTCACGCCCATCACCTGCATGGCGTCGACCTCCTGATTCATCCGCATCGAGCCGATTTCGGCAGCAAAGGACGAGGATGAGCGGCCCGCCAGCAGCACCGAGGTTATGACCACGGCGAACTCGCGCAGCACCGACACGGCAACCAGCTGGACCGTGAACACCGAAGCGCCGAACTGGGTCAGCAGATTGGCGCCGAGGTAGGCGATGACCGCACCGATGAAGAAGTTGGTCACGGCGATGATCGGAATGGCGTCAAGGCCTGCGCGCTCGCTCTGGCTGAACCAGGCGGCCCAGCGAATGCGAGCGGGATGCCGCAGGGCCGCTCCGACCGCGACGATCAGACGACCGAGAAAGGCCAGGGACAGCGTCGCCTCGGCGACGATGTCCTGGACGCCGCGACCGACCTTGGCGAAGCCCCGGACCCAGCCAGAAGAGCGGCGAGGCGGTCCGGCGCTTTCGCGTTCAAGCCGTTCAATCAGGGCGTAGGTTCGTCCCGCCTCCGGCCGCTGCTTCCACGCCGTTTCGGGCAGCACGCAGTTGCTGGCCTGCACGATGGCGAGGGCGCCTGCGGTGTCGAAACGTCCGAGTTCGCTCAGATCGACCGCATCGACGCAGCGCTGGTCGAGAGACTCGTCCAGCCGGCGCGATATCCTACCGAGGCTTGTGGCGGTCCAGTCGCCGACCAGCCGCAGAGTCAAGCGCCCTTCGCCCTCGTCAATCTGAAAGTCCGCTGCGGCCATGCCCCTACCTAGATTGCGCCGTTCGGTTTGCCTACGGTGCGAGCACGGCAAAGCTGGCGCAGAGCGGAACAACGCCGCCCGACCGTATTCGTTCAGACACGCTACGAGTTCAGTTTGAGCATCGCGCTCGCCGCCCGCAGGTCGGCCACGAGCCTGTCGCGCTCGGACGCCCGAGCGGCGGCGTCCGGAATGCGCAGCAGATAGGCGGGATGCGCGGTGATCATGGCTTTGGCTCCATCGGCCAAGTCTATGCCGGCCCCCCGTTCCTTCGTCACCTCCACCTTGCGTTCGAGCACCGCCAGCGCGGCCGTGCCCCCCAAGGCGACGATCACCTTCGGTCGAACCAGTCGCCGCTCGGCCTGCAGCCACCAGCGGCAGGCGCTGACTTCGGTTGTGGAGGGGGTCTTGTGCAGCCGCCGTTTGCCGCGCGGCTCGTGCTTGAAGTGTTTGACGGCATTGGTGACGAAGACGTCGTCGCGGTCGATTCCCGCGTCTTCCAGCGCCGCGTCCAGGACCTGACCCGCCGGCCCTACGAAGGGGCGCCCCGCGAGATCCTCATGATCGCCGGGCTGCTCGCCGACGATCATCAAACTCGCCCTTCCGGGACCCTTGCCGCAGACGCCTTGGGTCGCGTCCCGCCAGAGGGGACATCGGCGGCAGGCCTGAACCGCCTGATCCAGCTCCTCCAGCCTCGACGGGACGAACCCCTCGTCAAACGAACGGTCCCGGTTGATGCGTGAGAGCGTCTTCGCCAGCCGGGCGTTCGGTTCGGGTGCGGGCGCGGCGACCATGGTCTCGGTCCGAACCGCCGCCTGCGCCACCAGTTCCGGGATCAGCGCCGCTTCCGGCAGGTTCTTCCAGTACCGTCTCGGCATCTCGCCCTGCATCGCCTTCGTCTTCAATCGCGCGGGATTGAAGGTCGAGGCGTAATAGGTCTTCCAGAATTCCTCGATCTCATCTTCGGTCGGGGCCATGTCGCGCGTCGCGGGCGGCCCGAGGGTCAGCTCCTCGCCGTCCCAGGACGCGGACCCGTCCCGCGTGAGGATCGACCAGTTCAGGGTCGTGAACCGTCGCACGAAGAACGGCGCCGTCCTCTCAAGCACCCGATGCGCCGGCTCGAACCAGGCGATCCAACGCTCGCCGGCCGCGTCTTCAACCCGCCGGAAACGGACAAAGGCCTTCATCTTGTGGCTGGCCCGGCTGACGTTCCTAGCCCGCTCCAGGGCGTCAGCCACGTCGATGTCAGAGACGATCTTCATCAGATCGGGTTCCGAGGCCAACCGCCACAGCAAACGATACAGCAGGTCGAAGCGATCTTCGGACCGATGCAGGACAACATCCCCCGCGAGGTCAACGAACGCCTTTGGGACGATGAACGGGGCTGCATCTGGCGGGGGCGGGGTTGGACCTTCGTCGAACAGGCCGTCCCCCGCTCCGCCAACCCGGAAGGCTGCCTGCCCCGGGGCCGTCCCCGCCTGCCGGAACGCCCGGGCCGCCTGGCGCCAGCCTTCAAAATCGGTTTCTCCCGCCAGAACGGCGACGCGCATCAGAACAAGCTCATCTGCGCTGGCGGCGGATCCGGCGCGATGCGGGCGCGAAGATCGGCGGCGTCGGTCAGCCCTCCCGGCGTCCAGTCCAGCGTGGTGATGAACGGGCGTACCTTGTCCACGCCCCGGCACAGGCGGGCGATGTCTTCCAGACGTAGCGTACGCCAGCGCCGCACGGCGACGATCCGGTCCACCGTCTTCACGCCCAGCCCCGGCACCCTCAGCAGCATCTCGCGGGGTGCGGTGTTCACATCAACCGGAAACTGCTCCCGCCGGTTCAACGCCCAGGCCAGCTTGGGGTCGATAGCAAGGTCGAGCATGCCGTCCGTCGCGGCCTCGCCGATTTCCGGCGCCGAAAAGCCGTAGAACCGCATCAGCCAATCGGCCTGGTACAGGCGATGCTCTCGCATCAGGGGCGGCTTCGCCAGCGGTAGGGCGCTCGAGGAATCCGGGATCGGGCTGAACGCCGAATAGTAGACACGCCGAAGACCATACCCGCCGTAAAGTGACGCGCTGCGCTCCATGATCTCGGTGTCCGGGGCTCCATCAGCGCCGATGATCAGCTGGGTCGACTGGCCGGCCGGCGCGAATTTCGGCGGCTTGAGCCGATCCCGCCGACCCGGCTTCGCGGCCTCGACCGCCATCCGGACCTGACCCATCGCCTTCTTGATCACCCCGACATCCTTTTGGGGCGCCAGTCGCTTCAGGGCTTCGTCACGCGGCAGCTCGATGTTGGCCGACAGCCGATCGGCGTACAGGCCGGCTTCCTCGACCAGCCGGGGATCGGCCTCGGGGATCAACTTCAGGTGGATGTAGCCACGGAAGTCGTGGTCCAGACGCAGCGTCTTCGCCACCAGCACCAGTTGCTCCATGGTGTAGTCGCCCGAGCGAATGATGCCGGACGACAGGAACAGCCCCTCGATATAGTTCCGCTTGTAGAAGTTCAGCGTCAGGTCGACGATCTCGGCCACCGCGAACCGGGCCCGGGACACGTTGGAGCTCGCCCGGTTAATGCAATAGGCGCAGTCGTAGATGCAGAAATTGGTCAGCAGGACCTTGAGCAGGGAAACGCAACGCCCGTCCGGCGTATAGGCGTGGCAGATGCCCATCCCCTCAGTGGAGCCAACACCCTTGCCGCGGAGCGAGTCCCGTTTGGACGAGCCCGAGGAGGCGCAGCTGGCGTCGTACTTGGCCGCGTCAGCGAGGATGGACAGCTTTCGCCGGAGATCAATCTGGGCCATTTGTTCGCACTATGTTCCGCAAGGAACTGCGCGTCCAGCGTGGCCGTAAAAGGATTTGCCGCGTCAGGTCAGATAGTTGAGCAAGGAGACTTGGCGAAGTTGCGAGATCACCTGCGCTGACGCCTGAATGGCGACCTGCGACAGCTGGAGATCGGTGATCGCCGCGGCCATGTCGGCGTCGGTGCGATCCGACACCAATTCATCCAGCGAGCCTAGCTGCGCCTGGTGTCCCCGGGTGATGGTTTCGACCTGGTTCGCCATCGAGCCCGTTGTGGCCATCTTGTCGATCACTCCCGTAGCGGCCTGCTCAAGGCGAGCGAGCTGGGTTGTGAGAAAAGCCTTCTGGGCTGCATTGACCTTGCCGTTCAGGGGCCCGTTCACGCCGGCGTGGTAGATCTGGATATCCCGGAGAATTTCCATCACCTCGCTGCCGAGCTCATCGGCCAGGAAGCCGGTCTCCAGCGTCGTGCCTTCCGCCACCCGGCTGGCGGTTTTGAGGGTATCGTTGTCGAAGACTGAGGCCACGTCCGGCGCGGCCGCCAGTTCGTTCAGATTGGCCACATTAAGCGGGGAAGTGGAGGTTGACGCGCCGGAGAACAGGTAGCCGCCATGATGCCTCGTGGTCAGGCCGGCGCGGATCGTCTGGAACTGCCCCTCAAGTTCCAACATCAGCGAGCCCGCCGAGTCAGTCGCGAGCACGCTGCCGACGGCCTCCCTCAGGCCGGCGATGCCGTCACTGACCTGGCCCATGGCCAGATCCTGGGTCGTCAGCCGGGCGGATACGGCTTTCGCGGTATCGATGAAACCCTGAATCCGGCTCTGGGCTCCCTTCAGCGCCGTCAGGGTCTCCGACTGGCGGCCGAAGCCGGTCAGGTCGGTGGCGTTCTTCTGCGTCGAAACCCGTTCCTGGGCGTCGGCCGCTCGGGTCTGGGCCGACATCAGGTCCAGCAGGGCGGATTGATAGTTTCCGAATGTAGCGACGCGGTTCATCAGACCATCCCCAGAAGCGTGTCATACATGTCCCGTGCGGCCTGGATCAGGCGCGCTGAGGCGTTGAAGGCCTGCTGATAGGTGGTCATCAGCACCAGTTCCTCGTCCAAGTTGACGCCCTCGTAGGCCGTCTGCCGCGCCGAGGTCTCGGCGGCGAGCGCGGCCGCCGTGTCATTGCGGTTCTTGGCCGCCGCCGCCTTTCCCCCGATCTCACCCGACAGTTCCGAAGCGTAGCGGGACACCGAGATCGTGCCCCCGGACGCGCCGCCAGCGGGTGAGAAGCTGGCGGCCCGTTCACCGGCGTCGGCCAGCAGAAGGGCGCCCCGGCCATCGCCTGTGCTCAGGGCCGAGGCGCCGACGGCGGCGGACAGGTTCAACTGCGCCAGGGCAAGCTTGCCGGGGCTCTGACGGATATCGGTACGCAACGAAAATCCGTCGGCGCGGGAGGCCCGAACACCGCCCCCAATCCCGAAAAGCTCGGTTACCGAGACGCCGGACGGAACCTGGACGGTCGTGTCCTCGAGCACGCTCATCGTCGGCGGAGGATTCCCGTACCCGGTGAAGCTGAGGGAGCCGTCCGCCGCCAGAGCGAACGCGCCAAATCGGCCGACGCCGGTCGCCGGATCGTTCAGGGCGCTGAGCAGGTCGCCGACCGTGCCGCCCGCGGGCACGGTCACCTGAATATCGCGCAGTTTCGAGCCGCTCTCACCCGTAAAGCGGAAACTCAGGGCTTCGCCGGCGGTGAAGCCGTGGGCGGACGCCGCGGTCATGCCTGTCTCGTAGAAGGCGGGACGGTCGGTCGAGATCAGATCGTTGAGGCCGAAATAGTGCGAAAAGCCTCGTCCGGCCTTGGCAGAAGGACTTGTCGGATCGTCGGCGACCGCCACGCCGTTGCTCCCGGTGGCCGTAATGGACAGCTTGCCGTCGACGAAGCTGGCCGTTGCGGCCCCGCCCAGCTGGGCGTTCAGCACGGTCAGAAAGGTCGCTGGCGTTGCCGGCGCGCCGTTGACCGTCATCGTGGCGCCGCTGAAGACGATGTCAGCGCGGCTCTGGATGACCCCTGCCGTATTGGTCACCGCGATCGTGGTCTGGCCGGTGAAGCCCGCGATCGCGCTTTGGAAGCTCTGACCGACGTTCCGGCCCGTCAGGCTGGTCGGCGCGGGAACCGAACTGTTGGCGTTGTGAGCGCGGTTGAGCTCATCGGCGACATGGGCGACGAGTTCGGCCAACCGCTCCGCTGTGGCCGGGGCCTCGAGGTCGCGCAGTTCGACCAGGCCCTTGATTTCTCCCGAGACCACGCCGTCCAGCAGTGAGCGCTTCTGCCCCCCTGGCTCCGTCACCCATATTTCATTGAAGGCTGTTTCACCCGTAACGGTACCGGCCCGGGTATAGGCCAGCGTCGCGGCGCCATCGCCCGCCAGAAGGGTTCCGGCGCCTGTGCGGATGGAGACGCCGCCGACGGCGCGAACAGAGACGCGGATGTCCATCAGCTCGGCCAACTGACCGATCAGGGCCGACTGGGCGGTCTCGGCGCCGGACGCATCGCCGCTCACCACCGTGGCGCGGGCGATCTCGATATTCAGGCCCTCGATCCGTTGCAGCAGATCGTTGGCCTTCTCAACCGCACTCTGAATGCGGCCGTCCGCGTCTTCGCGCACGGCCTGGATCTGCTGGCCGATCCGGCCGGCCTCGTCGAACAGCGCCTGGGTCCGGAACAGGGCGTCCTGCCGGCGGGGCGAGGAAGCGGGGTCCTCGGCGCTTGCCGCAAAGGCGGAAAAAACGGAGTCGACCTGCGAGAAAAAGCCGCTGTCGCCGCCAGGATCGCCGAACAGCGATTGGATGCGGTCGTAAAGCTCATGTCGCACGCCCTGGCGCGCGGCTTCCGCGCCCGCATTGAGGCTCGCAGCCTGGAGAAAACGATCGGTGGCCAGACGGATCCGCGCCACCTCGACGCCCGCCCCTATCCCCTGGCTGTTCAGGGAGACCTGATCCGCGATCTTGCGGACATAGCCGGGGGTGTTGACGTTGGAGACGTTGTCAGAGACCACCCGCAGCTGCGTCTGTGCGGAGGTCAGCCCGCTGGTCGCGGTGTTCATGATCAGACTTAGCGACATCCACAGGTCTCCAACTGGGCGGCGCCCGGCAAGGCCTGCCATCCGATGCGCGCTTTTTGCCCGGCGACATTATGAGGCCGCGGGGCCAAGCCACTGAAATTCCGCACGTTCGCGTTTCCCGACTGGGTCATGACGGGCTAGGGGGGCAAGCCTCGGGCCAGACCGGCCCACCCCGCGTCCGAGCAATGGAGCCGGGCAAGAAACGTCGCTACACGGCAAGTTTCGACCGGGCTCAGGCGATCAGCCCGACCGGGGCTGCATAAGAATCTCGTGTCTTTTCCGTTCTCTAACTCGCGGACATGAACTGGCCCACGACTTGCGCCGGAGCCTCCGAATGTTCGGCGCAGCAGGCGCTCCAGTCACCATCGCTCCGGCGACACCCCTCGGGACCATGTCCGCTCAAGCCGTCCTATCCATGATCGCGTCCGCCCTGCCGGCGACCCCACGGGGGTCGTCGACGGGAGACGACGCATCCGGCTTCCAGGGCTTGCTCGCCGCCCTTGTCCCGGCGGACGGCGAGGTCGCAAACACGGCGAATAGCGCCGGAGCGCCGGATGACCGGACGGCATCGCCGTCAGCGCACCCGTTTCTGCTCGGCGCCCCGGTAGTGCCGGTTCGGCCGGCGCCTGTCCCGCCAGTCGCCGACGACGCGAGCACGCCGGACCTCAACGCCGATCCGCAGATCCTGCCGGGAACGCCGCCCGTGAAGGACGTCCAGCCTCAGGTTCTACCGGACATCGAACTGTCCAGAGATCCCGAGCCGCAAGTCCTGCCCGCCACGCCCACCGGCAAGGAGGTCGAGGCGCAGGTTCTCCCGGGCGCGCCCGTAGCCAGGCAACCCGAACCGCAGGTTCTCCCGGACACGACGCAGGTCAAGAACGGCCCCGAGCCCCAGGTGCAGCCGAACGGTCTGGCGGGCAAGGAGCCCGGACCGCAAGTCTTGCCCGGCGCGGTCGCCGGGAAGGAACCCCAGCCGCAAGTCCTGCCCGGTTCGGCCAACATCGACGTGCCCGCTGCGCGGGGCGGAGACACGATGGAGGTCGCGTCCTCCGGGCCCAGCCCCGACTCGGCCCGGCCGACCGGGACGCCAACGCCGGCGCCCTCCCTTCAACCGACGCCGCCGCTCCTGCGGGCGCTGGCCGAGCGGACTTCCCGACCTCTCGACGACGCGGGCGCTGCGCCCTCTTCGTCGCCTCCAGACCCAAAGGGGATCGGTTCGATCGCCTCGCCGGCCTCGCCGCAGACCGACCAGCCGGGGAAGTCATCGTTGCAGCCGGCGCCCGCCCCGACCGCTTTGCAAGGGGATGCGGCGGAACGAACGCCGGAAGAACCGACTCCCGGGGACGGACGCGTCACCTCCCAGGCCGAGGCCGCAGCCCCGGCGCGGGATCACAGCTTGCCGACCCTGTCACGCGCCACCATTGACGCCACGGCGCAGATCGCGGCGCAGATCTTGCGCAAGCTGGAAGGGCGTTCCACCCGCTTCGAGATCGCGCTACGGCCCGACGAACTGGGACGGGTTGACGTCAAACTGGACATCGACGCCGAAGGCCGGCTGGCCGCCCGGCTCGCCTTCGACAATCCGGCCGCCGCCACCGACCTGCGCGGACGAGCCGACGAGTTGAGACGTCAGCTTGAAGCCGCGGGCTTCCAGCTGGCCGACGACGCCTTTGAATTCGCCGACCGCGACAGCGGCTCCAGCGCCTTCGATCGGGGACAGGACGCCCGGGAGGGGCAGAACCGGGCCTTCGCCGCCGCCGCGCGCCTGAAGACGGAAATCGACATGGCGCAGCCGCCCCAATGGCTGGCCCTCTCCCTCTCGCCCTCGGGCGTGGACATGAAAGTCTGACTGATGGTTGACGCCGTCACCACCACCAACAATGCGACGAACCGGATCAACAGCGGCTCGGCCATGCTGGCCTCGAACTTCGAGACCTTCCTCGCGCTGCTGACGTCCCAGTTGAAGAACCAGGACCCGCTGTCGCCGGTCGATTCCAACCAGTTCACCGCCCAGCTGACCCAGATGGCGGGCGTCGAGCAGCAGTTGCTGACCAATGAACTGCTCAAGAGCCTGGTCTCGGCCCAGGGCGGCGGCGGGCTCGAAAGCGCCGCCAACTACATCGGCAAGGAGGCGACCGCGGCCTGGTCAGCGACCAAGTTCACCGACGGAGAAGCCGAGTGGAGCTACGAGATCGCTTCCAACGCCGCATCGGTGAAGCTGGAAGTGCTGGACGGCTCGGGCAATGTGGTCTGGTCTGGCGACGCGCCGGACAAGACCACCGGCGTCCATGAATTCTCCTGGGACGGCGAGGCGACTACCGGCAACGACGGCCAGGAAGGCCAGGTCTACACCCTGAAGGTCGTCGCCAAGGACGCCGCCGGCGGGACCATCGACGCCCAGGTTCTGACCCGTGGCCGCATCACCGGCGTCGAGATGTACGACGGCGAAGCCTTCCTGACCGTCGGAAATTCGATCGTGCCGCTATCCACCGTGATTGCGCTCGAGGAAGCGCGCACGGCGGCGACGCCCCCTCCCGCTGCCCAGACGGACGAGAGCCTGCTGGCCTCGCTCGCCTCCTCCCTCAATCCTCTGAAACTGTTCTCGTAAGGAGCCCCGCGCCATGAGCATCAACAGCGCACTACTGGCCGGCGTGTCCGGTCTGACCGCCAACTCCGCCGCCCTGGCGGCGATCTCCCAGAACATCGCGAACGTAAACACGGTTGGCTACAAGCGGTCCGCCGCCGAGTTCCAGACGGTCGTCAACGCCCAGAGCGCCGGCGCGGGCTACTCCGCCGGCGGCGTGCTGGCCGGGGCCCGTCACTACACCAGCCAGAACGGCCAGCTTCAGCGGACCACCTCTTCGACCGACCTCGGCATCGCCGGTCAGGGCTTCTTCGTTGTCACCGAGAAGTCCGAGAACCTGACCCCCGCCGACTCTCGGCTGTTTACCCGCGCGGGCGCCTTCCGGGTCGACAACCTCGGCTATCTGAAGAACACCGCCGGCCTCTACCTGCAGGGCTGGCCGGTCGACGCCAACGGCGACATCACCACCGACCCGTCAGACCTGAATCGTCTGCGGACGATCAACGTCGGCTCGGTCGGCGGCGCCGCCGAACCCACCACACGTGTTCAACTGAACGCCAACCTCCGCTCGAGCCAGGACCCCTCGCCCGAGGCCATCGCCCGGGCGGCGCGTGACGCCGATCCGCTCGATCCCGCCGCCGCCGGCGCCTATGACGTCATGACCAACTCCATGGCCATGTGGGATCCGGAGACCGGAAACGGCGTGAAGCCGGACTTCGAGGTCACCATTCCAGTCTCGGACTCCAAGGGCGGTCAACGCACCCTGGCCGTATCCTTCCTCAAGAGCACGATCCCGAACCAATGGTACGCCGAAGTGCGCGCCATTCCGGCTGACGACGTCACCACCCATGCGAGCCTGGGCACCGACGGCGTGCTGAAGTCGGGACTTGTCGCCTTCACCCAGGACGGCCGACTTGATGTGGACGCCATGGCCGCCATGCCCGCAGGTGTCGCGCTGTTCCCGGACCCCTCCGCGGCCTCGCTGACTTTCCTGGCTTCGGACACCGACCCCACCACTCTCGCCGCGGGCGAGTTCATGTGGGGGGATCAACTCGGCATCGATGACCAGGCCATCACCTTCGACCTGACCGCCGCCGCCGGTGGCCTCTCGCAGTACGACAGCGCCTCGGTGGTCCAGGCTACGCTCACCAATGGCACCGCCTTCGGCAACCTGTCCGAGGTCAAGATCGACGAAAAGGGCTTCGTCACCGCCATCTTCGACAACGGCGTCACCCGCCAGATCGCCCAGGTCGCCCTCGCGACCTTCCCCAGCGCCGACGCACTGTCCGAGGTGTCCGGCAACGCGTTCCGGGTCAGCCAGGGCTCCGGGACATTCAACCTGAAGGCCGCAGGCTCCGGCGGCGCGGGCCTGATCGGCGCCTCCCAGCTGGAAGCCTCGACCGTTGACCTGTCGGCTGAGTTCACCGGCCTGATCACCACCCAACGCGCCTATTCCGCGTCCTCGAAAATCATCACCACCGCAGACGAGATGCTGGCCGAACTGATCAGCATCAAACGTTGATCGTTGAGTAACGGGTCGTAAACCTCAATGAAGCCTTTGTTGAATATTGAGCGGGTGGACGGAGGGCATTTTAGGCTTTCCTTCACCACGACGCTTAAACGGCCCTTAGCCGCCGGCCGCTACGGTTCGAACCTTAGTGATGGTGGTCAATGAGGCATAAGCCCATGTTGCAAGAGCGACGCCTTAACAATCGAGGCGAACAGTATGTGGTCGGCCCGACGGGCACGCCCCTGACCCTGCACGATCTCCCGCCGGCCAATACGGACCGCTGGGTTATCCGCCGCAAGGCCGAGGTCGTGGCCGCCGTGCGCGGCGGACTGATCAGCCTCGACGACGCGCTGGCGCGCTACCGCCTGACCGCCGAGGAGTTCCTCGCCTGGCAGAAGGCCATCGACAAGTGGGGCATGCAGGGCCTGCGCACCACCCGCATCCAGCACTACGGCCGCGGCAGCTAGATAACTCCCCGAAGACACGACGGCCGCTCCCGGCGACGGGGGCGGCCGTCGTCGTTTCCGGCCCGGGATTTCGGCCCGGCCTCGAAATCGCGCGTGTTTGGCACTAGATAGCGCGCCATGACGCTCGCCGAGCCCCTTTGCCCCGTACCCGACATCGCCCGCGCCGATATGGACGCGGCGATCGAAGCCGCGCGCATGGCCGTCGGCCTGCCCGTGGGATCCCGGGTCGTCGCGGCCATGTCCGGGGGTGTGGACTCCACCGTGGTGGCGGCCCTGCTGCACAAGGCGGGGTACGATGTGGTCGGGGTCACCCTGCAGCTCTACGACCACGGCGCGGCGCTGAAGAAGAAGGGCGCCTGCTGCGCGGGCCAGGACATCCACGACGCCCGGCTGGCGGCCGAGATGCTGGGCATCCCCCACTATGTCCTCGACTATGAGAGCCGGTTCCGCGACGCGGTCATCGACCAATTCGCCGACGCCTATCTGGCCGGCCAGACCCCCGTGCCCTGCATTCGCTGCAACCAGACGGTCAAATTCCGCGACCTGCTGGATGTGGCGCGTGACCTGGGCGCCGAGGCGATGGCCACGGGTCACTACGTTCGCCGGGCGGTGGCCGCCGACGGACGCGCCCAGATGCGCAAGGCGGTCGACCACTCGCGAGACCAGTCCTACTTCTTGTTCGCCACGACCGCCGCGCAGCTCGACTATTTGCGCTTCCCGCTGGCCGATCTCGAAAAGCCGCAGGTTCGGGGCGTTGCGGCCGAACTGGGGCTGCGGATCGCCGCCAAGCCGGACAGTCAGGACATCTGCTTTGTCCCCAACGGCGATTACCGCACCCTGATCGACAAGCTGCGCCCCCAGGGTCGGGAGGCGGGCGAGATCGTGCATATGGACGGTCGCGTGCTCGGGTCTCACTCCGGCATCACGGACTACACCATCGGCCAGCGGCGGGGGCTGAATGTCGCCGTCGGCGAGCCGCTTTTCGTGACCAGGCTAGATCCGGCCCGGAGGCACGTCATCGTGGGCCCGCGGGAGGCCCTGCTGACCGCTTCCCTGACCCTGGACGAGACCAACTGGCTTGGGGATGAGGCCTCGATGGAGGCGGCGGCGGCGGCCGGCGCGCCGGTGCTGGCCCGGGTCCGGTCGACCCGCCCCCCCTCCCCCGCCCGTCTTTCGATGGCTGACGGCGCGGTCTCGGTGACGTTCGAGACCGGCGAGGAAGGCGTGGCCCCGGGGCAGGCGTGCGCCCTCTATGATCCGGCCGACCCGGACCGGCTGGTCGGCGGCGGCTTTATCAAGACGACCACGGCCGTTGTCTGACACGGCGGACGCGCTGTCGCTGGCGTCGCGGGCGGGCCTGCCGCCGGAGTTGCTCTACCTGCGGGCCGCATTCCCGCGCGACCGCTGGACCTCGACGCTCGACGAGACGGCCGCCTTCTGGCTGCAGATGCACGCCAGCTTCCGGGGGCATCAGGCCCATATGGACGGGCTGATCCGCCAGTGGCGGGCGAGCGGGGATGCGACGGCCCTGCATAGCCAGCTGATCCCGACGCTCCAGTCCTTCCTCCAGCATCTGGATGGCCACCATCGCGTTGAGAGCGGGCATTATTTTCCGATGATGCGGCGGGTTGAGCCGGGGATCGGCGCGGGGATCGACCTGCTGGACCGCGACCACGAAGCCATCCACGGCGTGCTGGAGGCGATGTTTCGCGCCGGTCTGGCCTTTCATCAGGCCATGTCCGCGAGAACCTCCGATATCGCCGACGCGGCCAACCGGCTGTCGGACCTGATCGAGGCAAACGCCCGGCCCCTGCTGCGTCACCTGGAGGACGAGGAGGATATCGTCATCCCCCTGATCCAGTTGCGCGACCTGCACGGCACGGTCTGAGCCGGAGGGCTAGGACCGCGTCGGCATAAGCTTGCGGCGCTGGCGCACGAGAGCGATGGGGCGACCGTCTGGGGCGTGGGCGACGCCGTCCTCGACCGCCCAGCCGCCGCCCACGTCGCGGCTGGTGAAGTGGAAACAGGCCCAGCCTTCGGGCGAGGTCTCCGGCGTGATCGCCTCCAGCAGGTCGGCGCGGAGATCGACGCTGGCGGAAAAGACCGGCGGGGCCGGCAGGGCGGTCCAGTAGGTCGGATAGACGCCGTCCAGCAGGAACAGCAGCCGGGCCTCGTCCAGCGGCGCCCCGTCGGTGGTGCGCATCCAGCAGCCGAGTTCGGGCGACGCGCCGGCGTTCTGGCCGAACAGCTTCGGGCCGGCGACGAAGCGGTGCTCGATGTAGCGGGTGAACCATGGGCCGAAGCGGGGATCGAGCGGGGTCGGCTCGATGTCAGAGAGCGGGCGGGGGGCCGTCGCCAGCGGGGTCAGGACGGGTCCGTCGACCTCGCGGCCGAAGGTGGCGAGGGCCTGCAGCGCCGGGCGGTCCGGCTGGCCACCCAGCACCGAGGCGTAGGCGACGTTGCGGCCGCCGCGGGTCAGGGTCGGGACGAAGGTGGCGTCCTCGAAGCGGGCGGCGGCCAGATACTGGACGGTCAGGGTCTTGAGCGGGGTGTCGAGACCCAGCCCCTGCCGGGCGGCGCCGGCGGCGAGGGCCGCCATCAGGCCGCCGAACGGCGCACCCTTTTCCGGCGGCGCGGACAGGGGCGCGTTGGAGAAGTCCCCGGACAGGCGGGCGGTCAGGCCGCCGGCGCCGTCGTCGGTCAGGGCCAGAGCTTCGGCGAGGGTCTGCTGCGTCATGGGTCCGGAGTATCGCGGGGGAAAGACGGGCGGAAGGCCGAAACCCTCCGCCCCAGTCGAGGGATCCGGAAACGCCGCGGCGAGTCCGTAGCCAAACAAGACTGACCGAGTCCGTTTAGATTGGCAACCCTCTTGCCAAAACCCTGACGCGGCGTCACCTTTACCGGCATGGGACGCACCGCAGACTATTCTCGCCAGAGCTGCTCGATCGCCGCGACGCTGGAGGTGATCGGCGATCCGTGGACCCTGCTGGTCATCCGCGACGCCTTCAACGGGGTCAGCCGGTTCGAGCAGTGGCAGGAGCGGCTGGGCGTCGCCCGCAACGTGCTGGCGGCGCGGCTGAAGTCGCTGGTGCAGCACGGGGTGCTGGAGCCGCGGCTCTATTCGGAGCGGCCGCCCCGCAATGAGTACGTCCTGACCGCCAAGGGCAAGGACCTGTACGGGGTGCTGGTCACCCTGCACGGGTGGGGCGCCAAACACGTCTATGGCGAGACCGGCGCGGGCGTTTCGATGACCCACAAGACCTGCGGTCACGACCTCGCCCCCCGCATCGCCTGCGGCCACTGCAACGAGATCGTCAAGCCGCGCGACATCCAGCTGAACCTCGAGAGCGACTGCCCGACGGTCGGCGAGATGATGCCGCGTGAACGGGCCGACGAAGAGGTCGCCTGAGCCGCCGACGCTTGCGCAGCGCGATCAAAGAGCCCATCCAGCGCCCGGTTTTCCACTACCCCTCCCCAAGGCACCGACATGTCC
Organism: Brevundimonas sp.; assembly: GCF_036676055.1. Taxonomy (GTDB): domain Bacteria; phylum Pseudomonadota; class Alphaproteobacteria; order Caulobacterales; family Caulobacteraceae; genus Brevundimonas. The sequence goes on along the minus strand of NZ_JAKFDS010000056.1, from coordinate 8,214 downwards.
GATCCGATCGTCATCTGTTCCTTCGCCCGCACGCCGATGGGCGGCTTCCAGGGCGCGCTGTCCGGCGTGAAGGCCACCGAGCTGGGCGCGACGGCGGTCAAGGCGGCGGTCGAGCGGGCCGGGGTCGATCCGGCGAAGATCGAGCAGATCTACATGGGCTGCGTCCTGCCGGCCGGATTGGGCCAGGCCCCGGCGCGGCAGGCGGCGCTGGGCGCGGGACTGGGCCGCCATGTCGAGGCGACCACGGTCAACAAGATGTGCGGTTCGGGCCTGCAGGCGGTGATGATGGCCTCGGACGCCCTGACCGCCGGCACCGCCGACGTCATCGTGGCGGGCGGCATGGAGAGCATGACCGGGGCGCCCTATCTGATGAACAAGCACCGCGGCGGGGCGCGGATCGGCCATGACGTCATCGTCGATTCGATGATGATGGACGGGCTGGAGGACGCCTATGCGCCCGGCAAGCCGATGGGGTCGTTCGCCGAGGACACGGCCGGGACCTATCAGTTCAGCCGCGAGGCCCAGGACGCCTACGCCATCGAGAGCCTGACCCGGGCCCGCAACGCCATCGCCTCGGGCGCCTTCAAGGCCGAGATCACCCCGGTCGAGGTGACCACCCGCAAGGGCGTCGAGACGGTCAGCGAGGACGAACAGCCCGGCAAGGCCATGCCGGAGAAGATCCCCAATCTGAAACCGGCCTTCGCCAAGGACGGGACGATCACCGCGGCGTCCTCGGCCTCGATCTCGGACGGAGCGGCGGCCGTGGTCATGACCCGCGAGAGCGTGGCCAAGGCGCTGGGCCTGCCGATCGTGGCGCGCATCGTCAGCCATTCGGCCCACGCCCATGAGCCGGGCCTGTTCACCACCGCCCCGGTGCCGGCCATGCAGAAGGCGCTGAAGAAGGCCGGCTGGTCGGTCGAGGACGTCGATCTGTGGGAGATCAACGAGGCCTTCGCCGTGGTGCCGATGATCGCGATGCAGGAGCTGGGCATCGAGCACGGCAGGCTGAACGTGAACGGCGGGGCCACGGCCCTCGGCCACCCGATCGGCGCCTCGGGCGCGCGGGTGCTGGCGACCCTACTGGCGGCGCTGCAGGCGCGCGGCGGCAAGAAGGGGGTGGCCAGCCTGTGCATCGGCGGCGGCGAGGCCGTCGCCATGGCGGTGGAACTGGTCTGAGGCGGGGTTCTACCCGGGTGAAACCCGAAACAGGCGTCCGAACCGTCCGAACCGTCCGAACAGTCCGGATAGGGGACGCCAGGGCTCGGAGGGCGGTCGCGGCTTCGGCGCCACGGACAGGGTTGGATTGTCAAAGACCGGCGACGGTCCCGGCGAAGGGACGGGACGCAGTATGCACCCGTGGTTTTCTCAGGCGGGAAGACAGGCTCGAGAAAAGCGGATGGGGTTGATGCGGCGGGATGTTTTCCGCTGAACCAGACCATGTTTCCGCGAATTGCCAGCACAGCGTCAGGGATTCCTCGCCCGCTTTCGTCATCCTCCGGCAAGCGGCGCAGCCGCGCAGACCAGGGGCCCCAGCGGGCGCGATAGCGCGACCCTGCCGCGAGCGCCGCAGCTGAACCATCCCGCGTGAACAGATCGCCTTCGGCGCCGCCGGGTCCCCCGGTCCCGGCTGCGCCTCGCCGGAGGATGACGAAAGCAGTGGGGCGCGGCGCCGCAGATGGCCGCACAGGCGGTCCGACCGCGGCCTTTCGGCTCCGGCTGGCGGTGGCGTGGGCGGCGACGCCCGGGCGGATTACACAGACGTAATCTCCGGCGTCTTGCGCGCCCCTGCCGCCCGGCTAAGGTCGCGGCGCCTCTTCAGAAAACGGACGGTTACCCATGCGCGTCGGACTGTTGCTCGCTTCCGTGGCGGGCGTTTCCCTGATGGCGCAGGCCGCGCTCGCACAGCAGAGCATCGGGCCGATCGACCAGTCCAAAGGCAGTTTCGAGGACAAGTTCCGGCAGTTCGAGGGCGAGGACTGGCCAACCCCGACCGACTATCGCAACGCCTCGGGCGCGCCGGGCCACCGCTACTGGCAACAGCAGGTGGACTACGACATCGACGTGTCGCTGGACGAGGCGCGGCGGACGCTGACCGGCCGCGAGGCGGTGACCTACACCAACAATTCGCCGGACGCCCTGGGCTATCTGTGGCTGCTGCTGGACCAGCAGAACTACCGCCGCGACTCGCTGGCCGAGCGTAGCCGGACCTACAGCAATTCCGAGACCGTCAGCGTCAACGAGATTCGGCGCATCGAGCGCTTCCAGGACTGGGAAGGCGGGTTCAACGACCTGCGCATCACCGGGCCGGACGGTCAGGCCGTGCCGTTCACGATCGTCGATTCCATGATGCGGATCGAACTGCCGCGGCCGCTGGCGACCGGCCAGAGCTTCGACTTCACCATCGACTTCACCCTGCCCATGCCGGAGACCAATGTCGTCGGCGGCCGCAGCGGCTACGAGTGTTTCACCAAGGCGCATGAGGACGGCAACTGCATCTTCCTGGCGGCGCAGTGGTTCCCGCGGCTGGCGGTCTATTCGGACTATGAGGGCTGGCACAATTCGCAGTTCCTCGGCTCGGGCGAGTTCACCCTGGAGTTCGGCGACTACGACGTCTCGATCACGGCGCCGGCGGATCACGTGGTGGCCGCAACGGGCGAGCTGCAGAACCCGGACATCCTGAACGCCGAGCAGCGCGCGCGGCTGGACCGGGCCCGGACGGCCGACGAGCCGGTCTATATCGTGACGCCGCAGGAGGCCGCCGCCGCCGAGTCGAGGCCGGCCCGATCGGGGACGCGGACGTGGAATTTCAGCGCCGACAACGTGCGCGACTTCGGCTGGGCCTCGAGCCGCAAATTCATCTGGGACGCCATGGGCGTCGAGCAGCAGAGCGCCGAGCATCCGGTGGTAATGGCCATGTCCTTCTATCCGAAGGAGGCCCGGCCGCTGTGGGACGCCTATTCGACCAAGTCGATCGCCCACACCCTGGACGTCTACAACCAGTTCGCCTTCACCTATCCCTACCCCACGGCGCAGTCGGTCAACGGGCCGGTCGGCGGGATGGAATATCCGATGATCACCTTCAACGGGCCGCGGCCCGTGCGGGCGGACGACGGCACCCTGACCTATACCGAGCGGGCCAAGAACGGACTGATCGGCGTGGTCATCCACGAGGTCGGCCACACCTATTTCCCGATGATCGTCAACTCGGACGAGCGCCAGTGGACGTGGATGGACGAGGGGCTGAACAGCTTCCTGCAGTTCCAGGCCGAGAAGCTGTGGGACCATGATTTCCCGGCCCGGGGCGAGCCCAAGGACATCGTCGAATACATGGTCAGCCAGGACCAGGTGCCGGTGATGACCCACTCGGACAGCCTGCTGCAGTTCGGCGCCAACGCCTACGCCAAGCCGGCCACGGCGCTGGTGATCCTGCGCGAGACGGTGCTGGGCCGCGAGCTGTTCGACCGCGCCTTCCGCGAATACGCCCAGCGCTGGGCCTTCAAGCGGCCGACGCCCTATGACTTCTTCCGCACCATGGAGGAGAGCTCGGGCGTCGATCTGGACTGGTTCTGGAGGGGCTGGTTCTATTCGACCGACCATGTCGACATCGCGCTGGAAGGCGTGACGGCGGCGCGGCTGGAAAGCGCCGATCCGGAGGTGCGCGCCCGCGCCGCCCGCGAGCGGTTCGAGGCCGAGCCGGGCTCGCTGACGGCGGCGCGCAACCAGGACATCGAGACCGTGGTCGAGCGCGATCCGGCGACGCGGGACTTCTACAACCAGACCGACCGCTTCACCGTGACGGCCCAGCAGCGGCGCGACGCCGAGGCCGCAGCCCGCAGGGCGGACGAGGACCGGCGCGCGGCCCAGGGCTTCGACGACAACATCTACCGCTTCACCTTCCGCAATGTCGGCGGTCTGGTCATGCCGGTGATCCTGAAGCTGACCTATTCGGACGGCTCGGACGAGACGATCCGGATCCCGGCCGAGGTGTGGCGGCGCAACAGTCAGCAGGTGGTGTGGCAGCACGTGTCGTCGAAGACGCTGACCCGCGCCGAGATCGACCCGCTGTGGGAGACCGCGGACGCCGACCGGAGCAACAACTTCTATCCGCAGCAGATCGACACGCGGTCGCTGCGGCTGTCGCCGGCGCCGCCGCCGGGAGAGAACCGGATGCGCGACTCCGACGTCGAGGTCAGCCCGGACTCGACCGCGGCCCGCGTGCGGCGCAGGGACTGACATGATCAGACGGATCGTCCTGACCGCGGCCCTGATCGCGGGCATGGCCTCCCCCGCCCTCGCCCACCGCGGGCACGGGGGGCTGACGGTGATCGAGATCGACCCGGGCTCTGGCGCCGTCAGCGTCAGCCACCGGTTCGCGGCGCATGACGTCGAGCCCGCCCTGCCGAGCATCGCGCCGGAGGCCCAGCCCAGCCTCGACGATCCGCGCGCCGTGGCCGATCTGGAGGCGCATCTGGGCGCGCGCTTCCGCCTGGCGGTGGACGGGGCGCCGGTGGCGGTCAGCCATGCCGGGACGGTGCTGGCCGGGGACAATGTGCGCGTCAACTTCGCCGGCGAGACGACGGACCATGAAATCGGGTCGGTGACCGTCGATCTCGACTTCTTCCCCGGCGTGCACGACGACCAGGAGCAGCAGGTCAATGTGCGGATGAACGGGGTGACGCGGACGGTCGTGTTCCGCCCGGGCTCCGAAGCCCAGACGGTGACCTTCTAGTCCTCTTCCGCCGCCAGCAGGTCGGAGGGGTCGAAGTCGTAGCCGAGCAGGTCCCCCGGCTTGCAGTCCAGCGCGGCGCAGAGCTTGGCGAGGGTGCGGAAGCGGATGCCCTTGACTTTGCCGGAGCGGAACAGGGACAGCTGGGTCTCGCTGAGGCCGACCTCTGCGGCGAGGTCGCGGGCCTTGAGGCCCTTCCTGACGATCAGCTGGTCGAGGGTGACGCGGATCGGCATCAGATCATCTCGTCCAGCTCGGCCTGGACCTTGCCGGCCTGCTCCATGACCCCGCCGAGCAGGAACAGGGCGCCGCCGATCATGCCGAGGGTCATGCCGGCGACGTCGAAATAGGCCCAGCCGCCGCGGCCGCCCTCGATCAGGCGCATGACGTTGGTGACGCCGAAGACGCTGAGCAGACCGCCGAAGCCAAGGGCGAGACCGACCCGGCGCAGGGCGTGAACGAGCGTCGGCTGGATCAACCGGCCCTTCGACAGCTGGCCCATGGCAGCGCCGATCGACCAGACCGCGAACAGGTAGAAGACGGTCGGCAGGGCCCAGACCAGCTGGGCCAGCCAGCGGGTCGGGGACTCGGGATAGTCACCGCGGGCCAGCAGCAGGCCGGGCGCCAGCAGGTACATCAGCGCCAGCAGGGCGCCGACGCTGACGACCATGAACACCGCCAGCCAGCGGAACTGGGCGCAGCGGCGGCGGAAGCGGTCGGTCTCGGCCTGGCTCACGGGCGAATCTCCGGGTCGGAAAGCTGTCAGAGATTTAATCTTGACTTAAAGACGCGGCGTTTGCAACTTTATGTCTGAGTTAAACGAGACGAGAGCGCCGCCATGTCCGCCGCCATCGAGACCCGCGAGCTGAGCCGTCGCTTCAAAGGCCGGCTGGCCGTCGACGGCGTGTCGATGACCGTGCCCGACAAGGCGGTCTATGGCTTTCTGGGCCGCAACGGCGCGGGCAAGACCACGACGCTGAAGATGCTGCTGGGCCTGATCCGACCGACGAGCGGAGCGGCCTTCGTCGGCGGCGTCGATGTGGCGCGCGACCGGATCGGCGCGGCGCGGAACGTCGGAGCGCTGCTGGAGGCGCACGGCTTCTACGGCAATCTGTCGGGGCGCGAGAACCTGGATCTGACTCGCAGCCTGCTGGGCCTGCCGAAGACCGAGATCGAGCGTGTGCTGGAGGTGGTCGAGATGCGCGAGCACGCGCGGCGCCGGGTGTCGGATTATTCGCTGGGGATGCGGCAGCGGCTGGGGCTGGCCCGGGCCATGCTGGGGGCGCCGGCGGTGCTGGTGCTGGACGAGCCGACCAACGGGCTGGACCCGGACGGCATCGCCGACATGCGGCGGTTCCTGAGGGCCCTGCCGGAGCGGACGGGGGCGACGGTGCTGCTGTCCAGCCATCTGCTGGGCGAGATCGAGCAGACGGCGACCCATGTCGGCATTCTGAGCCACGGCAGGCTGGTGCTGGAGGGGGAGCTGGGGCGGCTGAAGGCCGATCTGGCGCCCGAGATCGCCTTGCAGACCGACGATCCGGTGCGGGCCACGGCCCTGGCGCGGGCGCGGGGGTTCGACGTGGCGGCGGCGGAGGACGGGCTGGTGGCGCGGCTGAAGCCGGGCGAGGACGCGCGCACCGCATCCGCCTCGCTGAACCGGGCCCTGATCGAGGCGGATATCGCCGTCTTCGCCATCGGGCCACGGTCGCGCTCGCTGGAGGGGATCTATCGCGAGGTCTCGCCGCCCGCCCCTGTCGCCAAAGCCCAGCCGGAGTTCGCCTGATGACCGCCGCCCCCTTTTTCGCGCCGCTGTTCGTCGAGGCGCGCAAGCTGAACCGCTCGCTGGCGGCCGTGCTGGCCGTGGCGGCGCCGTCGCTGATCGCCCTGTTCGTCTTCTTCAACATGCTGCGGGGCAAGGCGCCGCAGCCGTGGGAGATGTGGATGGGCAGCGCCTCGGCCATCTGGGCCTTCTTCATGCTGCCGATGAGCGTGACGGCCCTGACGGCGCTGGTCGCGCATATGGAGCACGGGCCGAGGTCGTGGGATCACCTGCGCGCCCTGCCCCTGCCCCGCTGGCGGCTGTATGCGGCCAAGATGGTCTGCGTGCTGGCGGTGGTGGCGCTGATGAGCGCGGCGGTGCTGGCCATGACCTGGGGGGCGGTGACGCTGGCGATGGCCATCAAGCCTCAGTTGCAGCCGACCGGACCCTTCGAATTGGCGAGCTACGCGGCCACTCTGGGAAAGATGTATCTGGCCGCCCTGCTGATGATCTCGATCCAGCTGTGGGTGGCCCTGCGCTACGCCAGCTTCGTGCCGGCGCTGGCGGTCGGGATCGGCGGGACCTTTTTCTCGGTGGTGGCGACGTCAGCGAAACAGGGCGTCTTCTTCCCGTGGCAGATGCCGGTGAACATGCTGGCGACCGAGGCTTGGCGGGTCCAGACGGCGCTGGGGCTGGGACTGGGGCTCGGGGCGGTCGTCCTGATCGCGGCCCTCGTCCACCTGAGCCGGCGCGAGGTGCTCTGAGGCCGGCCGGTCGCCGCGCAGGAGCCGCGCCAGGGCCGCGCTGCCGGTCAGCTGCACGATCATCCCCGCCTCCGATAACTTGCGAATCGTTCGCAGATTGCGTGGCGCGGGTCGGCATGGCAAGCCCGAAGGGTCGGTGGCGACTGACAGGAGCATCACCCATGCGTGAAGACGGCAAGCTGGACTATCTCGAACTGCCGGGCGGCGACCTGCCCGCGACCAAGGCCTTTTACGGCGCGGCCTTCGGCTGGACATTCACCGACTACGGGCCGGAATACGCGGCCTTCGACGAGGGAATGGACGGCGGGTTCGACGCCCAGGCGGACGGCGTGCGGACGCCCCTGCCGATCCTGTTCGCCCGTGATCTCGAGGCCATGCTGGCCAAGGTCGAGGCGGCGGGCGGGGTGATCGTCAAGCCGATCTTCGCCTTCCCCGGCGGGCGGCGGTTCCACTTCCGCGACCCCGCGGGCAACGAGCTGGCGGTGTGGTCGGAGACCTGACCTAGCGCACGTCCACCGACTGGGCGATGCGTTCGGCCAGGGCGCGATCGGGGCCGTCGAGGCTCATGGTCCAGACGTGGACCTCGCGCGGGGTCGCGCCCTCGCGCTGGAACAGGTGCTCGCGGGCGTGGCGGACGCCGTCCTCGGTCGAGACGACGGAGGCCCGGCCGCCGGCCTCGATCATCTCGCCGCTGTAGATCGGAAACTGCGAGGCGGGACCGGCGTAGATCATGGCGAAGGAGCGGTCGCCGCGACGGATGGTGTAGATCCTGAAGTCGGGGCCCGGGCGGCCGGTGACCAGCTCGAACCCGGCCGGGAGCTCGAGCGTGAACGGCAGGGCCGCGCGGGCGGCGGCGTCCAGCACGGTGACGGCGGGGACCGAAGGCGGCGGCGGGGCCTCGGCCACGGCCGGCGCCGGAGCCGGCGGCGAGGGCGTGGGGATCGGGGCGGACGTTGAAGGCCTCG
>NZ_JAKFDS010000055.1:0-111971 GCF_036676055.1 Brevundimonas sp. | reverse complement strand
CGACCCCGTCATCGGCCGCGACGAGGAGATCCGCCGCACCATCCAGGTCCTCGCCCGCCGCACCAAGAACAACCCCGTCCTGATCGGCGAGCCCGGCGTCGGCAAGACCGCCATCGTCGAGGGCCTGGCCCTGCGCATCGTCAACGGCGACGTGCCCGAGAGCCTCAAGGACAAGAAGGTCATGGCCCTCGACATGGGCTCCCTGATCGCCGGGGCCAAATACCGCGGCGAGTTCGAGGAGCGGCTCAAGGCCGTGCTCAACGAGGTCGGCGGCGCCGAGGGCCAGATCATCCTGTTCATCGACGAGATGCACACCCTCGTCGGGGCCGGCAAGGGCGACGGGGCCATGGACGCCTCCAACCTGCTCAAGCCCGCCCTCGCCCGCGGCGAGCTGCACTGCGTCGGCGCCACCACCCTCGACGAGTACCGCAAGCACGTCGAAAAGGACGCCGCCCTCGCCCGCCGCTTCCAGCCGGTCTTCGTCGAGGAGCCCAGCGTCGAGGACACCGTCTCGATCCTCCGTGGACTGAAAGAGAAGTACGAGGTCCACCACGGGGTCCGCATCGCCGACGGCGCCATCGTCGCCGCCGCCACCCTGTCGAACCGCTACATCACCGACCGCTTCCTGCCCGACAAGGCCATCGACCTGATCGACGAGGCCGCCAGCCGCGTGCGCATGGCCGTCGACTCCAAGCCCGAGGCCCTCGACGAGATCGACCGCCGCGCCGTCCAGCTCAAGATCGAGCGCGAGGCCCTGAAGAAGGAGACCGACAAGGCCTCCGTCGCCCGGCTCGAAAAGCTCGAGGACGAGATCGCCGAACTCGACGCCCAGTCCGACGACCTGACCGCCCGCTGGAAGGCCGAGAAGGACAAGGTCGGCCAGGGCGCCCAGCTGCGCGAAACCCTCGACCGCCTGCGCGCCGAACTGGCCAACGCCCAGCGCGCCGGCGACCTCGGCCGCGCCTCCGAGATCGCCTACGGCCAGATCCCCCAGATCGAGAAACAGCTGGCCGAGGCCGAGGCCAACGAAACCGACAAGTCCGGCCCCCTGACCCCCGAGGTCGTCGACGCCGAACAGATCGCCCAGGTCGTCTCCCGCTGGACGGGCGTCCCGGTCGACAAGATGCTGGAGGGCGAGCGCGAGAAGCTGCTGACCATGGAGGAGGCCCTCGCCCGCCGCGTGGTCGGCCAGGACGAGGCCCTCGCCGCCGTCGCCGACGCCGTGCGCCGCGCCCGCGCCGGCCTCAATGACCCCAACCGCCCGCTGGGCAGCTTCCTCTTCCTCGGCCCCACCGGCGTCGGCAAGACCGAGCTGACCAAGGCGCTGGCCGAATTCCTGTTCGACGACGAGGCCGCCATCACCCGGATGGACATGTCGGAATACATGGAGAAGCACAGCGTCAGCCGCCTGATCGGCGCCCCTCCCGGCTATGTCGGCTATGACGAGGGCGGCGCCCTGACCGAGGCGGTGCGCCGCCGCCCCTATCAGGTCGTGCTGTTCGACGAGGTCGAAAAGGCCCACCCCGACGTCTTCAACGTCCTGCTGCAGGTGCTCGACGACGGCCGCCTGACCGACGGCCAGGGCCGGGTGATCGATTTCAAGAACACCCTGATCATCATGACCAGCAACCTCGGCTCCGAGGCCCTCGCCGGCCAGTCCGAAGGCGACGACGTCGAGGCGGTGCGCCCCTACGTCATGGACCAGGTCCGCGCCCATTTCCGCCCGGAGTTCCTCAACCGCATCGACGAGATCATCCTGTTCCGCCGCCTCGGTCGCGGCCAGATGGCCGGCATCGTCCGCATCCAGCTGGGCCGGTTCGAAAAGCTGCTGGCCGACCGCCGGCTGACCCTGGCCCTCGACGACACCGCCGCCGCCTGGCTCGCCGACAAGGGCTACGACCCGGTCTACGGGGCGCGGCCTTTGAAGCGCGTCATCCAGAAGGAACTGGTCGACCCGATCGCGCGCAAACTGCTGGCGGGGGAGATCGAGGACGGGTCGGTGATTGGCGTGTCAGCCGGGGAAGGCGGGCTGGAGATCGGGAAGGCGCGGGTGCATTAAGGACGGGGCGATCATATCGCCCCGTCTATCGGCGTGAACGTTGATACGAAGAGCGATTTGTCTTGCTCACGAATGTAATCGATCAAGTCAGCAGGTATATCGGATGATATTCCGAAATGCTCTATGCCGAACTCTATGCTCGCAAAATAACTTGACTTAAAGGCGGATTTTATTGTCTTTGAGACAATATCGAATAACATCAAAAATACTATCAGCTCTCTCTGACCCCAGTCCGTCTTGATATCACATCTATCACTCGTTGTTAGCCCGTGAACGAGCTGGTTTCGCATATCGAGGAATAATTGCAGGCCCTCATTCAGAACGGGATCTATCTCCCAAGCCTCTTTGATGCTCGCGATCATTCCTCCGAGAGTCTTTTTCTCCAACCATCTCTCAGGTCGTTTATAGTATTATATTTTTTCTTCTGCTTCTTCGAGATTCCAAGTATAAATGATTCACATATATAATGCTCGATCTGCTGGCATCTAACCAGACACATCCCGATCATGGTAATAAGGTGAACGTCGGGACCAAACCATTCGTCGTCTTCGTCGTACTCAATCCGACCTTCACCAGAATCCATAGCCTTTAGCTCATCGGTTGCTTTTCTGCCTATAGATCGCATCCGCTCTATGCCGCACGGGATAAACTCCGTTACCTCATAAACGACGTCACCGAGGAGCATCTCCTGCTTGCCGCCAATCGTGCGGAAATCTGCTCCCAAGCCTTCAAAAAAGGCCCGGCCGTAAACGTACCAAGGCCATCTTCGGTCCTTTGGCTTCAGGTTTCGAATATATCGCCTTGCGACTTCGTCAGGCACTTCCTGGATATAGTCAGCTTCGACTTCGTCGAAGTCGAAGCCGTTCATGTGATACTCGACAGAGCGAGCACTACGGGCGTTCTTTGCGACTACGAAGCAATCCTCTAGACCGTCAGAGCTGACCCAGTAGAGTCGCCACGGACGGGGTTTCCGATGTGCCATAAGGATTCCTGCGCTTTTCCGTCGGGGCTAGGAACACGCGACTCACCTCAACTTTCAAGAGCGACTAGCCGCGCTGGATTGAGATGCACAATTCCCGCCCACCCCCCTTTCATCTTCCTTGGGTCTGGGCGACTGCGCCGCTTGCCCCGGGATGACGAAAGGGAGGATGCTATCCCTCCCCCTTCCCGCTCTCCAGCTCCGCGATCCGCGCGCTGATCTGCTTCTCGAACTTGTAGATGTCCGTCAGGTCGCCGAGCAGGTGCCGCTCCTCGTCCTTGGCCTTGAAGGTGCCGAGGTATTTCGTCGTGATGCCGTTGAAATGCAGCCGCGCCAGCGTCCGCCGGTTGTTGTCGTCCAGCAGGATGGCGCAATAGGATTTGGCGTCCCGCATGATGACCCGCTTGGGATCGACGTGGCGCGAGGCGATGGCCTGGACGATGTGAAAGCCGGAGATTTCCTCGGCCGTCGTGGAGATTCCGATGTCTTCCACATCGGCAGCTCCGCCCGCATCGCCGTCGCTCTTGGGCGAAGAGGCGTTGAGGGCTGAAGAAAGCCGGTCGTTGACGAGGTCCCGCACCAGCGAGGCGATGGACGCGACCACCAGCTTGGCGAAATTATCCTTCACCGCCGAGGTGACCCGGCCATCGTGCACCCGCTTGGCCAGCAGGCTGACGAACTCGTCCGAGGGCTCGGCGAACTCGTGTTCCAGCTCCTTGCGGATCAGCGACTGAAGCTTGAGATTTCCGGCTTCCTTGACGATGCGCTCGATGTCGAAGGTGGCCTTGGAGAAGGCCTCGATGGTCTTCACGTCGCCCGCCTTCAGGGCGGCCATCGAGAAGGTGAAGAACGGCTTGTCGTCCATCTTGTTGGGACGTTCGACGTCCGAATAGAACTGATAGATGACGCCGTTGGTCAGGATCGCCAGCCGCGCCTCGGTCACGCTGAAATAACGGAACAGCTGGCCGGCGTGGTTGATGCCGAGCTCCACCGAGGCCGGCTTGCACTCGACCAGAATGGTGACCTTACCGTCCTTGCAGATGGCGTAATCGACCTTTTCGCCCTTCTTGGTTCCGACGTCGGCGCAGAATTCCGGGATGACCTCGGAGGGATTGAAGACGTCGTAGCCGATGGCCTGAATGAACGGCATGACGAGGGCGTTCTTGGCCGCCTCTTCGGTCAGCAACACTTCTCTGTGCTGCAACGTTCTCTGCTGAAGCTCCGCCAGCCGCGACGCCAAATCCATCCGCCCCTCCCCAGGTACGTTTGAGAACGCATCATTGTCTTGAACGATAGCGCGCGTCCACCCGAGATTGTGGACTAACACACTCGACGGAACAAACTGGCAACGGCTACGTTCATTTTTCCACCGCATGGTGCGGCAGGAGACGATCATGGCGAAGAACGAACAGACGGGCTCCAAGGCCGGCAAGGCGGCGTCCAAGGTGCTGAAAGACGGTCGGACGGGCAAGGATTCCAAGACGGCCGCCAGCTCCGCGCTGTCCCAGCGGCCCGACAAGAAAAAATAGCGACGTCTCCCATCTCCCATTGGGAGCGGGCTTGAGCGCACGGCGGCGCAGCCGTCGTCCTGGCGCTCAAGCGCGAGGGTCGACCGTCCGGGGGCGGCTTCGCGTTCCTTCTCCCCTTGAGGGAGAAGGTGCCCCCGGAGGGGGCGGATGAGGGGTGAGACACCGCTGCCTCCGGTCAGCCGCTAACCGTCCCGCAGCGAACGCGCTGAAACAGCCCCCTCATCCGGCCCTCCGGGCCACCTCTCCCTCAAGGGGAGAAGGACGAGGCCTACCCCGTGAACCGCATCCACGCCCAGACCCCCAGTCCGATCACTGCCCCGGCCGCGAAGAACTGGTTGATCAGAATGTCCCATCGGCGGGCGGGCAGGATGTGGTCGGGATAGGCGATCGGCCAGCGCTTCGTGCGGACCGCCTCGGTCAACACCGCGACCGTGATCGGCATACGCCCGAAGCGCCGGTGGATCGGTTTGTAGAACAGGGCGCCGATGCTCCACCCCTCCTCGCCGTGGTGGAAATACCATCGGTAGTTCCCGGCCTCGACGTCGAACCGGGCGACGAAGGCGTCCATGAATTCGCCGGCGTCGTCGCCCTCGATTCCGAGGACGTCGAACAGGTCCGCGTCATCCGCGAGCGGCGCCTTCCAGCGCCAGAAATCTTCGATGAAGTTCAGAACCGCCGTGCGCGCGTCGCTCATGGCGCCAGCCTGGACCGAACGCCGTCATCCGCCAACACCGGGCCGTGCGATAGCCCTCGGGCCGCCCCCCTCTCCCATTGGGAGAGGGCTTGAGCGCACGGCGGCGCAGCCGTCGTCCTGGCGCTCAAGCGCGAGGGTCGACCGTCCGGGGGCGGCTTCGCCGCGTCCGCCGGCCCATTCCCTCCCTCCCTTTCGTCATCCTCCGGCAAGCCGCGCCTTCGCGGCGCAGACCGGGGGACCCAGCGGCGCGCGCGAGTGCGACACTGTCGGGAGCGCCGCGGCTCAACGCAGCCTGCGTGAACAGATCGCCTTCGGCGCCGCTGGGTCCCCCGGTCGCGCTACGCGCGCCGGAGGATGACGAAAAGGAGGGATCGCGGCATAGGTCCAAGACGATTCTCAGGAGCTGACGTGGACTTGCATTCTTTCGTCTCGCGGGGACCGAAGACCGGAACCCTGCTTTTTCCTCACCTGCACGAGGACGGCTCATACGTCGTGTCCAGGACCCGGTTCGAGAAAGACTACAAATTCGTCAGGGATCCGACGGAACTGCTTGGCTGGCTGGAGAGGGGCTACAAGCTCAGGATGTCCAACCCAGCCGAGGGTATCCCGGCGGCGAGCTTGATCTCTCCCAAATCCATCTTTCGCCCCGTGTCGATCTAGCCTCCCTTTCGTCATCCTCCGGCAAGCCGCCGGAGGCGGCGCAGACCGGGGGACCCAGCGGCGCGCGCGAGCGCGACCCTGTCGGGAGCGCCGCGGCTGAACCAGCCTGCGTGAACAGGTCGCCTTCGGCGCCGCTGGGTCCCCCGGTCTCGGCTTCGCCTCGCCGGAGGATGACGAAAGGAAAAAGAACCTCAGCGAGAACCCACCACCCGCTCCCCCGCTCCGGATGCAGATCGTCGACGCCCGCCCTCGCCGGACATACCCTGCCCGCATGGGGACGCACCGGACCTTCATCGCCACCTACATCATGGGCAGCGGGCGGAACGGGACGCTCTACGTAGGCATGTCCTCCAACCTCGTCGCCCGGGCGTGGCGGCACAAGACCCACGCCTTCCCCGGCTTCACCGACGAACACGACTGCACCCGCCTGCTCTGGTTCGAGCGCCACACCTGGGTGACGGCCGCCATCCGGCGCGAGAAGCGGATCAAGAAATGGCTGCGCGACTGGAAACTGGCCCTGATTGAGCGGGACAATCCCGGCTGGCTCGACCTCGCCGCCGACTGGTTCCCGCAGAACGACCCGGACTGGGTCCCGCCAGAAGAGCCGGACTGATCCTCGCCTCCACCCCCCATGACGCTGTGCTGACAATCCGCGGAAACATAGTCCGGCTCAGCCGAAATTCCCCCGCCCTTTCAGCACCCCGGCCGTTTTCAGACCCTGTCTTCCCGCCTGAGGAAAAAACCGGTCCAGACTCTCCCCGCGTCCGCCCGCCGGGCCCGGTCTTTGACAATCGCATCCCCGCCGAGAGGTGGACGGTTCGGACGGTTCGGACGGTTCGGACGGTGTTTTTCCGTTTTACCCGGGTAAAACCATCCGCTCCCTTCCCGCCCCCCGACCGGCTATCCTCCCCCAATGTGCGCCTCCTACGAAGCCCGGTTCTCGGTCACCCAGCTGGTCGAGGCCTTCGATCATCACGGGGCGCCGCTGCGCTTTCCGCGCGGCCTGCCCAATATCGAGCCGGTCGAGGAGGTCCGCCCCACCGACCTCGCGCAAGCGGTCCGCGCCGCGGCGGACGACGGCACCGCCGAGCTGGTCCCGATGCGGTTCGGCTTTCGCGGTCCCGCCCGGCCGGGAGGCGGCAAGCCGCCGCCGGTGATCAATTTCCGCTCCGAGGGGCGCAGCTTCGGCAATGGCGAGCGCAGCGGCCGCGCCCTCGTGCCCGTGTCCGGCTTCTATGAGTTCACCGGCGACAAATACCCCAAGACCCGCTGGATCCTGCGCGGCTTCGACCAGCCGTTCCTGGCCCTGGCGGCGCTGTGGCGGGCCGGGACCGAGGGCGAGCCGGACGCCTTCTCCCTGCTGACGGCCGCGCCCGGAGCGGACGTGGCGCCGTATCACGATCGCGGCGTCCTGCCCCTGCCGCCGGCCGCCTGGGCCGACTGGCTGTTCGACCGCCGGCCGGCGCAGGACCTGCTGACGCCGCCGCCGGCCGGGACCCTCGTCGCCGGGGCCGCGCCGCGCGGAGCGTAAGGCCTACTGTTCGGCCGGGCGGAACAGCAAGGCCGAGACCTTGCCCTCGGGCGTCAGGGCGATCATCCACTGGGTCGCCGCCTCGGCGAAGATGACGTTGAACAGGTCGATGCCGTCGCGGCTGCCGGCGAAGCTGACCGAGACCACGGCGCCGAAGCCCTGGACCATCGGCGTCACCGTCGCCTCCTGCTCGCGCACCGCGGCGGCGAGGTCGTCGGTCATCCGGCCATAGTCCAGCTCGCCGGCCTGCAGCTCGGCGATGATCGTCCGCAGCGTCTCTTCCGAAGCGGCGTTGGCCGGCTCGGGCGCCGCCTGGGGAGCGGGCGCCGAGACCGTCTGGGCCCGGGAGCCCGGATTGTCGAAGGTGTTGGGCACCGAGCCGGCGGCCACCTGGGCCTGGGCCGCGACGGGCGAAAGCAGAAGGACGGCGGCGGCGAGCAGAAGCGGCTTCATGGGGTCGTCTCCGGAGTGACTTCAGAGAGTGAGGGGCCAAAGCGACAGAACAAGGGCGGCGGCCGAGGCGGCCACGGCCAGGGTCACGCCGACGATCACCCAGGCCGGGGTCCGGGTCTCGCGGATGACCAGGGTGCGGGCCTCCGGCGGGTTCTGGGCCAGTTTCGACAGGGCCCTCAGCGTGGCCCGCAGCTCCTCCAGGGCGTCGCGGACCTGGGCCTGCGGCCCCAGCTCGCGCCGGATCCAGCGCTCCACCACCGGCTGGGACGCGGCCCACAGGTCGTGATCCGGGTTCAGCCGTCTGGCCACGCCCTCGACCGAGACCATGGTCTTCTGCAGCAGGATCAGCTCGGGCCGCAGATGCATGTCGAACAGGGCCGTGATCTCGAACAGCTGGCCCAGCAGCCGCCCCATCGACACCTGGCTGGCCGCCTTGCCGATGACCGGCTCCCCCACCGCCCGCAGCGCCTGGGCGAAGGCCTCGACCGAATGCTCCGGCGGCACATAGCCGGCCTCGAAATGGACCCGGCTGATGCGGTCGTAGTCGCGGCTCAGGAAGCCCCACAGGATCTCGGCCAGATAGCGCCGCTCCGCCGGGCCCAACCGCCCGACGATGCCGAAATCGATCGCCGTCAGCTCGGCCGGGGCATGGCAGAACAGATTGCCCTCGTGCAGGTCCGCATGGAACGTCCCGTAGTCCAGCGCCTGGGTCAGGAAGGCCTGGACCACATTGTCGGCCAGGGCGTTGCGGTCCAGCCCCGGCTGCTCCACCGCCGCCGGATCGGTCATCGGCAGGCCCGGGGCCCACTCCAGCGTCAGCACCCGCTTGCCGACCCCGTCCCAGACCACCGCCGGCGCGGTCATGTGGCCGCCGTCCCGGTCGCGGGCCCGGTCCATGATGTCCTTCAGCTCGGACGCCGCCGCCGCCTCCAGCCGCATGTCCAGCTCCAGCTGCAGCGCCCGGGCGATGGTCTCGACGAAGGCCGAGGGCTCGAGCCGCCGCGCCGGGGCCACGAAGCGCACCGCCAGCCGCGCCGCCAGCCGCATCGAATCCAGCCCCTGGGCCACCCGCCGCTCGACCCCCGGCCGCAGCACCTTGACCGCCACCTTGCGCCCGTCGGCCAGCCACGCCGGATGCGCCTGCGCCAGCGAGGCGGCGGCCACCGGCGGGCCGAAGTCGGTGAACAGGGCCTCGACCGGCCGGCCCAGCGAGCGCTCGACCTCGCGCCGCGCCTGATCCAGCGGGAAGGGCGCCAGCGCGTCCTTCAGCCGCCCGAGGTCGCGGGCGAACTCGACCCCGAAGATGTCGGCCCGCGTCGCCAGCACCTGACCCAGCTTGATGGCCACCGGCCCCAGATGCTCGAAGGCCTTGCCCAGCCTCTGCCCCGGCCGCCCGTCCCGGCTCTCCCGTCCGGCGAAGGCGTGCAGCAGATGGGCGATCCCCCTCACCCACACCGGCAGCAGAGGCGTGATCTCGCGCGGCAGCAGGGCGTCGTGCCGCACCAGCACCCAGCCCCAGCCGAGCAGACGCACGAAGGCGTCGACCGGCCGCCGCACCGGCACGGTGACCGGCGGCGGCGGCGGGGTCGCGGGATCGATCCGGCGGCTCAGATCGCCCACCCGTGATGGATCGCCGCCACGCCGCCCGACAGATTGGTCACCGTCACGCGGCTGAAGCCGGCGTCCTCGATCATGGCCTTGAAGGTCGCCTGATCCGGGAACCGCCGGATGCTCTCGACGAGGTACTGGTAGCTGTCGCGGTCGCCCGCCACCCAGCCGCCGATGCGCGGAATGGCGTGGAAGGACCAGGCGTCATAGGCCTTGCGGATCGCCGAGGCCGTCGGTCGCGAGAACTCGAGGCACAGGAACCGCCCGCCCGGCTTCAGCACCCGCCGCGCCTCCGCCAGCGCCTGCGGAATGTCGGCCACATTGCGGATGCCGAAGCTGATCGAATAGGCGTCCACCGAGGCGTCGGGCAGAGGCAGGGCCATGGCGTCGCCGACGCTCCACGACATCTCCGGCTCGCCGCCCTTCTGAACCCCGGCCATGATCATCTCGGCGTTGTAGTCGAGCACGATGACCGAGGCGTCCTCGCCCCCCCGCCGCTGCTGCGCCGCCCGCGCCATCTTCGCATAGCGCCGCGCCATGTCGCCGGTCCCGCCGGCCACGTCGAGGATGGTTTCGCCCGGCCGCGGGTTCAGCTTCGCCGCCGCCGCGTCCTTCCAGAGCCTGTGCACGCCCGCGCTCATCAGGTCGTTCATCAGGTCGTAGTTCGACGCCACGCTGTCGAACACGCCGCGCACCATCTGCACCTTCTCCTTCGCGTCGACATCTCGGAAGCCGAAGGAGGAGGTCTTGCCTGTGGAAGCGTTGGGAGCGGCCGCGTCGGTCATGCCAGCGGTCTAGCGCCTCGCCGCGGCGGCGTCATCCATCCGCTTGGCCGCAGGGGCCGCCGCCCGCTAATGGGCCGCCGCCTTGGGCCGCGGCACGCCCAGATCCTTCATCACCCCGCGCATCAGGGCGTAACAACCGCACGAGGCCCCCTCCAGCGCCTTGCGGTCCAGCACCTCGACCCAGCCGCGCCCGCGCCGGATCAGCCCCTTCTCCTCAAGCGCGGAGCCCACCTCCGACACGGTGGCGCGGCGAACGCCGAGCATGCCCGCAATGTCCAGCTGGGTCAGGGCGAACCGGTCGGCGTCGGAGCGATCGTGAATGGTCAGCAGCCAGCGCGCCAGCCGCTCGTCCAGCCGGTGCTGGGCGTTGCAGGCCGCCACCTGTTGCACCTGGGCGAACAGGCTTTCGGTGAATTTCGACAGGGCCGTCCGCATGCCCTCGCTGTGACTGAGCGCGTCGGCGAACACATCGGCCGGACAGCAGGCTGAGACGCCGTCGACCTGGGCGATCGCGCGGCTGGCGGCGCGGGCGTTCAGCGGGCCGCAGGTGACCCCGACCAAGCCCTCCCGTCCGATGGCCGCGGTCTCGATCATCCGGTCCTCGTCGACGAGGGTCATCAGCGAGACCACGCCGCTCATCGGGAACCAGACCTCGTCCACCGACTCGCCGGCGTCGTACAGCATCTGTCCCTGGCTGAAGGGCTTTTCGGTCAGGTGCGGCTCGATCCGCTTTCGATCGGCGGCGTCGAGCGCGGCGATCCACAGATTGTCCATGTGCAAGAGCTCCGCGTTCGAAAGGCGACGCCCCGTAACGCTCAAGCTTTCGACTGCGTTCCGGAGTCGGAATTTGGCGTCTTGTGGCAGGGAAGCGCGCGCGATACGGCTCTGGACGGACGACGAAGGACGACAAACATGGCTGAGCGGCTGGACGTGGAAGAAGTGCTGAAGGCCCTGCCTTTGTGGCGGTCCCATGAAGGCGACCGGCCGGCCATCGAGCGCAAGCTGGTCTTCGCGGACTTCAACGCCGCCTTCGGCTTCATGACCCGCGTCGCCCTGCTGGCCGACAAGGTCGACCACCATCCGGAATGGTTCAACGTCTACAACCGGGTTGAGGTGGTGCTGACCACGCATGACGCCGGCGGCGTAACCCGCCGCGACCTCGACATGGCCCGCTTCATCGACGAGACCGCCAGCGCCCTCGGAGCGAAGGCGTGAGCGGCCGGGTCTCCGGCAAGGCGGCCCTGATCACCGGCGCCGCCGGCGGGCTGGGCCAGGCCATGGCGTGGATGCTGGCGCGCGAGGGCGCCCGGGTCGCAGTCACCGACATGAACCTCGAGGGCGCCCGGGCCCTGGCCGCCGCCATCAACGCCGAATGCCCGGGCATGGCCTTCGCCTTCGCCCATGACGTCACCGACGAAGCCCAGTGGATCTCGGTGATCGACCAGGCGGTGGCCGCCATGGGAGGCTTGTCGATCCTCATCAACAACGCCGGCATCGGCTGCGATTTCGTCTGGGCCGAACAGGACACGCTTGAGAATTGGCGCCGGGTCCAGGCGGTCAACGTCGAATCGATCATGCTCGGCTGCAAGCACGCCATGCCCCACCTGCGGACCTCGGGCGCGGGCTCGATCATCAACATCAGCTCGGTCGCCGGCCTCGCCGCCGCCCCGGGCATGGGCGCCTACAACGCCACCAAGGCCGCCGTCTGGATGTACACCAAGACCGTCGCGCTCGAGGCGGCCAAGGCGGGCTGGAACGTGCGCTGCAACTCCGTGCACCCGGTGTTCATCAAGACCCCGATCCTCGACCCGTTTGTGGCCATGGCCGGCGGCGACGAGGGACTGGCGCACGAGAAACTGGCGCGCGGCATTCCGCTGAAGCGTATCGGCGAGCCCGACGACGTGGCGTATTGCGCCCTCTACCTCGCCTCGGACGAGAGCAAATTCGTCACCGGCGCCGAGTTCAAGATCGACGGCGGCATGCTGGCGCAGTGAAGGTCAGTCGATATCGGCCGGCAGAATCTGGCTGCTGAGCAGGGTCTCCATCGCGTCCCAGCGGTTCGGACCCTGCCGCTCGACCCAAGCCTGGACCACGTCTCGACCGAGGCCGTAGTTGATGATGTAGCTGCGGTAGGTGTCGATGAAACGCAGCCGCTGCGTCGCCTTGGCCCGGTCCGCCAGACTGTATTTCATCAGCAGTTCGATGGCCGCGTCGCGGTCGATACGGCCCGCCAGATAGCCGTCGGCGATGGTGTACTCGGCCCGCGCCAGGCGGCGGGTCAGCGCCTGCAGCTGCGCCTTCTTCTCGGCCGTCGAGGGATCGAGGCCGGCCAAGGGGAACAGAACTTCGCGCTCGAAATCCGTGCCCTCGTTGTCCGGGAAGGCCAGGTCGATGCCGTAGTTGGCGCTGCCTTCGGCCACGAACGACATCGGCGAAAACAGCGGATAGACGCTCATCTCGACCCAGCCGCGCTCACGAACGAAAGTCTGCTCCAGCAGGGCGTTGTAGACGTGGTGACCCGGATAGCCCTCATGGCAACCCAGATCGATCGCCCGCTCGGTGTAGATCGGGAAGTCGGCGTTGATCTCGATCTTCGACTGCGAATTGCCCTGGTAATAATTGTACCCGGACCACGGCTTGTCGCCGACGAAGGCGAGGGTGAAATTCTCATTGGCCGGCAGGGCGATATGCCGGGCCGTGCGGCGGCGGCATTCGGCGATTGCGGCGTCCATGACCACCTGGAGCCGGTCCTTCGGGATGACGTAGTGGGATTTGAACTCGGTCACGCGATCGGCCAGCGATCCGGGGCCCGGCAACAGGGCGTCGATCTCGGCCAGCACAGGGTCGTAGGAGGACAGCGGGGCCAGTTCCGGACGGACGCCGAACAGCGCCTCCGCCTCATCGGCGAAGTTCATTTTCTCGCCAGACAGCATGCGCAGCCGCGCAGCCGCCGCAGAAATATGGGCCAACAGATAGGCCTTGCGCTGGGCCACGACGGAATCCGCCCCGGCCGTCGACACCGCGTTCAGCCGGCCGGTCAGGGTGGCGGCGCCCTGGATCAACTGGGGCACGGTGCGAGGATTGGCCTCGGCGGCGGCGGCCCATTCGGGCGGCCCGTAGTAGGCGTCAACATAGCCCTCCTCATGCTCGCCGATCTCGAGGATCAGGGCCACATAGTCACGGGCGATTCCGTCCAGGCTGTCGCCGGAGCCGTCGGACGCGGCCCGTGGCGCGGAGGCGCAGGCCCCCAACAGGCACAGCAGGCTGATCAGTATCGCGCGCATTCAGGACCTCCCATCGGTAAGCGGTCGCACGCTAGGGCGTAGGGCGGGCTTCGCCAAGCCGTTGCGCATTCGGGATTGAGGGCGGGGCGGTCCTGCTGTAAGGCCCTTCGTCCGGCGTTTCGCCGCCAGACGCACCCGTAGCTCAGCTGGATAGAGTACTGCCCTCCGAAGGCAGGGGTCAGAGGTTCGAATCCTCTCGGGTGCGCCATTCTTCCCTCCGGATCGTCCCGACCTACGCAGCCCCTTGCCAAGCGCACGGCGTGGAGCATCATGTCGGTGTTGATCTGGGGAGGTCGCCATGAAAATCGCAGCTTGGGCAGGGGTCGTCGCACTGGCGCTGGGAGGGCCGGCCGCAGCCGAGACGTGGCAGGCGTTCTCGCGTAGCGCCGCCAACGCCTTCATGGCTGATGTGGACAGCATCACGACCGAGGGAGACATCACCTCGATCAAGGTCGCCACCGTGCCCCGGCAGGGCGAATCCGGCGACCTGAGCCATTCGATCGAAACCTACCAATTCCGCTGCAGCGCCGATCAGTGGCGCACCGCCGGCGTGGTCGAGCTGGGACCGGACGGAAGCGAGGCCGCCCGGTACCCGGAAGAGGGCTCCCCGTGGGAGCCGCTGCGCCAGAACACCATGCCCAACTATCTGAAGGAGATCGCCTGCGACGGCGCGCGGGCCACGCCGCCGCACTGGCCGTCGATACAGGCCTTCATCGAGGCCGGGCGGCCGTAACGATCGTCAGGCGTCGACGGCGGCGTCCAGGGCGTTGGCCTGGATGAACTCCCGGCGCGGCTCGACCACGTCGCCCATCAGCTTGGCGAACAGGTCTGAAGCGTCCTCCTGGTGCTCGACCGAGACCTTCAGCAGGGTCCGGGCGTTGGCGTCCAGGGTGGTCTCCCACAGCTGTTCGGGGTTCATCTCGCCCAGACCCTTGTAGCGCTGGATGGCGATGCCCTTCTTGCCGGCTTCGAGAACCGCCTCTAGCAGATCGAGCGGTCCCCGGATGGTCACGGTCTTGTCCTTGCGGCGATAGACCGCCGGCTTGTCGAACAGGCCTTCGAAGGCGGCCGAGCGTTCAGCCAGACGACGGGCGTCCAGCGAGCGGATCAGGGCCTCTTCCAGAACGATGCGCTCGCTAACGGCGCGGCGGACGCGTTCGAACACCACGGCCCCCTGGGCCCCCGGCGCCCCGGCCCAATCGCCATCGCCTTCCTCGGCGTAGAGGTTCAGGCGGGCGGCGGCCCTCGACGGATCGGCGGCCTCCTCGTCGAACAGGCCGGCCAGGGCCGCTTGCTCCACCGCGAAGGCGGGCGCGCGCTGGCTGAGGCGGTCGACGCCAGCCTTGAAGGCCTTGGCCTCACGCACCAACGCCTGCAGGTCCAGGCCGACGCGGCGCTCGCCGTTGGGCAGGTCCAGCTCGGCCTCGGCCGAGCCTTCCTCGATCAGGTAGGAATCCATCTCCGCCTGGTCCTTGAGGTAGCGCGACTGCTTGCCCTTGGAGACTTTGTAGAGCGGCGGCTGGGCGATGTAGACGTGCCCGCGCTCGATCAGCTCCGGCATCTGCCGGTAGAAGAAGGTCAGCAGCAGGGTCCGGATGTGGGCGCCATCGACGTCAGCGTCCGCCATCAGGATGATCTTGTGGTAGCGCAGCTTGTCGGCGTTGAAGTCGTCGCGGCCGATGCCGGTGCCCAGCGCCAGGATCAGGGTGCCAATCAGGTCGGAGCTGAGCATCCGGTCGAACCGCGCCCGCTCGACATTGAGGATCTTGCCCCGCAGCGGAAGCACCGCCTGGTTCTCGCGATTACGGGCCTGTTTGGCGGAGCCGCCGGCGGAGTCGCCCTCGACGATGAACAGTTCGGACTTGGCCGGGTCGCGTTCCTGACAGTCGGCCAGCTTGCCGGGCAGGGAGCTGATTTCCATCGCCGTCTTGCGGCGGGTCAGGTCGCGGGCCTTGCGGGCGGCCTCGCGCGCGGCGGCGGCCTCGATGATCTTGGCGACGACGGCCTTGGCCTCGACCGGATGCTCCTCAAACCAGGTCGACAGGCCTTCGGAGCACAGCCCCTCGACGGCCGGACGGACCTCGGAGGAGACCAGCTTGTCCTTGGTCTGGGAGCTGAATTTGGGGTCCGGCACCTTGACCGACAGGACGCAGGTCAGCCCCTCGCGGGCGTCCTCGCCCGAGACCGAGACTTTTTCCTTCTTCGCGGCGCCGGCCGCTTCGATATAGCCGCCCATGACGCGGGTCAGGCTGGCGCGGAAGGCCGACAGGTGGGTGCCCCCATCCCGCTGCGGGATGTTGTTGGTGAAGCACAGCATGGTCTCGTGGTAGCTGTCGTTCCACCACAGGGCGAGATCGATCTCGATCCCTTCCTTCTTGCCGCGAATGACGATGACGTCCTTGAGCAGGGGCGTCTTGGACTTGTCGAGGTGGCGCACAAAGGCTTCGACGCCGCCTTCGTAGTGCAGGACTTCCTCGAACGGCTCCGCGCCCCGGTGGTCCTGCAGCTTGATAACCACGCCCGAGTTGAGGAAGGCCAGCTCGCGCAGCCGGTGCTCCAGCGTCTTCAGGTCGAAGTCGATGTGCGAGAAGGTCGTCACCGACGGGAAGAAGGTGACCTCGGTGCCGGACAGCACCTTGCCGTTGTCACGCAGCGGCGCGTCGCCGGTGACGCGCAGGCTCTCGACCGTGTCGCCGCGCTCGAACCGCATCTCGTGGCGCTTGCCGTTGCGGTAGATGACGAGCTGGAGCCAGTCGCTGAGCGCGTTGACCACCGAGACGCCGACGCCGTGGAGGCCGCCGGAGACCTTGTAGGAATTCTGGTCGAACTTACCGCCGGCGTGCAGCTGGGTCATGATGACCTCAGCCGCCGAGACGCCCTCGCCCTCGTGGATGTCGGTGGGGATGCCGCGCCCGTTGTCGGTGACCGTGACCGAGCCGTCGGCGTTGAGGATGACCTGGACCAGGTCGGCATGGCCGGCGAGGGCCTCGTCGATGGCGTTGTCGACCACCTCATAGACCATATGATGCAGGCCCGAGCCGTCGTCGGTGTCGCCGATGTACATGCCGGGGCGTTTGCGCACCGCGTCCAGACCCTTGAGGACCTTGATGGAATCGGCGCCGTAGGCGGCCTCTTCGGCGGTGTCGACGTTGCGCGCGGTCGGGGTCTGGTCGGTCATATATTCGGTCGGATCATCGCCCGGTTCGGGCCGGAAAGGGCGACGCTGGAGCCGCCCGGAATCGCAGGTTTCCAGACGACGAATCTGATCCGCGCCTGAACCGCCAAGATATAGGATTTTCCGGGGGAATTGCGAGCGAAACCGACGCCTTTCCGGGGTCGACGAGCGGCGTCGGGAAGACGGGCGCGGGCGACCGCGGCGGCGGCCGGAAGGCCGCCGCCTTCAGGGCGTCAGGACAGCGAGCTGTCGATGTCCTTGCAGGCCTGAATCAGGCCCTGGACCGACTCCACCGACTTGGCGAACATCGCCTTTTCGTCGTCGTTGGTGGTGAACTCGATCACCTTCTCGACGCCGCCGGCGCCGATCAGGGCCGGCACGCCGACGTAGAGGTCCTTGAGGCCGTATTCGCCCGACAGCCAGACGGCGCAGGGCAGGACTCGCTTCTGGTCCAGCAGATAGGAGCGGGCCATGGCGATGGCGCTTTCGGCCGGGGCGTAGAAGGCCGAGCCAGTCTTGAGCAGGGCGACGATCTCGCCACCGCCCTTGCGGGTGCGATCGACGATGGCGTCCAGCTCGGCCTGCGACAGGAAGCCGGCCTTGACCGCGTCCGGCAGGGGCAGGCCGCCAACGGTCGAGTGGCGCACCATCGGCACCATGTCGTCGCCGTGCCCGCCCAGGGTCCAGGCATTGATGTCCTGGATCGACACGCCGGTCTTCTCGGCGAGGAAGTAGGCGAAACGGGCCGAGTCGAGCACGCCGGCCATGCCGACGACCTTCTCCTTCGGCAGGCCCGAGAATTTCTGCAGGGCCCAGACCATGGCGTCGAGAGGGTTGGTGATGCAGATGACGAAGGCGTCAGGGGCGTGCTGTTTGATGCCCTCGCCGACGGCCTTCATGACCTTCAGGTTGATGCCGATCAGGTCGTCGCGGCTCATGCCCGGCTTGCGCGGCACGCCGGCGGTGACGATGCAGACGTCGGCCCCGGCGATATCGGCATAGTCGTTGGCGCCCTTCAGCGACACGTCCGTACCGATGACGGCGGTGGCCTCGGCGATGTCCAGCGCCTTGCCCTGGGGCGTGCCCTCGGCGATGTCGAACAGGATGACGTCGCCCAGCGCTTCGCGCGCCGCGACGTGGGCCAGGGTGCCGCCGATCATGCCGGCGCCGATAAGGGCGATCTTCGCGCGAGCCATAGTGTCGTCTCCGGGAGGATGGATCTTTGCGGTTGCGAACCGCGGTCGGGCGGGGTCTAGACCCGGGAGCGCGGGCCTGCAACCGTGACGCCGCGTCACCGGAGCGCCCATGGCCCGCCCGCCCGAAACCCGTCCCGAGTTCGTCGCCGCCGACGCCGTGCCGTCGGACCTGACCACCGTCGTCGACGAGACCACGCTGCGCGCCGAGGTCGCCGCGTGGAGGGCGAAGGTGCTGAAACGACCGGGCCTGTGGGACAGGGCGACCCGCGGGACCCAGGACCGGATCAACAGGATTATTCCCGAGGGGGTGCACGCCGTCATCACCGCGGGCGTCGAGGCGATGACCAAGGGGATCCTGTTCGGCTCGGACCTGATCCAGACCCGGCCCGCGACCGACGGATCGCTGGCGGCGCGGGAGCTGCGGGCGCGGGCGCTCATCCGGACGTATCGCAACACCGCCAGCGTCGAGGGCGGAGTTGCGGGCGCCGGCGGCTTCGTCCTGGCGGCGGCGGACTTTCCGGCCCTGATGGCGATCAAGGTGAGGATGCTGGGCGACGTGATCGGAGCCTATGGCTGGGGCGGGGACACGGTGCGCGAGCGGCTGTTCCTTCTGCACATCTTCCACCTCGCCTTCGCCAGCGCGAAGCGACGGCCCGAGGCCCTGGCGGAGCTGGAGCGCTGGATCGCCGACGCCGACCAGCCCGAGGCCATCACCGAATACGACTGGCGGCGTTTCCAGATCGAGTACCGGGACTACATCGACCTGGCCAAGCTGGCCCAGCTGATCCCCGTCGTCGGCGCGCCGATCGGGGCGGTGGTCAACTGGCGACTGGTCGACCGGCTGGGCGAGACGGCGATGATGGCCTGCCGCATGCGATGGTTCGACGCGCCCTGAAGGCACGCTTGGAAATAGGACCAGTCGATTGTTTTTGAATCCGGAATAGCAGGAGCCTATCTAGAACGCATGCTCCCCACCTTGCGCCAGCTCCACTATCTCAAGCTCCTCGCCGAGCACGCCTCCTTCAGCCGCGCGGCGGAGGCCGCCCATGTCAGCCAGCCGGCCCTGTCCGCGGGCGTGCAGGAGCTGGAGAAGATTCTCGGCGCGCCGGTGGTCGAGCGCACCCGCGGCAATGTCCAGCTGACCGCCGTCGGCGCAGAGGCGGTGCGGAGGGCCGAGGATGTGCTGGCCCGCACCGAGGATCTGGTCGAGGCGGCCCGGAACGCCGGCAAGCCGCTGTCCGGCCGGTTCCGGCTTGGCGTCATCCCGACTGTCGCGCCCTTCCTCCTGCCCGCCAAGCTGCCCGGCCTGAAGGACGCCTATCCCGCCCTGCGGCTGTTCATCCGCGAAGATCTGACGCCGCGGCTGGTGGCCGGGCTGAAGGCGGGGCAGCTGGACGCGGCGGTGATCGCCCTGCCCTACTCCGCCCACGGCATCGACCACGCCCGCATCGGCGACGACGAGATTCTGGCCGCCGCCCCGGTCGGCCACGCCCTGGCGGGCTCGGGCCCGATTCCGCCAGGGTCGCTGAAGGCCGAGGATCTGATCCTGCTCGAGGATGGTCACTGCCTGCGGGACCAGGCCCTCGCCGCCTTCGACATCGATCCGCCGAAAGGCGAGGACGTCTTCGCGGCGACCTCGCTGCATACCCTGGTGCAGATGGTGTCATCGGGCCTCGGCGTCAGCTTCCTGCCGGAGATGGCGGTGCGGGCGGGTCTGGCCGACATGCCCGGCGTGGTGGTCCGCCACATCTCGGCCAAGGCGCCGCGCCGCGAGATCGTCGTCGCATGGCGCACCGGATCGAGCCGGGCGGCCGAGGCCAAACTGCTGGCCGAGGCCCTGCGGATCGACTGAGCGGCGCATTACGACTCCGTAAGGTGCGCCCGCTTTCGGCCCTGATAGGGTCGGCCCCGCCCGCACCCGACGGGCGTCCGGAGCCGCCCCCATGAAGTCCCGCCTGATCCTGACCGTCGCCGCCTCGGCGCTTCTTCTTGGCCTGCCCGTCGCCGCCCCGGCGATCGCCCAGATCGCGCCAGCCGCCGCCCCCGCCTCGATCACGGTGCCGCCGCTGGGCTTTGCGGAACGGACCCTGCCGAACGGGCTCAAGGTCTACACCGCGCGCGACACGGCTACCTCCAACGTCACCGTGCAGGTCTGGTACAAGGTCGGCGCCAAGGACGATCCGGAGGGGCGCTCCGGCTTCGCCCACATGTTCGAACACCTGATGTTCAAGGCGACCCGCAACCTGCCACAGGAGACCTTCGATCGCCTGACCGAAGACGTCGGCGGCACCAACAACGCCTCCACAGGCCTGGACGTCACCAACTATTTCGAGACCGTCCCGGCGCAGCACCTGGAGCGGATGCTGTTCGCCGAGGCCGAACGTATGGGCTCCCTCGTCGTCGACGAGACCTCATTCGAGAGCGAGCGCGACGTGGTCAAGGAGGAGTTCCGGCAGCGGGTGCTGTCGACGCCGTACGGGCGGTTCCAACGCCTTCACTCCCAAGCCTTCATCTATCAGACCAGCCCCTATCGCCGGCCCGGCATCGGCTCGATCGCCGACCTCGACGCCGCGACCATGGACGACGTGCTGCGCTTCCACGAGACCTTCTACCGGCCCGACAACGCCTATCTGATCGTCGCCGGCAATTTCGATCAGGCGCAGCTGGACCGGTGGATCGACCAGTATTTCGGCGGCATCGAGAACCCCGACCGGCCGCTGCCGGAGAACGACGTGGCCGAGACCTTCGGCCCGGCTCGTGAGGCCACCTTCTACGGACCGAACGTGCCCCTGCCGATGGTGCAGATCACCTGGCCGACCGTGCCGTATGATCACCCGGACCGGGCGGCGCTGGACGTGCTCGACGGCATCCTCTCGACCGGCGAAAGCTCGCGACTGTATCAGTCGCTGGTCTACCGCCAGCAGATCGCGACCCAGGCCAGCTCGTCGAACAGCCAGCAACAGCAGGTCGGGGTGCTGAACACCTTCGCCATCATGAGCGACGGCAAGACCCCGGACGAGGGCCTCGCGGCGCTGCGGGCCGAGGTCGCCCGCCTGCGCGACGAGCCGGTCACCGCCGCCGAACTGGCCGAGGCCAAGACCGAGCTGACGGCCCAGGCCCTGCGCGGACTGGAAACCATCGACGGCCGCGCCTTCCAGCTCGGCTACGCCCTGATCATGACAGGCGACCCGACCAGCGCTGATCGGGACATCCCGAACATCCAGGCTGTCACCGCCGAGGACGTTCAGCGGGTGGCGCGGCAGTATCTGCGCGAAGACCGCGCCATCGCCATGAGCTATCTCCAGGCCACCGACGAGAACCCGCCTTCGGAGGTGCAGGAGGTCTTCACCGCGCCGGTCACCCTGGCTGCCCTGGCCCCCGCGGGAGAGCCGGTCACACTGCTGCCCGAAGGCCAGCGCACGCCCCTGCCGGAGCCGGGCGCGGCCATCGACGCGGCCACGCCGGAGGTGGCGGAGCGCCGGCTGGCCAATGGCCTGCGGGTCCTGGTCGCGACCAGGCCGGGGCTGCCTCTGGTGTCCGCGCGGCTGAGCTTCAGCGCCGGGACCGCGGACGACGCGGCTGCCGGCAAGGCGGGGGTGGCCAATTTCACCGCCTCGCTGCTGACCCAGGGAACGCAGACCCGAACGGCGCCGGAGATCGCCACCGAGATCGAGCGGCTGGGGGCGGACATCGGCGCCGGGGCCGGCGTGGACTTCACCAATGTCTTCGCCTCGTCTCCGGCCAATGTCTTCCCGCAGACAATGGCGCTGATGTCCGACATCGTGCGCAACCCGGCCTTCACCGCCGAGGACCTGGAGCGCGAGAAGACCCAGACCCTGAACGGCCTGCGCGTGCAGCTGGCGCAACCGGGCCCCGTGGCCGGTCTGGCGGCGGCCCGCGCCGTCTTCGGCGACGCGCCCTATGCGGTCCCCGGATCCGGCACCCCGACCTCGATCCCTTCGATCTCGCGCGGGGACCTCGTCGCCTTCCACAGCGGCCTGTATCAGCCGTCCAACGCCACCTTGGTGTTCTCGGGCGACATCACGCCGGACGCGGCATACGCGCTCGCCGAACAGGCGTTCGGGGACTGGCAGGTTGGTCCGGCCGCCACGCCGACCGCCGATCCGGCGGGCCCGCCCGTAGCGCCCCGCGTCATCGTCATTGACCAGCCGGGCGCGGGACAGGCGGCGGTGGTGGCGGCGATGCGCGGCGTCTCCCGGATCGACGAGGCCTACTTCCCGGTGCTGGTGGGCAATGGCGTCATGGGCGGGGGCTTCTCGGCCCGCCTGAGCCAGGAAATCCGCATCAAGCGCGGCCTGAGCTACGGCGCCTATTCCAGCCTCAGCGCCCGGGAGGACGAAGGCCTGCTGTCGGCCTCGGCCCAGACCCGCAACGACGCCGTGCCGCAGGTGGCGGAGCTGATTCTGGCCGAGATCAGCCGCCTGTCAGAGACGGAAGCGACGGCAGATGAGCTGGCCCCGCGCAAGGCGACCCTCGTCGGATCCTTCGGGCGGGCGCTGGAGACTGTGGACGGGCTCGGCGGACTTGTGGCCGGGCTCGCGCTTGCCGGCCTGCCGATGTCCGACCTGGCGACCTACGACGACGATGTGAACGGCGTCACCCCGGCACAGATCCAGGCAGCCGCGGCGGCGCACCTGCCGCCCTCGAACGCCAGCCTTGTCATCGTCGGCGACGCTTCGGTCTTCATCGAGGCGCTGCGGGCGAAATATCCGAACGTCGAGGTCATCCCCCTGTCGGAGCTGAACATCGACTCGGCGACGCTGAGGTAGATCAGGCCGACAGGCAGACGACCTGGGCCACGCGCAGGTCGCGGCGCAGGTCGTCGGCGACGAGGCCGTAGTTGTCGATGGTGACGGTGCGGCCCGTCAGCGGCTCGTCGGCTCGCTGCAGGCCGCGGACGGCGGGACCGAAGGTGTCGGGCGCGGTGGTGTAGATGCGGCCGCGCCGCGGGCTCTCGGCGATGGTCACGCCGACGGCGCGACCCTGGCGGTCGAGCGCCGGGGCTCCGGACAGGCCGGACAGGGTGCCGCCCAGCCGGTCGGTGCGGCCCACCTCGGCCCAGGCCAGAACCGGTTCGTCGCGCTGCCCCCGGCCGCGAACCCGGAGCGTCTCGCGGCCGAGCAGGCGCGAGGTGACCTCGCCGGCGCGGCCTTGCGGATAGCCCGGATGGAAGGCGCGCTGGCCCTTGCGCAGGGGCTGGCCGACGGCGACCGGAACGGCTGCGGGACCACCGGCCGTCTGCAACACAGCGATGTCGGCGCGGGGGGCGAGGCGGACATCGGCGGCGACGGCGCGACCGCCCCCGACCATGATGGCCGGGCGCCGACAGCCCTCGACGACGTGCCGGGCGGTGACCCAGCGGCCCTCGCGCGCGATCGAGAAGGCGGTGCCGGCGGCCGGCTGGAACGGGATGTCCGGGGCGTTGACGGTGACGGCGGGGTCGAACGGGGTGACCGGACCCAGCAGGGCGCCCTCCATCTCGTCGGGGGCCGGCGGGGCGGGCGGGGCGTCGGCGTTTTCACGCTGTCCCAGCGAGAGGCCGATCAGGGCCGCGAGCACGAGGGTGTAGATCACCCAGTCGGGCGGACGGGCCATCGCCTCAACCGGTCAGGGCGGCGGCGAGGATGACCGCGGTCGCGAGCTTGGCGCCGACCAGCAGCACCGCGGCCGAAACCTCGCCCTCGCGAATGCGCTGGGGCAGGCCGGTGAGCAGCAGGTCGACGATGCGGAAGGCCAGCAGCTGGAGAACCACGGTGGCGACGCCCCAGATCAGGATGTCCCGCACCGAGGTCGAGACGCTGAGGCTGACCGCCAGCGGCACGGCGAGGCCGACCAGGACGCCGGCGAAGGCGACCGAGGCGGCGGCGTTGCCCTCGCGGATCAGGGCGATCTCTTTCCACGGCGTCAGCAGGGCGTAGACCACCGCGCCGAGGACCAGCAGGCCGAGCGTCACCCCCAGATGGGCCACGGTCGTGGGGAAGCCGGTCGCGAAGGCCTGGACCTCGGGGCTTTCAAGCACGGTGGTGAGAGACGGGGAGTCCATGGCTGTCCGGGCGGCTGACACAGCCAAGGCTGTGCCCCATTGCGGCCCCAATCCGCAAGCGCGGCGGGGCCACAGTTGGTGAGGAATTGTTACAAACCTCGGGTTGTAGCGCCCCCGCAGTTCTACCGAAGGATCAGGCCGCCTCGACCGAGCCGGCGACGGCGGCCTGTTCGGCGCGGCGGACGCTGGCGCGGACCTTTTCGCTCTCGGACTTGAGCTGGCCGCAGGCGGCGAGGATGTCGCGGCCGCGCGGGGTGCGGATCGGCGAGGCGTAGCCGGCCTTGTTGAGGATGGCCGCGAACCGCTCGATCGTCTTCCAGTCCGAGCATTCGTAGTCGGTGCCGGGCCACGGGTTGAACGGGATCAGATTGATCTTGGCGGGGATGCCCTCGATCAGCTTCAGCAAGGCGCGGGCCTCGTCGGGGCTGTCGTTGACGCCCTTCAGCATGACGTATTCGAAGGTCACGCGGCGGGCGTTGGAAAGGCCGGGATAGGCGCGGATGCCGGCCATCAGCTGGGCCAGGTCGAACTTCTTGTTCAGCGGCACCAGCACGTCGCGCAGGGCGTCGTTGGTGGCGTGCAGGCTGATCGCCAGCATGGCCTGGGTGCGGGTTCCCAGCGCGTCCAGCTGGGGCACGACGCCCGAGGTGGAGACGGTGATCCGGCGGCGCGACAGGGCGATGCCCTCGTTATCGCTGATGATGTCGATGGCGTCGGCGACGTGGTCCAGATTGTAGAGCGGCTCGCCCATGCCCATGAAGACGATGTTGGACAGGCGGCGGTCTTCCTTGGGGGACGGCCATTCGCCGAGGTCGTCGCGGGCGACCTGGACCTGGGCCACGATCTCGGCGGCGGTCAGGTTGCGGACCAGCTTCTGGGTGCCGGTGTGGCAGAAGGTGCAGTTGAGGGTGCAGCCGACCTGGGACGAGACGCACAGGGCGCCGGCGCGGCCGACGTCGGGGATGTAGACGGTCTCGATCTCGATGCCGGGGGCGGTGCGGATCAGCCATTTGCGGGTGCCATCGTTCGACACCTGACGCTCGACGATCTCGGGGCGGGCGAGGGTGAAGCGCTCGGCCAGCTTCGCCTGCATGTCCCTGGCGACATTGCTCATCGCTGCGAAGTCGGTGACCCCGTAGTGGTGGATCCAGCCCCAGATCTGGCTGGCCCGCATCTTCGCCTTCTCGGGCGGGCAGACCCCGGCGTCGATCAGCGCCTGACGCAGGCCCGCGCGCGTCAGACCGGACAGGTTGACGGGCGCCGCCGGGGCGGTCGCTGACGTGCGCGAAAGGTCGAGCGTGAGGCTCAAGGCTGCATCCTTGGGTGGCGGGAGGCGCGGCTTATACCACAGATCGGGAAGGATTTAAGGCGGGAGCCGGACGGGGGGCGTGGGCTTGATATTACCCGGGTAAAACACAAAAACACCGTCCGAACCGTCCGAATCGTGCGGACCGTCCGGTTTGACCGCCGGGCGACGGCGGAAGGTTCGAAAGACCGGCGCGATCCTACCACCGTCCCCTCCTATGGCGGGTTCAGGACGCTGGAGCGGGAGCTGTGTTGAGGAAAAACAACCGGTTGGCTGGCAAGATTGTGATGGCTGGCGGCGGATTTGCAGCGCAGCAATCCGGCTCAACCGTCCGTCAACCGACCGGATGCATCTTGTCCCGGATGAACCGGTTCCGGCGGAGGATGGCGGCCAGGGATGCGCGCGAGGCGCAACGTCTGACGCGTATCCAGCGCCGCTTCGGCAACGTTCATCGCCCGCATAATCGGAGGGTGGCCGCGCATCGATTTGGACGCTTCGCGCGGTCGTCAGCCCCCCCGTTTCTGATCGTCTTCGGCGGCGTGTTTATAGCGCTGGTTCTGAGCCCATTTCCGCCGCTCCAGTCGATCCGCCACGTCGCAGCGGCGCCGGGCTGCACGGCAAGCCGCGCCGTCGGCCTGGCGCCGGCGGTTGCAGGCGCCGCCGGTTACTGGACACGAAACGACCAAGACGGCGACGGCGTAGCCTGCGAGGCGCTTCCTCCAGCTCAGGCTGAGCGGGGCATGCCCTTTGCCAACTGCACGGCCGCCCGCGCGGCCGACGCCGCCCCCGTTCGCTGGGGCCGGCCGGGCTTCGGACCGCATCTCGACGCCGACGGAGACGGGGTCGGCTGCGAGCCTCACGGCCTCCGCTGATCCCCTTCAGTCCGCCCCCTCCTCGATCACGTCGATCCGATCGTCGTCGAGGCCGAAATGGTGGCCGATTTCGTGGATCAGGACGTGGGCGATGATTTCCGACAGGCCGACATCGCCGCGCTCGCACCATTCGTCGAGAATCGGCCGACGGTAGAGGAAGATGCGCGACGCTTCGGGGGCGGGACCCATGCCGTCCCGCAGGCCGATGTCGACGCCGTGATAGAGGCCGGTCAGCTCGAACGGGTCCTCCATCTCCATCATCGCCAGGGTCTCGTCGTCGGCGAAGTCGTCGACGCGGATGACCACGTCTCCGGCCAGGGAGCGAAACGGCTCGGGCAGCGCCGCGAACGCCTCGCGCGCCAGCCGGGCGAAGTCGTCGAGGGAGGGGGCGGGTTGGTCGGTCCACTTCATAGGAGGCAGTAGGCAGGAGGCAGCAGGAATTAGGAAGGGCGAACCTGGCTGACCTTACTGCCTGCTGCCCACTGCCTAATCCCTAGCCCCTGCTCCCTCATCGGGTATGGTTACCGAATCAGGGCGTGGGAGCTGATCAGACCAAATGGCCGAGGCCGACATCGCCTATGTCGCGACCGCGGGCGCCGCGGGGCTGGCCCTGGCGCTCAGCGCCTGGGCCGCGCGGCTGCGTCGGCGGCTGGCCGACCGGGTCCACGCCGCCGAGGCCGAACTGTCCGCGGCCCGCATCGCCCTGGCCGATCGGGATGGCGCCCTGGCGGCGTTCGAGGACGCGCGCCTGGCCCTGACCCCCGACGGACAGACCCGCCGGCTCGGGGCCCCGGCGGCCTGGACGGCGATCACCCGCGAACTTGTCGGCGAGGCGGCGGCCGACGCCGATCCGGCGCTGGCGGTGCTGGACGCCGTGCGCGCGGCGGCGGGGCCGCGGCTCGACGCCCTGATGGACCAGGGCGAGGCTTTCGACGCGGTGCTGGACGGCGCGGGCGGCGCCTGGGCGGTCGAGGGCCGGTCCTCGGCGGGCGCGGCCTGGCTGCGGCTGTCGCGGCTGGGCCTCGTGGGCACGGCGGCGGAAAGCGGCCTGGGCCTGCTGGCTGACGCCTATCCGGCCCCGACCTGGATCACCGACGCCGCCGGGCGGCTGGCTTGGGCCAACAAGGCGTGGCTGGCCGAGATGAAGGCCGACAGCATCGAGGCGGCGCGCGACAAGGGCCTGACCTTCGACCGCGGGGCCGACGCCATCGTCGCCGAGGCCGGGCGGCTGCACCAGCGGCAGGAAGGCTTCCGCTGGACCACCGGCGGCGGGCGGCGGCGGGCGTGGCGGATCGTGGCCGAGCCGGCCCCCGGCGGGGCCGGGGCGGTGCTGGCCTTCGCCCTCGACATGACCGAGGCGGAAGAGACGCGGGACACCCTGCGCCGCCACGTCGAGGCCCATGACGAGACGCTGAACCACCTCGCCGACGCCGTGGCCATCTTCGGCCCGTCGAAGCGGCTGGCCTTCCACAACACCGCCTTCCAGACCCTGTTCAACATCGATCCGGCCTGGCTGGACGAGCGGCCGACCCACGCCGAGCTTCTGGACCGGCTGCGCCAGCGCCGGCTGCTGCCGGAGGTCATCGACTACGCCGGCTGGAAGGCCAATGAGCTGGACTTCTACGGCGCCGCCGAGGCCGCGCCGGACGACAGCTGGTCCCTGCCGGACGGTCGGACGCTGCGGGTGGTGCGCCAGCCGCATCCGCTGGGCGGGGTGCTGCTGCTGTTCTCGGACATCACCGACGAGCTGAAGCTGCGCAGCCGGTTCAACGCCCAGATCCAGGTGCAGAAGGCGACGCTGGACAAGCTCAACGACGCCGTCGCCGTGTTCGGTTCGGACGGCCGCATCCGCCTGCACAACGAGGCCTTCGACACCTTCTGGGGCGTCAGCGGCGAGGCGCTGGACGCGGCCGGGGATTTCGACGCCGTGGCCGCCCTTTGCCAGTCGACCATGCCCGACCCGGCCCTGTGGCTGGGCCTCAAGGCGCGGGTGGCCGATCCCGATCCGGAAAGCCGGGTGCCGATCTCGGGCGAGGGCCGGACGACGGACGGCCGCATCGCCTCGTGGCAGACCCGGCCCCTGCCCGACGGCGCCACCCTGGTGGCCTTCTCGGACATCACGGCCCGGCGCGGACTGGAGCAGGCGCTGGCCGCCAAGGCCCAGGCGCTGGAGGAATCGACGGCGCTGAAGCGCGAGTTCGTCGGCAGCGTCTCTTATGAATTGCGCACGCCGCTGACGACCATCGTCGGCTATTCCGAACTGCTGGAAAGCCAGGCCGACCTGCCCGAGCGCAGCCGCCAGCACGCCGGGGCCATCCGCATCGCGGCCAGCCAGCTGGCCGGTTCGATCGACGACGTGCTGGACATGGCCCAGATCGACGCCGGCGAGATGGAGCTGACCCTCGGCGACATGCGGGTCTGCGACCTGCTGGACGAGGCGGCGGACCGGGTGCGCGAGCGGATCGAGGCCCGGGGGGCGACCCTGACCGTGACCTGTCCGTCCAGTCTGAAGCCGATCCGGGCCGACGCCCAGCGGGTCGGGCAGGCGCTGGAATATCTGCTCGACAACGCCGTCCGGGCCGTGTCCGAGGGCGGGGCGGTGACCCTGAGCGCCGAGGCCGCGCCGTCGGAGGTCCGCATCCGCGTCGAGGACACAGGGCGCGGCATTCCCTACCACCTGCAGGCCCACGTCTTCGACCGCTTCGTCAAGCGCGAGCGGGGCGGACCGGGCGTCGGCCTGGCCTTGGTCAAGGCCCTGGTCGAGCTGCACGGCGGCTGGGCCGAGGTCGAGAGCGAGCCGGGCAAGGGCGCGGCCTTCATCCTGCACCTGCCGCTGGAGGCGACCAGCGTGGCGGCGGCGCCGGAGTTGCGGCTGGGCTAGTCAACCCCATCCCGCTCGCCCCGTCGAAAGCCGGGACCCGGTGCTTTGGAAGATGACTCCGACCGAGGCCCCAGGCGGTCGTCACGCAGCGCGAGCGTCAAGCCGGAGAGGACCGGGTCCCGGCTTTCGCCGGGATGAGCGGGAGACTATGGAAGGTTCAGTTCCGCAGGACCCTCGCCATGGCCAAACCCCTCAAGACCGCGCTGATCTACGATTTCGACGGCACCCTCGCCCGCGGCAATATGCAGGAGGTCACCTTCATTCCCTCGGTGGGCATGGGGGTCGGCGACTTCTGGGGCGCGGCGGACAAGCTGACCCGCGAGGCCGATGGCGACAACATCCTGATGTACATGCAGCTGATGCTGCAGCGGGCGCGGGAGAACGATCATCCCATCACCCGCAAGCTGCTGGCCGAGCACGGCGAGGACGTGAAGCTGTTCGACGGGCTGAAGTCCGACCTGACCGGCAAGGGCTGGTTCGACCGGATCAACGCCGTCGGCGCGAAATACGGGCTGGAGATCGAGCACTACATCATCTCGGCGGGGCTGGAGGAGATGATCGACGGCTGCCCGATCCGGCCGGAGTTCCGGCACGTGTTCGCCTCGAAATTCGTCTACGACGACAAGGGGGTGGCGATCTGGCCGGCGGTCGGCGTCAACTACACGACCAAGACCCAGTACCTGTTCCGCATCAACAAGGGCGTGCTGAACCACTGGGAGCACGAGAAGATCAACCGCTTCATGGCCGACGACGACCGGCCGGTGCCGTTCGAGCGGATGATCTTCCTCGGCGACGGCGACACCGACGTGCCGACCATGAAGATGATGCACACCAAGGGCGGCTATTCGATCGCCGTCTATGATCCGCGCAACTCCGAGCGCGACCAGCAGAAGATTTACGGCCTGATCTCGGAGGACCGGGTCAATTTCGTCGCCGCCGCCGATTACCGCGAGGGCTCGGCGCTGGACCTGATCGTCAAGGGGCTGATCGGCCGGATCGCCATCACCGCCGGGACCATGCCGGACGGAGTCTAGCGCCCGCCGGAGCGCATCAGGGCGTCGCGGGCGGCGGCGAGGCGGGACGGGACCAGGCCGCGCAGCGAGGCCGCGGCCCCGAGACGCTTCACCCCGGCCTCCTGACCCTTGCGCCAGACCACCTCGGCTTCGACGGCGGTGGCCTGGGCGATGTCGACGATCACCACCCGGCCCGGCAGGGAGAGATTGCGGTCCAGCCGCAGGCGGGCGCCCGTGGTGGACAGATCGAGGATCAGGCAGGCCATCTCCAGCCCGGGCGCGACCACGAGGCCGCGCGCATTGGCGGGCGAGCGGGGCTCGAGCCGGCGGTCGTCTGGCCTGTTCATCGGTCGATCGCTACGGGCTGACGGTTTCGATCCAGTTTCACCGTGACGCTGGCGCGGACCCCGCCGGTCAGCATGCGGCGGGTGACGCGTTCGAAATACTGGATGAAGCCGGCCAGACGGCGGCGCTCGTCCTGCGGCAGATCGTCCGGGGCGACGCCGAGCAGGTCCGCCTCCTGCTGGCTGCGCCAGTCGAGCACGACCTCGAAGCCCGGCGCCTGGAGGAACAGGATGGCGTCGAAGCGGGCGGCGAAGTCCGCATAGGGGCCGGCCACGAAGGCGTTGACCGCGCGCCGCCAGCCGCCGTCCGGGTCGCGCTCGCGCTCGAGGGCGTTCAGGGGCGCGGCGAGGGCGGCCGCGTCCTCGGCCAGGGCGCCGAGACACCAGGCGTCGATCAGTATGGCCGAGGGGCGGCCCCGGAAGCGGCGCCAGCGGTCGCGGGGCCGGCGGTCGTCGCCGCGCTTGTCGAAATCGGGGATCAGGGTCTCGTCGTCCGGCCCCGCGGTCGAGAGGGCGTCGATCAGGTCCCCGAGCAGGGCCAGGTCGTGGGTCCCGGGCGGGCCGCGCGTGACGAACAGCGGATGGAGCTCGCACGCAAGGGCCTCGCGTTCGGCCCGGGTCAGATAGACGTCGTCGATGGAGATCTGCGCCGCGCCGAAGTGGTCGGCGGCGGCGCGGGCGAGGGTGGTCTTGCCCGACCCCTGGGCGCCGACGACGGCGATCAGCGGCGGGCGATCCCTGGGGCCGTCGGCGATCAGCCGGCCGACGAGCTCGACCAGGTCGGGGTGCGCGCGGCCCACGGCCTTCAGTGCTGGGATTCGGGCAGGCGGACGATCAGGCCGTCGAGGTCGTCGCTGACCCGGATCTGGCACGACAGGCGGCTGTTCGGCTGGACGTTCTCGGCGAAGTCGAGCATCGACTCCTCCATGGCCGAGGCGCGGCCGGTCTCGGCGGCGAAGGCCTCGTCGACATAGACGTGGCAGGTGGCGCAGGCGCAGGCCCCGCCGCAGTCGGCGTCGATGCCGGGCACATTGTTGCGGATCGCCCCCTCCATGACGGAGAGGCCGTTCTTCACCTCGACCACATGCTCGCGGCCGTCGTGCTCGATGTAGGTCACCTTGGCCAAGTCAGGCGGCCTCGGTCTTCTTCCGCGACGGCGAGACCATCAGCTTCTTGGTCTCGGCGATGGCCTTGGCCGGGTTCAGACCCTTGGGGCAGACCTGGGCGCAGTTCATGATGGTGTGGCAGCGGTAGAGCTTGAACGGGTCCTCGAGGTCGTCGAGCCGCTTGTCGGTGGCGTCGTCGCGGCTGTCGGCGATCCAGCGGTAGGACTGCAGCAGGGCGGCAGGGCCGAGGTATTCGGTCTGGTTCCACCAGTAGCTGGGGCAGGAGGTCGAGCAGCAGGCGCACAGGATGCACTCGTACAGGCCGTCCAGTTTCGAACGCTCCTCCGGCGTCTGCAGCCGCTCGGTCTCGGGGTCCGGGTCGTCGGACTGGAGGTAGGGCTGGATCGAGTCGTACTGGGCGTAGAACAGGGTCAGGTCGGTGACCAGGTCCTTGACCACCGGCTGGTGCGGCAGGGGGGCGATGGCGATGGTCGAGGAGGAACACTCCTCCCAGCCCTTGGTGCAGGCCAGGGTGTTGCGCCCGTCGATGTTCATCGAGCAGGAGCCGCAGATGCCCTCGCGGCACGAGCGCCGGAAGGTCAGGGTCGGGTCGATCTCGTTCTTGATGTGGATCAGGGCGTCCAGCAGCATCGGGCCGTGGTCGTCGGCCGAGACCTCATAGACGTCCCAGCGCGGGTCCGCGTCGACCTCGGGATCGTAGCGATAGACCTTGTAGGTCTTGACGTTCTTCGCGCCGGCCGGGGCCTTGTGAACCTTGCCGGTTGTGGGCTTCGAGCCCTTGGGGAGAGTCAGCTGGACCATCAGTACACCCGCGCCTTGGGTTCGATGTAATCGATGTCCGTCGACATCGTGTAGTTGTGGACCGGGCGGTAATCGATCTTCACCGCGTCGCCCGGGACCTTCCAGGCGAGGGTGTGCTTCATCCACTCGGCGTCGTTGCGGTCCGGATAGTCCTCACGGGCGTGGGCGCCGCGGCTCTCGGTGCGGTTCAGGGCGCCCTCGATGGTGACGAGGGCCTGATCGATCAGGTTGTCGTACTCGAGGGTCTCGACCAGGTCGGTGTTCCAGATCAGGCCGCGGTCGGTGGTCTTGATGTCATCGCCCGAGGCGTGGATGGCGCGCAGCTTGGACACGCCCTCCTCGAGAGTCTTGCCGGTGCGGAACACGGCGGCGTCGGACTGCATGGCGCGCTGCATGGCGATGCGCAGCTTCGCCGTCGGCGTCGAGCCGTTGGCGTTGCGGAAGCGATCGAGGCGGGCCAGGTGGGCGTCGGTGGCCGAGGCCGGGGCGTCGGGCACCTTCGAGGTCTTGTCGACCACCTCGCCGCAGCGCAGGCCGGCGGCGCGGCCGAAGACGACGAGGTCGGTCAGGCTGTTGGAGCCGAGGCGGTTGGCCCCGTGCACCGAGACGCAGGCCGCCTCGCCGACCGCCATCAGGCCGGGCACGACGCTGTCGGCATTGTCGCCGACCTTGGTCAGGACCTCGCCGTGATAGTTCGTGGGGATGCCGCCCATGTTGTAGTGGACGGTCGGCAGGACCGGGATCGGCTGTTTGGTGACATCGACGCCGGCGAAGATCTTGGCCGATTCCGAGATGCCCGGAAGCCGCTCGTGCAGGACCGCCGGGTCGAGGTGGTCGAGGTGCAGGTGGATGTGGTCCTTGTTCGGACCCACGCCGCGACCTTCACGGATCTCGATGGTCATGGAGCGGCTGACCATGTCGCGCGGAGCCAGGTCCTTCACGGTCGGCGCATAGCGCTCCATGAAGCGCTCGCCCTCCGAGTTGGTCAGGTAACCGCCCTCGCCGCGGGCGCCCTCGGTGATCAGGCAGCCGGCGCCGTAGATGCCGGTCGGGTGGAACTGCACGAACTCCATGTCCTGCAGCGGCAGGCCGGCGCGCAGCACCATGGCGTTGCCGTCGCCGGTGCAGGTGTGGGCGCTGGTGGCCGAGAAATAGGCGCGGCCGTAACCGCCGGTGGCCAGGATCACCAGCTTGGCCCGGAAGCGATGCATCGTGCCGTCGTCGAGCTTCAGCGCCGTCACGCCGGTGCAGGCGCCGTCCTGCATGATCAGGTCGAGGGCGAAATATTCGACGAAGAACTCGACCTCGCGACGAACCGACTGGCCGTACAGGGTGTGCAGGATGGCGTGGCCGGTGCGGTCGGCGGCGGCGCAGGTGCGCTGCACCGGGCCCTCGCCGAAGTTCCGCGTCATGCCGCCGAAGGCGCGCTGGTAGATCTTGCCCTCGTCTGTGCGCGAGAAGGGCACGCCCCAGTGCTCGAGCTCATAGACGGCCTTGGGGGCGTTGCGGACGAGGTATTCGATGGCGTCCTGGTCGCCCAGCCAGTCCGACCCCTTGACGGTGTCGTACATGTGCCACTGCCAGCTGTCCTCGCCCATGTTGCCGAGGGAGGCGGAAATGCCGCCCTGGGCCGCGACGGTGTGCGAGCGGGTCGGGAAGACCTTGGTGACGCAGGCGACCTTCAGACCCTGCTGGGCCGCGCCGAGAGCGGCGCGCAGGCCGGAGCCGCCGGCGCCGACGACGACGACGTCATAGGCATGGTCGACGAATTCATAAGCAGCCACGCGATCAGGCTCCGAAACCGGCCGGCAGCGGGGCGGAACCCAGCGCCAGTCGCACGATGAAGAAGACGCCCGCAGCGGCCAGCACGAGGCACAGCAGGCCGATGAAGGCGAGCAGGGCGGCGCGCGAGGCGGGCTTGTGGATGTAGTCGTCGACGATGACCTTGAGGCCCATGTTCATGTGCCACAGGCTGATCAGCAGGGTCACGGCCATCAGGGCCGCGTTGACCGGCGAGCGGAACCAGTCCAGCGCGCCGTCGTAGCCGGAGCCCGACATCGTCCAGCCGCTCCACAGGCCCCACAGCGTGAGGGGGACGAGGATCAGCGACGACAGCCGTTCCTGCACCCATTCGCCGGCGCCGTGGCGTTCGGAGACCTTCACGCCCTTGATGTAGCTCTTGGTCAGGCGGCTCAAAGGACGACCCTCCCGGTCATGAACAGTCCGGCCCAGAAGGCGATCGCGACGACGACGCCGATCACGATCGAAGCCGTGGACAGGGCGTTGGCCGACTTCGGCGTCAGCCCCTCGCCCGCATCCCAGATCAGGTGGCGGACGCCGCCGGCGAAATGCACGGCCAGGGCGACGGTCAGACCGAACCAGACCAGCAGGCCCAGCGGCGACCCCATCCAGCCGGTGAAGGTCGCATAGGCGTCGGGTCCAAAGGCCAGGGCCATCAGCCACAGCGCCACCAGCACGGCGCCGACAGCCAGCGCTCCGCCGGTCATCCGGTGCAGGATCGATCCCAGCATGGTGACGTGCCAGCGCCAGATCTGCAGGTGGGGCGAGAGGGGCCTGACGCGGCCGTTCGGCTGGCGCACGAAGCGGCCGGTCTGGTCTTCGGTCGGATCGTTGGAAGCGTCGCCCGACAAGGGGGAAGTCGACATGCGAATGGT
This sequence comes from Brevundimonas sp., assembly GCF_036676055.1. Lineage (GTDB taxonomy): Bacteria > Pseudomonadota > Alphaproteobacteria > Caulobacterales > Caulobacteraceae > Brevundimonas. The sequence continues at coordinate 76,935 of NZ_JAKFDS010000055.1, read as the reverse complement.
TCTCAGAAACCTGAGCGAAATCAGCCGCTCGAAATCGGTGATCAGGCTTTAGTCCAGCGGCGCCGCAGGGGTCAACGAAGCGTAGGCGGATGCGACGCCGAGGAACACGAATTCGCGGTCGGGGGGCGCCGGCTTTGCGCCTTCGGGCCGAAGGCGGCAATGTGCGCCCATGTCGGGATTTCTGATCGCCGCGCTGGCCGGGTTGCTGACGCCGCAGGCCGCGCCCCATCCGTCAACGCTGGAGTCCTATACGGCGCCGGTGATCCGGCCGTTCGAGCCCGGTTCCGACCTCGGGCGGGAAGTCGCCCAGGGCGACTCCCCGGCTGCGCCGCATCGACCGGCCCTGACCGCGCCGGTCACGGTCGACGCCTACCGGGGCGCCTATGAGTTCGCCCCGACCGATGTGGAGATCGCCTACGACCAGGGCGTGGCGTCAGCGGAACGACGGGCCGACCAGACCGCGGGGCCGCTGGACGGGTCCTGGCGGGTGACCGACGCCGACGGCCGCCTCCTCTATGAACTGGTGCTGATGGATTCCGGCGCGGGCCCGGTCGAGGGGGGATGGCGCAACCGCGACGGGGCCGGCGGCGTCGTCTCCGACGGACGCACCCTGACGCTGGAGGGCGGCGGCGCAGTCGAACTGGATCGCGCCGGAACCGGCTGGCGTGGCCGGCTGACCGTCAATGGTCAGAGCCGGGCGGTGACGCTCAACCGGCCTGGCTGAGCCGGATCCGCGAGGCGGCGGCCTGCAGGGCGGCGGGCCCGTACGGCAGGGCGGCGCCCCGGCCCCAGACCGGATCGGGCCACAGGCCGTCATCGTGGCGGCGGCCCACCACATGGACATGAAGCTGGGCCGTGACGTTGCCGAGGGCGGCGACATTGAGCTTCTGCACCGGGCGATGGGCCGCCTCAGCGAGCATGCGAACTACATCCCCGGCGCGGACGATCTCCTCCATCAGGGCGGCGCGCCCGGCGGGGTCGAGGTCGGCGATCTCGTGCAGACCCTCGCGGCGCGGGATCAGGATCAGCCACGGAAAGCGGGTGTCGTCCTGCAGCCGCACCTGGCACAGCGGCCAGTCGCAAACCACGATGGAGCCCGGGTCGAAGGCGGGGTCGGCTTTGAAATGCGGCGTCATGCCCCTTCGGTCGCCCGGCCCGGCGGCCGCGTCAACCGCAGCCGCATCAGTTCAGCGCATAGACCACGCAGGCCCGGTCGGTCAGTTCGCGCAGCGGCGGCTGGAGGGCCAGGCGGGCCGACTCGATCTGCTGCTCGTTGGGCGCGCCGCGCTCCGCGGCCATGACGGGCGGCGGCGGCGGGGGAACGAAGGCGGGCTGGAATTCGACGTCGGTGGCGAGACCGCCGGAGCCGTAGGCGGGCCAGCCAGCCAGCACATCCGTTTCGCATGCCCTTCCGGTCGGATCGATCACCTTGACTCCGCCCAGGCCGGCGCCGGCGTTGGATGCCGCGGCGCGGGCCCGTCGGGCGGCGTCCTTGACCGCCTCGCCCTGAAGCCAGGTCTTCACGGCGTTGTCAGGCTCCAGGTTGAAGCCGACCGGGCCGATCGAGGTCGGCTGGGACGCCACGACGGTGGCGTAGACCCGCTCCAGCACCCGCGTGTCACGCACGGTGACGCTGATTGTCGCGTCGGCCTGGTAGCGTTCGATCTGGTCGGCCCGGGCGTTGTCGCGCAGCACGCCGCTTTCATCGCGGTACTGATCATACAGCGGGCGGGTGGACACGGTGGTCTCGACCCGGACCGCGTCCACGCCATAGGCGGCGAGCGCCTGACTGAGGGCCCGGACCTGATCAGCCGCCTTGCGCGAGGCGTCCGCGGCGGTCCTGTCGACAGACTGGAAGCTGGCGCTGAAGGCCGCGCGGTTGGCCGCGACCTGGGTTCGGACTTCGCCGATCGAGGCGATCACCGGCTCGCGCATCCACCACGGTGCAGGGATGTAGCGCTCGCCGATGGTGGCCGGCGGGGTCTGGGCGACGGCGACCGCCGGGGCGACGACGGGGGCGGCGAAGACGCCGGCGAGGGCGACCGCGATCAGTCGGTTCATGAGAAGCTCCTTGTCTCGTCGGATCGTGCCCGCAGCAAGGCTTGGGGTAAACCGCCGGGCGGCGATCGTCAGGCGGCGTCAGCCTATGGCGCTTATAGATAAAATCTATCGCTTCTTCGTGTTTCCAATCATTGACATTGTGCAACGCAACAGCCAATTCGCGGCTGCGGCGCCGCTCCCCCGGCGCTCCAGAGCTTCCCTATTCAGAACCATCAGGAGAACAGCGCATGCTGGGCGTCGGTCAAAAACTGCCGGACTTCAAGATCATCGGCGTCAAGCCGGGCTTCAACAGCCACGAGGAAAACGGCGTCTCGGCCTTTGAGCCGATCACCAACGAGAGCTTCGAAGGCAAGTGGAAGGTCATCTTCTTCTACCCGAAGGACTTCACCTTCGTGTGCCCGACCGAAATCGCCGAGTTCGCCTCGCTGGCGCGTGACTTCGACGACCGCGACACCGTCGTTCTGGGCGGCTCGACCGACAACGAGTTCGTCAAGCTGGCCTGGCGTCGTGACCACGCCGACCTGAACAAGCTGCCGATCTGGCAGTTCGCCGACAACGGCGGCAAGTTCGCCCGTGATCTCGGCGTGCTCGACGAGGCCGAGGGCGTCGCCCTGCGCGCCACCTTCGTGGTCGATCCGCACAATGTCGTGCAGCACGTCTATGTCACCAACCTGAACGTGGGTCGCGCCCCGGCCGACACCCTGCGTGTCGTCGACGCCCTGCAGACCGACGAACTGTGCGCCTGCAACCGCCCGGTCGGCGGCGAGACGCTCGCTGCGTAAGGCGGCGTCCTGAGTGGCGGGAGGCGGCGGCGTCTGTATCGCCGCCTTCCGCGCTCGCTCTCTTTTTTGGGCGCTATGCTCGGCTCGCGGAGCCTCGCGACTTGAGCGCGGCCGCGCCCGCCTCCCATGACTTACTGCGGCTCAAGCAGCGCGACCGCGTCGCGCGCGATAGCCGCTTCCCGAAGGGAACCTCCCAAAATGTCGATCGATACGCTCCGCGACCTCATCCCCGCCTACGCCAAGGACATTTCCCTGAACCTCGGTTCGCTCGCGTCGGAGACGGTGCTGAACGATCAGCAGAAATGGGGCTGTTTCCTCGCCTCGGCCCATGCGGTCGGCGTCGCGCCGGTGGTGCGGGCGATCGAGGCCCAGGCGGCCTCCGTCCTGACGCCCGAGGCGCTGAACGCGGCCAAGTCGGCCGCCGCCATCATGGGCATGAATAACGTCTACTACCGGACGCTGCACCTGATGAAGAACACCGAGTACACGACCATTCCCGCCCGCCTGCGGATGAACGTCCTGGCCAATCCGGGCGTCGAGAAGATGGATTTTGAACTGTGGTCGACGGCGGTCAGCGCCATCAACGGCTGCGGCGCCTGCCTCGACGCCCACGAGGGTGAGCTGCGCAAGCACGGCGTGCCGGCGACCCAGGTCCAGGCGGCGCTGCGCATCGGCGCCGTGGTCCACGCCGCCAGCCGGATCGTGGCTTCGGAAGCGGCGCTGGCGGGCTGAGGCTCAGGCCGCGGCGAAGGCCAGCGGCGCGCCCCAGAACTGGGCCACCAGATCGGACTGCGGCCCGGGCTGGCCGGTGGTGAGAAAGTCCCGCCGGCCCGAGCCGCCCAGGGCGTATTCGGGATGGCGCTGGAAATAGCGATCCAGCGCGTCGGCGACGGCGGTCGGCTGGTGGATCACCGGCGTGCCCGGCGGCAGGGCGGCCGCGAACAGGTCGGCGACGATCTCGTAGTGGGTGCAGCCGAGAATGGCCTTGTCCGGATGGCGGCCGATGCGGCGGCGCAGGGCGTCGACGTGGTCGTTGACGACCACCTTCAGCTCGTCCGTCGGGGCGCCAAGCTCGATCAGGCCGGCGAGGCCGGGGCAGGGCTCGGAGAAGACGGCCAGATCCTCGCGCCGCTTGTCGATCTCGATCTCATAGACGCGGCTCATCGCCGTGGCGGCGGTGCAGAAGACGCCGGTGATCTCGATGGCTTCCTTCTTCTCGCCCTCGGCGATCCGTTCGGCCTCGTAGGTCCACGGCAGGCCAGTGGCCGCCTCGATGGTCGGGACGATGATGCCCAGCACGTTGACGGGGCGGCCGTGCCGGGCGCGCGCCTCGGGGACCCAGCTCTGCTGCAGGCGGCGAAGGGCGATGGCGCTGGCGGTGTTGCAGGCCAGGACGATGACATTGGCGCCGGCCTCGAACAGCCGTTCGCAGCCGGCCCGGGTCAGGTCGACGATCTCCTCGCCGCCGCGCCCGCCGTAGGGGGCGTTGGCCTGGTCGGCCAGATAGACGAAGTCCCGCTCGGGGAACCGCCGGGTCAGCTCGCGGTGGACCGTCAGCCCGCCCACGCCGGAGTCGAATACGCCAATCGCCATGCCGCGCGCTTTAGACGCAGGGCCGGACCGCGTCCATGTCCAAGATTACGGCCCGTTCAGGTGACAGTCAGCGGCGGGAGCGCCTAGGTTGGTCCGAACCATTCGGAACCGACGGAGCCTGCCCATGCATCGACGCCAACTTCTCATCGCCGGGGGCAGCCTGTTCGCCCTGTCGGCCTGCGCCTCCGACGGCATGGACATGGGCGGCGGCTCGCCCTCCGGCCTCGGCGAAGACGCCCGGATCGGCCGGGCCGTGCTGCCCGCGCAGACGCCGCGCGCGGAGCTGCTGCAGCCGTGGACCGGACCGTATGAGGGCGTGCCGCCGTGGGACAAGGTCAGCGCGCCCAAGCTGCGCGAGGCGATCCTGGAAGGCATCGAACTGCAGCGCGCCGAGATCGAGGCCATCGCGGCCAATCCGGCCCCGGCCACCTTCGCCAACACCCTGGTCCCCTACCAGATGGCCGGCGAGCCGCTGGACCGGGCCTCGACCCTGTTCGGGGTGATGACCCAGAACATCGGCTCGGACGACTACCAGGCCGTCGACACCGAGGTGTCGCCCCTGCTGTCCGCCGCCGGCGACGAGATCACCTTCAACGAGCGGCTGTTCGCCCGCATCAAGGCGGTGGCCGACGGCGCCGCCGCGGCCGGCCTGACGGCGGAGCAGACCCGCCTCGCCGAGCGCACCCGTGACGCCTTCGTCCGCAACGGCGCGGCGCTGGACGCCGCTGGCAAGGCCGAGCTGGGCCGGATCAACACCGCCCTGTCCAACGCCTTCACCAGCTTCGGCCAGAAGGTGGTCGCCGACGAGAACGCCTTCACCCACATTCCGGACGAGTCCGGGGTGGCCGGCCTGCCGGCCTCGAACAAGGCCGCCGCCGCGGCCGCGGCGCGCAGCCGCAATCTGACCGGCTATGCGATCGTCAACACCCGCTCCAGCGTCGATCCCTTCCTGTCCTTCGGCGACGACCGCGGGCTGCGCGAGACGGTCTGGCGGAAGTTCGTCAACCGGGGCGACAACGGCGACGGCAATGACACCAACGCCATCATCGCCGAGATCGTGAAGCTGCGGGCCGAGCGCGCCCGCCTGCTGGGCTTCGCCAACCACGCCGAATGGCGGATGCAGGACACGATGGCGAAGACCCCCGCCGCCGCCATGGACCTGATGAACCGGGTCTGGGCGCCGGCCAAGGCGCGGGTGGCCGAGGAGGTCGCCGACATGCGTGCGATCGCGGGTCACGACATCGAGCCGTGGGACTACCTCTACTATGCCGAGAAGGTCCGGAAGCAGAAGTACGACCTCGATCAGAACGAGCTGAAGCCGTATTTCGAGCTGAACAACGTCAAGCGCGGCGCCTTCCATATGGCCGAGCGCCTGTACGGCTATCAGTTCACGCCGCTGCCGAAGGGGACGGTCCCGGTCTTCCATCCCGACGTCGAGGTGTTCGAGGTCACGAACAAGGCTGACGGCAGCCACGTCGGCCTGTTCTACTCCGACGACTTCGCCCGCTCCGGCAAGCGGTCGGGGGCGTGGATGACCACCTACCGGTCCTATTCGACCTATGACGGCGTCAAGAACGTGCTGGCGTCGAACAACAACAACTTCATCAAGGCCGAGGGCGGCGAGCCGATCCTGATCTCGCTGGACGACGCCGAGACCCTGTTCCACGAGTTCGGCCACGCCCTGCACTATCTGTCGTACAGGATCACCTATCCGGCCCTGGGCGGCACCCCGCGCGACTACGTCGAATATCCGTCGCAGGTGCACGAACACTGGGTGCTGAGCCGGCCGATCCTCGACGGCTTCATGAAGCATGTGGAGACCGGTCAGCCGATGCCGCAGTCGCTGGTCGACAAGGTCGAGGCCGCCGCCACCTTCAACCAGGGCTATGCGACGGTCAGCTATCTGTCGTCGGCCCTGGTCGACATGGACCTGCACACGCGGGCCACGCCGCCGACCGACATCGACGCCTTCGAGCGCGAGAGCCTGGCGCGCTACGGCATGCCGAAGGAGATCGTGATGCGGCACCGCCTGCCGCAGTTCAATCACCTGTTCACCTCGGACGCCTATTCGGCCGGCTACTACAGCTACCTGTGGTCCGAGGTCATGGACGCCGACACCTGGGCCTATTTCGAGGAGTCGGGCGACGTCTTCAACCCGGACATCGCGGCCCGCTACAAGGCCATCATCCTGTCCGAAGGCAACACCACCGACCGCGGCGAGGCCTATCGCCGGTTCCGCGGCCGCAACCCTGACGTGACAGCCCTGCTCAAGGTCCGGGGTTTCCCGGTGTCTTGAGCAAGGCTCGCCGCCTGAGCGCGATCCGATAAGAAAAGGGCCCGGCGGAGCGATCCGCCGGGCCTTTTCCTTGCGCTCAGGCGACCAGCGGAACGCGGCTGAGGGCGTAGTCGACCTGGGCCGCGCCCGGCAGGCGGGCGACGGCCTCGTCACGGACGGCGGCCCGGCAGTCGGCGCGGCCGGCCGTCATCGGCACGCCGCGGCACATCTTGCGGGCGGCGGCGCGAACCCGGGTGTCGAAGGCCTCCGCCCCGGCCGGGGTGGACAGGTCCAGATCGCCCCAGGCGATGCGGACCTCCCCGGCGGAGGCCGAACCGGCGGCGGCGAGGGTCAGGACGGCGACGAGAGAAGCGAGAGTTTTCATGGCGATCTCCTGCGGAGAGCTGCGTCGCTCATGGGCGGCGACGGAGCGGGAGATACGGCCCCGCTGTTGCGGCCTGATGTGGATTTCGCGGCAAAATAGCGACGTCGGGTGAATTCGCGGAAACCTGAACGCCGATCAGGGTCGCCTTGTCTTCGCCCGGCTTTTCCGCCATAAGCCGCCGCTTCCGACGCAAGTGAACCTCGCGTCTCCACCTGCACGACCCCCGAACCATCGGGACGAGGCAGGCGAGAACCCCCCGCCGACGTGATCGTCGCCGGGGGCTGTTGTCGTATGGAGCCGTTTCGCCTGCGCCAACAGAGGTTGTGAATGTTCGAGGCTCTGAACGAGCGGCTGACAGGCGTCTTCGACCGGATCACCGGGCGCGGCGCCCTGTCCGAAAAGGACGTGGCCGAGGCGATGCGCGAAGTGCGCGTGGCGCTGCTCGAGGCCGACGTCGCCCTGCCGGTCGTCAAGGACTTCATCGCCTTCGCCACCGAGCGCGCCACCGGCGAGGAGGTCATCCGTTCGGTCAAGCCGGCCGATCAGGTGGTCAAGATCGTCTATGACGGTCTGGTCGAGATGCTGGGCGGCGAGGAGCCGACCCCGATCAATCTGAACGCCGCGCCGCCCGCCGTCATCCTGATGGCCGGCCTGCAGGGCTCGGGCAAGACCACGACCTCTGCCAAGCTGGCGCTGCGGCTGACGAAGTTCGATCGCAAGAAGGTCATGATGGCCTCGCTGGACACGCGTCGTCCGGCGGCGATGGAGCAGCTGCAGACCCTCGGCAAGCAGATCGAGGTCGCCGTCCTGCCGATCGTGGCCGGCGAGAGCCCGGTGCAGATCACCAAACGCGCCCTCCAGTCGGCCAGGCTGCAGGGCTTTGACGTCCTGATCCTCGACACCGCGGGCCGGATCACCCTCGACGAAGCCCTGATGGCCGAGGTGGCGGAAGTCGCCGCCGTGTCGAAGCCGGTGGAAACCCTGCTGGTCGCCGACAGCCTGACCGGTCAGGACGCCGTGCGCACCGCCCGCGCCTTTCACGAACGCCTGCCCCTGACCGGCCTGGTCCTGACCCGCGCCGACGGCGACGGGCGCGGCGGCGCCATGCTGTCGATGCGGGCCGTCACCGGCCTGCCGATCAAATATCTGGGCGCCGGCGAAAAGGTCGACGCCCTCGAGGTGTTCGACGCCCGCCGCGTCGCCGGCCGCATCCTCGGCCAGGGCGACATCGTCGCGCTCGTCGAGAAGGCCTCGCAGGAACTCGACCAGTCCAAGGCCGAGGCCATGGCCCGCAAGCTGGCCAAAGGCCAGTTCGACCTCAACGACCTCGCCGCCCAGCTGCAGCAGATGAAGCGCATGGGCGGTCTGCAGGGCATCATGGGCATGCTGCCGGGCGTGGCCAAGATGAAGGCCCAGATGGCCGACGCCAATATCGACGACCGGATGATCGCCCGTCAGGAGGCCATCATCAGCTCGATGACCAGGATCGAGCGCAAGAAACCCGACCTGCTCAACGCGAGCCGCAAGAAGCGCATCGCCAAGGGCGCCGGGGTCGAGGTCCAGGAGATCAACCGCCTGCTCAAGCAGCACCGGCAGATGGCCGACATGGTCAAGTCGATGTCCAAGGGCGGCGGCAAGGGCCTGAAACAGATGGCCGCCATGATGGGCATGCCCGGCATGGGCGGCGGCGGCGACATGGCCCGCCTCAAGGCGTTGGGCGGCGGCAAGATGCCCGAGCCGACGGCCGAAGACATGAAAGCCATCCAGGACCGGCTCGCCGGACTGGGCGGCGGACAACTGCCGGGAGGCCTTCCGGGCCTGCCGGGCTTTCCTCCCAAGAAATGATTTCGCTTAAAGAAAGAGACTGAAAATGTTGAAGATTCGTCTGGCCCGCGGCGGCGCCAAGAAGCGCCCGTACTACTACATCGTGGTGGCTGACTCGCACTCGCCCCGCGACGGCAAATTCATCGAGCGCGTCGGCACCTACAATCCGATGCTGCCGCGCGACGGCGAGCAGAAGCGCGTCAGCCTGAAGGCCGACCGCATCGCCGAATGGCTCGGCAAGGGCGCCCAGCCGACCGACCGCGTCGCCCGCTTCCTGAGCCAGGACGAGACCCTGGCCGACAAGGTCAAGTGGACCCAGTCGAACAACCCGAAGAAGGCCGAGCCGGGCAAGAAGGCCCAGGAACGCGCCGCCGAGCGCGCCCAGCGCGAAGCCGACCGCGCCGAGGCCGAAGCCGCCGCCAAGATCGAGGCCGCTGAAGCCGCCGTCCGCGCCAAGGAAGAGGCCAAGGCCGCCGCCGAGGCCGCCAAGAACGCGCCGGCTCCGGAGCCGGAAGCCGCTGCTGAAGAGGCTCCGGCCGCTGACGCCGTGACCGAGGAGGCTCCGGCCGCCGAAGCCGCCGCTGAAGAAGCCCCGGCCGCTGAAGCGACCGAAGAAGAAAAGACCGAGGCCTAAGGGCCCGGTTTCCGCCCCGGCGGAGACGATGCGATCGGAAAGCAGCGCCCGGACGCCCGGGCGCTGCTTTTCTGTTATCGGGACAGACCAACAGGGAGGCGCGGATGCCCACCGACAGCAAACTCATCCTCGTCGCCCAGATCGCCGGCGGGTTCGGGGTCAAGGGCGAGGTGCGGGTGACGGCCTACACCGCCGACCCGATGGCCCTGCTGTCCTATGGGCCGTTGCTGCGCGCCGACGGCTCGGTCGGTCTGACCCTGACCTCGGCGCGGCCCGAGAAGAACGGCGTGGTCGGGCGGGCGAAGGAGATCGCCACCAAGGAGCAGGCCGACGCCCTGCGCGGCCTCAAGCTGCACATCCCGCGCGAGCGCCTGCCGGAGCCCGACGAGGACGAATTCTATCTGACCGATCTGGTCGGGCTGGAAGCCCGCGACCCGGACGGCGCGGTGCTGGGCGCGGTCAAGTCGGTGCAGAATTTCGGGGCCGACGACATGCTGGAGATCGCACCGGCCGCCGGCGGCCCGACCTGGTATCTGCCGTTCACCCGGGAGGCCGTGCCCGAACTGCACATCGCCGCCGGCTGGCTGCTGGCCGTGCGCCCGACCGAGGTCGGCGAGCGGGAGCCCGACTGACGGACGGCGCGTTCCGGAGGTCATGCCCTCCAGCGTCATCCGCCGCTTCAGCTATGACGAGCCCCGGCGCCGCCTGCGGGTGACCTTCGTCAGCGGCGACGTCTACGAGTACGACGGCGTCCCGCCCGAGGTGCACGCGGCCTTCCGCGAGGCGTTTTCGAAGGGCCGCTTCTTCGGGCCCAACATCCGCGACCGCTATCCCTTCCGACGCGTCGAGCGCGGTCTTCCCGCGGACTGAGACGCCGGTCGCCCGCTTTTGCCCGGGACCGAACCGTGCCTATGCTGCCGTTTCGCGACCGATCGGAGTGACGTGATGCGCCGGACCGTTCTCGCCCTGCTGGTCGTGACCGCCCTGGCGGCGGCCTGTCAGCAGCCAACCGCCGAAACGCCCGCGGCCGAACCCGGGCCGACCGCCGCCGCGCCGCCCATGATGCCCGCGGACGCCCCGCCGCAGGAAGAGATCGATCCGGCCCTGACCGCCGGAGCCACCGGCGAGCCGGTCTCCTGCCTCGATCAGATCGGGCCGGAGGCCTCGGCCCGACTGGTCGAACGCTGCGTCGCGGTCAGCCCCGCCACCCGGCCGCCGTGCAACGCGGCCAACCCCTGCGCCCTGATCCAGGGCGAGATCGACCGGGCCTGCGAAATGTACGCCCCCGGCGAGGCCCGCCCGACGGAGTGTGGCGCTTAACGGTTCCTACAACCTGACGTCCTAGTCTGGGATGGCCATGACGCCTGTCCAGACCCCTCCCGACCTGCGCGCCCTGACGACGCTGAGGTTCCTCGCGGCCCTGTGGGTGGTGCTGTTCACGGCCTGGCCGCATCTCGACGTCAGCTTCGTGCCGGTCGCGGTGACGAAGGGCTATCTGGGCGTCGAGGTCTTCTTCGTCCTGTCCGGATTCATTCTCAGCCACGTCTATCTCGAGGCCGCCGGGCGCGGCCGCGAGGGCGGCTTCAGCTATCGCGGCTTCCTGTGGGCGCGGATCGCGCGGGTCTATCCGCTGCATCTGGTCACGCTCGGGGGCATGATCGCGCTGGGCGTGGGGGCCACCGTCGCGGGCCTGACGGTCAGCGAAAGCCTGCTCGACTGGCGCTCCCTGCCCGCCCACCTCAGCCTGACCCATGCGTGGGGCCTGGCCTCCAGCGCCGCCTTCAACCATCCCTCGTGGTCGATCTCGGCCGAGTGGTTCGCCTATCTCAGCTTCCCCGCCTTCGCCTTCGTGGCGTGGCGGATGCGTGAGCGGCCGGTGCTGGCCACGGCCCTGGCCGCCGCCGGCGCCGTGGCGCTGTACGCCGTGTTCGAACCGGCGGCCGGCTACTCGCTGACCGAGGCGACCTTCCGCTGGGGGGCGCTCAGGATCGTGCCGTGTTTCGCGCTGGGCTGCGCCCTGTACCTGATCCACCGCCGCGCGCCCGTGCGCCACGGCGGCCTGATCGCCCTCGCCTGTGGAATCGGCCTGCTGGTCAGCGCCTCGCTGGGCCTGTGGGACCCGATCGTGGTGCTGTTCGCCGGGGGCCTGATCCTGGGCCTCGGCGGGCTCGACAACGACCGCGCCGGGGTTCTGGCCTCCAGGGCCGGCGTGTATCTCGGCGAGATCTCCTATTCGATCTACATGGTCTGCGCACCCGTGCTGCTGCTGGGCGTCAATGTCGCGGCGCGGCTGACCGGCGCGGAAGACAAACGACTTCACGTGATTGTGTGGCTGGCGGTTCTGGCGGCGATCCCGGTCGCCGCGGCCCTGACCTACCACCTGGTCGAACGCCCGGCCCGCAAGGCTTTGCGCGGGCTGGCCGCGCGCAACCGCCCAGCCGGCCCGGAGGTCGCCCAACAGGCGAATTCGCCCGAAAGGGTTCTTCAACCCTCGGAAACTATCGTCTAAGGCTGATTCACCAGCAGGTCGGGACCTACGCCAGCATGATGAAACGGCTCACAGCCGCCGCGGTTGCGGCGACCCTCGGATTTTTTGCGCTGGGCGGCATGGCCCCCGTCGCAAAGGCCGGCGAGCCCTACTGGCAATGCGTCACCTTCGCCCGGATGTTCTCGGGCATCGAAATCTTCGGCGACGCCCACACCTGGTGGTCCCAGGCCCAGAATCGCTTCCAGACCGGCGAACGCCCGCGGACGGGTTCGGTGCTGGCCTTCCAACCCAGCGGCCGCATGAGCCGCGGCCACGTCGCCGTCGTTTCGGAAGTGCTGACCGACCGCGTCATCCGCGTGACCCACGCCAACTGGGGCGGCAGCCGCGGCAAGGTCGAGGAGAACGTCACCGTCGTCGACGTCTCCGACAGCGGCGACTGGAGCGCGGTCAAGGTCTGGTACAATCCGATCAACGACCTCGGGACCAGCGTCTACCCGACCTACGGCTTCATCTACAAAGCCCCGGCCCAGCCGTCCGACGGCCTGCTGATGGCCTCGGCGCCCGCCGCCAGCGCCGGCCAGCCCTGAACCCCGGACCGACCGCGCGACACCCCGCTCGCGCTTGACGGCGGCCCACGTCCCGCGCTCCATGCCCGCAACCCGGGAGATTTCCATGCGCGCCCTCACCCCTCTCGCCCGGACGGCCCTTCTCGCCGCCCTCGCCCTGTCCGCCTGCTCGCCCTCGGCTGAGGATTCCGGCACCGCCGAGCCCGCCGCGGCCCCCGCGCCGACCCTGGCCGGGGCCGACCTGACCCGCCCCCTGCGGGTGGTCGGCACCGAGCCGTTCTGGGCGGTGGAGCTGACCGGGTCGGAGATGGTCTATTCCGGCGCCGACCGGCCCGAGCAGCGGGCCCCGCAGACGGCGCCCGTCATCCTGGGCTCCATGGCCGTCTGGGAGTCGACCACCGCCGCGGGCAACGCCCTCAAGGTGACCCTGACCGCCGCCGACTGCAGCGACGGCATGAGCGACCGCACCTGGCCGCTGACGGCCATGGTCGAGATCGGCGGAGAGACGCTGATGGGCTGCGCCGCCACCGTTAGCGCCGTCATGTCGGCCGGCGAAAGCGGTCGCGTCGTCGACGGACCTCAGCCGGCGGCCTGATCCCTCAGCGTCCTGAGCGCGCCCAGCCGGGCGAAGGCGATCGTCAGGGCCTTGCGCCGGGCCGGCGCCAGCGGTGCGGCGCAGGCCTCGCGCACCACCGCCCCGCCGAAGCCGTCGGCGACAATCAGCCCCGGTTCGTCCGGCAGGATGTCCGAGGGAAACTCCGGGGCCACGGCGAAATAGAACAGGTCGCAATACGGCCGGTACTCGCCCCATTTGCGGTCGACGCGGAAGTCCTCAAGCCCCGACTTGACCTCGCAGATGGCGATCTCGCCGCGCGGGCCCAGCGCCATCACGTCGGCCCGCCGGCCATTGGGCAGGCCGACCTCGAGCAGGGGCGCGAAACCCATGTCCGCCATCAGCCGCGCGGCGCCCCGGGTGACCGACACGGTCGTCGCGGGCCGGCTGAAGACGAGGTCGATAGAGAGGACGGCGGCGGACATGCCGACGTTATGTTCGGCTTTCGTTCCGGATTCAAGGCTTCGGGCTTAGCGGCCGGTGTGCACGATCCGGCTGGTGTCGAGGCCGGCGGCCCGGGCGCGGGCGATCAGTTGCGCCCGGATCGAAGGGGGCGGGGTCTGGCTCCTGTGCCAGACCCACCAGTCGGATCCGTCGGGCAGGGCGAGGATGGCCCAGCTGTAGTCCGCGGCCCGGTCCAGGACGCGGTAATTCTGGCCCGCCAGGCCGCCGAAGCTGAGCATGCCCGTCAGGGTGAAGCGGAAGCGGGTGTTGACGCCCGGATCGGTGACCCTGGCGTTGGCGCGCAGCAATTCGACCTCGTCATCGGGGCGCGTGCATCGAACCACGAGGCCGTAGCGGTTGGCGCGGTCCTGGGCGGTGAAATCGATCTGCGACCGGCGGCAGTCCCGCTGGATGTCGTTGGGACTTCGCAGGACCTCGAACCACCGCCCGCGGAACTGGTCCATGTCGACCGACAACGACTGGGCGGCGGCGGCCCCCGCCGACAGGTTCGTCAGGACGACGGCGACGGCGACGCCGAATGCACGGATCATGATGGCCTCCTCCGGTACAGCCCCACACCGCTGTACGACGGGCGAGGCCGACCGGATGAACGATCACAGAATAAACCGGCTCAGATCCGCGTCCCGCGCCAGATCGGCCACCTTGTCCCGCACCTGGTCCGCATCGAAGGCGATGGTCTGGCCGGCGAGGTCGGAGGCCTTGAAGCTGGTCTCCTCCAGCACCCGCTCCAGCACCGTCTGCAGCCGGCGGGCGCCGATGTTCTCGACCGTCGTATTGGCCGCCACCGCGGCGTCGGCGAGGGCCGCGATGGCGGCGTCGGTGAAGGTCAGGGTGACGTCCTCGGTGGCCAGCAGGGCCTGGTTCTGACGGATCAGATTGGCCTCGGGCTCGGTCAGGATGCGCACGAAGTCGTCGCGGGTCAGGGCCTTGAGCTCGACCCGGATCGGCAGCCGGCCCTGCAGCTCGGGCAGCAGGTCCGAGGGCTTGGCGACGTGGAAAGCGCCCGAAGCGATGAACAGGACATGGTCGGACTTCACCGGCCCGTATTTCGTCGACACCGTGGTGCCCTCGATCAGCGGCAGCAGGTCGCGCTGGACGCCCTCGCGGCTGACGTCGGCGCCCGAAGCCCCCTGCCGCGCCGCGACCTTGTCGATCTCGTCGAGGAAGACGATGCCCTCGTTCTCGGCCAGCAGCAGGGCCTCGCGGGTCAGGCTTTCCTGATCCAGCAGCTTGTCGCTCTCCTCGGTGACCAGCGGGGCGACGGCGTCGCGCAGCGGCAGCTTGACCGTCTTCGTCCGCCCGCCGCCCAGCTTGCCCAGCATCTCGGACAGATTGATCATGCCGATGCCGCCGCCGCCCGGCAGGTCGAGCCCCTGCATCGGCGAGGCCGTGTCGGCCAGCTGGAGTTCGACCTCCTTGTCGTCCAGTTCGCCGGCGCGCAGCTTCTTGCGGAAGCTGTCGCGGGTGGCCGGCTGGGAGCCCGGCCCGACGAGGGCGTCGAGCAGCCGCTCTTCGGCGGCGGCCTCGGCCCGCGCCTTGACGCCCGAGCGGCGCTTGTCGCGCACCATCACCAGCGCCGACTCGACGAGGTCGCGCATGATCTGGTCGACGTCGCGGCCGACGTAGCCGACCTCGGTGAATTTGGTCGCCTCGACCTTGAGGAAGGGCGCCCCGGCCAGCTTGGCCAGCCGCCGGGCGATCTCGGTCTTGCCGACGCCGGTGGGGCCGATCATCAGGATGTTCTTCGGCGTCACCTCGTCGCGCAGGTCCTCGGGCACGCGCTTGCGCCGCCAGCGGTTGCGCAGGGCCACGGCGACGGCGCGCTTGGCGTCGTCCTGGCCGACGATGAAGCGGTCGAGTTCGGAGACGATTTCGCGGGGGGAGAGGTCGGTCATGGCACTGAGATAGGGCGGCTCAGCCGCCGGCGGGAGGGGGCGGCGACGCGGGCGGCGGCGGAGGCGCCGGAATCAGCTGGGCGAGGACGATCCTTCAGCCGGCCTTCTGCCCGTTCCGCGGCGACCACGGGCGCGGCGTCCGGCTCCTGGGCGAGGGCGGGCGGGGCGAGCAAGGTCAGGGGCAGGACGAAGCGGGCGAGACGGCGCATGAGCGCGTATGGACGCCGGCCGGCCCGCCCTGTCCCGTCAAATCTCCGACGGACGGGTGCGCCGTTGCAGACGATCGGCTATGGCCGGATTCGCGTCGCTGCGCCGGAGCCGGCATGGATTTCCTCGTCATCGGTCTGGTCGCCTTCCTCGCCTCGGGCCTGACCCTCTATTCGGGGTTCGGGCTCGGCACCGTGCTGCTGCCCGCCTTCGCCCTGTTCTTTCCGGTCCCCGTCGCCGTGGCCGCCACGGGCGTCGTCCATCTGCTCAACGGCCTGTTCAAGGGCGGCCTGCTGTGGCGTCAGGCCCATTGGGGCACGGTGCTTCGCTTCGGCCTGCTCGCGATCCCCGCCTCGATCGCCGGGGCCTGGCTGCTGGGCCGCCTCGGCGCGGGCGCCGAACTGTTCAGCTGGAGTCTGGCGGGCCGCGCCTTCGGGCCGACGCCCGCCGCCCTCGTGGTCGGAGCGGTGATGATCGTGCTGGGCCTGCTGGAGCTCCAGCCGTGGTTCCAGCGCCTCGCCGCCCCGCCTCGCCTCGCGCCCCTCGGCGGGCTGGCGACCGGCTTCGTCGGCGGGCTGACGGGACAGCAGGGCGCGCTGCGCTCGATGTTCCTGCTGCGCTTCGGCCTCGACCCCGCCCGCTTCATCGCCACGGGGGTGATGATCGCCGTGCTGATCGACCTGTCGCGCCTCCCCGTCTACGCCCTCGCCGCGGGGGCCGCGTCCGGGGAGGTCGGCACGCGGCAGGGCCTGCTCGTCGCGTGGGCTGTGCTGTGCGCCTTCGCCGGCGCCTGGGGCGCGGTGCGCTGGCTGAAGAAGGTCACCATCGGACTCGTCCGGGGCGTGGTCGCCGCCGCCATGCTGGCGATCGGGGCGGCCCTCGTCGCGGGCCTGATCGGGACCTGACCGCGATCAGGACTCCAGGGTCTCCACGGTCAGATTGCCGTTGGTGTAGACACAGACCTCAGCGGCGATGGCCATGGATTTGCGGGCGATGGTCTCGGCGTCGAGGTCGGAGTTCTCGAGCAGGGCCCGCGCGGCGGAGAGGGCGTAGTTCCCGCCCGATCCGACCGCCGCCACGCCATGCTCCGGCTCGAGCACGTCGCCGACGCCGGTGACGGTGAAGATCGAGCTCCTGTCCGCGACCAGCAGCATGGCCTCGAGCCGGCGCAGATAGCGATCGGTGCGCCAGTCCTTGGCCAGGTCGACGCAGGCCCGGGCCAGCTGGTCCGGATACTGCTCCAGCTTGGCCTCCAGCCGCTCGATCAGGGTGAAGGCGTCGGCCGTGGCCCCGGCGAAACCCGCCAGCACCTTGCCGCCCGCCAGCACGCGCACCTTGCGCGCCGCGCCCTTGACGATGGTCGGGCCCATGGAGACCTGGCCGTCGCCGGCGATCACCGTGCGGCCGTCCTTGCGGACGGCGAGGATGGTGGTGCCGTGCCAGCCGGGGCTGGCGGTGTCGTTTGCGTTCATCATTCGTTTCAGATGGCGACGGAAATGCGGCGCGGCAAGCGGTTTGCGGAGGGATTCCAATGGCCCGTTGAGCCACATTCTCACCAATGTAACCCGTTACACTGGGAATTATCTGCCCCATAAGTCGCAATTCGAAGGAAGCACCGTGCTTCATCGCGTCATCTACGCAAGCGAAGCCGTCGGCATTACGGGCGCGTCGACCCTCTCGATCGCCCAGATTCTCGGCGTGTCAGAGCGCAACAACCGTCGCGATCACCTGACCAGCTGCGTGATGTTCCACCAGGGCCATATCCTGCAGGTGGTCGAGGGCGCGCGCATCGACCTCGACCGCCTGATGCGGCGCCTGCTGGACGATCCCCGGCACACCGGCTTCCGCGTTCTGGTCGACACTCCGATCGCGGAACGACGGATCGAAGAGCCCATGGGCGTGTGCGCGGATCCGTCCACGCTTCTGCGGCGCGTGGGACTAAGCTGCCTGTCCCGGATCACCGCCCGCGAGGCCGAGGTTCTGCTGGATATCCGCAAGGCCGCGTGACGGCGGGCCCGGGACCGCCTAATCGGGACCGGTGAGCTTCTCCGACGACGAAATCGAGCGCTACGCCCGCCACCTTGTGCTGGCCGAGCTGGGCGGACCCGGCCAGCAGCGGCTGAAGGCCGCGCGCGTGGCCATCGTCGGCCTGGGCGGGGTCGGCGCACCGGCGGCCCTGTATCTGGCGGCGGCCGGGATCGGCGTCCTGCGGCTGATCGACCACGACGCGGTGGCCCTGTCCAACCTTCAGCGCCAGATCGTCTTTTCCGAACAGGATGTCGGCCGGCTCAAGGTCGAGGCCGGCGCGGTCCGGCTCGCCGCTCTGAACGCCCATGTCGAGATCGAGGAGGCGGCCGAACGGCTGACTCCGGACAACGCCGCCTGGCTGCTCGAGGGCTGCGACATCGTCATCGACGGCACGGATGATTTCGAGACCCGGTTCGCGGTCAACGCCGCGTGCGTGGCGGCCGGAATTCCGCTGGTCTCGGGCGCGCTCGGGCGCTGGAGCGGTCAGGTCGGGGTCTTCACCGGCCGGCCCTGCTACCGCTGCCTCGTGGCCGAGACGCCGCCGGAGGCCGAGACCTGCGCCCGCGTCGGCGTCGTCGGCGCCCTGGCCGGAGTGGTCGGCTCGATGGCCGCGCTGGAGACGATCAAGCTGATCGCCGGCGCGGGCCAGCACCTGACGGCGCGGCTGCTGATCTATGACGGTCTGGCCGGAACCGCCCGAACCGTCGGCGTCGCCGCCGATCCGGCCTGTCCGGTCTGCGGCTGACCCGCGCCGCTACAGCATCGTCGGGATCACCCGATCGGGCGGACGATGGCCGTTCTGGAAGGTCTGGATGTTGACGATGACGCGGTCGCCCATGTCCTGCCGGGCCTCGAGGGTGGCCGAACCGAGGTGGGGCAACAGCACGACATTGGCGTGACCCAGCAGACCGGGGTGGATCGCCGGCTCGTGCTCATAGACGTCCAGTCCGACGCCGGCGATCGCCCGCCGCGCCACGGCGTCGGCCAGCGCCGCCTCGTCGATCAGCTCGCCCCGGGCGGTGTTGATCAGCAGGGCGTGCGGCTGCAGCCGGGCCAGACGTTCGGCCGACAGCAGGTGGTGCGTCTCCTTCGTCGCCGGGCAATTCAGCGAGATAATGTCCATCCGCGCCAGCATCTGGTCCAGATCGTCCCAGTACGTCGCGCCCAACTCTTCCGCGATCATGTCAGGGACGGGTTTGCGGTTGTGATAGTGGACCTGCATGCCGAAGGCCTTCGCCCGCCTTGCCAGCGCCTGGCCGATGCGGCCCATGCCGACGATTCCCAGCCGCTTGCCCCACAGCTTGCGCCCGGTCATCCAGGTCGGGGTCCAGCCTTCGAACCGTCCCTCGGCCACAACCTGGGCCCCCTCCACGATGCGGCGGCTGACGGCGAGGATCAGGCCCATGGCGAGATCGGCCGTGTCCTCGGTCAGAACGCCGGGCGTATTGGTGACGATCAGCCCGCGGCCGACCGCCGCCTCGACGTCGATGTGATCCACCCCGGCGCCGAAATTGGCGATCATCTTCAGCTGCGGGCCCGCCGCGGCGATCAGGCCGGCGTCTATGGCGTCGGTGATGGTCGGGACCAGCACGTCGGCGCGGGCGACCGCGGCCTCCAGCGCGGCCCGGTCCATCGGCGCGTCGGTCAGGTTCAACTCGGCGTCGAACAGCTCGCGCATGCGGGTTTCGACCGCATCCGGCAGCCGTCTGGTTAACACGACCTTAAGCCTGGGCGCGGACATTCGAAGCCTTCGATTTCACGGACGCCCAGTGTCTAGCAAAGCTCGTCCCCGCTTCCAAAGGCTGGCTGCGACCGCCGCCGTCATCGGCGCGGCGCTGTTCGCCAGCGCCGCCCAGACCATGCCCGATGGCCGGCCGACGCCGAGCGGCCAGCCGGTGCCCCGTTGGCTGTCGCTGAAGTCGTCCGAAGTGCATGCGCGGTTCGGCCCGGGCCTCGATCACCGCATTCTGTGGGAATACCGCGTCTCCGGCCTGCCGGTGCAGGTGATCGCCGAGACCACCGAATGGCGCAAGATCTGCGATCCCGAGGGCGCCGTCGCCTGGGTCCACCGCAGCGTGGTGTCCAGCCGCCGCAGCGTCTTCAACGCCTCTGACCACGAAATCCCGATCCATTCGGGGCGTTCGGAGACCGCGCCGGTGCGCGCCCGGCTGTCGCCCCGTTCGCTGGTGGCCATGGACGAATGCGAGGAGGGGTGGTGCAGGATTCGCGCCGGGCGGCTGCGCGGCTGGGTGCGGCAGACCGCAGTGTTCGGGGCCCAGGAACGGGCGCTGTGCAATGCGGCGCGGCCGGCGGGGACCGGCCGCCGCTGAACGTCCGGGCGGAACGCGGGTGGTTGAGCCCGCTCCCGTGCTCGTGTAACCCGGCGGCCACACCGGCCATGAACGGCGTCCGCGCCGCCGGCCCCCTGAGATGTGAGCGCCCGTGACCCAAACCGACCGTCCCTCCTCGTTCGACTATGAGGCGTTGCTGGCTTCGGGCCGGGGCGAGCTGTTCGGCGAAGGCAATGCGAAGCTGCCGGCCCCGCCGATGCTGATGTTCGACCGCATCATCACGATCAACGCGGACGGCGGCGCCCACGGCAAGGGCTATGTCGAGGCCGAGCTGGATATCCACCCCGACCTCTGGTTCTTCCAGTGCCACTTCATCGGCGATCCGGTGATGCCGGGTTGCCTCGGTCTCGACGCCATGTGGCAGCTGGTCGGCTTCTATCTCGGCTGGATCGGCGGCCCGGGTCGCGGCCGGGCCCTCGGCGTCGGCGAGGTCAAATTCACCGGTCAGGTGACCCCGGACATCAAGAAGGTGGTTTACAAGATCGACCTCAAGCGGGTCATCAACCGCCGCCTGGTCATGGGCATCGCCGACGGGGTGCTCGAAGCCGACGGCGTCCCCATCTATACGGCCACGGACATGCGCGTCGGGCTCTTCGGAGCGGCGGAACCGGTCGGCGGCTGATCCCATTCAAAGACCGCGGAAAACGCGGCGATCTGAGTTCAAGAAGGAAGCACCATGCGGCGTGTCGTCGTCACCGGACTGGGTATCGTCTCCTCCATCGGCACCGGGCAGGATGAGGTCGCGGCCTCCCTGCGCGCGGCGAAGTCGGGCGTGCAGCACGCCGCCGACCACGCCGCACACGGCTTCCGCTCGCAGGTCTGGGCCCCGCCGTCTCTGGGCGTGACCGCCGAGGACTGGGCCCCCCACGTCGATCGCCGCGCCGCCCGCTTCCTCGCCAACGGCACCGCCTGGGGTCACATCGCTTTCGAGGAGGCGCTGAAGGACTCGGGTCTGAGCGCCGAGGAGATCCAGGACGAGCGCATCGGCCTGATCGTCGGC
This sequence comes from Brevundimonas sp., assembly GCF_036676055.1. GTDB lineage: Bacteria > Pseudomonadota > Alphaproteobacteria > Caulobacterales > Caulobacteraceae > Brevundimonas. The sequence goes on along the minus strand of NZ_JAKFDS010000055.1, from coordinate 55,768 downwards.
GAGGGCGGCCCCTCGACCCAGGTCATCCTGCAGGCGGCCCAGACCACTATCGAAAAGGGCTCGCCCAAGCGCATCGGCCCGTTCGCGGTGCCCAAGGCTATGGCCTCGGGACCCTCGGCCGTGCTGGCCACCTGGTTTCAGCTGAAGGGCATCAACTATTCGATCAGCTCGGCCTGCGCGACCAGCGCCCACTGCATCGGCGCGGCGGCGGAACAGATCGCCTGGGGCAAACAGGACGTGGTCTTCGCCGGCGGCTGCGAGGACATCGACTGGTCGATGTCCAACATGTTCGACGCCATGGGCGCCATGTCCTCGAACTTCAACGACACGCCCTCGAAGGCCAGCCGCGCCTATGACAAGGATCGCGACGGCTTCGTCATCGCCGGCGGCGCCGGCATCGTGGTGCTCGAGGAATACGAGCGGGCCGTGGCGCGCGGCGCGACCATCTACGCCGAGGTCACCGGCTACGGCGCCAACTCCGACGGCTATGACATGGTCGCCCCCTCGGGCGAGGGCGCCGAGCGCTGCATGCGCATCGCGCTGGAAATGGCCGGCAATCCGAAAATCGACTATCTGAACCCGCACGGCACCTCGACGCCGGTGGGCGACAGCAAGGAGATGGGCGCGGTGCGCAACGTCTTCGGCGACGCCATGCCGATGATCTCCTCGACCAAGTCGCTGACGGGTCACAGCCTCGGCGCGGCCGGGGCGCAGGAGGCCATATACTGCCTGCTGATGATGAAGCACGGCTTCGCGGCCGAGAGCGCCCACATCGAAAATCTCGACCCCGAGTTCGAGGGCATGCCGATCCTGCGCGAGCGCCACGACGGCGAGCTGACGCACGTCATGTCCAACAGCTTCGGCTTCGGCGGGACGAACGGCACGCTGATCCTGTCGAAGGTCGACCGCTAGGGTGACGGATCCGGCTGACGCAGGCCGTTCCACCGCTCCGACGCGGCAGCCGAGATGCAGGCGGCCAGCGCGTCGCTGTCGCGTTCCATATCCCTCATGCCATGCATCCGCGCCGCGCGCGGCCACATCCAGGTGTCCTGGGCGGCGGCGTCGGCCGGCGTGACGCCGCGTCCGAAGCAGCTGACCCGCAGCGTCTCGCCGCCAAGGCGGTGGTCGGTCGCCCCGGGCCCGTCGTCGAAGGCCACGACCACCGTGGGCGGCGTATCCGCCGGGAGGTCGGCCCGGGTCAGATAGTAGCGAATGCAGTAGTCGAGGCCGTGGTCCATCCGGTCACCGACGCACGAGCGAAACAGCGCCGGCTCGAGCGCCGGCGGGGCCCAGTCGAATCGGCCCCACCGCGCGTCGCCGAGACTGTCGAGAGACGACCGGCCATACTCCGCCTGGAGCTGGCGCAGATTGTCCAGGGTGACCACCGTCACGGCGACGCGCGGGCGCTCCCCTGCCTGGACCGGAGCGGCGACCGGAAGCGCGAGCACGGCGGCAAGAACGGCGGCGGGCGGAGTCAGGCGCATCGATAGCCTCCACTGGGCGTTTTCCGCATACTGGCCCTGTTTCATCGCGACGGAAGCCGCCCGAATCTGACGACCGCCCGGAGGCTGCGTCCTGCCCGATCCCTACATCCTGTTCCTGCTCGGCCTCGGCGCCGTGGTGCTGCTGGTGTCCTGGGCCCCGGTCGGGTTGAAGCGCGTGCCGCTGACCCTGGCGATCCTTTGCGTGTCGATCGGGGTGACGGTGTTCTCGAGCGGCCTTCTCTCGTTCAACCCCGATCCCCGAACGTGGGACACGGCGACCGAGCGGCTCACCGAGCTGGTCGTCATCATCAGTCTGATGGGCGCCGGGCTGAAGCTGGATCGGCCGCCCGGCTGGCGACGCTGGGCCACGACCTGGCGGCTGCTGATCGTGGCCATGCCCCTGACCATCGCGGCGGTCGCCTTTCTGGGCTGGGCCGGGCTCGGTTTCAGCCTGGCCATGGCCCTGCTGTTCGGGGCCAGCATGGCGCCGACCGATCCGGTGCTGGCCGCCGACGTCCAGGTCGGACCGCCGAAATCCGGCGACGAGGACGAGGTCCGCTTCGGCCTGACTTCCGAGGCGGGGCTGAACGACGCCCTCGCCTTCCCCTTCGTCCATCTGGCCATTCTCGCCGCCGCCGGGGGTCTGGCGACCCAGGACGGCCTCACCGACTGGTTCACCATCAAGGTCGGCTGGAAGCTGCTGGCAGGGCTGGGGGCCGGCTGGCTGATCGGCCGGATTCTCGGCCACCTGCTGTTCCGGAGCCGGCGCGGCCTGTCCAGGCTCGGCGACGGTCTGATCGCCCTGGCCGCCACCCTGATCGCCTACGCCGTCACCGAGCTGGTCCACGGCTACGGCTTCCTCGCCGTCTTCGTCTGCGCCGTGACCATTCGGGCCTCGGAACGGGATCACGACTTCCATCAGGAGATGCACGACTTCTCCGACCAGATCGAACGGCTGCTGATGATGCTGCTGCTGGTGCTGTTCGGCGGGGCCCTTGCCAACGGACTGCTGTCCAGCCTGACTTGGACCGACGCCCTGATCGGCCTGGCGGTCGTGTTCGTAGTGCGGCCGGTCGCCGGCCTGATCGCCATGACGGGATCCAGCCAGCCGTGGCGCGAGCGGCTGCTGCTGGCCTTCCTCGGCATCCGCGGGGTCGGCTCGGTCTATTATCTCGCCTACGGCATCAACCACGGCGATTTCGGCGACAGCGAGCGGATCTGGGCTGTGGTCGGCTTCATCATCCTGGTGTCGATCATCGTCCACGGAGTCACCGCGACGCCCCTGCTGGCCCGGCTGGCCCGGCGGCGCGAGGCCGATGCAGCCTGACGCTTCCCCCCGAATGCGGGCGCTGCTAACCCTCCCGGTTCAGAACACGGAGATGTACGATGGCGAGCGAGAGCGGCTGGAACATGCCCACGGGCGAACTCATGAAGGGCAAGAAGGGCCTGATCATGGGGGTCGCCAACAGCAACTCCATCGCCTGGGGCATCGCCTCGCAGCTGGCGGCCCAGGGCGCCGAACTGGCCTTCACCTACCTCGGCGAGGGCCTTGAGCGCCGCGTCCGTCCGCTGGCCGAGAGCGTCGGCGCCAAACTGCTGATCCAGGCCGACGTCACCGACGACGCATCCATGGACGCCGCCTTCGCCGAGCTGGAGAAAGAGTTCGGGACGATCGACTTCGTGGTCCACTCGGTGGCCTTCGCCAACAAGGACGAGCTCAAGGGCAGCTTCGTCGACAACACCAGCCGCGACAGCTTCCTGTTGGCCATGAACATCTCGGCCTTCAGCTTCGTCGACGTGGCCAAACGCGCCTCCAGGATCATGCCCAACGGCGGTTCGCTGGTGACCATGACCTATCTCGGCTCGGAGCGGGCCATCCCCAACTACAACACCATGGGCGTGGCCAAGGCGGCGCTGGAGGCGGCGACCCGCTACATCGCCCGCGACCTCGGACCCAAGGGCATCCGCTGCAACGCCATCTCGGCCGGGGCCATGCGCACCCTGTCGCTGGCCGGCATCTCGGGCGGCCGCGGCATGATCGCCCAGGGCCGGGCCATGTCTGCGATGAAGGAGGACACCTCGATGGAGGGCGTCGCCGGCTGCGCCCTGTGGCTGTGCTCCGACCTCGGCCTGTCGACCACCGGCGAGGTCATCCACGTCGACGCCGGCTTCCATATGATGGGCCTGCCGGACGGCGAGGAGGGCTGAGGCCCTCGGCTACCGCCCCAGCGCCGCCCTTTGCAGGGCGAACAGTTCGGCGCAGCCGCCCTCGGCCAGCTGGAAGAGGCGGTCGAACTCGGCGCGGGTGAAACCGCGCTTCTCGCCCGTGGCCTGGATCTCGACGATGGTCCCCGAGCCGGTCAGGACGAAGTTGGAATCGGCCTCGGCGGTGGAATCCTCCTCATAGTCGAGGTCCAGCACCGGCTGGTCGCTGCACACGCCGCACGACACCGCCGCGACCTGATCGAGGATGGGGTCGGCCTTCAGCACCCCCTCGGCGCGCAGATAGTCGAAGGCCGAGGCCATGGCGACCCAGGCTCCGGTGATGGCCGCCGTGCGTGTGCCGCCGTCGGCCTGGACCACGTCGCAATCCAGCACCACCTGCCGCTCGCCCAGCGCCTTGAGGTCCACAACCGCCCTCAGCGAACGGCCGATCAGCCGCTGGATCTCCTGCGTCCGGCCCGTCTGCTTGCCCGAGGCGGCCTCGCGCCGGCCCCGGGTGTGGGTGGCGCGGGGCAGCATGCCGTATTCCGCCGTGACCCAACCCTGCCCCTTGCCGCGCATCCAGCCGGGCACATTCTCCTCGACCGAGGCGGTGACCAGCACCCTGGTGTGGCCGAAGGTGACGAGGCAGGAGCCCTCGGCGTAGCGGTTGACGCCGGTCTCCAGCGTCACGGCGCGAAGCTGTTCGGGCGCGCGTTCGGAGGGGCGGGCGGCGGTCATGATCGATTTCCTTGGACGGGACGGCGGGGCTGCTTATCCTGAAACCGTGAGCCTGTATTCCCCCCTGTCCGCGCCTTCCGCCATCCGGCTGCGCCCGGCCTCGGTCGAGGACGCCGATCTGCTGGCCGGCTGGGACCGCCAGCCACACGTCATCGCTTGTTCGACCGACGACCCCGGGGCTGACATCGCCTTCGGCGGCATCCCCTGGCGCGAGGAGCTGGCCGATCAGTCCGACGTCAGCTTCTACCGCATCGCCGAGGTGGAGGGCCGACCCATAGGCGTGATGCAGGTGATCGATCCGCACCGCGAGCCGACGCACTACTGGGGCGACATAGAGCCCAACCTGCGGGCGCTCGACATCTGGATCGGCCCGCCAGACGCCCTCGGCCACGGCTACGGCACGCAGATGATGACCATGGCCATCGACGACTGCTTCGCCGACCCGGCGGTGACCGCCATCGTAATCGACCCCCTGGCCTCTAACGAGGAGGCGCATCGCTTCTATCAACGGCTCGGCTTCGAGCCGGTCGGCCGGCGGCTGTTCGACGAGGACGACTGCCTCGTCCACCGCCTGCCGCGGGCACGATGGGAGGCGCGTCAGCGATGAAACCGCCCCTGCTGACCTCGACCGCGCTGGAGACCGGCAGCCTGACCGGGCTGGACCAGCGCGCCCGCGACATCTTCCGCCGCATCGTCGAGACCTATCTGGAGACCGGCGAGCCGGTCGGATCGCGGACCCTGTCCCTGACCGGCGTGGCCCTGTCGCCCGCCTCGATCCGCAACACCATGCAGGACCTGACGCTGGCGGGGCTGCTGGGCTCGCCGCACACCTCGGCCGGCCGCATCCCGACCCACGCCGGCCTGCGTCTGTTCGTCGACGGCCTGCTGGAGATCGGCGACATCGGGGCGGAGGAGCGGCGCGAGATCGACGCCCGCCTCGCCGGCCGCGGCCGCAGTTTCGAGGAGGCGCTGAACGAGGCCTCGTCCCTGCTCTCCGGTCTGGCCGGCGGGGCCAGCATCGTCGCCAGCCCGGTGCGCGAGGCCGGGGTCAAACACGTGGAGTTCGTGGCGCTGGGCCACGACCAGGCCCTGGCGGTTCTGGTCGGCGACGACGGCTCGGTCGAGAACCGGCTGATGCCGCTCAAGGCCGGGGTCACGCCCTCAACCCTGCAGGAGGCGTCCAACTTCCTCAACGCCCGGCTCAAGGGCCGTCCGCTGCACGAGGCGCGCACCGAGATGCGCACCGAGCTGGACGCGGCACGGCGCGAGCTGAACGAGACCGCCGCCCGCCTCGTCGAGGACGGCCTCGCCGCCTGGTCGGGCGGGGCCGAACGCGAACGGGCCCTGATCGTGCGCGGTCGGGCCAATCTGCTGCACGACCGCGAGACGGCCGAGGACCTCGAGCGGGTCCGCATCCTGTTCGACGACCTCGAGCAGAAGGAACAGCTGATCGGCCTGCTGGACGGGGTCTCCACGGCCCAGGGGGTGCGTATCTTCATCGGCGCGGAAACACGGTTGTTTTCGCTTTCGGGTTCCGCCGTGATCGCGGCGCCCTATATGACGGGCCGGCAGCGGGTGCTGGGCGCCATCGGCGTGATCGGCCCCGCAAGACTGAACTACGCCCGTGTCATACCGTTGGTGGACTATACCGCCCGGGTGCTGGGCCGGATTCTGGACGGACAAGAGACTTGAGCGACATTCACGACGACACCCCGACCTCCGAGGAACTGGCCGCCGACATCGGCGAGACCAGCTACGAAGGCGAGCCCGATGACGGTCTCGGGCCCATCGACGCCCTGATCGCCGAGCGCGACCAGTGGAAGGACCGCGCCCTGCGCGCCGTGGCCGAAGCCGAGAATACGAAGAAGCGGGCCGAAGCCTCGAACAACGACGCCCGTGCTTACGCGATCCAGAAATTCGCCCGCGACCTGCTGGGCGTGGCCGACAATCTGGAGCGGGCGCTGCAGGCGGCTCCGAAGAACGCCGACGCCGGCGAGGCCGGCCTGGTCACCGGTCTGGAGCTGACCCAGAAGTCGCTTCTGCAGGCCTTCGAGGCCAATAATCTGAAGCGCGTCGCCCCCGAGCCGGGCGAGGCCTTCGACCCCCACCTGCATCAGGCCATGATGGAACAGCCGTCCGACACCGTTCAGGGCGGCCAGGTGATCCAGACCCTGCAGGCCGGCTACGCCCTGTTCGGCCGCACCGTGCGCCCGGCCATGGTCGTGGTCGCCGCCAAGGGCTCCGGCGCCGCGGCGGGCAATGCGGCCTATGCGAAGGCGATGGACTCCGACGGCGGCAATTTCGACGGGACGGCCTAGGCCTTCAGCCGCGCCTCAAACAGCGCCAGCAACTTGGCCCACCCGTCCGCCGCGTCCGCCGCCCGGTAGCTGTCGCGGTAGTCGGCGTGGAAGCCGTGCGGCGCGGCCGGATAGACGTCGATGCCGCTGCCGGTCTGGCCGGCGCGCTGCAGGGCGCTGCGCATGGCCTCGACGGTGTCCAGCGGAATGCCCCGGTCAGCCTCGCCGTACAGCCCCAGCACCGGCGCCTTGAGGTCGCCCGCCAGATCGACCGGCCACGGCCGGCCCGCCTCCACCTGTTCCGGCGTCGCGGTGGCGGCCGGGGCCAGCCGCCCGTACCAGGCCACGCCCGCGTCGATCGCCGCGAACCGGGCCGCGGCCTGCCACACCACCTTGCCGCCCCAGCAAAAGCCGGTGATCCCGACCTTGTCCGCATTGGCCCATAGCTGCTGGCTGGCCCAGTCGAGGGTGGCGGCGATGTCGCCCATCACCTGCTCATAGCCGGCCGCCGCGACGATCTGCTGGACGCGCTGCATGTCCGACAGCGGGGCAGGATCCTCGACCCGGACGAAGAAGGCCGGGGCGATCGCGGCGTAGCCCGCCCTCGCCAGCCGGCGGCAGACGTCGCGGATGTATTCGTGGACGCCGAAGATCTCGGATACGACCACCACCACCGGAAAGGGACCGTCGCCCTCGGGCCGGGCCACATAGGCCGGCAGGTCGAAGCCGTCGGGCGCCGGATAGCTGACGTTCGCCGTCTCCAGTCCGTCGGTCGGGGTCGTCACCGGGCTGGCCTGGGCGGCGAGGGCCGCGGGCGCATAGCCGGCGAAGAACAGGCCGCCCAAGCCGCCTGTAGCCAGGGCGCGGCGGCTGAAACGGAAGTCGTCGGCTTCGGGACCTTCGGGTCGGATCAGATCGGGCATGGGGACCTCCGGCTCGGGAAAGCGGGACAGTGGCGCGGCTTCCCGGAGGCGTCGAGTCACGATTGCCGTGAGGCCGGACCGGCCCTGCGCAGCGTCAGGTTGATCCGCCCCCCGCCGGGGATCAGCCCCGACGACCCCGTCAGGATGCGGTCGATTCCGTGCCGCGCCAGCCGGGCGGGGCCGGTCAGGGCGCAGACGTCGCCGGAAGTCAGCCGCACCGACCGCGTCGGGCCGCCGTCCGCCGCCCCGAACCGGAACACCGCCGTATCGCCCAGCGACACCGACAGCACCGGCGCCGACCGGTCCGCCTCGTCGAGGTCCTGATGCAGCCCCATCCGCGCCCCGTCGCGATACAGGTTGACCAGACAGGCGTCCGGCGGCTCCGGCCAGCCGGTCAGTTCGCGCCACAGGTCCGTCAGCGCGGCCGGCATGGGCGGCCACGGCGCGCCCGTGACCGGGTGGGTCGGCTGGTAGCGGTAGCCGCCCCGGTCGGAGACCCAGCCCAGCGGCCCGAGGTTGCTCATCTCGACCGAGAACGGCCGGCCGGTCCGGGTCGTCGGCCGGTGGAAGGGCGCGGCCTCGATCGCGGCCAGCACCTGATCCAGCAACGCGGCCTGCTCGCCCGGCGACAGGGCCCCCGGCCACAGGCGGAAGCCCTCCAGCCCCGTCTCGATCTCGCGCCGGGCCAAGACTCAGCGGGTCAGATAATAGTCGGCGATGCGGCAGACGTTGATGTTTTCACGCAGGAGGGTCTGGCCGCCGGCCAGTTCGGCCCGCAGGTCGTAGAGGCAGCCGCCGGCCCCGCCGTCGATCAGCACAGCCACGCTGGCGCCGCTCGCCACCGGGGTTCCGCCCAGCAGGTCGGCGCCGAAGGTTCCGGTCCGCACATCGGCGGCCTGCAGCTTCTGAAGCGCTACGCCGGTCTGGTTATGGACCCTGACGCGGCGGTTCTGGCCGTCCGCCGACTGGCCTCCCGGCGCCGGCGCGGCGCTGACCAGTCCCGCCACGCCGAGCGAGGCGGCGATCAGGACGGCCGTGAACGTTCTCCGGGCGAGCATGGGCCCCTCCTCCTGACCGGCCGGGGTCGGCGGGTCGTTAACGCCATTATATGCCGTTGCGCGCTTCGTGACACATCTGACGGAGACTGACGCTGAATCGCGATCAGGCCTTGCGGGCGGGGGGGTGTTTCCCATATCGGCGACAACCCGCCGTAAAACCCCGCAGTCCGTGGGGCTATGCGCCGGAACCGTACATATCGACCCAGGACCCGACACCGGGGGCGGTCACGCGCGGCGCTTCGCTTTAAAAGGCCGCCGCACCGCCCGCTGAAATGGAGTGAAAGACCAGACTATGGCCAAGATCATCGGCATCGACCTCGGCACCACCAACTCGTGCGTGGCCGTCATGGACGGCAAGAATCCCAAGGTCATCGAGAACGCGGAGGGCAACCGCACGACTCCGTCGGTGGTCGCCATCCAGGACAACGGCGAAGTGCTGGTCGGCCAGCCCGCCAAGCGTCAGGCCGTGACCAACCCCACCAACACCTTTTTCGCCATCAAGCGCCTGATCGGCCGCGCCTTCACCGACCCCGTGGTCGCGAAGGACAAGGACATGGTGCCCTATGAGATCGTCAAGGGCCCGACCGGCGACGCCTGGGTGAAGGCCCACGGCAAGGACTATTCGCCCCAGCAGGTCTCGGCCTACACCCTGGGCAAGATGAAGGAGGCCGCCGAGGCCTATCTCGGCGAGACCGTCACCCAGGCCGTCATCACCGTCCCCGCCTATTTCAACGACGCCCAGCGTCAGGCCACCAAGGACGCCGGCAAGATCGCCGGCCTCGAGGTGCTGCGCATCATCAACGAGCCGACCGCGGCCGCCCTGGCCTATGGCCTCGACAAGAACGACGGCCAGAAGATCGCCGTCTATGACCTCGGCGGCGGCACCTTCGACGTCTCGATCCTCGAGATCGGCGACGGCGTGTTCGAGGTGAAGTCGACCAATGGCGACACCTTCCTCGGCGGCGAGGACTTCGACCTGCGTCTGGTCGACTACCTGGCCGACGAGTTCAAGAAGGAGCAGGGGGTCGACCTGCGCTCCGACAAACTGGCCCTGCAGCGCCTCAAGGAAGAGGCCGAAAAGGCCAAGAAGGAGCTCAGCTCCACGACCCAGTACGAGGTCAATCTGCCGTTCATCACCATGAACGCCTCGGGTCCGCTGCACCTGAACATCAAACTGTCGCGCGCCAAGCTGGAAGCCCTCGTCGAGGACCTGGTCCAGCGCACCATCGAGCCGTGCCAGAAGGCCCTCAAGGACGCGGGCCTCAAGGCCTCCGACATCGATGAAGTGGTGCTGGTCGGCGGCATGACCCGCATGCCCAAGGTCCAGGAGGCCGTGAAGGCCTTCTTCGGCAAGGAGCCGCACAAGGGCGTCAACCCCGATGAAGTCGTGGCCCTGGGCGCCGCGGTCCAGGCCGGCGTGCTGCAGGGCGACGTCAAGGACGTGCTGCTGCTGGACGTGACCCCGCTGACCCTCGGCATCGAGACCCTCGGCGGCGTCTTCACCCCGCTGATCGAGCGCAACACCACCATCCCGACCAAGAAGAGCCAGACCTTCTCGACCGCTGACGACAACCAGTCGGCCGTGACCATCCGGGTCTTCCAGGGCGAGCGTCCGATGGCGGCCGACAACAAGATTCTCGGCCAGTTTGACCTGATGGGCATTCCGCCGGCCCCGCGTGGCATGCCGCAGATCGAGGTCGCCTTCGACATCGACGCCAACGGCATCGTCCACGTCACCGCCAAGGACAAGGCCACCAACAAGGAACAGTCGATCCGCATCCAGGCCAACGGCGGCCTGTCGGACGCCGACATCGAGAAGATGGTCAAGGAAGCCGAGGCCAACGCCGCGGCCGACAAGACCCGCAAGGAACTGGTCGAGGCCCAGAATTCGGCCGACAGCCTGATCCACTCGACCGAAAAGGCCATGGCCGAGCACGGCGACAAGATCGACGAGGCCGGCAAGACCGCCATCGAGGCCGCCCTTGCGGACCTGAAGACGGCCAAGGACGGCACGGATCCGGAAGCCATCCGCGAGAAGACCAACACCCTGGCCCAGGCCTCGATGAAGCTGGGCGAGGCCATGTACGCGGCCTCGCAGGGAACCGACGGCGCCGCCGCCGAGGCCCCGGCTGACGACGGCGTCGTCGATGCGGAGTTCGAGGAAGTCTCCCCGGACGCCGACGCCGGCGACGAGAAGAAGAGCGCGTAAGCCATTTCCTCCCCATCGCATTGCGATGGGGAGGGGGACCGCGAAGCGGTGGAGGGGCTGTCGGCCCCGGGCTCTGTCGTTCATGGAACGGAAAGAGCCCCTCCACCACGCTTCGCGCGGTCCCCCTCCCCGTTGCTTCGCAACAGGGCGGAGACAAACTTGCATCAGTCGGCCGGGCGCCCATGTCAGCCCGGTCAGCCTTTCCGGTCAGCGGCCCATCAGAGGCGACGGCCGGAGCGGGCAGGGTAAGAGGACGAACGCCAGATGGCGACGCGTGACTATTACGAGATTCTGGGCGTCGAACGGACCATCGACGCCGCCGGGCTGAAATCCGCCTATCGCAAGCTGGCGATGCAGCACCACCCCGACCGCAACGGCGGGTGCGACGAGGCCATGGCCCGCTTCAAGGAGATTTCCGAGGCCTACAGCGTGCTCTCGGACGACCAGAAGCGCGCCGCCTACGACCGCTTCGGCCACGCCGGCGTCAACGGCGGCGGCAATCCCTTCGGCCAGGGCGGCGCCGGCTTCGCCGACGTCAACGACATCTTCTCCCAGGTCTTCGGCGAGGCCTTCGGCGACGTCTTCGGCGGCCGCGGCGGCGGCGGCGCCCGCCAGCACGGCCCGCGGCGCGGCTCGGACCTGCGCTACGACCTCGAGATCACCCTGGAGCAAGCCTACAAGGGCGCCGAGGTCGAGATCGCCGTCCCCACCACCGCCACCTGCGAAAGCTGCGAGGGGTCCGGGGCCAAGGCCGGCACCAAGCCGGCCACCTGCACCACCTGCCAGGGCGCCGGCCGCGTGCGGTCGGCCAACGGCTTCTTCCAGGTCGAGCGCACCTGCCCGCGCTGCGGCGGCGCCGGCCAGATGATCGCCGATCCCTGCACCGCCTGCCACGGCCACGGCCAGGTGCGGAAGAACCGCAAGCTCCAACTCAAGGTCCCCGCCGGCGTCGACGACGGCTCGCGCATCCGCCTGTCGGGCGAGGGCGACGCCGGCATGCGCGGCGGCCCCCGCGGCGACCTCTACGTCTTCCTGTCGGTCACCCCGCACGAGCTGTTCGAGCGCGACAACCTCGACCTGCTGGTCACCGTCCCGGTGCCGATGACCACCGCGGCTCTCGGCGGCGAGATCGACGCCCCCTGCCTGACCTCCGAAGCCTGTGACGGCCGCTGCAAGGCCGCGGTCACGGTGCCCGCGGGCTCCCAGACCGGCAAGACCGTCCGCATCAAGGGCAAGGGCATGCCCCACCTCAACGGCAAGAACCGCGGCGATCTGGTGGTCGAGCTGTTCGTCGAGACCCCGACCGACCTGACCGCCCGCCAGAAGGAGCTGCTGGAAGAACTGGCCGCCTCGCTGGGCGACCTGCAGACGCCGCGCAACTCGTCCTTCGCCGGCAAGGCCAAGCGCTTCTGGGCCGACATTCTCGGGGACGCCAAGGAAACGGCGCAGTGACGCCGGCCGGGGGGCGGCCGTTGGGCGCCATCTTCCACGCCGGCATCTCCGGCGCCCGCGGCCGCATGGGCCGGGCCGTCTCGGCCGTGCTCGACGCCCGCGAGGACGTGGTCGTCGCGGCCCGCTTCGATCGCGGCGAGACGCCGGACCTGTCGCTGTGCGACGTCATCATCGACTTCTCCACGCCCGACGCCTCGGTCGAACTGGCCCGCGCCTGCGCCGCCCGCGGCGGCCCCGCCCTGGTCATCGGCTCGACCGGCCTGACCCCGGACCAGGACGCCGAAATCCTCAAGGCCGCCGAGACCGTGGCCATCGTCCGCAGCGGCAATTTCTCGCTCGGCGTCAACATCCTGATCGGCCTGGTCGAGCACGCCGCCCAACGCCTCGACGCCGCCGACTGGGACATCGAGGTGCTCGAAACCCATCACCGCAGGAAGGCCGATGCCCCTTCCGGCACGGCCCTGATGCTGGGCGAGGCCGCCGCCAGCGGCCGCGGCGAGGATCTGGCCGATGTCCGCACCGCGCCCTACGACGGCATCACCGGCGCGCGTGAGCCCGGCAAGATCGGCTTCGCCTCGCTGCGCGCCGGTGGGGTCATCGGCGAGCACACCGTCCTGTTCGCCTCGGACGACGAGACCCTGACCCTCAGCCATTCGGCCATCGACCGTTCCCTGTTCGCCAAGGGCGCCGTCGCCGCCGCCGCCTGGGTCCGCGGCCGCAAGCCCGGCCTCTACGACATGCAGGACGTTCTGGGTTTCAGGCAGGCATAAGAGAACCCTCTCCCGATGGGAGAGGGCTTGAGCGCACGAGCGCGTAGCGATCGTCCTTGCGCGAAAGGGTGAGGGTCGACTGTCCGGGGCGGCTTCGCCGCTCAAACCAGCCAACCCTCATCCGGCGCTACGCGCCACCTTCTCCCATCGGGAGAAGGAAAACGGAGTCAGTGCGCGTGCCGCCTCCGGCCGTGGCCGCCCAGCACCAGAGACTTGATGAAGAAGAACACCGCGATGACGATCGCATAGCCGAGGAACAGGGCCAGCACCGTCATCCAGAAGCCGAGCGACAGCAGGTCTGGCAGGACGAACGCCCCGCCGTCCAGCATCGGCCGGATCACCCCGATCGCGATATGCACGAGGGCCGCGCCCAGCGCCGAGGCCCCGAGCCGGCTCCACCCCGTCATCAGCAGGGCCGCGATGATGGCGATCAGCAGGCCCATGACCTGGTTGACGCCGTCGAACCCGCCCTCGGCGAGGTTGAACAGGGCCGTCAGAAACGCGCCGATCGAATCGAACAGGGACTCCATAGGCCTCTCCTCCGCCTGCGGCCCAGCTTGGCCGTGAGCAGGGTTAACGCGGTTCCGGCCGAATGGCTCCGCTTAACGTCCCGTGGAGCCGAAACCGCCCGCGCCGCGCGCCGTCTCGTTCAGGGCCCGGACCTCGACCAAGGCCGCCTGCTCGTGCCGGGCGACGACCATCTGGGCGATACGTTCGCCGCGCCGGATCACGAACGGCTCCTGCCCCAGATTGGCGAGGATGACCCCGACCTCGCCGCGATAGTCGCTGTCGATGGTCCCCGGCGAATTCAGGCAGGTGATCCCGTGCTTCAGCGCCAGCCCCGAGCGCGGCCGCACCTGGGCCTCGAACCCCGGCTCCAGCGCGATCTTCAGCCCGGTCGGCACCAGCGCCCGCGCGCCCGGCGCCAGCGTCAGCGGCGCGTCGTCGGCCACCGCGGCGCGCAGATCCATCCCGGCCGAACCGGACGTCTCATAGGCCGGCAGGGGCAGGCCTTCGGCGTGCGGCAGGCGTTCGATGCGAAGGGTGGTCATGCGAAAGGGCTTTCAGGCTTTGAAGTGGTCGGCGATCCGGGCGGCCAGTTTCCTGGCCACCTCGGTCTTGGTCTGGCGCGGCCAGGCCTCCATCGAGCCGTCGCGGGTGAACAGGGTCACCGCATTGCCGTCGGAGCCGAACACCTCGTCCGAGACGTCGTTGCCGACGATCCAGTCGCAGCCCTTGCGCGACAGCTTGGCCCGGGCGTTGGCCTCCAGATCGGTGGTCTCGGCGGCGAAGCCGATCACCAGCTTCGGCCGCATCTTCCCCGGCGCGGACACCCCCGCCAGGATGTCGGGATTCTCGATCAGGGCCAGCGACGGCGGCCCGCCGGGGGCCTTCTTGATCTTGCCCGAGGCGACGCCGTCGACGCGCCAGTCGGCCACGGCGGCGCTCATCACCGCGATGTCCGCGGGCCCATCTTTCGTATTCAGCGCCGCCTGCACGGCGGCCTGCATCTCGCGCGCGGTCTCGACCCACACCCGGTCGATCCCGGCCGGCGCGGTCAGGGCCACGGGCCCAGACACGAGCGTCACCCGCGCGCCCAGCGCCGCCAGCGCCTCGGCGATCGCATAGCCCTGCTTGCCGCTGGAGCGGTTGGTCAGCCCCCGCACCGGGTCGATCGGCTCGAAGGTCGGTCCCGCCGTCACCACCGCGTGGCGTCCGGCCAGCGGCCGCTCCGGTTCCGGGGAAGCGGCCGGTTCGGCCAGCAGGTCCTCGATCGCCTCCAGGATCGCCGCCGGCTCGGCCATCCGGCCCGGGCCGAACTCGCCGCAGGCCATCTCGCCCCTGTCGGGCCCGACCACCGCCGCGCCATGGAAACCGTCGAACCCCTTGAGCCGCTCGACATTGGCCTGCACCGCCGGGTGCAGCCACATCCGCACATTCATCGCCGGGGCCAGCAGCACCCGCTTGTCGGTGGCCAGCAGGGTGGTCGAGGCGAGGTCGTCCGCCAGCCCGTTGGCCGCCTTGGCGATCAACCCCGCCGTAGCCGGCGCGACCACCACCAGATCGGCCCAGCGCGACAGCTCGATATGGCCCATGGCCGTCTCGTCCTCGGGCATGAACAGCGCCTGGCGGACCGGATGGCCGGTCAGGGCGGCCAGCGACATCGGGGTGACGAACTCGGCGCCCGCCGGCGTCAGCAGGCTCATCACCTCGGCCCCCGCCTTCTTCAGCAGGCGCACCAGCTCCAGCGCCTTGTAGGCGGCGATGCCGCCGCCGACGATCAGCAGGATCTTGCGTCCGGAAAGCGCGGCTGGGGTCATGGCCCTGATCTAGCGACCGGGCCCCGCGGCGTCGAGGGGAGGCCGATCCGAACAAGAACATTGCAAGAACAAAATAACAGCGTTATGGAGTCGCGCGGGTTCAAAACATGGAGGGTGTGATGATCGGCAGAAACATCAGGGCGGGGTGGGCCGTCGGCGCCGTGGCGCTGCTGGCGGCGTGCGGCAATGGCGGTTCGGCGGTCGAGACGCGCGACCGGGCGGCCGAAGGGGCCGAAGCGGTGCTGACCTCGGCGGCCGGAACGCCCGCCGCGGCGGCGGAGAGCCCGCAACGGGCCAAACCGGTCCTGACCGCCAACCGGCGCGAGACGGTGGACGCCAAGACGGCGCGGCTGTTCGCGCGTAACGGCGCGGACTTCGGAGCCACGACGGCGGAGGACTATCTGGCCAAGGTGCAGGCGTTCACGGGCCGTCCGCCGGCCGACGCCGAGCGGGTCGAACGGCCCAATGGCGACGTCCTGCTCTACCAGGCCTCGACCAATACCTTCGCCGTGGTGTCGCGCGACGGCGTGGCCAAGACCATGTTCAAGCCGCGCGAGGGCGCCGCCTACTGGGCGGAACAGAAGGCGGCCGCGCCCGACTTCGGGCGGCGGCGGTCCTCATCGTCCGGGTGAACCGGGCGGGAACGGGCCGTCAGGCCTCGTCCGTCTCCTTGCGGTCGGCCATGTCGCGGATCAGTTCCAGCGCCAGCTTCTGCTGCCGGGTCGACAGCTGGGGGGCCAGGCGGCTGATCTCGATCGTGTAGCGGGTGGCCGGAAAGTCGTGGTCGAAAGCCGCGCCGCCCTCGGCCATGCCGGCAAGCTGCGCCCCGTTCAGACCCTCGAAGAAATAGCCGATGTCGACCTTGAAGAAGCGGGCGATGTCCCAGAGCTTGGACGCCGAAATCCGGTTGGCGCCCTTTTCGTACTTCTGGATCTGCTGGAAGGTCAGGCCGAGCGCGCGACCGAGATCGCTCTGGTTATACCCGAGCGCCAATCGCTTCTCGCACACACGTCGTCCGACGTGCCGGTCCACCGGATGAGGTCCGTCCTCGCCCTTGCCTCTGGCCATCTCTGGTTATGCCCTTTCTTGGGTACGCCCCCGTTCTGAATGCGCCTGCTTGAGCCCGCTGTCACGGAAAAACGCGCCGTTTTTCCCCTGCCCACAACCATAGGTCGCGTAACCGCTTCAACCCCTCTCTGCTCACGGGAAAATTGCCCGAAGGGTGTAATTCAGGACTTGCGACGCAGGCGCCGTCCGACCGCCGGCGCCAGGGCGAGCAGCAGGCCGAGCCCGAACAGAAGATCGCCGAATCGCCCATAGAGCGTCACCCCGGCCGGGGCCGGCAGACGGGCGTCTATGACCCCGCTCTCGCCCGGTTCCAGCCGCTGATCGTCGATCACCCGGCCCCAGGGGTCGATCATGGCCGAGACCCCGGTCGGGGTCGAGCGGACCACCGGCAGGCCGGTCTCGATCGCCCGATAGCTGGCCAGGTTGAGGTGCTGCAGAGGCCCCGAGGTGCGCCCGAACCAGGCGTCGTTGGAGATGTTGACGATCCAGCGCGGCCGCTCGGCCGCCCCGGGCGTGAAGCCGGGATACAGGCTCTCGTAACAGATCAGCGGCTGAACCTGCGGCAGGCCGGGGACGGAGATCGGCGCGGGCCGGGGCCCGGCGCTGAAATCCAGCGGCATATGGGTCAGGCTGCGCACCCCCAGCGCGCCCAGAAGGTCGCCGGCCGGCAGGTATTCGCCGAACGGCACCAGCCGGTATTTGTCATAGGCGGCGGTGATCCTGAGACCCTCGCCGCCCTCGTCGGACAGGGCCAGCAGGCTGTTGTAGTAACGGGCCCCCTCCGACGCGGCGGGATCGGCCACGCCCCGGCCGAGGCCGAGGATCAGGGTCTGGCCCGGACGCACCGCCCGCGCGATGGCGGCGGCGTCGGGCGAGCCGGGGGCGAACACCTGATTGGCCGAGGCCGGCAGGGCCCCCTCCGGCCAGATGATCACGTCCGGCACCACCGCGCCGGGACGCGCCGTCAGATTCACATAGCGGTCGACGATGCCGCGATAGGCCTCGGGGGTCCATTTGGACTCCTGTGGCACGTCGGCCTGGACGATCCGCACCACCGTGTCGGTCAGGGCGGGGCGGGCCCCGGACAACCGCATCGTTCCGCCCACGATCAGGGCCGCCAGCGCCAGGGCGCCGAGAGCAGCCGCGCCGATGCGGGCCTTGCGCGGCCCCGGACCGGCCAGCGGTCCGAAGGCTGAGGCCGCCGCCACCGTCACCAGGCTGAGGCCATAGACGCCGGCCACGGCGGCGAACTGCGACGCGGCCGAGCCGGCCTTCCAGCTGGCCCCGGCCGGGTTCCACGGAAACCCGGTCAGCACATGGCCGCGCAGCCACTCCAGCAGGCAGAACAGGCCGGCGAAGACCAGCACCCGTCCCACCCCCGTCGGCGCGAACCGGCGGTACAGGGCCGTCGCCGCGCCCCAGAACACGCCCAGTCCGATCGGCAGCAGGGAGGCGGCGAACGGCGCCATCCATGCCTGCGCCGGATTGACCAGAAAGGCCTCGGCCACCCACCAGCAGCTGATGAAGAAATAGGAGAAGCCGGCCAGCCACCCCACCCAGAAGCCGCCGCGGGTGTTCATCGACCGCTCGGCCAGCAGCATCAGCAGCGGATAGCCCAGCAGGCCGGGCAGGACGCCGAACGGCGGATGGGCCAAGGCCGCGAGCGCGCCGGCGGCCAGCGCCAGGGCGACGCGGCCGAGGCGCAGGATCAGTCCGTCGCGGCGGGAAGCGGGATCAAGCTTGAGCATCGGCCCTGTATGGGTCGGCGACGCCCAGACTGGCAAGGATGGTCCGCTCTTCGGCCTCCATCGCCTCGGCCTCGGCCTCGTCTTCGTGATCGCGGCCCAGCAGGTGCAGGACGCCGTGAACGGTCAGATGCGACAGATGGTCCGCCAGTGTCTTGCCCTGGGCCTCCGCCTCCGCCGCGCACACCCCATAGGCGAGCACCAGATCGCCCAGGTGCGGCGCCGCGCTGGCCGCCGCCGGGAAGGACAACACATTGGTCGGCCGGTCGCGCTCGCGGAATCGGCCGTTGAGGTCCTGCACCGCGGCGTCATCGGTCAGCAGCACCACGACATCCCCGGACGCCGCGCCGAGGGCGGCCGCGGCGGCGCGCCCGACGACATCGGCCACGTCCGGCAGGGCGGCGCTCCAGGCGTCGTCCTCGATTTCGACCTCGATCATGCGTCCGGGTCTTCCAGATCGGCCGCCGGGCGATGCTTCGCCGCGTCGGCGTCATAGGCCCGAACGATACGCTCGACCATGGCGTGGCGGACCACGTCTTGGGCCTGGAAGCGCTGCACCCCGACCCCCTTCACATCCTCGAGGATGCGCAGGGCGTGGCGCAGGCCGGAGTCGCGCGGGTTCAGCAGGTCGATCTGCGACGGGTCGCCGGTCACCACCATCCGGGCGCCCTCGCCCAGCCGGGTCAGCACCATCTTCATCTGCAGCCGCGAGGTGTTCTGGGCCTCGTCGACGATGATGAAGGCGTGGGCCAGGGTCCGGCCGCGCATGAAGGCGATCGGCGCCGCCTCGATCTCGCCCTTGTCGCGCCGGCGGCGCACGTCGTCGGCCCCGAGGATGTCGTTCAGCGCCTCCCAGATCGGGGCCAGATAGGGATCGACCTTCTCGTTCAGGTCGCCGGGCAGGAAGCCCAGCTTCTCGCCCGCCTCGACCGCCGGCCGGGTGATGACCAGCCGGTCGACCTGCCCCCGCCGCAGCAGCGAGGCGCCATAGGCCGCCGCGAGGAAGGTCTTGCCCGTCCCCGCCGGACCGACTCCGAAGGTCAGTTCGCAGCGCGACAGCAGGTCCAGATAATTGGCCTGGGCCGCGGTCTTGGGGGCGATGGCCCCGCGCCGCCCGACCGGCAGGGCGATGGCGTTCGGCGCCACCGTCCCCTGCCCGGCCCGCGGCTGCGTCGCCGCCGCGCCGAGCGCCGTGCGCACATCCGCCTCGGTGATCTCGGCCCCGGTGGTCGAGCGCGCCGCGAGGGTCTCGATGACCCGCCGGGCCTGGGCCCGGTCGCGGGTCGAGCCATTGATGGTCACCCCGCCGCCGGGGGTCTCGACCAGCACCTTGTAGGCGTCCTCGATCAGGGCGATGTGGCGGCTGTGCGGCCCCGTGACGGCGCGCAGGGCGGCGTCGTCCAACGCCAGGAACTCACTCTCACGCGCCATACTAAAGGGTCCCTATCGCTCGACGCGCGGCGTCTCGCTGCATGAGGGACGCGCCTTCCTTGGTTATGAGCCGACCCGTCAGGGAGTTCTGCTGGCCGCGCTCGATCTCCACCGGAACGATCTGACCGATCAGATGATCCGCGTCATCGACATGGACCGACTGCAGCCACGGCGAGCGACCGATGGCCTGCGCCCCGTGCCGCCCCTTGCGTTCGAACAGCACCGGCACGGTCATCCCCGCCCGCGATTCATTGAAGGCCACCTGCTGCTCCGTGAGCAGGGCCTGCAACGCATGCAGCCGCGCGCGACTGACGGCGTCCGGAACCTGCGCCGCCATGGTCGCCGCCGGAGTGCCCGGGCGCGGCGAATACATGAAGGAGAAGGCGCTGGCGTAGTTCACCCGCCGCACCAGATCCATGGTCTGCTCGAAGTCCGCATCGGTCTCGCCCGGGAAGCCGACGATGAAATCGCCCGACAGCGCCATGTCCGGCCGCGCCGCCCGTATGCGCTCGACCAGATCGAAATATTTCTGCCGGCCGTGCTTGCGGTTCATCAGCCGCAGGATCCGGTCCGAGCCCGACTGCACCGGCAGGTGCAGATACGGCATCAGCGCCTCCAGCTCACCGTGGGCGGCGATCAGCTCGTCCGACATGTCGTTGGGATGGCTGGTCGTATAGCGGATCCGGTCCAGCCCCGGGATCTCCGCCAGCGCATACGCCAGCCGCGCCAGGCTCGACGGCTTCCCGTCCGGCCCCTCGCCGTCATAGGCGTTGACGTTCTGGCCCAGCAGGGTGACCTCGCGCACGCCACGGTCGGCAAGGGCCCGCGCCTCGGCCAGCACGTCCGCCACCGGCCGCGACCATTCGGCCCCGCGGGTGTAGGGCACCACGCAGAAGGTGCAGAATTTGTCGCAGCCCTCCTGCACCGTCAGGAAGGCCGTCACCCCCTCGCCGCCGCGCGGGATCTGCAGCGCGTCGAACTTCTCATTGGGCGCGAAATCGGCCCCGATGCGCTCGCCCCGCGCCCGCGCCGTGCGGGTCAGCAGCTCCGGCAGCTGATGATAGGCCTGCGGCCCGACCACCAGATCGACCGCCGGCTGTCGCCGCATGATCTCCTCGCCCTCGGCCTGGGCCACGCAGCCGGCCACGGCGATGGTCATCCGCGCCCGGCCCGCCGCCAGACGCAGGTCCCGCATCTCGCGCAGCTTGCCGAGCTCGGAATAGACCTTCTCGGCCGCCTTCTCGCGGATGTGGCAGGTGTTCAGGATGACGAAGTCCGCATCCTCGGCCGTGTCGGTCGGGGCGTAGCCCAGCGGGCGCAACACATCGGCCATGCGCTCCGAGTCATAGACGTTCATCTGGCAGCCGTAGGTCTTGATGAACAGCCGCTTCGGCGCGGCGCCCGCCTCGGTCGTCTCCGGCGCTGGAACAAGGGTCTCGGTCATGCGGCGACTTTTAGTGCGCCCGCGCCGTTCGCGCCATGGCCGGCGCTAGTCGAGGTCGGCCGGGTCGACCCGCGCCGCGTGGCGTTTGAAGATCAGGCCTTCGCGGCTGGACGGCTCGGCCCCCTCGATCGGCTTGCCGTAGAGCTCCAGCTTGTGGCCGATCAGTTCGAAGCCCAGCCGTTCGGCGATCTCGGTCTTCAGCCGTTCGATTTCGGCGTCGAAGAATTCGATCACCTCGCCCGACCGCGTATCGATCAGGTGGTCGTGGTGATCGTCCCCCGCCTCTTCATAGCGGCTGCGGCCATCGCCGAAGTCATGCTTCTCGACCACCCCGGCCTCCTCGAACAGGCGGACCGTGCGGTAGACGGTGGCGATCGAGATATGCGGATCGATCGACGAGGCGCGGCGGTACAGCTCCTCGACGTCCGGGTGGTCCTCGGCGGTCGACAGGACCCGGGCGATGACGCGCCGCTGCTCGGTCATGCGCATGCCGCGCTCGGCGCAGAGTTTCTCGATCCGGTCCATCCGGACAGAATAGGCGGGCCGGACGGTCTAGGGAAGCGTCCCGGCCAGGTCGAGCGCCAGAACGAGGGCGTCGCGCCGGGCGCCGTCCGCGCCGGGGTAGTAGCCCGGTCGCCGGCCCGCCTCGACGAAGCCCGCCCGCGCATACAGC
This sequence comes from Brevundimonas sp., assembly GCF_036676055.1. Lineage (GTDB taxonomy): Bacteria > Pseudomonadota > Alphaproteobacteria > Caulobacterales > Caulobacteraceae > Brevundimonas. The sequence continues at coordinate 33,950 of NZ_JAKFDS010000055.1, read as the reverse complement.
GCCCGGGCCGCCTCATTGTCCCCGGCCACCTCGAGGAAGACCCGCACGGCGCCCCGGGCCGCCGCCGCCAGCACCCCCTCGCCGACCAGCCGCGCCCCCTGCCCGCCCCGCCGGGCCTCGGGCCGGACCGCCAGCGTCAGGATCTCCGCCTCGTCGGCCGCCGCCCGCATCAGGATGAAGCCGTCCCGGCTCTCGATCGCGAACACTCCCGGCTGATCCAGCAGGGCGGCGAAGGCGGCTGTGCTCCACGGCGAGTCATGCGATCCGGAGAAGGCCGCGGCGTGAATCGCGGCCAGATGCGCCGGGCGCTCGGCCGCACCCGTATCGGACGCCGGGCCCGTCATGCGCCGGGCGCGACCGGCCGGGGCTGGCCGGGCAGGCGACTGGGCGGCGTCGCATCGGGCGCGCGCAGATAGAGCGGGCGCGGCGGGTGGGTCGCCGGATCGGCCGCCGCCGCCAGCCGGGCCAGGGCCTCGGGCGCCGGCCCGTCCAGGTCGAGCGTCGCCGCCCCCTCGTCCGCCACCAGCGCCGCCCCGGAGCCGACCAGCCGGACATCCGGGCCCAGCGCCGCCGCCCGCGCTCGCGCCGCCTCGATCGACAGGGCCTCGGCCGGCCCCTGCGCGATCCCGTCGCGCCAGAAACGGGCGTAGACCTGACCCCGTCGGGCGTCGATCAGCGCCGCCATGGGGCCCGCCCCGCCCGCCGAAGCCGCCAGCCCGTCGAGGGTCGAGACGCCCACGACCGGAAGGCCCAGCGCCGCGCCCAGCCCCTGGGCGAAGGCCAGTCCGACCCTCAGCCCGGTGAACGATCCCGGCCCCGTCGTCACCCCGATGCGGTCCAGCCCCCCGAAACCGCCCGCCTCGGCCGCGGCGTCCCGCACCAGGCCCGCCAGCCGCTCCTGATGCCCCTTGGCCATAGCCTCCGAGCGCAGGCCGAGCGCACGCGCCACGCCGCCGGCCGGGCCGCCCTCGACCGCGAACACCGCGGCGCTGCACAGGCCGAGGGCTGTATCGATCACCAGTACCCTCACGACGCCGCCCCGCACCGGCCGGCGGTCAGTCGTCGCACGCCAGCGCCTGCACCACCCGCGCCACCGCCTTGCGCACCTCGCGATCCTCGATCAGCGGAAAGGCCGTCGCCACGGCCCGGCCGTCCAGCGTGGCGGTGATGGGACGCAGCGCCTCCCATCCGCTGTCGGCCGGCCCCCGCGCGGTCTCCACCGGCGGAAAGAAAGCCTCGACGGAGGTCGCCAGGACCGTCGCCACCCGATGCAGCCGCGAGGCCGAGATGCGGTTCTGGCCGGTCTCGTATTTCTGGACCTGCTGGAAGCTGATCCCGAGCTGCTGCGCCAGCGCCGTCTGCGACAGGCCGAGCGCCGAACGACGCAGGCTGATCCGTGCGCCGACATAGGTGTCGACCTTCTCCGGTTCGCCCGTCCTCCCCATCACGCCGCTCCTTCTGATCTGGACGGAACAGTTTCATGGAAACGGAACTGATGCAACCATTTCGTTTCATCTACACATCCAGCCGGGCCACAACCGCCGAGACCTGTCGCGTCTCCGACCGTTCGATCCGCTCCTCGCCGCCCGCGACCCCGCGCACCACCAAGGTCCCGGCGTCGCCATGTTCATAGAGGCCCACCCGGACCGCGCCGTCGGCCATCTCGATAACGCAGCCCTGACCCCGTCGCGGCCAGCGACCCGGCTCATATTCGAGCACCACGCCGGAGGCCGCCCACGGCGCCAGGTCGTCGTTCGACAGCTGCAGCCGCCGCCTCTCGAGAGGCGGCGCAGCGGCCCAGGCGCGGCCCGCCTCCGCCATGCCGTGGGCCGGCGTTTCTGGCGGCGCCGGCGCCTGCAGCTTCCGGGCCAGCGCCTCGGGCGAGGCCCCGAGCGCCGTGGTCATCCGACGCTGCACATCGGGGCGGAACAGCCCCGGCCGCTTGCCGGATTCATAGAGGCCCCAGCCCTGACTGGTCATGCCGACCCGCTCGCCGGCCTCGGCCTGGCTGAGCCCCGCCTCGTGGCGCAGGGCTGCGAGCGCCTCGCCGAGGCGCCGGGCGTCGCTGTCGCTCTCGAACCGGGGCATGGATTCATGATGGCGCCGTCCGCCCCCCGAAGCGAGGACGGATTTGTTTCAGCCGCGCGCAAGCCCCATCGCCGTCATCCTCGGGTCAAGCCGGGGATGACGGGAGAGAGGGTGACTCAGATCACCTGCTCGACCCGCGTCACTTCCGGCACATAGTGTTTCATCATCTGCTCGACCCCGGCCTTCAGCGTGGCCGAGGAGGACGGGCAGCCGGCGCAGGCCCCGCGCATGCGCAGGGACAGCACCCCGGTCTCGTGGTCGAAGGAGTCGAACAGGATGTCGCCGCCGTCCTGGGCCACGGCGGGGCGGACGCGGCTGTCCAGCAGGGCCTTGATCTCGGCCACCACCTCGTCGTCCTCGACGCCGGATGCGGCGACGTCAGCGCCGCCGTCGCGCATCAGCGCCGCGCCCGATACGAAATGATCCATGATCGCCGCAAGGATCGGCGCCTTCATCTGCGGCCAGTCCGGTCCGGCCGGATCGCGCGTCACCGAGACATAGTCGGCCCCGAAGAACACCCCGGTCACGCCCTCGAGCTGGAACACGCCCTCGGCCAGCGGCGACGCGGCCGCCTCATCTATGGTGCGGAACTCGCGCGGCTCGGCCGAGACATCGCGGCCGGGCAGGAATTTGAGCACGTTCGGATTGGGCGTGGGTTCGGTCTGGATGAACATGGCCGGTAAGTGCGCCCGCCGGCCCCCGGGTTCAAGGCGCCGGAGCGCCGCAGCATTCCTTCCCATCGAAGGAGGGGGCCCCGCTCAAGCCGGGAGGCGCCGCGCGCCGAGCCTCAACGCCCCTTGTTCATATCAGGCCAGATCCTCGATCTCTTTCTCGGTCAGCTCCCCCGGCACGATGGTCACCGGCAGTTTGCGGCCGGTGAAGGACGCCCCCTGCTTGACCACCGCGGCGACCAGAGGCCCCGGGGCGCTGGAGCCCGCCGCGAGCACCAGGATCTTGATGTCGGGATCCTCGGCCACGACCTTGCGGATGCACCCTTGCGGCTCGCCCCGCTCGATCACCAGCACGGGCGTCGAGCCCGACCGCTCCGCCGCCTCTGCGGCCCAGCCGCCCAGCGTGGCCTCGGCCTCGGCCCGGGTCTGGCGTTCGATCTCCTCGCGCACCCCGGCCCAGTGCGCGTCCGAGGCCGCCGGCGGAATGATGCGCAGCAGCACGACATGGCCGCCGGTCGAGCGCGCGCGCCGCGCCGCATAGCGCAGCGCCGACTCGAACTCCGGACTGTCGTCCACGACGACCAGGAATTTACGCGGCATCGGCGACCCTCTCCCTCACACCGCAGGCTAGCAGATCGAACCCGCCGGCGCGAAACGTCAGGCCGCGTCGGGCCGGCAGGTCCCGCAGAACCGACGACCACGGGTCAGCAGGACCGCTCCGATCACCCCGCCGACGAAGCGATCTCCCGGATGACCGCATTGGCGATGGTCAGCTTGGCGAAGGTCCAGCCCGAGCCCGAGGCCTCGATCTCGTCGACCGAGGCGCGCACCCCCTCCACCGTCTTCAGCCGCGGGCCGATCCAGCGGTCCACGGCCTGCTCAGCCGACAGTTCGGTGGATCCGGCGGAGGCGTCCGTCGAGCGGGCCACGGCCCGGGTCAGGACGACCTGCTCGTTCATCAGGTCCTCGATCATGCGCCGCACCGCCAGCCGGTCGAAATGGTCGGCCGAGGGCACCGCCCCCGCCGCCGCCCGCAGCCGGTCGAAGTCGAACGCCGCCCCGACCTGGTGGTACAGGGTGGCCATGGCCGGTTCCGGCCAGCCGGCCTCGCGGGCCAGGTCGCCGATATCCGCCGTGGCTACGAGCGGCCGCAGCATGGCCAGGTCGCGGGCGATGTCGGCGGGCGCGCCATAGCCGGTGAAGGCTGCGATCCGGGCCTCAAGCTGGGCCTGTTCGAACCGCGACAGCACCGCGCCTCCGGCGGCGCGCAGGGCGTCGGCGGACGGGCGGTAGGCGGCGATCAGACCGTCGACGGACGCCCCCTGGCGGGCCGCGCGGCGGGCCAGCCAGAAGGTCTGGCGGCGCAGCACGGTCGAGATTTCCCGATACAGAGCGATCTGGGCCTCGGCCGGGATCTTGAGGTCGAGGGCGGAGACCTGGTCCCAGGCCTGGTCGAGCCGGAACACCTGCCGCGCCGCCTCGAAGGCGATGACCATGGCCCCGGTGTCGCACTGGGCCGACAGCCTCAGACGCTCGGGGAAGGTCGGGCCGCACATGTTGACGATCTCGTTCGCCAGCACCGTCGAGACGATCTCGCGCTTCAGCCGGTGGCGCTGCATGTCCGCCTCAAACTTCGCCAGCGGGCCGGGGAAGTAGCGCACGAGGGTCTGTTTGAAGAAGGGGTCGTCCGGCGCGCCCGAGGCGACGATGTCGTCGAACAGCTCCAGCTTGGAATAGGCCGTCAGCACCGCCAGCTCCGGCCGCGTCAGCGCCTGTCCGGCCGTCTTCATCTCGGCCAGTCTGACGTCGTCGGGCAGGCCCTCGACCTTGCGGTCCAGCTTACCCTTGCCGCCCAGCCACTGCATGAAGCGCTGCTGCGAATCCAGCGCGCCCGGCCCTTCCGCCTGCTGCAGGCTGAGGGCCAGGGTCTGGTCGTAGTTGTGGACCAGCACCTTCAGCCCGACCTCTTCGGTCATCGACGCCAGCAGGGCGTTGCGGTCGGCCGACTTCAGGGCGCCCGAGGCGATCGCCGCCCCGGTCAGGATCTTGATGTTGACCTCGTGGTCCGAGGAATCCACGCCGGCCGAGTTGTCGATCGCATCGGTGTTGATGCGGCCGCCGTTGCGGGCGAAGGCGATGCGGCCGGCCTGGGTCATGCCCAGGTTGGCGCCCTCGCCGATCACCTGGGCGCGGACTTCGCCGCCGTCGACGCGGATGGCGTCATTGGCCTTGTCGCCGACCTGGGCGTCCGTCTCGTGCGGCGCCTTCACATAGGTGCCGATGCCGCCGAAATAGAGCAGCTCGGCCGGCGCCTTCAGGATCGCCTTCATCAGCGCGGGCGGGTCCAGCACGTCCTCGGCGATATCCAGCGCCGCCTTGATCTCGGGCGACAGCTCGATCGACTTGGCCGAACGCGGGAACACCCCGCCGCCCTTGGAGATCTTCGCCTTGTCGTAGTCCTGCCACGACGAGCGCGGCAGTTTGAACATCCGGTCCCGCTCGACCCACGAGATGGCCGGATCGGGGTTCGGGTCGATGAAGATGTCGCGGTGGTCGAAGGCCGCGACCAGTTTGATCGCCTTCGACAGCAGCATGCCGTTGCCGAACACGTCGCCGCTCATGTCGCCGACGCCGACCACGGTGAAGGGCTCGGTCTGGATGTCCTTGCCCATCTCGCGGAAGTGGCGCTTGACCGCTTCCCAGGCGCCGCGGGCGGTGATGCCCATTTCCTTGTGGTCGTAGCCGACTGAACCGCCCGAGGCGAAGGCGTCATCCAGCCAGAAGCCGTAGTCGGCCGAGATGCCGTTGGCGATGTCCGAGAAGGTCGCCGTGCCCTTGTCGGCGGCCACGACCAGATAGGGGTCGTCGCCCTCCCACAGCACCACCCCGGCGGGGTGCGCCACCGAGCCGTCGGCGAGGATGTTGTCGGTGATGTCCAGCAGGCCCGACAGGAAGGTCCGGTAGGCCCGGATCGCCTCGGCCTGCTGGGCGTCGCGGTCGCCGCCGGCGCGCACGATGGCCGGCAGGCCCTTCGGATAGAAGCCGCCCTTCGAGCCCACCGGCACGATGACGGCGTTCTTGACCTGCTGCGCCTTGACCAGCCCCAGAACCTCGGTGCGGAAGTCGTCGCGCCGGTCGGACCAGCGCAGGCCGCCGCGCGCCACCGGGCCGAAGCGCAGGTGCACGCCCTCGACATGCGGGGCCCAGACGAAGATCTCGCGGAACGGCTTGGGCAGCGGCAGGTCGTCCAGCTCGCGCGAGGCGATCTTGATCGAGATGTGCGGCTTCGGTTCGCCGTCCGGCCCGGTCTGGAAATAGTTGGTCCGCTTGATCGCCAGCACCAGCAGCGCCAGCCGGCGCAGCGCCCGGTCGTGGTCGAGGCTCTTCACCGCCTGCAGCAGCGCCATCAGCTTGTCGGACTGCTCGGTCACGGCAGCCGCGCGGGCCTTGGCGTCGCCGCCGACCGCCGGATCGAATTTGGCGTGGAACAGCGACACCAGACCGCGCGCCACCGCCGGATAGTCGCGCAGCGCCTCTTCCTGCACCGCCTGGCTCGGATCGAGACCGGTCTGCTGACGATAGCGGGCGAGGGTGCGCACCAGCGCCGCCTCGCGCCAGCCCACGCCCAGCTCCAGCACCAGCCGGTTGAAGCCGTCGCTCTCGGTCCGCCCGGTCCAGACCGCCGCGAAGGCCTGTTCGAACGGCGCGCGCACGTCGTCGAAATGCAGGTCGCCGCCGCGCGGGTCCTCGAGCAGGAATTCGTGCACGTGGATTTCCGGTCCGCCCAGAGGCGCCAGCGAATGGCCCCACTCCTCGAGCGTCTTCAGCCCCATGTCGGCGAGGATCGGCAGCACGTCCGACAACGGCACCGCCGCGCCGCGGCGATACAGTTTGAAGCGGAAGTTCAGCGGTCCGTCGGCCTCGGTGCGGAATGCCCGCACCGCCACCGGCTCGCCGCCATCGTTCAGGCCGGACTCATTCAGCTGGTCCGCCGCCTGCAGGTCCCGCACCGCCTCGTCGGCGTCGTAGCGGTCGCGATAGCCGGCCCCGAAGGCCCAGGCCCAGCGGGCGCTGAGCGGCCCGACCTGGACGTCGTCGACATCGGCCGTGCGCAGGGCGCTCTCGAAGCGGTCGACCCAGCTGCGGCCCGCCTCGGCGATCTCGGCGTCCAGCTCGGCCGGGTCCGGGCACGGGTGTTCGCCCGGGGTCACGCCGATGATGTAGTGGATGCGCACCAGCGGCTGGTCCGACAGCTGCGGATACCAGGCCGACAGACGCCCGCCCCAGGCCTTGGCCAGGATCCGGCCGATGCGCTCGCGCACCCCCGGATTGAACCGCTCGCGCGGAATGAAGGTCAGCACCGAGACGAAACGGTCGAACGGGTCCTTGCGGGTGAAGCTCTTGATCCGCGGCCGGTCGTGCAGATGCAGGATGCCGAGGGCGATCTCCAGCAGCTCGTCCTCGCCGATCTGGAAGAGCTCGTCGCGCGGATAGTTTTCGAGGATGTTCTTCAGCCGCTTGTGGCTGTGCGTGCCCGCCGCCTTGCCCGCCCGGGCCAGGGCATTGGCCACCTTGCGCCGCAGCAGCGGCACCTCGTTGGCGGTCTTGTCATAGGCCTCGGCGGTGAACAGGCCGACGAACCGGGTCTCGCCCGACGCCTTGCCGTCCGGCCCGAACCGCTTGACCCCGATATAGTCCATGTAGGCCCGGCGATGGACCCGCGAGCGGGCGTTGGCCTTGGCCACCGTCACCGGCTCCGACAGGTTCAGCTGCTTCTTCATCGACCGGGTCAGCACGGCCGGCTCATTGGCGCGGCGCAGCACGGTGCGGCCCGGATCAGCCAGCACGCCGAGGCCCGCGCCCGACTGCGACAGCGGCGCCTCGGCCTCATAGCCGCCGTCCTTCGTGCGCGGATAGTCGTAGTCGCGCGCGCCGAGGAAGACGAAATGATCGGCCTCGAGCCAGCGCAGGAAGGCCAGGTTCTCGGCCAGGATGTCCGGATCGACGCCCGCGACGCCGCCCTCCAGATGCGCGATCGAGCGCGCCATCAGGGCGTTCATCGCCGCATGGTCGGCGACGGCGGCGCGCACGTCGGCCATGGTCGCGGCCAGACTCTCGCCCAGGGCGTCGCGGCGCTCCTGGGGCACCGGCTCCATCACCACGATGATCACCGAGGTGCGCACGCCGTCCATCGCCACGATCGGGTGGAACATCGAGCGCACCGTGACCCCGGCCTCGGCCAGCTCGCCCATGACGCTGTCGACCAGGAAGGGCCGGTCGTCCTGAACGATGGCGATGGCGTCGTAGCCCGTGGCCCGGCCGTCCGCCCCGGTCAGCGGCCCGAGGGTGATCAGGGCCGCCTCGCCGGGCTTGCGCCCGGCCGCCGACTTCCACACCGTGGCCAGCAGATGGGCCAGGTCCGCGCCGCCCAGCTCCGGGGCCTCGTCGGCGACATAGTCCTCGTGGGCCTGGGTCAGGTAGGAACGGGCTTCCTCGCCGCCCGCGCCGCCGACCGCGGTGACGAAGCTCGCCTCCAGCGCCTCCAGCGTGATCGCCTGAGGGAGCGTGGGGGCGGAAGCGCCGGGCATGGGGGACTCTTTGCGGAACGCGGCCGCTGTCGGGCCGCCGGGGACGTCGCCAGACTAGGCCGCTTCGCCGCTTCGGCAAGCCGCCCGTCCGACCCGGCTCCACTAGGACAGGCCGACGCGTGCGGGAAGCCCCAAAACGACGAAGGCCGGCCCCTTTCGGAGCCGGCCTCGCCAGATGACTGCAGGTGTTCCGACGTCCTAGAAGCGGACGTTCATCCCGAGGCGGAAGCCGTGGGTCTTGAACGAGTCGGTCGACCGGATCATGTCCGTGCCCGTCGTGTTCGGGGCCAGGATGAAGGGGTTGGTCGCCGGCGTGGTCCCGTTGCTCGCGACGCGGATGTTGTATTCGCCCGTCTCCAGGTCCGAGTAGATGTACTCGCCCGTGACGGTGAGGCTGGGCGCCAGGCGCCATTCCACGCCGCCGCCGAACTGGTAGCCGTCGGCGTCGTCCTCATCCGTCGTCACCGTGAAGCTGTTGGCGGTGTTGTTGGTGACGAAGCTGTTCTCGACCTTGCCGTAGGCGACGCCGCCGGTGGCGTAGATCAGGGCCGGGCCGGCCGCGAAGCCGACGCGGGCGCGCAGGGCGGCCATGTGATCGAGATTGCGGGTGAAGCTGTAGTAGGCCGGAGTCGTGCTGAAGCCCGTGACGCTGTCCTCGACGTCCGTTCCGGCCACTTCGCCGACCGCGCCGACGACCCAGCGGCCGAACTGCATGTCATAGCCCAGCCGCACGCCGCCCTCGACGCCCGATCCGTCGGTGTCGCACGGACCCGCGCCGGTTCCGCTGACCTGATCCGCGCAGAAGCCCGGGCTGAAGGCGTTGGCGCCGCCCGCGGTCACCACGGAGTCGTCATAGGTCCCGTCCAGGTCGCGATCGAAGCGCAGGGTTTCGTTGTCGTCGTCGTTGGGCTGAACGAAGCCGCCGAACACGCCGATATAGGGGCCGGACCAGTCAGGCGCGGTCTGGGCGAGGGCCGGGGCGGCGACGCCGGCCAGCAGAAGCGCCACGGAGGCGGCGGAGACGGTCTTCAACATGGATATGTGTCCTTGAAATCGAGCAGCCCCCTCCTCGGCCGCACCAACGTGACCGCTGCGATCCCGTTCCCGATCGGACGACGATATGTGGCGTTCACGCCACTCGCGTCCGGGAACGTGTTATTTTCGCATCAGGTGCAGGTGGCGGAAACGACAAGGCCGCCGGACTTTCGTCCGGCGGCCTGTTCGGACCGGCGCCCAGGAGGGGAGGGGTGGCGCCGATCTCGCGCCGCGGCCTTGGGGGGAGGGGAGCCGCGGCGACAGGGTTGAGATAGGGGCCGGTTGTGGCCAATCAAGGGCGCGAAAGAGGGGTCAATCGGCCTTGGGCTGCGGCGGGTTGACGCGGCGCCGCGGCGACGCCGGCTCGCCGTCCGCGTCGGCGTAGGGCTCCCCGTCTCCGGACAGCAGGATGGCCATCCAGCGCGAGCCCTGGAACTCCGCCAGTATGGCCATGGCCATGACCGCCAGCGGCGTCGACAGGAACATGCCGACCACCCCCCAGACCTTGCCCCAGAAGGCCAGCGCCAGCAGCACCACCACCGGGTCGATGTTCTGGTTGTCGCCCTGCATGCGCGGCTGGATGATATTGCCGCTGATGAACAGGATGGACTGCAACCCGATCAGCAGGATCGCCGCCGGCCAGTAGCTCTCGAACTGGACCAGGGCGAACAGCGGCGGGGCCAGTCCGGCCACCGCCCCGCCCAGCACCGGAATGAAGCCGACCACGAAGATGACGAAGGTCCAGAACTCGGCGTTCTGCAGGCCGACGGCGCGCATCAGCAGCCAGGCCGCGGCGCAGATCATCGCCCCGGTGACGGTCTGGACCCACAGATAGCCCTCGACCCCGCCGCGGACGCGCTGGAACACCTCCAGCGCCTCGCCCCGGGCCGTGCGGTCAGGGAACATGCCGACGATCTTGCGCCGGAAGCCCGACTGCGAGGCCAGCAGGAAGGTCAGATAGACCATGACGAAGAAGGCCCCGGTCAGCACGCCCTGGGCCTGCATCGCCGCGTCGGTCAGATAGCGGCGCACGTCCAGCTGGGTCATCAGCTCGGCCGCCGTCGGCACGGTGTCGACGCCCAGCAGCCGCCCGCCGTCGATCAGGATCTGGTCGATGCGCGGGCCGATCCGCGACGTCACCCCGGTGGCTTCGTCGAAGAAGCCCGCCGCGCCGTTCACGATGATGCCGATCGAGGCGAAGAAGCCGAGCGTGACCACGATCAGCGCCGTCGCGCCAGCCAGATGGGAAGGAACCGGCGTCCGCTCCTCGATGAACCGCTTCACCCCGTCGATCATGATCAGCAGGAAGATGGCCATGGCCAGCGGCGTCAGAATGTCCCGCAGCCAGTAGACCGCCGCGCCCATGGCGACGACGGCGATCGCCACGAGGGCGTTGCGGGCCACCGACGAGGTGGGAAGGCTGATCGGGGCTTTCATCGCCATATGGTCAGGGTCCCCGCCCGCGCCGTCAATCGCCCTTGAACCGCCGCGCCGGCCAGTAGAGCATGAGCGCCGATCCCCTTCAGGAGTTCCCATGCCCGACGCCCTTCCCGACCTGTTCCTCGGCCAGTCTCCGACGGACGGCGGCGGCCAGGCCGAAGTTCTGCTGCTGAACCGCGCCAACCGTCACGGCGTGGTCGCCGGGGCCACCGGCACCGGCAAGACCGTGACCCTGCAGATCATGGCCCAGGGCTTTTCCGACGCCGGCGTCCCCGTCTTCTGCGCCGACGTCAAGGGCGACCTGTCCGGCATCTGCGTGCCGGGCTCCCCCAATGAGAAGCTGCTGGCCCGGGCGGCCGGCATGGGTCTGACCCTCCAGCCGAAGGCGGCGCCGGTCGTGTTCTGGGACCTCTATGGTCTCAAGGGCCACCCGATCCGCACCACCGTCAGCGAGATCGGCCCCCTGCTGCTGGCCCGCATGCTGAACCTCAACGACGTCCAGGAAGGCGTGCTGTCGGTGGTCTTCCACGTCGCCGACAAGGAGGGCCTGCTTCTCCTCGACCTCGACGACCTGCGCGCCCTGCTGGTCCATGTCGGCGAGAACGCCGAGCGCATCGGCCGCGAGGTCGGCAATGTCGCCCCCGCCTCCATCGCCGCCATCCAGCGCTCGATCCTCCAGCTCGAGCAGCAGGGCGGCAAGGCCTTCTTCGGCGAGCCGGCCCTGCGGCTGGAAGACATGATGCGGACGGGGCTCGACGGCCGCGGCCAGGTCAATGTGCTGGACGCGACGAAGCTGATGGCCAGCCCGCGCCTCTACGCCGCCTTCCTGCTGTGGCTGCTGTCCGAGCTGTTCGAACAGCTGCCCGAGGTCGGCGACCCGGACAAACCCCGCCTCGTCTTCTTCTTCGACGAGGCCCATCTGCTGTTCACCGACGCCCCTGACGCCCTGCGCGAAAAGGTCGAGCAGGTGGTGCGCCTGATCCGTTCCAAGGGCGTCGGCGTCTACTTCGTCACCCAGAACCCCGCCGACATTCCCGACAGCGTCCTGGCCCAGCTCGGCAACCGCATCCAGCACGCCCTGCGGGCCTACACCCCGTCCGAACAGCGCGGCCTGAAGGCGGCGTCCGACAGCTTCCGCGTCAATCCCGCCTTCGACACCGCCGAGGCCATCCAGTCGCTCGGCGTCGGCGAGGCCCTGGTCTCGACCCTCGACGAAAAGGGCGCGCCCCATGTCGTCGCCCGCACCATGATCCGTCCGCCCGACAGCCGCCTCGGTCCCGCCACCGACGCCGAACGCGCCGCCGTCATGGCCGCCAGCCCGGTGCGCGGCCTCTACGACACGCCCGTCGACCGCGAGTCCGCCGAGGAGATCCTGATGGCCCGCCGCGGCGAGGCCGACCAGGCCGCCGCCGAGGCGAAGCTGGCCGAGGCCCGGGCGAAGGCCGACGCCGCCGCAGCCAGGGACGCCGAAAAGGCCGCCGCCGCCCGGGCGAAGGAACAGGCCCGCCTCGACCGCGAGGCCGCCCGGGCCCGCGCGCCGGCCCGCCGCTCGACCCGCGAAACCCCGATCGAGGCGGCGACCAAGTCGGTGCTCCGCACGGCGGGATCGACCCTCACCCGCGAAATCCTGCGCGGCATCCTCGGCGGCATGCGGCGGCGGTGATGAGAGCCCTCTCCCGATGGGAGAGGGCTTGAGCGCACGACCGCCTGGCGGTCGTCCTTGCGCGAAAGGGTGAGGGTCGATCGCCGGCGTTCGGCGCAAGCTTTCGTCCTGTCAGGCGCAGCGGCTGACGCCGACTGACACAGCCGACCCACATCCGACGGGGCTCCGCCCCGCCACCTTCTCCCATCGGGAGAAGGACGCGCAAGCGCCTGACGCTGTGCTGGCGATCCGCGAAAACATAGTCGGGTTCAGCGGACAAACTCCCGAGTTTCCAGACGCCTCGCCGTTTCTAGAACCCATCTTCCATCCGGACAGGCCGGCGGGCGCATAATGCCGCCCGTCCTGTCGCCGCGGCAGGCCCCGGTCTTTGACAACCGCATTCCCGCCGCACCGTCCGAGGCGCGCCGATATAGACTCTGCCGACTCTGCACCCCGGTTTTTGCGCCGCCGATGCCGACCCTGCCGACTCCGCCCCCCGTTGTTCCGGATTTCACCCGGGTGGAACCCGGCCGCCCGCTACGGCCGCGGAACCAGCCGCCACATCCTGAGCGGATGACGCACCGCCCCGGCCTCCTCGCCGGCCGCCGCGCCGCGTCCCACGTAGAGGTCGGCCCGCACCGGACCCCGGATGGCCGAGCCGGTGTCCAGCGCCACGACCAGCCCCTGATAGCTGCCCCGGGCGCCCGTCAGGTTCCCGCCGTCGGCGTGAATCCAGACGAGGTCGCCATAGCGCCAGTGCGTCGGATCGACGGCGATGGCGCGCCGGGCGGGCAGGGGGATTCCCGCCGCCCCGTTCGGATCGCCGCCGTCGTCGGGGGCGAGGCTGAAGAAGATGTAGCGCGGGTTCAGCGCCATCACCGCCCGCGCCTCCGCCCCCCGATGCGCCGCCAGCCAGGCCCGGATGGCCTCGCCCGAGGTTCCGTTCGGCGGCAGCAGACCCTGCTCCGCCATCGGCCGGGCGATCCCGGTGAAGGGCCGGCCGTTGTCGGCGGCGTAGGCGGCCCGCGCCTTCGATCCATCGGCGAAGGTCAGATAGCCCGAGCCCTGGATCTGCATGAAGAACAGGTCCTCGGCGCGCATCCACGCCAGCGGGGCCGCGCCCGAGGCCGCCGCCGGGTCCGCCTCGATGCGGGCCCGCTCCGGCAGGACCTGACCACGCGACCAGCCGGGGGGCGGAGCCAGCACCGGCATGTCGAACTCGGCGTCGGGGCTGCGCCGGGCGGCGTATTCAGGCGCGAAATAGGCCGTCAGCAGACCGGGCCCGCCGTCCGCCGTCTCCGCCGCGACCACCGAGAAGCCGCTCTCGAAAAACGCCCGGGCCAGTGACGGCGTCACCGGCTTCGAGGTGCGCCGCAGCTGCTGCGCCCGCTCACACTGGGTCCGTCCCGCTGGATCGCGGGCCGCGCGGCAGCCGTCGGTCCAGGCGTCAAAGGCGGCTAGGTGATCCTCATGGTTCCAGCCGGGCAGGGCGGCGGGGCTCAGGCCTGCCGACGGCGCAGGCGCAACGGGTCCGGGAACCGGCGGCGCAGGCGTCGGCCGGGTCGGAGCGACCGGGCCCCGCGGCGTGGCGCAGGCCGCCAGCGCGAGCATCAGGGCCAGCGCCCCCGCGCGCATCGTCGCCCCGGGGCCGGACCCGCGGCGCCCGTTCCTCATGCGGCGGCGGGCTCGGTGCGGGCCAGCAGCCAGTTGGGGTCGCTGGCGCCCAGGGTCCGCTCGAAGGTCCAGACCTCGGCCACCCGGCGCTCCTCGACCTGTTCCTCAGCGGCCGGATCGGCCGACTTCACCCGGTTGCGCAACTCGGCCAGGAAACGGACCTTGGCGATCGCACGGTTCTCCTCGGCGGTGGCCGTCTCCAGGTCCGCCCGGGCCGGGTGCAGGAACTCGGCCTCCTCGGTCTCGCCCCGCGCCTCGCGGGCGGCGATGCCGGCCTCGAACGAGGCCATGACATGCGGGGTCAGCAGCGGCTTCAGGGTCTCGCGGTCGCCCGAGGCGTAGGCGCGGACGATGGTCTCATGGGCCTGGCGCGCGCCTTCGAGGAAGCGGACCGGGTCGAAATTGGGGTCGCGCGCCTTCAGGCCGGCGATGGAGGCCAGGGTGACGGCGTCCAGCGCGCTGGGACGGCCGGCGGCGCCTTCGGCGGCGGGGGCCGGCGCGGGCGGCTGGGCCCGGGCGTCCTCCTCGGGCTGCCGCCCGACCTTCTTGCCCAGCACATTATAGAGCTGGAACAGCACGATGGCCGCGATCACGGCGAAGATGACGATCTGGACCTGGACCGGCACGGGCATTCCCTGACTGGCGCCCATTGAACGCAGGGCGCGGCGAAACGACGATTAGGGGCTGATATGGGGGCGCGCAAGGCGAACGGCTCCCCCGCTCTCCTGCGGCGGATCGCCCGGATCGCCGCGGCGGCGGCGTTCCCCGCCGGGCGAGCGTCGTTGCCGCAAGCGGCGCTGCATGGTAGTCGCCGCGCCTTCCGGGCCGGACCGCCGCGCCCCTCACGCCATTCCAGACAAGACCGACCCGCCATGACCGACGCCGCTCCGCCCGCCGACGCCAACACCGCCGCGCCCGTTCCGAACGGCGCCGAGGCCCCCGCCGGCCCGGGCTTCCGCATTCTGGCCCAGTACGTTCGCGACCTGTCGTTCGAGAACCCCAAGGCCCCGGACTCGCTGCGCCTCGACGGCAAGCCGGCCATCGACCTCGGCGTCGAGATGAACGCCCAGGGCCGCAAGGACGGCCTGTTCGAGGTCGAGCTGCGGTTGACCGTCAAGGCCTCGACCGACGCCATGACCGTGTTCAACGTCGAACTGCTCTACGGCGGCCTGTTCGCCCTGCACGGCGTGGCCGAGCAGGACATCGAGCCGATGCTGCTGATCGAGTGCCCGCGCTACCTGTTCCCGTTCGCGCGCGAGATCATCGCCCGCGCCACCTCGGACGGCGGCTTCTATCCGCCCTTCATGCTCGACCCGATCGACTTCGCCGCCATCTACATGTCGCGCCAGCAGCAGATCGCCCGCGGCCCGGCCGAAACCGCCCAGGCCTGAGGTCAGGGCGGCTCAGGCCGCCTCCACGTCCAGACCGTAGGCCGCCCACAGCGAGTGGTCCTTCAGGGTCTCACGCAGGAAGGCCAGGTGCGCCGCCTGCTCGGCCTCGGTCGAGCGCGGCGCCAGCGGCCGCGGGCGCGGTCCATATCCGCCCGACGCAGCGGCCGCGGCGGCGGTGGTGACCGTCCGCGCCGCCGTCAGGTCCAGCCGCCGCTCCTTGCCGCCCTTCAGCTCCAGATAGACCTCGGCCAGCAGCCGGGCGTCGATCAGGGCTCCGTGCAGGGTACGCTCGACCAGGCTGATCTTGAACCGCTTGCACAGGGCGTCGAGCGAATTGGCCATGCCCGGAAACCGGCTCTGGGCCAGTTTCAGCGTATCGATCCAGCGCGTCTCCTCCAGCAGCGGATGGCCGCACAGGCCGCACTCGTGGTCGATGAAGGAGCGGTCGAAGGCGGCGTTGTGGGCGATCACCGGCGCGTCGCCGATGAATTCCATCAGCTCCCCCACCACCTCGTGGAATCGCGGCGCCCCTTTCACCTTCTCGTCCGTGATGCCGTGCACCCGGATGGCGTCGGGCGGGATCAGCCGCTCCGGATAGACGAGGGTGTGATACATCCGCCCGGTCGGCAGCAGGTCCTCGATCTCGATACAGCCGACCTCGATCAGCCGGTCGCCCGTCTTCGGATCAAAGCCAGTGGTTTCGGTGTCGAGAACGATTTCGCGGGCCATCCCCCTTATTGAATCGCTTCGCCGTCGGGCGAAAGCCCGCGCCGGGGCGAAGTCCACCCCGGAGCCAGAACCGTCCCCACGATTTCCCGCACCTGCGCCTGCGCCGCCTCCAGCCCCTGGCCGGTGTCGACGATGAAGTCCGCCCGCCGGCGCTTCTCGGCGTCAGGCGTCTGCCGCGCCAAAATGGCCTCGAACCGCTCCCGGGTCATGCCGCGCCGGGCCAGCACCCGCTCCGCCTGGACCTCCGGATCGGCGGTGACCACCACCACCGCGTCCACCGCCGCGTCGCCCCCGGTCTCGAACAGCAGGGGGATATCCAGCACCGCCAGCCGCACGCCGCGCCGCTCCGCCCCGGCCAGATCCTCCAGCCGCCCCTGCAGCACCAACGGATGGACGATCGCCTCCAGCCGCCGGAACGCCTCATCGTCCTGCCCCAGCGCCCCCACCAGCCGGATCCGGTCCACGGCCCCATCGACCACCACGCCGGGAAAGGCCTCGCCCACCGGCCCGACCGCGGCCCCGCCCCGGGCGTAGAGCCGGTGCACCGCCTCGTCGGCGTTCCACACCAGCGCGCCCTCTTCGGCGAACATCTCTGCCGTCGTCGTCTTGCCCATGCCGATGGAGCCGGTCAGGCCGAGTACGATCATTCGGTCTCTCCAAGGGCGGCGAGGGCCAGGACGCGAACATCCACCGGGGGCGGGTCCATGCCGAACAGGGCCCGGAACGAAGGCCGCGCCTGACCGATCAACATGGCCAGACCGTCGACCGTGGTCAGGCCCCGCGCCCGCCCGGCGGCTAGAAAGGAGGTCAGCAACGGCCGGTAGGTCATGTCCATCAGCACCGCGTCCCGACGGAGGGCCCCGATGTCGAGCCCAGGCGGGACGCTCAACGCATTGACCACCAGCGCCGCCTTCGTCTCCGCATCCGGCCCGGCCACCCGGACCCCGAGATCGGCAGCCAGCACCCGGGCCCGCTCCGCCGACCGGTTGAGGACGCCGACGTCAGCGCCAGCCGCCGTCAAGGCCGCCGCCGCCGCCCGCGCCGCGCCGCCGGCGCCGAGGATCAGGACGGACTGGCCCGCGACATCCAGCTCCGGCGCCTGTTCGGCCAGCGCCGCCATCAGACCTTCACCGTCAGTGCTGTCGGCCGAGATCCGACCACGCTCAAACACCAGCAGATTGGCCGAGCCGCACAGCCGCGCCGACGCGCTGACCTCGTCCGCCAGCGCCAGCGCCGCGGCCTTGAACGGCGCGGTCACATTCAGCCCTCGCAGCCCCCTCGCGCGGCCTTCGGCGACCAGGGCGGCGAATCCGGCTTCGTCCTCCGGCCCGAAGGCGCGATAGTCCGCGTCCAGTCCCGCGGCCGCGATCCACGCCCGGTGGATCAACGGGCTCAGCGAATGTCCGATCGGCTGACCCGCGACGCCCGCGATCACCGTCATTCCGCCAGCACTCCGGCGCGGCGCAGTTCCGCCAGCACAGGCCACAGCGGCAGGCCGAGCACGGTGAAATAGTCGCCGTCGACCGCTTCGAACAGCTGCGAGCCCATCCCCTCGAGCCTGTAGGAGCCGACCGACCCAAGGACCGCCTCGCCCTCGGACGCCAGATAGGCCTCAAGGAAGGCGTCCGAAAAGACGCGCATCCGCATCGCCGCCGTGTCGACGCCGGACCAGACCACCTGACCGTTGCGAGCCAGAGCCGCGCCAGAGTGCAGATGATGGCTTTGTCCGCGCAGGGCTGACAGCTGGGCCCGGGCGGCGGCGATCGAGGGAGCCTTGGACACCAGTCCGCCGGCGAAGGCCAAGGTCTGGTCGGCTCCCAAGACCCAGGCGTCCGGATCATGGCGCGACACCGCCAAAGCCTTCACCCGGGCGAGCTCGGCCGCCAGCCCTGCGGCGTCGCCCGGATCATGCGTCGCCTTGACCGCGTCCTCGTCCACATCGGCGACCTGGACCGAAAAGGGCACGCCCGCGCCTTCCAGCATGGCTCGCCGCGCCGCGCTCTTCGACGCCAGGATCAATCGCTCGCCGCTCACCAGCTGGTCCCCACGCGATGGGTGCGGCGCTCGTTCAGAACGTTGATGATCGCCGCCGCCGTCTCCTCGACCGACCGCCGCGTCACGTCGATGACCGGCCAGCCGCGGCGTTCGAAGGCCCGGCGCGCCTTGACCGTCTCCTCGCGCACCGCCTCGTGGTCGGTGTAGGACGAGGCCCGGCCGGCGTTGAGGCCATCCAGCCGGTTCCGGCGGATCTGCACCAGTCGGTCCGGCGAGACCGTCAGGCCGATGACCAGCGGGTTCTTCAGCCCGACCAGTCGCTCTCCGTCCTCCTGACCCGGCACCAGCGGCACATTGGCGGCGCGGATGCCGCGGTGGGCCAGATAGATGCAGGTCGGCGTCTTGGAGGTCCGGCTGACGCCGCACAGGACCACGTCGGCGCTCTCCAGCTGCTCGGTCGTGCCCTGGCCGTCATCATGAGCCATGGCGTAGTCGAGCGCCGCGATGCGGTTGAAATAGTCGGTGTCGAGCGCGTGCTGGGCCCCCACCCGCGTCGAAAGCGCCGCGCCGAGGTAGCGCGACAGGGCGCCGACCAGCGGGTCCAGCGCCGCGATCTGCGGCATGTCCAGCCGCCGGCAGCCGTCCTCCAGCTGCTCGCGCAACTCACGGTCGACCAGGGTATGCAGCACGACGCCGGGCGAGGCGGCGATCTCCTCCAGCACCCGGTCCATCTGTTTGGCGGAGCGGACGAGGGCGTAGATGTGCTCGATCGGGATCACCCCGTCGAAGCGGGCCACGACCGCCTTGGCCATGGCGTTCAGGGTTTCGCCGGTCGAGTCCGAGACCAGATGGACGTGGAAATATGTCGCCAGACGCGAGGCGCCGGAGGCACGGGCGGGACTCACGGTGCTGGCCTCGGGGACGCGCCGCTCATGGGGACGGACTCATCGGAAGCTGTCCATGACGACGAGACTCCTGTGGACGGGGTCGGGCGCCGATCACCCTGACCGGTGCGTCGATCTCTATAGCCGGGCCGACGGAAGGCGGCGAGCGGGGATCAAGGTGGACGGCGCCCCCGCCCATCGGGCGAGTCATCCCGCGCCGTCGGCGGCGCTCGCGATCGGGTGTGGACAACCTTAACAAATCCTTAACGGCGCCCGGCTCGTCGCCTCTGTTCTCCACGGGCGGTGTCAGACAGATCAAGGGCTTGCGCCGGTTGTCCCCGCTTTCACCAACCCGGTGGGCGTCGGTGGAAGACCGTCGGAACCCGCTGCGGATAAGCGCGGCAAACCGGCCAGATGGGCCTCTGTTATCCCCGCCATCCCCCGCCCTGCCTTCTTCCACCATTCTTCTTCGAATCTCTTTCATTGAAGGAAGGGGGGTGCGACATCGGCCTGGGCTTGAGCGAGACAGGGCCCCCCGGTAAGCCCGAGATCAGATGACCGTTTCCGACACCCCGCTGCTGCTCAAGGTTCTCGCCGGCCAGGCGACCGGGCGTCCACCCGTGTGGTTCATGCGCCAGGCGGGACGCTATCTGCCCGAGTACCGGGCGCTCAGGGCGACAACGCCGGATTTCATCTCTTTCTGCCTCGACCCCGAAAAAGCCGCTGAGGCCACGCTGCAGCCGATGCGACGCTTCGGCTTCGACGCGGCCATCGTGTTCGCCGATATCCTGCTGATCCCCCGGGCCCTCGGCCAGGAGGTGTGGTTCGAGGCAGGGGAGGGGCCTCGGCTCGGAGCCCTGCCACCGGTGGAGACGATGCGGGCGCTGGCCTCCGGCGCCGGCGAGGCGTTGAAACAGGTGGGCCAGACCCTGTCGATCGTCAGGGGCGAACTCGAGCCGCACCGCGCGTTGATCGGTTTCGCCGGAGCGCCCTGGACGGTGGCTACCTACATGCTGGACGGCGAGGCCCGGACCATCGGCAAGGGCGAGCGCGCCCAGGCCCGGACCTACGCCTATGCCGAACCCGACAAGGTTGCGGCCCTGCTGGAGGTGCTGGTCGAGGCCACGGCCCACTATCTGAAGATGCAGGCCGACGCCGGGGCGCAAGTGCTGAAGATCTTCGAGAGCTGGGCCGAGGGCCTGCCCGACGACCTGTTCGAAACCCTCGTCCTGAAGCCGCACCAGGCGCTGGTGAAGCGGGTCCGGGAGCTGGGGGTGACCGTGCCTCTGATCGGCTTCCCGCGCGGCTCGGCGGCGTTGGCGGAACGTTACGCCACCGAATGTGACGTGCAGGCCGTGGCGCTGGATACGGCTTGTCCGCTGGCGGTCGGGCGCCGGGTTCAGGCCGTCAAGCCGATCCAGGGCGCTCTCGACCCGCTGCTGTTACGCGCCGGCGGCCCGCTGCTCGATCGCCGCGTGGACCAGTTGCTCGAGGCTTGGGGGCAGGGGCCGTGGATCTTCAACCTCGGCCACGGCATCCTTCCCGACGTGCCGATGGCTCACGTCGAGCAGGTGCTGAAGCGGATCGGCGCCCAATGAGGACGCTCACCGGCCGCCGCATCGCCGTTGTCCTGTTCAATCTTGGCGGACCGGACGACCAGGCGTCGGTGAAGCCCTTCCTGTTCAACCTGTTCAACGACCCCGCCATCATCGGATTGCCGGGGATCGCCCGCACACCGCTGGCCCGGCTGATCTCCAGCCGTCGCGAGAAATCGGCCCAAGCCAACTATGCCTTGATGGGCGGGGGATCGCCGCTGTTGCCCGAAACGCGCAGACAGGCTGACGCGCTGGAGGCGGCTCTGGCGCAGAGGCTTCCCGACGACGAGGTGCGGGCCTTCATCGCCATGCGCTACTGGTCGCCGCTGACGGAAGAGGCGGCTGCCGAGGTCGAGGCCTTTGGTCCCGACGAAATCGTCCTGCTGCCGCTGTATCCCCAGTTCTCGACCACCACGACCGAGTCCTCGCTGAAGCGCTGGCACGCCGTTTACGCGGGCCCTGGCGAGAGCCGCACCATCTGTTGCTGGCCTGAGGCCTATGGCTGGGTCGAAGCCCAGGCCGAGGCGATCGGCCGCAAGCTGGACGAGGCCGGAGACGAGCCGGTCCGGGTGCTGTTTTCGGCCCACGGCATCCCGGAGTCGCTGATCAGCCGCAAGGGCGATCCGTATCAGGAACAGGTGGAAAGCACGGTCGCAGCCGTTGTGGCGAAACTGGAAGCCCTGGGCCGGCCGGTTGATCACGCTCTCTGCTACCAGAGCCGGGTCGGGCCGATGAAGTGGCTCGGCCCCTCGACTCCGGAGGCATTGGAACAGGCCGCCGCCGACGGCGTGGGCGCCGTGGTCGTGCCGATCGCCTTCGTCTCCGAGCACGTCGAGACCCTCGTCGAGCTCGACATCGAATACGGTGAGCTGGCCCACAAACTCGGGGTTGAGCCCTATCTGAGGGTCCCTGCGGTCGGGACATCGGCGTCGTTCATCAACGCCCTGGCGGAGGCCGCGCTGCATGGATTGTCGCGCACCGGCGTCGCGCCCTACGGTCCCGGGTGCCGCGGGGACTGGAAGGCCTGTCCCTGTCAGGCGGAGAACCGGGCGGCATGAGTTTCGAGACGTTCAACGTCGTGCGCGGCCTGCACATCCTGGCGGTGATCGCCTGGATGGCCGGGATGCTGTTCCTGCCCCGGCTCTACGCCTACGATGCCGAACAGTCGGGCAAGCCGGAGCCCCTGCGCGCCGAAATGCAGGGCCTCCTGCGCATCTGGCAGCGCCGCCTGCTCAAGATCATCATCAATCCGTCGATGACCGCCGCCTGGGTCTTCGGCGTCTGGATGATCCTCATTCATGTCTACGGCTTCGGGCAGGGGTGGATCTTCCTCGCCGAGCCGTGGATGGCGACCAAGCTTGTCGCCGTCACTGCTCTCAGCGGCTGGCACGGGTTCCTGGCGGGAGAGTTCAGGCGCATCCAGGCCGGGACCTCGACCCGTTCCGGCCGCTTCTGGCGCATGACCAACGAGATCCCCTTCCTGATCGCCATCGTCGCCGTGCTGTCGGTGACGGTCGAATGGACCCTCGGCTGATCGCCAGCGCTTGACCTTGCCGGCCCGGCGTGGTTTCGCTGGTCGCGAACCGATCCTGGCCCAGGGCTTTCGCCTTCCGGACGGTCCCTCTCTTACAGCGACGCCTGCCGGATCGACCCTGCGGGACCCACGCCGCCCTCCCTGCCGGCCCCCCGGGCCAACATCGCCAGCCGCCCGGCCCCGCTGCAGCGGGCGTCCTTGCGCGCACGCCTGAAGAAGATTTCCCATGACCGACGTCCGCGACACCGATCCCACCGCTCCCGAGGCCGAGACCCTCGAAGGCGACCTGCCGACCAATGAGGTCGCCGCCGCCGACCTGCCGATGGTCGATCAGGAGGCTGATGAAGACGAGGACGACGGCGAGCCGATCGTCCCCAACGGCCGCATCACCCTTGCCGAGCTGAACGAGAAGACGCCGGCCGACCTGGTCGCCTTCGCCGAGGGCCTCGAGGTCGAGAACGCCTCGAACCTGCGCAAGCAGGACCTGCTGTTCGCCATCCTCAAGGCCTTGGCTGACGAAGAAGTCGAGATCATCGCCGACGGCGTGCTGGAGATCCTGCCGGACGGCTTCGGCTTCCTGCGCAGCCCGGACGCAAACTATCTTCCGGGTCCGGACGATGTCTACGTCTCGCCCTCGCAGATCCGCCGCTTCGGCCTGCGCTCGGGCGACACCATCCATGGCGCCGTGCGCGGCCCGCGCGAGGGCGAGCGCTATTTCGCCCTGCTCAAGGTCGATACGATCAATCTCGAAGACCCCGAGATGGTCAAGACCAAGGTCCTGTTCGACAACCTGACCCCGCTCTATCCCGAAGAGCGGCTGCACATGGAAATTCAGGACCCGACGCTGAAGGACCGCTCTGGCCGGGTCATCGACATCGTCGCGCCGCTCGGCAAGGGCCAGCGCTGCCTGATCGTGGCCCCGCCGCGGGTCGGCAAGACGGTGATGCTGCAGAATATCGCCAAGTCGATCGAGAAGAATCACCCCGAGGTCTTCCTGATCGTCCTCCTGATCGACGAACGGCCGGAAGAAGTCACCGACATGCAGCGGACGGTGAAGGGGGAGGTCATCGCCTCGACCTTCGACGAGCCGGCCACCCGCCACGTCGCCGTCGCCGAAATGGTGATCGAAAAGGCCAAACGCCTGGTCGAGCACAAGAAGGATGTCGTCATCCTGCTCGACTCCATCACCCGCCTCGGCCGCGCCTACAACGCCACCGTTCCCTCGTCGGGCAAGGTCCTGACCGGCGGCGTCGACGCCAACGCCCTGCAGCGGCCCAAGCGCTTCTTCGGCGCTGCGCGGAATGTGGAGCAGGGCGGCTCGCTGACCATCATCGCTACCGCCCTGATCGACACCGGCTCACGGATGGACGAGGTGATCTTCGAAGAGTTCAAGGGCACCGGCAACTCCGAGATCGTGCTGGACCGCAAGGTCGCCGACAAGCGCATCTTCCCGGCGATCGACGTGCTCAAGTCCGGCACCCGCAAGGAAGAGCTGACCACGCCGAAGGACCAGCTGGCCAAGACCTACGTCCTGCGCCGCATCCTCAACCCGATGGGCCCGCAGGACGCGATCGAGTTCCTCATCGACAAGCTGCGGCAGTCGAAGAACAATGCGGACTTCTTCCAGTCGATGAACACCTGACGGCGGGATGGCCGCTGTTTCACGTGAAACAGGAGCGGGGCGATGAAGGTCAATATCGAGATCGAGTGCGAGCCGGCCGAGGCGCGGGCCTTTCTCGGCCTTCCCAACGTCGAGCCGCTGAACGACCATCTCGTCGCCGAGATGAAGCGGCGCATGGACGAGAACATGGCCGCCATGCAGCCGGATGAGCTGATGAAGACCTGGACCAGTTTCGGCCTTCAGGCCCAGGACCAGTTCCGCAAGCTGATGGAAGCGGCGACCAAGCCGTGACGCCGCGTCTCCGCTCCGCGCCATGACCGACACCATCTTCGCCCTGGCCACGCCGCCGGGGCGCGGGGCCATCGCCATTCTCCGCCTGTCCGGACCGCACACCGATGCGGCGCTGGCCAGCCTCGGCGCCGGTGGTCTGAAGCCGCGCCTGGCGTCGCTTCGTGATCTCGTCCTTGATGGGCGGGCGCTCGATCAGGCCCTCGTGCTCCGCTTTCCTGGCCCGAAATCCTACACCGGCGAGGACTGCGCCGAGCTGCACATTCACGGCGGACGGGCGGTGGTCGAGGCCGTCAGCGACGCCCTCGTAACGCTGGGCCTTCGCCCGGCGGAGCCCGGCGAGTTCACCCGCCGCGCCTTCGAGAATGGCCGCATGGATCTGGCCCAGGCCGAGGCCGTCGCGGACCTGATCGACGCCGAGACCACGGCCCAGGCGGCCCAGGCTCTGGGGCAGCTCGACGGAGCCCTGTCCCAGACCTACTCCGGCTTCCGCCGTGACCTGCTCAAGGCCCTGGCCCTGGTCGAGGCCGAGATCGATTTTCCCGACGAGGAGGTGCCGGACAATCTGGCCCGCACGGCCGGGCCTGTACTGGACGGTCTGATCGCCGATTTGAAGACGGCGCTGGCGGACGCCCGACGGGGCGAGCGGGTGCGCGAGGGCTACCGCATCGTCCTGATTGGTGAGACCAACGCCGGCAAGTCGTCGCTCTTCAACGCCCTCGTGGCGCGTGAGGCGGCCATCGTCACCCCCATCGCCGGCACCACGCGGGATGTGCTCGACGCCGACCTCATCATCGGGGGCTATGCGGTGACCCTGGCGGACACCGCCGGCTTGCGAGACAGCGACGACCCGATCGAGGCCGAAGGAGTCCGCCGCGCCCGGGCGCGGGCGGAGCAGGCGGAGCTGAGGCTGTGGGTCCGGGCGCCGGAGGATCCGGATGGCCCTGCGGCGGCCTATGCGCGCCCTGACGATCTGGTGGTCCTGACCAAGGCGGATATCGGCCGGGTGGACCTGCCGGCCGATCATGAGGCGCTGGTTGTCAGCACGAAGACCGGTGAAGGCCTCCCCGCCCTGCACGACTGGCTGGCGGCGAGACTGGCGCGTGACCTGTCGGGCGCGGACTTCCCGGCGGTCACCCGCGAGAGGCACCGCCGCCGGCTGACCGAGGCCCTGGCGGCTGTCGAGGCCGGGCGCCGGGCGCTCGACGTCGCCCCCGAAATGGCCGGTGATGATTTGCGTCGGGCCGCCGACAGTCTGGCCCGGGTCACCGGCGCCATCGGCGTCGAGGACATTCTGGGCGAGGTGTTCTCGACCTTCTGCATCGGGAAGTGAGTTTCACGTGAAACACCGCCCGCGTCCCGGTAGCGAAAGCGCCGGCTTTCCCCTATGTCCCCGGCCATGAAGCGTTTCGACGTCATCGTCATCGGGGGAGGCCACGCCGGCTGTGAGGCCGCGGCCGCGTCCGCGCGCGCCGGGGCGGCCACCCTGCTGCTGACCCAGAAGCTCGAGACCATCGGCGAGATGTCCTGTAACCCCGCCATCGGCGGTCTGGGCAAGGGTCATCTGGTGCGCGAGATCGACGCCATGGATGGCCTGATGGGCCGGCTGGGCGATGTCTCCGGCATCCAGTTCCGCCTGCTCAACCGCTCCAAGGGTGCGGCGGTGCAGGGTCCGCGCAGCCAGATCGACCGTCGCCTGTACCGCGAGGCCATGCAGGCCGAACTGTCCGCGACCCCGAACCTGACCCTGATGGCCGGAACGGCCGAGAGCCTGATCCTGGAGGGGGACCGTGTCGTCGGGGTGGCGACGGGGGAGGGGACCGAACTGCGGGCCGGCGCGGTCGTGCTGACGACCGGCACCTTCCTCAACGGCGTCATCCACAAGGGCGACCAGCGCATCCCCGCCGGCCGTCACGGAGAAGCCCCGTCGACCGGACTGGCCGCCGATCTCTATGGCGCCGGCCTGTCCATGGGCCGGCTCAAGACGGGCACGCCGGCGCGGCTGGACGGGCGCACCATCGCCTGGGACCGGCTGGAGATGCAGGCGGCCGACGACGAACCTGTGCCGTTCAGCTTCCTGACCGACCGCATCGACGTGCCGCAGATCGCCTGCGGCGTGACCCACACGACCGAGGCGACCCACCGCATCATCGCCGACAACCTCGGCGACAGCGCCGTCTACGGCGGCCACCTGTCCGGCCGCGGGCCCCGCTACTGCCCCTCGATCGAGGACAAGGTCGTGCGCTTCGCCGACAAGACCTCGCACCAGATCTTCCTCGAGCCGGAAGGCCTCGATGATCCGACGGTCTATCCGAACGGCATCTCGACCTCGGTGTCCGACTCGACCCAGGCCGCCTTCCTGCGCACCATCCCGGGTCTTGAAGCCGTCGAGGTGTTCCGCTTCGGCTACGCCATCGAATACGACTACGTCGACCCGCGCGAGCTGACGCCGGCGCTGGAGGTCAAGAAACGGCGCGGACTGTATCTGGCCGGCCAGATCAACGGCACCACGGGCTACGAGGAGGCGGGGGCCCAGGGTCTCCTCGCCGGGCTGAACGCCGCCCGCGCCGCCGCCGGATCGGACCCGGTCATCCTCGGCCGGGACCAGGCCTATATCGGCGTGATGATCGACGATCTGGTCACACGCGGGGTGACCGAGCCCTACCGGATGTTCACCAGCCGGGCCGAGTACAGATTGACGCTGCGGGCCGACAACGCCGACCAGCGCCTGACGCCGATCGCCATGGCCGCCGGACTGGTTTCCGCGGAAAGGCGGGTGGCGTTCGAAGCCAAGACGGCCCTTCTTAATGAAGCGGCGGCGCTGGTGCGCGGGACCACCTATACGCCGAAGGAAGCCGGGGCGCTGGGCGTGGCGGTCAATTCCGACGGGCAGCGCCGCTCGATCCGCGATCTGCTGGCCTTCCCGGGCGTCGACCTGAATACCTTCGAGGCGGTCCATCCCGCCATCGCCGCCTGGCCGCGTCAGGTGCGCGAGCAGATCGAGATCGATGCAAGCTACGCCGGTTATCTGGATCGCCAGGCTTCGGACGCCGAAGCCCTGCGCCGGGAGGAGGCCCTGGCCATACCGCAGGACCTCGATTATGCCGCCATCGGCAGCCTGTCGAACGAGGTGCGGGAGAAACTGACCCTCGTCCAGCCGCGCACCTTGGGGCAGGCGGGCCGGATCGAGGGCATGACCCCCGGCGCCCTGACGGCCCTGCTGTCGCACGTGAAGCGGACCCGGGTGACCGCGTGAGGGAAGCCAGCGCCGACCTTCTCCTCCCCATGCAATGGGGAGGGGGACCGCGAAGCGGTGGAGGGGCTCTGTCCGTCTCTGCCGCTGGCAGCCCCTCCGTCACGCCGCTGACGCGGCGTGCCACCTCCCCATTTCATGGGGAGGATACCGGAGAATGACCCCCACAGAGTTCCAGGCCCTGACCGGCGCAACGTCGGACCAGATCGCGGATCTCGAGACCTTCATCGGCCGGCTGGCCGAGGCCAACGCCGTGATGAATCTGATCGGGCCAGACACGCTGCCGGATGTGTGGAACCGCCATATCTGGGACTCGGCCCAGCTGCTGGAGCTGGCGCCGGATTCCCGCACCTGGGCTGATCTCGGGGCGGGGGCCGGGTTTCCCGGCGTGGTGCTGGCGATCCTGCTGAAGGGCCGGCCAGACGCCCATGTCTGGTTGATTGACAGCCTCGGCAAGCGCTGCCGCTTCCTGCAGGAAGTCGTCGAGGGGCTCAGCCTGCCGGCCACGGTGATCAACGGCCGGGCCGAGGAGCAGAGGCTCAAGGTCGACGTCGTGACCGCCCGCGCCGTTGCGCCGATGGAGAAGCTGCTCGGCTATGCACAGCCTTATCTACAGCGCGGCGCACAGGGGCTGTTTCTCAAGGGGGAAAAGGCCGAGGCTGAGTTGATCGAAGCCCGCAAGGTCTGGCATTTCGAGAGCAGCCTTTCCGTCTCGCGCAGCGACCCGCGCGGACGTATCGTTTCCGTCCGGAGCCTCCGCCGTGTCCATAGCCGGTAAGACGCGCGTCCTCGCCGTTTCCAACCAGAAGGGCGGCGTCGGTAAGACGACCACGGCGATCAACCTCGGCACCGCCCTCGCGGCGATCGGCGAGAAGGTCCTGATCGTTGACATGGACCCGCAGGGCAATGCGTCGACCGGCCTCGGTGTTCCACGTGAAACACGGCGGGTGACCATCTACGACGTCATCGTCGACGGCCGCTCCGTCGATGATTCCGCCGTCCCGACGGCGGTGCCCGGCCTGCACATCATTCCGGCCGACGCCGACATGTCGGGGGTCGAGATCGAGCTCAGCCAGGCCGACCGGCGCTCGTTCCGCCTGCGCGACGCGCTCGCGGGGCAGGGCTCCGAGGGTCAGGCCCGGTATGACTATGTGCTGATCGACTGCCCGCCGTCTCTGAACCTTCTGACCCTCAACGCCATGGCCGCCGCCGACGCGGTGCTGGTGCCGCTGCAGTGCGAATTCTTCGCGCTGGAGGGCCTCACCCAGCTGATGAAGACCATCGAAATGGTTCGGCAGAGCCTGAACCCGACGCTGGAGATCCAGGGCCTTGTGCTGACCATGTACGACCGCCGCAACGCCCTGTCGGGGCAGGTGGCGGCCGATGTGCGCTCGCATTTCGGCGACAAGGTCTATGAGGCTGTGATTCCGCGCAATGTGCGGGTGTCCGAGGCGCCGTCATTCGGCAAGCCGGCCCTGATCTACGACCTCAAATGCGCCGGCAGCCAGGCCTATCTGCGCCTCGCCCGCGAGGTGGTGGCGCGCGAGAAGACGCGGCGGCTGCAGGCCGCCTGATGCAAAGAACAGAATGGGATCAGTCAGTTGAGTGAACGTCAGCGCGGCCTCGGCCGGGGATTGTCGGCCCTTCTGGGAGAGCAGGCGGGCGAAGCTGTGCCGGTGGACGGCTCGGCGGCCCCGGCCGGGGTGCGCATGGCGCCGATCGAGTCCCTGAAGCCCAATCCGGATCAGCCGCGCAAGATTTTCGGCCAGGCCGAGCTGTCCGAACTGGCCGAGTCGATCCGCGACAAGGGGGTGCTGCAGCCCATCCTCGTCCGGCCGCACCCCAGGGAAGACGGGGTCTGGCAGATTGTCGCCGGCGAGCGTCGCTGGCGCGCGTCGCAGCTCGCCCGACTGTCGCAGGTGCCCGTCATCGTCCGCGAAATGGACGACGTTGCGGTGTTCGAGGTCGCCATCATCGAGAACGTCCAGCGGGCTGATCTCAATCCGCTGGAGGAGGCCGACGCCTATCGCCTGCTGATGGAGCGGTTCGGACGGACCCAGGACGCCGTCGCCGGCGTGGTCGGCAAGAGCCGCAGCCATGTGGCCAACACCCTGCGCCTGCTTCAATTGCCGGAGGAGGTGCTGTGGTACGTGCGGACCGGCAAGATGAGCGCGGGCCACGCCCGGGCCCTGATCACGGCGCCGAATCCGGCCGAGCTGGCCGAGCAGATCGTCAGGGAAGGTCTGAACGTCCGTCAGGCCGAGGCGGTGGCGCGACGCGCGGCCGAGGGTCCGAAACCGGTCAAGGCCAAGGCTCGTGCGGGCGCTGCGGCGGGGGAGGGCGGCGCCGACATCGCGGCGCTGGAACAGGATCTGACCGACGCCCTCGGCCTGCAGGTGTCGCTGGTCGACCGCGGCGGCAAGGGTGAGCTGACCCTGCGCTACGGCACTCTGGAGCAGCTGGACGACCTTTGCCGGCGCCTGATGCGGGGCTGAGACCAGTTCATGCTAGGGTGACGGCATGACCGAGAAACCGAGCAATCCGACCGCTGAAGCGATGAAGAAGGCCCTCGCCGCCAAGAAGGCGGGCGGCGGCCCGTCCCACAGCGGTCTGGAAGGCGGCGCCCGGGCCGAGCAGAAGGCCCAGCAGACCCGCAATCTGGCCCTGTCCAAGCCGGCCTTCCGCAAGGCCTCGAAGCGGGGCTAGAGCCCTAACCGGCGAGCGCGGGCCGAAATTTCCAGCAGCAGCCGTTCGGCGATCAGCTGGTCGGGCGAGCCGGTGGTCTTGGTGGCGATGTCGGCGGCGTTGACGCTGTCCAGCACCTTGTCGAGGTCCTCGAGCCGCCAGCTGCGCGCCTGACGCAGCATTTCCGCCTCCTGTTTCCAGAACACGCCAGCCGACTTGGCGGCCTCCTTGGCGCCCGCGCCATTGGCCTGCAGCACATTGATGCGGCGCAGCTTGCCGAGGTGGATCGAGGCCTGGCGCACAGCCATTACCGGCGATTCTCCCTCGGCCAGGGCCCGGCGCAGGCCCGACTGGGCCGGGGCGGGGCGGCCGCCGAAGGCCTGAAGAGCGGCGTCCTGAAGCGAGGCGTCGGGCTCGACGCCGAGGTGCGCTTCCAGCTCGGCGACGTCGATAGTCTGGCCCGAGCCGGGGCCGATGTAGAGCACCAGCCGCTCGATCTCCTGCCGCATCAGGCCGCGTTCGCGGGGCAGGCGGGCGACGAACCGGTCCAGCGCGTCCTGGGTCAGTCCGACCTTGTCGGCGGCGAGGGCCTCGCGGGTCATCCGGGCCACGTCGCCGGTCTCGTCCTCGTAGCAGGCGATGGCGACGGCGGCCGGCGCCGCCTCCGCCGCCTTGCGCAGCGCCGAGTCGCGACCCAGGGCCCCGGCCTCGATGACCAGCATGGCGTCCGGGTTGTAGGCGCCGTCGGCGTGGGCCTTCAGCGCCGCGGCCAGCATCTTGTCGATCGACGCCTTCTCCGACCCGAGCCGCACCCGCACCAGCCGCCGCCCCCCGATCATCGACAGGGCGGTCAGCGCCTCCTCGAGACGGGCCTCGTCGCCGTCAATGTCGCTGTCAGTCAGGACGGTGACGTTGAAGGGGTCGTTGAGGTCCGGGGTGATGGCGCAGCACAGCTGGGCGGCGCGCTCGGCCACGCCCGAGCGGTCCTTGCCGTGGATGACGGCGGCGCGCACCGACGGGTCCGGCGCCTTGAGGAAGCGATCGACCTCGGGCCGCTTCGCCAGGATCATCGGACGGCGGTCATGGCTGGTCCGGCAGGGCCTGCATCAGGTCCAGCCGGATCTGGCGCGCCAGCTCGGCGGCGGCGCGCTCCTCGCCGTCCTGCTGGGCGGCGATGGCGGCGTAGGGCTGATCGGCGGCGGCGTAGGTGGTGGTCACCGTCTCGACACCCGACAGCGGCAGGCCGCCCCCGACGGGGGTCAGGGTCCAGGCGCCGCGGACGGTCAGCTCATAACGGGTGGCGGTGTCGTCGATGCGGCGGCCGAGCGGGCGGCGGGACTGTTCGACCGTGGTCTGCAGCCGCCACAGCGGGGCCTGGGCGGCGTCGCGGCCGAGTGCGTCCTCGAGCTGTTCGCGAAGCCGGTAGCCGAGGCGATCATCCTGGGTGGAGACGGCGATGCGCGACAGGCTGGAGCCCACGCCCGCGTCGCCGTAGAGGGGGGTGAAACCGCAGCCGGCGAGCGTCAGTCCCGCCAGCGCGACAAGGCCGGCCCGCGCCGGGCGCATCAGCCGACCACCAGATTGACGATGCGATCCTTGACCACCACGATCTTCCTCACCGTCTGACCCTCCAGCCGCGCCTGCACGTCCGCGTCGGCGAGGACGATGGCCTCGACCTCGGCCGGCTCGAGGCCTCGGGCGACGCGGATTTCGCCGCGGCGCTTGCCGTTGACCTGGATCGGCAGGGTGACCTCGTCGTCGGCCGCCAGCGCCGGGTCGTACTCGGGCCACGGCGCGTCGAGGATCATCCCCGCTTCGCCCAGCCGCGTCCAGCCTTCCTCGGCCAGGTGCGGCGTGAACGGCGCGACCAGCCGCAGCAGGGCCGACAGCGCCTGCCGTCGCGCCGCGCCGCCCGCCTGGCCATGGTCCCGCACCGTGGCCACGAAGGCGTAGAGCTTGGCGATGGCCGAGTTGAAGCGGAAGCCGGCGATGCCCTCGGACACAGCCTTGATGGCCTTGTGCGTCTCGCGGACGAGCGAGGCGTTGGCCTGGTCCTCGCCGGCGAAGTCGGGATCGAAGCCATCGACCTCGGCCCAGACCCGCTGGACGAAGCGGCTGGCGCCCTCGACGCCGCCCGGGGTCCATTGCACGTCCCGCTCGGGCGGGCTGTCGGAGAGGACGAACAGGCGGCCGGCGTCGACGCCATAGGTGTCGACGATCTCTTGCGGGGCGACGACGTTCTTCTTCGACTTCGACATCTTCTCGATGTCGCCGATCGTCAGGGTTTCGCCGGTCGAGAGCTGGCGGGCCGAACGCTTGCCGCCGTCATGGAGCAGTTCGACGTCGGTGGGCTCGACCCAGGCCCCGTCGGCGCGGCGGTAGGTCTCGTGGACGACCATGCCCTGGGTGAACAGGCCGGCGAAGGGCTCCTTCACGCTCATCAGGCCGGCGTCCGACAGGGCGCGGGAGATGAAGCGGGCGTAGAGCAGGTGCAGCACGGCGTGCTCGACGCCGCCGATATACTGGTCGACCGGCAGCCATCTGTCGGCGGCCGTCCGGGAGATCGGCTCCTCGGCCGTCGGATCGGTGAAGCGGGCGAAATACCAGCTGGAGTCGACGAAGGTGTCGAGGGTGTCCGTCTCGCGCGTCGCATCACCGTGACACGACGGACATTTGACGTGTTTCCACGTCGGGTGCCGGTCCAGCGGATTGCCGGGCGTGTCGAAGGTCACGTCGCGGGGCAGCTCGACCGGAAGGTCGGCGGCCGGGACCGCGCCGCAGGACGGGCAGTGGATGATGGGGATCGGGCAGCCCCAGTAGCGCTGGCGGCTGACGCCCCAGTCCCGCAGGCGGTAGATCGTCGCGCCCTCGCCCTGGCCCGCCGCCTCGATCCGGGCGATGGCCGCCGCCTTGGCCGCCTCGATCTCCATCCCGTCGAGGAAGTCGGACTGGAACAGGGTTCCGGGTCCGGTGTAAGCCTCTGTTCCGACAGCGAAATCATCTCCCGATCCGTCAGGTCTCACGACCGAGACGACAGGCAGGTCATATTTGCGCGCAAAGTCGAGATCGCGCTGGTCGTGGGCCGGGCAGCCGAAGATCGCGCCCGTGCCGTACTCCGAGAGGATGAAGTTGGCGATCCACACCGAAACCTCGCGGCCGTCGAACGGGTGCAGAACTTTCAGCCCCGTGTCGAAGCCGATCTTTTCGGCTTGTTCGATCTCGGCCTGGGTCGAGCCGCCCTTGCGGCACTCGGCCACGAAGGCGGCGGCGTCGGGGTTGGTTTCGGCCAGGGCGCGGGCGATCGGATGGTCCGGCGCTATGCCCATAAACGACGCGCCGAACAGGGTGTCCGGACGGGTGGTGTAGATCTCCAGCCCTTCCGGCGCGGCTTCGGGCGCGGGCCCGGCCCAGCGCCAGGTCATCTGCAGCCCCTTGGAACGGCCGATCCAGTTCTCCTGCATCAGCCGGACCTTGTCGGGCCAGCGGCCTTCGAGTTCCTTCAGTCCTTCGATCAGATCGTCGGCGTAGTCGGTGATGCGCAGGAACCACTGGTTCAGCTTGCGCTTCTCGACGATCGCGCCGGAGCGCCAGCCGCGGCCGTCGACGACCTGCTCATTGGCCAGGACGGTGTTGTCGACCGGGTCCCAGTTGACCACCGAGTCCTTGCGATAGACGAGACCCCGCTTGAACAGTTCGAGGAACCACGCCTGCTGCTTGCCGTAATAGGCCGGGTCGCAGGTGGCGAACTCGCGCGACCAGTCCAGCGACAGGCCCAGCAGCTTCAGCTGGTCGCGCATGGCGGCGATGTTGGACCAGGTCCAGTCGCCGGGATGGACG
>NZ_JAKFDS010000054.1:0-111303 GCF_036676055.1 Brevundimonas sp. | reverse complement strand
TTTGTCGCCCGCGAACAGCGGCTTGCCGTCGCGCCAGATCGACTGGTGCACGTGCATGCCCGAGCCGTTGTCGCCGAAGGTCGGCTTGGCCATGAAGGTGGCCGACTTGCCGTAGGCGGCGGCCACGTTGTGGATGACGTATTTGTAGAGCTGGGTGCGGTCCGCCATGGTCAGCAGGTCGCTGAACTTCAGGCCCAGTTCGTGCTGCGCCGGAGCCACTTCGTGGTGGTGCTTCTCGGGCTGCATGCCGAGGTCGCGCATGACTCCCAGCATCTCGCCGCGCAGGTCCTGGGCGCTGTCCGTCGGATTGACCGGGAAATAGCCGCCCTTGTGGCCCGGGCGGTGGCCCATGTTGCCTTCGGAATACTCCGCCCCGGTGTTCGCCGGCAGCTCGATCGAGTCATAGGCGTAGCCGGTGTCGTGCGGCTGGGTGGACCAGCGCACGTCGTCGAAGATGAAGAACTCGGCTTCCGGCCCGAAGTAGACGGTGTCGCCCACGCCCGAGGACTGCACATAGGCCAGGGCCTTCTTGGCCATCGAGCGGCTGTCGCGGTTGTAGGGTTCGCCCGTGTCGGGGTTCAGCACGTCGCAGAACAGGAACAGGGTGGTCTGCTGGTAGAAGGGATCGATCCAGAAATTGTTCAGATCCGGCTTCAGCAACATGTCGGACTCGTTGATCGCCTTCCAGCCGGCGATCGAGGAGCCGTCGAACATCGTCCCCTCTTCGAGGAACTCCTCGTCGACAAGGTCGATGTCGAAGGTGACGTGCTGCATACGTCCCTTGGTGTCGGTGAAGCGGAGGTCGACGTACTGGACGTCCTTCTCCTTGATCTCCGACAGGATTTTCTTGGCGCTCATTCTCAAGGGTCCGTTTCTTGGGGAGGATTAAAGAAAACGGCCGCTCCGGGGAGCGGCCGGTGGTCGTGGCGGTCAGACGGCCTGGGCCCCCGTCTCGCCGGTGCGGATGCGGATGACGTCAAGGACGTCGGAAACGAAGATTTTGCCGTCGCCGATCTTGCCGGTGCGGGCGGCGGTCTGGATCGCGTCGATGACCGAAGACACCATGTCGTCCGGGACCACCACCTCGATCTTGATCTTGGGCAGGAAGTCGATGACGTATTCCGCTCCGCGATAGAGTTCCGAATGGCCCTTCTGGCGGCCGTATCCCCTGGCCTCCAGCACGGTCATGCCTTGCACTCCAGCGTCCTGGAGCGCTTCCTTCACTTCATCCAGCTTGAAGGGCTTGATGACGGCTTCGATCTTTTTCATCGGCGATCCCAGGCGGGCTTAATACGCCTCGCGCTCGGGCGGTAAAGGGACATTGCATTGCACCATAAGGCAAGCCTTTTTCGGCGCCCGTCGTCATCCGTGAACGGAGAACCCGCATCGTGACCGGATCCGCCCTCCCCGACTGGCGCGACAGCCTGCCCTGGCCCGGAGCCGGGACGCACAAACACGCGCGGGGTCGCCTGGGCGTGGTCTCCGGCAAGGCGACCCAGACCGGCGCTGCGCGGCTGGCGGCGCGCGCGGGCCTGCGCATCGGCGCCGGTCTGGTCCGCATCCTGTGTCCGCCGGACGCAGCGGCGGTGATCGCGCCGGCGATCGAGGCCGTCATGCTGACGCCGTTCGGCTCGCCGGAAGCGTTGGTGGAAGCCTGCGAAGGCATGGACGCCGTGGTCATCGGGCCGGCCGCCGGCGTCACCGAGCTGACCCAGGCCAATGTTCGCGCGCTCGCCACGACCGGGGCCGCGCTGGTGGTGGACGCCGATGGGCTGACCGCGTTCGAGGCCTGGCCGGAGGGGCTGTTCGAGGCGCTGGACCGCGACGACGTGCTGACGCCGCACGAGGGCGAGTTCCGGCGGCTGTTCCCGGGACTGCTGGAGAGCGGACGCGAGGCGGCCGCCGCCGACGCCGCGAGACGGGCCGGGGCGGTGGTGGTGCTGAAGGGACCGGAGACGGTGATCGCGGCCCCGGACGGACGGCTGGCGGTCAACGGCAACGGCACGCCGTGGCTGGCCACGGCCGGCTCGGGCGACGTGCTGGCGGGGATGATCGGCGGACTGGTCGCCCAGCGGATGGACAGTTTCGACGCGGCCCGGGCGGCGGCGTGGATGCACGCCGAGGCGGCGCGGGGGTTCGGGCCGGGCCTGATCGCCGAGGACCTGCCGGAACGGCTCCCCGGGGTGCTCGCAGCGCTCCACGAACAGGGGAGCTGACCGGCCCGCGACGGCCGCCCGGTTCAATTCCTCACCGAAGCGGCCTATTCGGGGCGTCCTCGCCGCCGGAGTTGAGAGTTGCTGATCGTCCTGTCCCCGGCCAAGCGGCTGGATTTCACCGAAGCCGATCCCGCCCTGCCTGCGTCCGAAAGGCGCTTCCGTGAGGACACGGCGTCCCTCGCCCGGACCGCGCGGGGACGGACGGTCGCCGAACTGCGCCGGCTGATGAGCCTGTCCGACGACCTCGCCCGGCTGAACCGGGCCCGGTTCCAGGCCTTCGACGCCGAATCGACCGAGGGGGTCCAGGCGGCCTTCGCCTTCGCCGGCGACGTCTATGAGGGCCTGAAGGCGCGCGACCTGGACGCCGCGGCGCTGGGCTGGGCCCAGGATCACATCCGCATCCTGTCCGGCCTGTACGGCCTGCTGCGGCCGCTGGACCGGATCCAGCCGTACCGGCTCGAGATGGGAACCCGTCTGAAGACCCGCCGCGGGAACAGCCTCTATGACTTCTGGGGCGACCGGCTCTCGAAATGCCTGAACGCCGACGCAGAGGGACAGGCGGATCCGACGCTGGTGAACCTGGCCAGTCAGGAATATTTCGGCGCCGTCGACGCCCGCGCGCTGAAGCTGCCGGTGGTGACGCCGCATTTCCGCGAATCGCGCGACGGCGAGAGCCGCATCATCTCCTTCTTCGCCAAGAGGGCGCGGGGCGGCATGGCCCGGTTCGCCATCGACGAGCGGATCGAGCGGGCCGCGGACCTGAAGGCCTTCGACCGCGACGGCTACCGGTTCGACAAGGCGGCCTCGACCGCGACGGACTGGATATTCATCAGGTCAGGAAATTCGTGAGGCCCTGTCGCCTTCGCAGACGCGAGCGGCTAGGCTGACTTCAAGACACAGACGGACGAGACCCCATGTTCCAATGGCCTAAACGCGGTGACGGCACGGAAGCTGAAAGCGCGCCCTTCCGCGACATCGGCGATCTGAAGGGTCAGGTGGCGGTGATCTCGGGCTCGACCTCGGGAATCGGCCTCGCCTTCGCCCGCGCCATCGCCTCGCGCGGCGGCGAGGTGGTGCTGAACGGTCTGGGCGATCCCTCCGAGATCGAGCGCACCCGGGCCGAGCTGGAGGCCAGCTGCGGCGTGCGGGTGCGGTATCACGCCGCCAACATGCTGCGCGGCGACGAGGTCGCGGACATGGTCGCCTACGGCAAGCACCAGCTGGGCCGGGTCGACATCCTGATCAACAACGCCGGCGTCCAGCATGTCGAGGCGGTCGAGAAATTCCCCGCTGACAAGTGGGAGCAGATCATCGCCATCAACCTGTCGTCGACCTTCTATGCGACGCGGGCGGCGATCCCGATCATGAAGGCCCAGGGGCGCGGGCGGATCATCAACGTCGCCTCGGCTCACGGCCTCGTCGCCAGCCCGTTCAAGTCGGCCTATGTCGCCGCCAAGCACGGGGTCATCGGCTTCACCAAGACGGTGGCGCTGGAACTGGCGCAGGACAACATCACCTGCAACGCCCTGTGCCCCGGTTTTGTCGAGACGCCGATCGTCGAGAAGCAGATCGCCGACCAGGCTCGCACTCGCGGCATGTCGAAGGAGCAGGTGCTCAGGGACGTGATCCTCGGCTCGCAGCCGACCAAGCGGTTCGTCACCACCGACGAGCTGACCGGGATGATGCTGTATCTCGTCAGTGATCTGGGTGCGTCAGCGAACGGCGCCAGCTTCTCGATCGACGGCGGCTGGACGGCGCAGTAGCGCCTATCTCAGATAGTTGGGGCCGCGTGGATGGACACCAAAGGCCTGGTGTTGCCGTGTGTGCGTCCTCCCGATGAACGAGAAGGCCCGGACTTCGGACCGCTCCGGCAGCCGGCCGGCGGCCTCAATCACGGCCCAGGGCGCGCCCATCCCGCCGAGGGTGTTTTTCACCAGATCGACCGCGACGTTCTTGAATGAATAGCGATCAGCGTGGGTGCCGAAGGCCTCGATCTGAAGATCGAGCACCCTGGCGTCAACGTCGGCCTGCAATTCAGACAGTTGCTGGTTGCTCAGCCTGTTCCGCTCGCCCGCGAGCCATCCGCGGAAGTCCCGCACCAGGCCATCCGTTCGTATTCTCTCGACGCAATCGTGATGGGGCCCTGAAGGGCCGGTGAGGTCGTACAGATTGCGCAAGGACACGATGGCCTCGGCGAGCCGCAACTCCTCATAGCTGTCGGGTGGTATCGGTTGTTGGCCGCTCTGGCCTCCGAAGGCGATTTTCGCGGTAATGGGGTTGAGGACCAGCTCCAAACCGAGGTCGCTGGCTTGTGCGAGCAGCCATGCGTCGAAGGCGAGCTGACGCCGCCCGGGATTTCCATTGAAGGTCGCCGTGCGAAGATCCAGCTCGTGGGTGTGATTGTCGACGCTGCCGTCCGGGCCGAAGAAGTTCGGCATCTCCTCGTAGCCGCCAGGAAAGAGATCGTTGAGATCCGCGTCACCCGGGAATTGGGCATCGTCCAGGCTTTCCAGGGAGACGTCGCTCTTAAGAAACAGCTTCGGTCGCCTGACGTCGAGGAAGCGCACATACGGCAGGCGCCGCATGGATTCGGGGCAAAGGCTCTCGCAGGCGAACCAGATCTCATCGTACAGGACGAACAGCCCCATGGCGCCCATCAGCACGGGATTGGGCGAGCTCCTGCTGTCAGACCGGGTCTTCGAAGCGGGATAGGCGTAGCTGTAGCCGACAGGCGAACTGAAGCCGACAAAGGCTCGTCGAGGACGGATCATGGGGGCGGCCTCTCTCTGACGTCGCCGTCGCGGCCGCGTCCGAAGGGCGCAGTTTGTCGCTCAACAACCCTGGAGCACAATAGGGCTACAGGGCCTTGGGTTCGTGCTTCCCCTACCCCACGAACCCGGCCGCGCGCTTGAGCCGATCGTTGATCGCCTCGCCGAGGCCCTGCGTGGGGATCGGCGACACGGCGATGCCCCCGGGCTTCTGGCGGTCCGCCTCTCTCAGCCGCCGGAACAGGTTGGCGGCAGCCTCGCGAAGGTCGCCGACGGGGCTGAGGCTCCAGCGGGGATCGCCGACACCGGGGCCGAAGCCGAGGAGAATCTCCCCGGGCCGCGCCTCGAGCGCGTCGATGCGGACAGGCGCGTCGGGCGCGTAGTGCAGGGCCGTCCGGCCGGGAGAGCGATGCCCCTCCCCGTCCCGCTCGAGCGGCCCGACCACGGCCTCGATCTCCTCGCGGGTGACCGAGCCGGGGCGCAGCAGGGCGATGCGGCCGTCCAGCACGGAGACGACCGTGCTCTCGACCCCGACGGCGCAGGGACCGCCGTCGACGGCGTCGGCGGCGGCGAAGCCGGTCTCTTCCAGCGCGTCCTCGAAGGTCGTGGGGCTGGGACGGCCGGAGCGGTTGGCCGACGGCGCCACGACCGGTCCGCCGAAGGCCGCGATGACGCCGCGGGCGCGCACGTGACCCGGGACGCGGACGGCGACGCTGTCGAGCCCGGCGCGGGCCAGATCGCAGACCCGGTCGCGGTCCCGCACCGGCGCCACGAGGGTCAAGGGGCCCGGCCAGAAGGCCTCGGCCAGGGCGCGGGCGCGGGCGTCGAAGACGGCGATCGTCTCGGCCTCCACCGCGTCGGCGACATGGGCGATCAGCGGATTGAAGCGCGGCCGGCCCTTGGCTTCGAAGATGGCGGCGACGGCGGCGGGGTTCCCCGCGTCGGCGGCCAGACCATAGACGGTTTCGGTCGGCAGGATGACGAGCCCGCCCGCGGCCAGGGCCTCGGCGGCCTGGGCGTCGGTGGCGCCTGGAGGAGGCGCGGCTACAGGCGACGCGCCTGAAGCGCGA
This sequence comes from Brevundimonas sp., assembly GCF_036676055.1. GTDB lineage: Bacteria > Pseudomonadota > Alphaproteobacteria > Caulobacterales > Caulobacteraceae > Brevundimonas. Next base: position 105,249 of record NZ_JAKFDS010000054.1, on the reverse strand, counting down.
CCCGCACCGTCACCTCGCGGCCGACCATCCTGTTCCACGCGCCTGTGGTTCCTATTCCGAATTCCGTGCGATCGAGGGTGAACGCGCCCGTCAGATGCGCCCGGTCGCCGGTCACGCGCAAGTCCACCGGGAAGGTGACCGGACGGGTCCGACCCTTCATCGTCACCCCGGCGCGGGCGGAATAACGGTCGCCGCCGATGGGATCCAGCGACTGGAGCTCGAACTGGATGACCGGATGACGGGCTGCATCGAGAAAGCCCGGCCCCACCGCCCGACCCGTCACGGCCGCCGGCGTCATCCTCAGGGATCGCGACTGGACCACGACCGTCGCGCGGGTCTGCCGGGGCGCCGCGGGGTCGAAGGCGATATCCCCCCGCCATGTCTCGAAGCGTCCGCGATAGGAGCCGCCAAAGGCCCTTACCGTCATATCGATGCTGGAGGCCTCGCGCTCCACCACCCAGGGGGTCGGCGCGGCGGCGGCGAGCCCGAGGGCCGCGATCGCCCCGAGCAGGGCAGCGCGCCGCCTCATGGCCGGCGGGGGATCACCGGGATCATCCGGTGAAGGACGTTATCCCGGTCGAGGAAGTGATGTTTCAGGGCCCCGGCGATGTGCAGGAAGATGAGGACGTAGAGACCCTTCGCGGCCAGTTCGTGCAGATCCATCAGGTCGCCGGCGGTCTTGCGGCCGCCGCCGATCGGCAGGGCGGGCCATTCGAACAGGCCAAACCAGAGGATGTCGCGGCCCGCCGCCGAGGACGCCGCCCAGCCGACCAGCGGCATGGCGATCAGAAAGACATAGAACAGGACGTGGGTCCCCCGCGCGACCAGCCTCTGCCAGCGCGGTGTGGAGTCGGGAAGGGGAATGGCAGGGTTGGCGATCCGCCAGCCCAGGCGGGCCAGGGTCAGGACCAGAATGCTCAGGCCGACGGACTTGTGGAGATTGACGAACTCCCGCGAGAGCGGGCCCTCGGTCGCCTCGTGGGAGGCGATCAGCGCGACCTGGGTCACCACCAGTGCGGCGATCAGCCAGTGCAGGACCAGCGATACGGTCGAATAGCGATTGCGCGGTTCGGCCACGATCTGCCTCTCTCTCCGATGCGTCGAACCGTCAGCTTGGCCCAGACGACGGAGTTCGCCAAGCCGCGCCTTGCCTGACGCGACGACAACGGGGCAGAACAGCCTCGCAGTTTCGAGAGCAGACCGATGACCTACCGCGCGCCCGTCCGCGACCTGATCTTCACCCTCACCGAGGTGGCCGGCCTCGACGCCGTCGCGGCGACGGGCGCCTTCCCCGACTACGACGCCGAGGTGATGGGCGCGGTGCTGGAGGCGGCCGGCCAGTTCTCGGAAGGGGTGCTGGCGCCGTTGAACCGGATCGGCGACCAGAAGGGCTCGCTCTACGCCAACGGCGCGGTGACGGCGGCGCCCGGCTTCGCCGACGCCTACCGCCAGTTCGCCGAGGGCGGCTGGACCGGACTGTCCGCCCCCGCCCACGCCGGCGGCCAGCAACTGCCCAAGGCGCTGGAACTGGCGGCCTATGAGACGGTGCACGCCGCGAACATGGCGTTCGGCCTCTGCCCGATGCTGTCTCTGGCGGCGATCGAGGCGCTGGAGGCGGTCGGCACGGAGGCGCAGAAGGCCACCTATCTGACGAAGCTGGTGTCGGGCGAATGGACCGGGGCCATGGTGCTGACCGAGCCACAGGCCGGATCGGACCTCGGGTCGCTGACGGCGACGGCGGTTCCGAACGGCGACGGGACTTACTGCCTGACCGGCCAGAAGATCTTCATCACCTGGGGCGACCACGACGCCACCGACAACATCGTCCACATGGTGCTGGCCCGCCTGCCCGACGCGCCTCCGGGCCCCAAGGGCATCAGTCTGTTCCTGGCTTCGAAATATCTGGTGAAGCCGGACGGCTCGCTGGGCGAGCGCAACGCTTTCCGCCCGGTCGGGGTCGAGCACAAGCTGGGCATCCACGCCTCCCCCACCTGTGTCATGGCCTATGAGGGCGCGACCGCCGAGCTGGTCGGCCAGCCCAATCAGGGCCTGGCCCATATGTTCGTCATGATGAACGCGGCCCGGCTGGCCGTCGGCGTCGAGGGCGTGGGCGTCGCCGAACGGGCGTACCAGCAGGCGCTGGAGTATGCGCGGGAGCGGCGTCAGGGCCGATCCGTCTGGAGCGGCGAGGCCAACGCCCCGATCATCGACCATCCCGACGTGCGCCGCACCCTGTCGGTGATGAAGGCGAAGATCGCCGCCGCCCGGGCTCTCTGCCTCTCGACCGGCGTCGCCGCCGATCTGGCGAAGCACGCGGCGACCGAAGACGATCGGCGCCGCTGGAAGGGCCGCGAGGATCTGTTCACGCCGATCGCCAAGGCCTGGTCGACCGACGTCGGCGTCGAGGTCGCCTCCATGGGGGTGCAGGTGCACGGCGGCATGGGCTTCATCGAGGAGACCGGCGCGGCCCAGTACTATCGCGACGCCCGGATCGCCCCGATCTACGAAGGCACCAACGGCATCCAGGCCATGGATCTGGTCGGGCGCAAGCTGGGCCAGGACGGCGGCCAGTCGGCGCGCGAGCTGATCGCCGACATGAAGGCGACCCTGACCATCTTGCCGCGCCTGTATTCAGGCAAGCCGGTGGAACGACTGGCCAACGCCATCGAGGCGGTCGAGGACGCGACCTTGTGGTTGCTGGACGCCAAGGCCGACGCCGGGCGGGCCGCCGACGTGCTGGCGGGCGCCGACGCCTATCTGAAGCTGGTCGGCGATGTGGTCGGCGGCTGGATGCTGGCCAAGGGCGCCCTGGCGGCGCGGGCCATCCTCGACGCCGGCGAAGGCGATCCGGCGTGGCTGGAAGGACGGATCGCCCTGTACGAGGTCTACGCCGCCAATGTGCTGGGCCATGTCTCGAGCCGGCTGGCCGCCATCGGTCAGGGCGGGGACCTGCTGGAGCGGATGAGCGCGGACGTGCTGGCTGGCTAGGTCCGCACCGACCGCAATGCTGGCTATTCGGGGATTGCCAGCACAATTCCGCGAATGAAATCGCTTCCGATCAACGGCTTGCCAGACTCTCGCGGCAAACTGCCCGCCTGAGAAAACAGCGGGCGTATACTGATCCGCGTGTCCTTCATCGGGCCCGGGTCTTTGACAATCGAATCCGCCGCCGCGCCGGCTCGAAGCTGCCGTCCTGTAGACTCTGCCGACTCCGCCCCCCGTTTTTCTGTCCTCGCGGCCGGGACTTTGCCGACCCTGCCGACTTCGCCACCCCGTCTTTTTGATTTGCGCCCGGGTGGAATACCCCCGCTCGCGCGCCGTCGTCCCGCCCGGACATCTACGGCGAGGCCGCATCCAGCAGGGCGATGGCCTCCCGGACATAGACGGCGTGGGCGACGATGCCGAGGCCGAGGGGTTCGTCGCCCGGACGCACTTCGGACACCAGCACGCCGGCGATGAAGGGGTGCTCCGGCTGGACCGAACCGGGCAGCTTCCGCGCCGCCGGCGTCCAGAACACCGGGCCGCCGGAATTGCCGGGGAAGACCGGGAAGTCGAGCAGGAAGACCGGAAAGGCGTCGATGGGCGTCAGCGGCCATGACGCCACCCGCCCGGTCCTCAGGATCGGAAAACCCGCCGTGTTCGACGAATAGCCACGCGGGAATCCAAGGGTCAGCAGTTCGTCGCCAGGCCCCACCTGCCAGGCGTCGAGCGTATTGGCGTCGGCCAGCCATCCCAGAGGAATGGCGGCCCGGGCGAAGGCTGGCGGGGCCGAGACCTCCATCACCGCGATGTCCCGCTCGGGATGGCGGGTCCAGACCGGATCGCCGTCCTCCTCACGGATGCGCAATGGCTCGGGCGCGAATCGCCAGCCGCCCTCGAGTCTCTCGACCCGCCAGCCGATCCGCGCGTCCGGCGCCGGCATTCCGTCCAGCACATGATGGGCCGTGACGAGCACCGTGCGCGGCTGTCCATCCGGTCGCGGCGCGTCGATCAGGAAGCCGGTCCCGACCCGCCGCGTCGCCGCGTCGCCATTGCGCTGGTCAAGCTGCACCGTGGCGGAGATCAGGCCGACGGTCAGATCCCATGCCGGCGGCGCCACGGCCGCGGCGGGCGGATCGGGTTCGGAATCGGGGGTAAGCTGGAGATCGAACATGAGAACGGATCACGCCGCGGTCGTTTGTTCATTTGACGGCGGCGCGGTCGCTCGCACAAGGTCCGCGTCCTGTTCTCCATCGGGGCCCGAACCATGAACCGCCGCGACCTGCTCGCCACCTCAGCCGCCGCGCTGGCCGCTACCGCCCTGCCCGCCCACGCCCGCACCGGAGCCTCGATGCCCCAGACCACGCCCGTCCCGCCCGTCGCGAAGAAGATTTCGGTCCGCATCGAACAGCTGGGCCGCGTCCGGGTCGACGACTATCAGTGGATGAAGGACGACAACTGGCAGGCGGTGCTGCGCGACCCGACCCTGATCAAGGCCGACGTCAAGGAACACCTGACCGCCGAGAACGCCTATCGCGAGGCGATGATGGCCTCGACGCTGCCGCTGCAGGCCCAGATGTTCGAGGAGATGAAGGGGCGGATCAAGGAGGACGACAGCTCCGTGCCGTCGCCGGACGGGCCGTGGGAGTACTACACTGAGTTCAAGACCGGGGATCAGCATCCGCGCTTCATGCGCAAGCCTCGCACCGGCGCCGGCGATCCGCAGTTGCTGCTTGACGCAAACGTGCTCGCCGCGGGCAAGGCCTACTCCGAGGTCAGCTCCGCCGAACACAGCCCCGACCACGCCCTGTTCGCCTATGCCGAGGACGCCCAGGGGTCGGAGGTGCACCAGATCTTCGTCAAGGACCTTGCGACCGGCGAGGTCCTGCCCGACCCCATCGGCTCGGCGACGGGTAACTTCACCTTCTCGCCGGACAGCCAGTGGATCTTCTGGACCAACCGCGACGACAATGGCCGACCCGACAAGATCTTCCGCCGCCCCGCCCGCGGCGGCGAGACTTCGCTGGTCTACGAGGAAACTGACGACGGCATGTTCATCAGCGTCGGCCGCACCGCCGACGACGCCTTCGTGGTCATCTCGATCGCCAACCAGGAGACGTCCGAAGCCCGGATCATTCCCGCTGCGACGCCGACTGCTGCGCCAGCAGTTCTGGAGCCCCGCGAAGTGGCCCGACTGTACGACGCCGACCACTGGGGCGATCGCTGGGTGATCCGCACCAACGCCGATGACTCGATCGACTTCAAGATCGTCGAGGCCCCGACCGCCACGCCGGGCAAGACTCACTGGAAGGACCTCGTTCCGCATACGCCGGGCCGCTACATTGAGGGCGTGGCGCTGGTGAAGGACTTCATCGGCCGCCAGGAGCGCGCCGACGCCAACACCCGCATCATCATCCGCGACCGGGCCGGGGCCGAGCACGAGATCGCGGTCGACGAGCCGGCCTATTCCTTGTCTCTGGGCGGGGCGTCGGAGTTCGACACCACGGTCATGCGCTACGGCTACAACTCGCCGTCGACGCCGACCTCGACCTATGACTACGACCTGAAGACCCGCGAGCGGACCTTGCGCAAGGTGCAGGAAGTGCCGTCGGGCCACGACCCGGCCGACTATGTGGTCGAGCGGCTTAACGCCCCCGCGCCGGATGGCGAGCTGGTGCCGGTGACGGTGCTGCGCCGGAAGTCGACCCCGGTCGACGGATCGGCCCCGCTTCTGCTGTACGGCTACGGCTCATACGGCATACCGATGCCGGCCAGCTTCTCGACCAACCGGTTGTCGTTGGTGGACCGCGGATGGATCTACGCCATCGCTCACATCCGCGGCGGCTCGGACAAGGGCTGGAACTGGTTCCTGAGCGCCCGCCGCTTCACCAAGAAGAACACATTCACCGACTTCATCGCCGCTGCCGAGCACCTGATCTCAAGCGGCCACGCCAGGGCCGGAAACATCGTGGCCCAGGGCGGCTCGGCCGGCGGGCTGCTGATGGGGGCGGTCAACAACATGCGGCCGGACCTGTGGGCCGGAGTGATCGGCCAGGTGCCGTTCGTCGATGTGATCAACACCATGAGCGACACCAGCCTGCCGCTGACGCCGCCGGAGTGGCCGGAGTGGGGCAATCCGATCGAGGATCCCGAGGCCTACGACTACATGATGAGCTACAGCCCCTACGACCAGGTGGGACCGAAGGCCTATCCGGCCGTGCTGGCCACCGGCGGCCTGTCAGATCCCCGCGTGACCTATTGGGAGCCGGAGAAGTGGGTCGCGAAGCTGCGGCCGGCGACAACCTCGGGCAAGCCGGTGCTCCTGAAGATCAATATGGAGGCCGGCCACGGCGGAGCCTCGGGCCGGTTCGATTACCTGAAAGAGGTCGCCCACGACTACGCCTTTGCGGTCTGGGCGATCGACAAGGGCTGGGAACGGGTCTGACCCCCTCCCAGGGTGGGCCTTGTCAGGGTTCAAGGGTCCAGGTGTAGGGGCCGACGTCATCGGCGTGCATAGAAACGAAGTTCCGGGTCTCATAGCCGCTTGGGCAGGTGTCGCTGCCGTCGGACCAGAAGGTGTAGGGACCGGGATACTGGACGCAGAGCGTATGGTCGCCCGACCACGAACGGCCCGAGCCGTCCGTGGCGTCGCCGTACATGTAGAAATTGGCGTTGTCAGTGCTGACAAGATCGATGCAGGCGCCTGTGTAGACGTCGAACCAGCCGCGATTGATGAAGCGGCCGGAACCCACTTCCACATAGGACACCGCCACCGTCGCGTTGCGGCCGCTTTCGTTGCAGACCTTGAGATCGACGGTCGGCGTCAAGGACTTGTTGGGCTTAGTCTGGGCCACCGCGGATGTCGGCGCGACGACGATCAGGCTGGCGGCCACCGCCGCTGTCAGAATGGCTTTCACGGTCTGGTCCCCCTCGATAAGAGGCGCAGTCTATCAGAGGCAAACGCCGAATCCAGTGACGGTTGCTGATGGTCCGGCAAGCAAGGGTTGAGCAGATGATCCCCACGATCCGTGATGCGAGCTTGGCGGATCTGCACGCTATCGCCGCGCTGTACGGCCGCGAGGTGCTGACCGGAACGGCCACGTTCGAACTGGAACCGCCGTCGCGGGACGAGATGGCGCGACGGTTCGAGGCCGTGCGGCGACACAACCTGCCGTGGCTTGTGGCCGAGATGAACGGCGTCTTCGCCGGCTACGCCTACGCCTCGCCATTTCGGCCGCGTCCGGCCTATCGCTTCGGCGTCGAGGGGTCGATCTATGTCGAGGAGGCGGCGCGCGGCCACGGGGTGGGCCGGGCCCTGCTGGAAGGCCTTATCGCCCGGGTGAGAGCCATGGGCCTGCGGCACATCATCGGCGCAATCAGTGACAGCGACACCAGCGCCGCCTCGGTCGCCCTGCACCGGGCCCTCGGCTTCCGTGACGCGGGGGTCTATCGGCAGGTCGGCTGGAAGTGCGATCGCTGGCTGGATGTGACGCTGATGCAGTTGGACCTGGATCCGGATAGCGCCCCGCCGACGGCTCCGGGGCTGGATCTGGGTGGCGGCCTTGCTTGAAGCCGGCGGCCGCAGCGCCTAGTTGGGCGTGATGCGCGCGCTCCACGCCATGATGTTGCTGCTCGGCGCCCTCGCGGTGCTGATGACCGGCGCCGCTCCGCCGAGCGCTTGGGCCGGCGCATCCCCGGCGCCGTGTCACGAGACGGCGACGCATCAAGCCGGGGCCGAGACGCCTGCATCCCGATCCAGCAAGAGCCTGAAAGCCATGGACTGTTGCGTGGCCTGTGTGGCCGCGCCCGTGCCCAGGCCGCCCACGCGCGCCCGCGTGGCGGCCCCGCCCCCCGCGGTCGCGGCTCCGCCGATGGCCTTGCCGGTCGGGGGGCGGCCCGCTCCCGAGCCTCATCCGCCCCGACTCCTCACCGACTGATCACGTCCGCGGCGCGGCGACCGGCCGCGCGCCCATGTTCATTCCAGGAGGCCTTATGGCTGATCGTATTCTCGCGCCCCTCGCAGGCGCATCCCTGCTCGCCCTCGCCCTGCCGGCGGCGGCGCAGGATCATTCCCATCACCCCACGCCGCCGGTGCAGACTCCGCCGGCCGACGCCCATGCAGGCCACGACATGCCGGACCACGACATGGCTGGCCAGAGCTCTACTCACCAGGATCATCCCCGGGGCCACCAGACCCATGAGATGGCCGGCGAGGATGCTCACGCGGGACATGCCATGACGAGCCCGCTCGGCTCCTGGCCGATGACCCGCGACGCCTCCGGCACCAGCTGGCAGCCTGACCTGTCTGAGCACGGCGGTGTTCACGTCACCCGCGGCGACTGGTCGTTCATGAGCCATGTCCTGCTGAACCTGACCCACGACTGGCAGAACGGCCCGCGCGGGGACGACAAGACCTTTGTCAGCGGCATGATTATGGGCTCGGCCCGGCGCGACTTCGCCGACGGCTCGACCCTGAATTTGCGGGCCATGCTCAGCCCGGACCCATTCATGGGCAAGGAAGGCTTCCCGCTGCTGCTGGCGGCGGGCGAGACGGCGGACGGGGTCACCCCGCTCATCGACCGGCAACACCCGCACGAACTGGTGATGGAACTGTCGGCCAGCTACGCGCGGCGCCTGACCGACAAGGACAGCGTCTACGCCTACATCGGCCTGCCGGGCGAACCGGCCTTCGGTCCGCCCGCCTTCATGCACCGCATGAGCGCCATGGACAGTCCGGAGGCGCCGATTTCCCACCACTGGCTCGACTCGACGCATATCGTCTTCGGTGTCGCGACGTTGGGCTGGGTGCACGACGGCTTCAAGCTCGAGGCGTCGTCCTTCCGCGGTCGGGAGCCAGACGAGGATCGCTACGACATCGAGAGGCCGGAATTAGACAGCTGGTCGGTTCGGGGGTCGTGGAATCCGACGCCGGAATGGTCGCTACAGGCGTCCTACGCCGACGTCACGGGGCCGGAGCAGCTGGAGCCCGACGAGGACGAAACCAAATGGTCGGCCAGCGCGATCCACGCACGCCGCCTCGGGACCGACGGCTGGTGGTCATCGACCCTCGCCTGGGGCCGAAAGACCAACGACCACGACGAGTCCAAGGACGCGTGGCTGCTCGAGACGGCGATCAGCCCCGACGACCGCTGGACCCTGTTCGCGCGGGCGGAACGGATCGAGACGGACGAACTGCTCCCGGGACCGGGCGGCGGGCACGGCGACCTGCATACCGTGGCCAAGGCGTCGTTCGGCGCGGTGCATGACTGGCGCCTGGCTGAGAACGTCCGGTTCGGGATGGGAGCGCTCTACAGTCTGAACCGCGTCCCCGAGGCTCTGGAGCCCGCCTACGGAGGCGACCCCGATGGCGGCATGGTGTTCGTGCGGCTGAAGATTGACTGACCGAATGTCGCGCCGCGCCGGCTTCGGTCAGTGCGGCGCGATGTCGTCCGGCGGCGTCATGAGCCAAGGCGCCAGCCGGAAACGGCGCGGGGGGTCGGCCACCGTGCGGTGCTGGATGAACTGGCGGGCGAAATCGACGACAGCGCGGATCGTGTCTTCGTCGAACGGCTTGGACACGGCTCCCAGCGCCCCGGCGAAACCCTCCGGTATCTGTTCCGGATTGGCGGTCAGGAAGACCACCGCCGCGCCATGGCGGCTGACCAACCCCTGAGCGATCCGGGGCCCGGTCATTCCGTCGAGCAGATTGACGTCGATCAGGGCCAGGTCGGGGTGTTCACGATCGGCGATAGTGAAGGCGCTGGCCTGATCCATGGCGCAGCCGACGACATCGCAGCCGGATTCGCCCAGCACGAGTTCCAGCTCCATGGCGAGGAGGGCCTGGTCTTCGACGATCATGACCCGAAGGTCGGGCGGTTTGGACACAGCGGTCCCCCAAAAACGCTAACTGAACCTGTTTACCACTGTTGTGTCCGATAGCGGACTGACGAACGCCTGGTTGGCTATTTGGTTCGGCGTGGAGTAATAATTCGCAGCCTTTCAATCGTTGGGGGAACGATGGCCACCGCCGCCAGAGAGGGAACCGTCGAGCCCCAGCGCGAAAAGCCGGGCGGATACCAGCTGTTGCAGACGCTCGTCGGGATTCGGCTGCGCACCGTCACCGACCCGGAGAGCGTGCGACATCTGACGTGGCTCAGCGACATCGCCGCGGCCCTCGAACTGATCAGCCGGCGGATGAGCGTCGGCGGGCCGTTGGACTTCGCCGGCTATCTTGAGGATGTCGCGGCCTTCTGGGCCCGCGCCTGCGAGGAGCGACCCGTACGGCTTGACGTGCGCGGGCAGTCGGCGCTGCTGCCCGACAGCCACCTGCTGCCGCTGGCGATCATAACCCACGAGCTGATCTCCAACGCCCGCCGCCACGCCTTTCCGGGCAACCGGCGCGGATCCGTCGCCGTGGCGTTCTCGCGGGCCGTGGGCGGCGTCAGCCTGGTGGTGCGCGATTCGGGCGTGGGGGCCGAGACTCTGGAGTCGGGCGAGGGTCTGGCGCTGGTGCGGGGGCTGGTCGAACACCTGGGCGGATCAATGAGCATCGAGACCGCGCCGGGGGCCGGGGTCGGCGTGCGCATCCGCCTTCCGCTGGAGACCCTGAAGGGCCACTGAGCCCGCAGGGCCGGGCACGGAGGCTGCGCGAGGATCAGAGGAAGCGGATGGCTGGGGAACTAGGAGACGTCGCCCACCCAAAAAACCCCTCAAAATCAACACCCGTCAAAACGGTGGGGGACCGCTTGTATCGACGTTTTGTATCATTGCGGTCGGTGAGACAAGAGACTGACTTGCCTTAGCCTCCCGGCAAATCTGGTGTGCCTTTGGGGCGGCCCACGACCACTACTTGATCGGGCGTCCCGAGGAATTCGAACAGGCGAATTCGCACAAGGAAGAATGGGATTTCGGGAGTCGGGTCTCCAAAGTCGAACTTAATGGCCGAACCCGTCTCTAGGTCCGCTGGCTCTACGTAGCCTGATCCGCCCACTAGGTGAGACACGTATGGATCAGAGCCGAGGATCACGCCTGGAGTGAGCCAATCGAAAGCATCATAGCCGCGCGTCGCTACTGCGTAGCCGTGGGCCATTTTTGCTATGAATCTCAGGAATCCCGCACCGTCGATCTTTCCCACCTCATAGGCGACGCCGGGGCTTCCGAAGAACCGGCGAGTCTTGTCGATAAAGGCGGTGAGCCGCTGATCTTGATAATGCCACTTCTGGCCGTGGATGACCGCTGAGGGTGGCTTGTCGTCGATGATCGTTGGCCATGGCGCGAGCCAGCTTGGGCACAGGACGGGGCATTGGTTCCAGTCCGTCTGGACGGTCCATTTCCTCATCGTTCGGCCGTGCTCATCCAGCAGCAGGAAGGGATGGTCGATGCGGGTTTGGCGGTCCTTCGGGCGTCTCGTGGGTGCGTCGATCTGGACCCGCAGATTTCCGTAAGTCTGTCGGAGGACAAACTGTTCGTAGGGACTGATCGCTTTCGCGCAGGGCCTACAAGAAGCCTTTTCGAAGATTACGGCGTTGCCCGTTAAAGCGAAGGGGACGACGTGTTCGTCAGTCAACTCGGCGTCGGTCGCGCCGCAGTAGATGCACCGACCCGGCGACGGGTATGTGATGCGCTCGTTCGCATCCAGGTTTAGCGAGAGGTATTCACTGCTCAATTGGGTCTCGCCGCCTATGATCTTCAGTCGGCCAAGGTTGGATCGCCCCGCTCAGCCAAAACCAAAGCCGCACCTTCGTCGAAAGTCGGTAGCAGCTTCCGAGCGTTGAGACCGTAGAGCACCGCTTGGCAGCGTTGGCTGAACCGCGCTGCACTCTCTGCTACGCGCTCCAACTCTCCCGGCCAATACGGGGCTCTTTTCGATGTGATGGTCCCATCCGCGATCACAATCTCTCTGAACTCGCGGCCTGACAAACTGATGGGGAACATGTCGGAGTGAGCCATCTGGTTTCTGACCTCGCGAGCACGCTCGTAACGCACAATCATGGCCAGCCCGTAGCGACGGTAGCGAGCCAGCGGGCCATCCATGTTTAGGATTTTGCGAAGATGGGTGAGTCGTGCCGACATCGAGAACGGCGGCTGGGACCGCAGGCCGCGATACGCATCGAGATAAGTCGCACGGATGGTGATCTCTGTGATGACCTGTTCGATGTGGGCATACGACCAGACTATCGCGCCTCGGAGAATGAGGAGGTCTGCGAGTTCATCATCCTTGACCCACGGGTTAACGTGAGCACGCCATTCATGCGGCACCAGGAGTTTGCGATCGCTGAGACCCATCAAAAGCCATCCTTTAAGGGTGCGAACCCATGATTGCTGAGGATGCGCTCCTCTTCAACGAAACGAACCGCTTGGGGGCCGCCCTGTGGCAGAGAACGCTGGCGACCGTAGGATTGAACAACGATCCAAAGATGGTTTCCTGCATGCTGTTCAAGCGGCTGTGGAGCCACCATCGCGGATACGCCCTGCTCTACAATGGTGGGCTGCCGGTCGAATCCGACACCATCCTGCGATCCTCGATCGAAGCAGCAATCTGTATCGCGGCAAACTACAAGTCGCCTGATGGCCTATGGACCCAGCTTCAACAGGACGCGCTTCTGACCCTTAACGGTCAGATCAACCAATTTCGGGATATGGGCGACAAAGAGATGGAACGGGAGGCGGAAGCGACTCGACGTTGGCTTGCTGAACGACTGCCACCCGGTCTAAGGGCCGCGAAGCTCAGCATGCAGGCTCTGGCCAAGCTGGGCGAGGTGGACATGCTTTATCGCTTTTACCGAGGGCTCTCGGGAACCTCGTCACACGTCACCGGTCTGTCCGTCATGCGAGGGGTGGTGACAGACCAGAACCTCGACATGCAGGACGCCTGGACGGAGTTGACCAGCAAGTCGCATCATCTGTGGCAAATCGCGGCGACCCTGCAAGGAAGCCTACTTCACGCGCTCTTGCTCGATGAGACGAACCACGCCGAGACCTCAATCGCCCTGGCCAAACGATTGAACGACCGTCTGGAAGCCGCTGGCATTTAGGTCGGATACAGCCGCTGCACTAAGGGTCGCCAAAACCCGATGAGGTCGTTCACGCATGCGTCGAAACTGATCGTCCTTCCGCTGTCGTCCATGGCGAGATTTTGCCCCCCATACCGGCCCGCGCCATATGTCCCCATCCCGTATCCGGTCGATTGAATATGAGTGTTCGCGATGTGGGACATCCCCGTCGAGGGCCGCCTGTCGATTTTGACGTGCTTCGAAGCATTCGCCACGTCGCGCATGTATCCAGCTTGTGGAACTTGGGTCTCGACAAAGGACCAGAACTTGCCTGCCGTGTCGAACGTTTGACCATAGTGGGCCTCTAGGTCCGCGCGGTTATGTGCCCACAGCCATTCGTGGGCGTGAAACAGGGCGGTCGCGGTCGCGAACGCCGTTCTGAACGTGCTTGGGGTGGTCTGAAACTCGTGGACCGTAGGCTCAACGATTTCCGCGAAGTAGTCGCCCGCACTCGACATAACCGTAACAGGCATTTGGCCTCCCGACTGTGGCTGGCATCAACCTCAATAGAGCGGGCCGGGCCGCCCGCGTCCAGTTGATGCAATCTTGTTAGTTGCGCGACCGTCCGAGACACCGTTCACTGGTAGCCGGACTGGGGAGGCGCGTTTGGCTTGCAACGCTTGGAACCACTCGTCCCGCTGCAACTGCGGCTGGGGTGGAGTTTCCTACGGGCTGCCGACCCCACAGGGGACTGTGTCTGAGCAGCGGATAAGTTTCGCCAACCCGAACGCTCGCTGTCCTGCGTGTGGCGAAAGCGTCTTTTTTTTCCGGTCCGAGAACGGCGGCGCGGTCTATTTCGATTCCTTAGGTTGGCCTTGGCCGAAACACCCTTGCATGGATCAAGCCCGTTCCAGGGGTGGACGCGCAAAGACCGCGATTGTCGCCTCCCCGCCCGTCACCCCTCGATCAGAATCCAGCGATAGCTGGGTCGCATTCGAGATTTGGACGGTGGAATGCGAAGAGGGGCGCACGATCGTTGTCGGCAGGCCAGATGGCCAACCGTCCGCGATCCGTCTCGGCATCCCCAGCGCAGTGATCGCTCATGCAGGTTTACCGGCCTTCGTTCGGCCGAAACCCGAGCGGATCGGCATTGTGGACTTCACCACGCTCTCCGACCTGGAGCCGATCGAGGTGGATGCCTATCTTGATTGTAGTGAACTCGCCGACGTTCAAACTTGGGTGGCCGCGTTACGGGGCTCGCATTCAGATCAGAACATGGTGGGCTGGCTCCAGTCATTCGGGCGCGCGCGGAGTTTTGTAAGCTCCCCATCCCAATTTTCCCGAGCGAACTGGCGCGGCGGAATGCACTGGATGTGCCTTGCAGCAGAAGGAGGCTATTCATCAGCCCTCAACAATCTCGCATCTGAAAAGATGATGGCGGGCTGTGGAATCCCAGCATCCGACCGGGTCGCCCTTCGGGAACAGCTATATGCAGCAGCCAAGCGTCTCGACGATTGCCGAGCTTCGCCCTCCCTCGAACTCAGGGATGCACTGGACGAGACGCGGCGGCTGGCGTCACTCTATCGGACCCTCCACGTCGGAGATGGGTAAGCCGCTGACTACCCCACGACACCACCCGCGCTCGGGCAGTGAGTCTACTGCCTTCCCATTTTTGCCAACGCACGCCACGGTAGCCGGGGGCCGTCCACACTCATCGTGAGAGCGTCTCCGCACGGCGATAGCCGTTCCTGCCGCTTACGATCCGGTGACCGAATGTCCGACTTCCGCACGCTCCTGAAATCCTTCCGCGACGCCGCCAAGAGCGAGCGCGAGAAGGGCAACTATTTCGAACGGATCGCGGTCGATTTCATCAAGAACGACCCCGGCATGAACCAGGAATACGAGGACGCGTGGCTGTTCTCAGACTGGGCGAAAACCAACGGTGTGGACGGACGCGACACCGGCATCGACGCTGTGGCCAAGCTCCGGGATGACGGCGGCTACTGCGCGATCCAGTGTAAATTCTATCGAGAAGGTCACCGGATCGCCAAGGCGGACATCGACAGCTTCTTCACCGCCTCAGGCAAGCAGCCGTTCGTCCGTCGCTTGATTATCGACACGACGGATGTGCCTTGGAGCAACCACGCGGAGGACGCCCTCGACGGCCAGCAGATTCCCACGACCCGGATCGGCCTCGACCGCCTGTCCGACAGCCCCATCAACTGGGCGGCTTACCTCCATGAGGAGAAGATCGAGGTCGCGCCCAAGAAGCAGCTTCGACCCCACCAGCAGGAGGCTCTCAACTGCGTTCGCGACGGGTTGGCTGAGGTGGATCGCGGCAAGCTCATTATGGCTTGCGGAACCGGGAAGACCTTTACCGGCCTGAAAATCGCCGAGGCGATGGTCGGCAAGGGGAAATCGGTTCTCTTCCTTGTCCCGTCGCTGTCGTTGATGTCCCAGACGATCCGCGAATGGACGATCGACTCGGAGACGCCGCTGGCGTCATTTGCTGTCTGCTCGGACGTCCAGGTCGGCAAGCGTCGCAAGAGCATGGATGACGTCGCCGAGGTCGAGGCACACGACCTCGACTACCCCGCTACGACCAACCCAGCGAAGCTGGCTGCGAAGGTCGCCAAAGCCGTGCCTGATCGCATGACGGCGGTGTTCGCCACCTACCAGTCGCTGCCTGTCGTCGCCGCCGCGCAGTCCCAGCACGGGATGGCCGAGTTCGACCTCATCATCTGCGATGAAGCGCACCGGACGACCGGCGCGAGCTTCCCTGGCCAGGAGGACAGCAACTTCATCAAGGTGCACGACCAGTCCTTCATCCAGGGGATGAAGCGCGTCTATATGACCGCGACGCCTCGGGTGTTTGGCGACAGCGTGAAGGGCAAGGCGGCCGACGCCAGCGTCGAGCTTTGCTCGATGGACGACGAGTCGATGTTCGGCCCGACCCTTTTTGCGCGCGGCTTCGGCTGGGCGGTCGAGAACCAGCTTCTGACTGACTACAAGGTGATCGTCCTGGCCGTCGATGAGGCCATGGTCAGTTCCAGTATGCAGCGTCGGCTCGCTGACGGATCGAGCGAGTTGAAGCTCGACGACGCGACCAAGATCATCGGCTGTTACAAGGCCCTGACGAAGAACGGTCTCAGTGCCGACGTGGCCGCCGACCCGGAGCCGATGCAGCGGGCTCTGGCCTTCTGCAAGGACATCGCCAGTTCGAAGCTCATCAAGGATGAGTTCGCGGCCGTCATCAGAGACTACCTTGCCTCGGAAGAAGGCCAGGAGACCGAAGCTGGACGTTCGCCGCTCGGCTGTGAACTCCAGCATGTGGATGGCACCTATAACGCCAAGGAACGGACCCGCGCCCTCGATTGGCTCAAGCAGGACACGGGCGGCGAGGTCTGCCGTATCCTGACGAACGCGCGCTGCCTCTCAGAAGGCGTGGACGTCCCTGCCCTCGACGCCATCTTGTTCATGCATCCGCGCAAGTCCCAGATCGACGTTGTTCAGTCGGTCGGCCGGGTGATGCGTCGGGCCGAGGGCAAGCGGATGGGCTACATCATCCTGCCCATCGGCGTTCCCGCTGGAATGACGCCGGAAGAGGCCCTCAAGGATAACGAACGCTACCGGGTCGTGTGGGATATCCTGAACGCCCTTCGTTCGCACGATGAGCGGTTCGACTCGACCATTAACAAGATGGGACTGGGCGTGGATGTGAGCGACCACATCGAGGTCGTCGCCGTCACGAACAAGCTCCCGACCAAGGCGGGGGCCACAAAGGGCAAGTCGAACATCGGCCAGGGCAGCGCGGCCGATGGTGACGACGACGGCGACACGCCGCTGCGAGAGGTCTCGGACACTCAGGCCGAGTTCATCTTCGACGACGAATTCGCCAAGGCGATCATGGCCAAGATCGTCAAGAAATGCGGAAAGCGGGACTACTGGGAGGATTGGGCGACGGACATTGCCAAGATCGCCCAGACCCACATCACCCGCATCACGACCACGGTGGCCAAAGAAGGTTCGAAGGAGCGCGAAGCGTTCGGGAGCTTCCTGGCCGAGATCAGGGACGACCTGAACGATTCCATATCAGAGCCTGAGGCCATCGAGATGCTGGCCCAGCACATCATCACCAAGCCGGTGTTCGAGGCCCTGTTCGAGGACCACAGTTTCGCGCGGAACAATCCCGTCTCGGTGGCGATGCAATCCGTCCTGGACGTTCTCCAGGAGCAGAACTTGGAGAAGGAAGCCGAGGCCCTCCAGAACTTCTACGACAGCGTGCGCCGCCGGGCTGCCGGGATAGACTCAGCCGAGGCCAAGCAGCGGATCATCGTCGAGCTTTACGACAAGTTCTTCCGTAAGGCGTTCCCGCGCATGACGGAGAAGCTCGGCATCGTCTACACGCCCGTCGAGATTGTCGATTTCATCATCCGCTCAGTGGACGAGGTGCTCCGTGCGGAGTTTGGCCAGAACCTGGGCAGCGAGGGTGTCCACATCATCGACCCCTTCACCGGGACCGGCACATTCATAACCCGCCTCCTGCAATCCGGCCTGATTGCTCCCGAAGACCTGCGCCGGAAATACCGAGACGAAATTCACGCAAACGAGATCGTGCTGCTCGCCTACTACATTGCGGCGATCAACATCGAGGCTGTCTACAGCACGCTCACTGATGGCGAATACGAGCCATTCGGCGGCATTTGCCTGACCGACACGTTCCAGCTTTACGAAAAGGACGATCTTGTCTCAGGACTTCTCAGCGATAATTCCTCAAGGCGCGCGCGCCAAAAGGAGCTTGGCATCAGAGTGGTTATAGCCAACCCGCCTTACTCAGAAGGCCAAGAAAGTGGGAACGACGACGCCGCAAATATCGAATACGCTCACCTCGACCAGCGCATTCGGGACACCTTTGGCGCGCGGTCTGACGCTGGCCTTCAGAATAGCCTTTTCAATAGCTACATCCGGGCGATCCGCTGGGCGTCTGATCGGGTTGGCGAACGCGGCGTCGTTGCCTTTGTTAGCGGCGCAGGCTGGGTGAGCGGTAACTCATTTGATGGCTTGCGTCGTTGTCTCGCGGAGGAGTGCTCGAAGATTTTCGTCTTCCATCTGCGCGGCAATGCCCGAACCAAAGGGCTCCAGCGGCAGAAGGAAAAGGGTAACGTCTTTGGGGCGGGAAGTCGGTCCCCGATCGCTATCACCGTGATGGTCAAAGGTCAGCCTACGACTGCCGAGGAGGCGCAAATCTTCTTCAAAGACATCGGAGACTATCTATCCGGCGAAGAGAAGCTGGCTGCCATCTCGGACGCAGGAAGCGTTGGCGGCATCAGTGAAGCCGCTGGGTGGACGTCCATCGTTCCTGATGAGCATGGGGACTGGCTGCGCCAAAGGTCAGCTAATCTCGGCACATTCCTGCCGTTAGGGAGCAAGAAGGACAAGTCGCCTGATGACATCTTCGCGCTTAGTTCGAGCGGTCTGAAAACTAACAGGGACCCCTGGTGTTACAACCCGTCTAATGCTGCCCTGTCCCACAACATGTCGAGCATGGTGTCTGCGTATAATGCTGAGTCCGACAGGTATATAGCAGCGGTTCACGCTAAGGACACCGACCTTCCGGTTGAAGAATTCGTTGATAAGAACCCCCAACGCATCAAGTGGACGAGGGAACTGTTCAGTTCTGCGGCGGCGGGACGGAAAGGGGCGTTTGATGAGCGTGGTTTACGCGATGGCGTGTATCGACCCTTCTCAAAAGAATGGAGCTACTTCGACCGGCAATTCAACAACTGCGTCTATCAGCTTCCCCGACTCTTCCCGACGAACGACTCGGCCAATAGGGTGATTTTAGTCTCCGGACCAGGGTCGCAGAGCTTCTCCGCGCTCATGGTGGATTCAATGTTCAACTATGACACCTTGGAGAAGGGCGTTGGCTTCCCGAGATACCTTTATATCGGAGAAGCTGAACCCACCGGAATGTTCGCGAGGCAAAATGGCCAAGGAGACACCACGTTCAGAAGGGTCGATGCCGTCACCGACGAGAGCTTGGCGAAGGTTCGCGCGGCGTATGGCAGCGTCGAAATATCGAAGGACGACCTTTTCGACTACACCTACGGGATGCTGCACTCGGAAGAATATCGAGAAGTTTTCGCGGATAACCTACTGAAAGAACTTCCCCGCATCCCGCTTATGGCGACCCTAAGTGGGTTCCGCGCATTCGTGGAGGCCGGAAGAACGCTTGGCGAACTTCACGTGAAGTTTGCCGAGGTCGTGCCGTATAAGGTGCCGCTAAAGCAAGGCGATTTGTCGCTCGCCGTCATCGAGGATGCCGAATCCTTCTATCGGGTCGAGAAGATGAAGTTCGGCGGCAAACGTCCGAACCTCGACAAGAGCATCGTGATCTACAATCCGCGTATCACGATGACCAACATCCCGCTCGAAGCCTACGACTACGTGGTCAACGGCAAGCCTGCTCTTGAATGGGTTATGGAGCGTCAGGTTATTAAGACCGATCCCGCCAGCGGCCTCGTCAACGACGCCAACCGCTACGCCATCGAGACGGTCGGCAACCCGGCCTACCCTCTCGAACTCTTCCAGCGGGTCATCACTGTCAGCCTTGAGACTATGAAGATCGTCCGCAGTCTTCCTGCGCTCGACATCATGCCTGAACCCGACGCGGCAGCCTCAGCCACTCACTGACAGGTCGTTCTAGAGGCCGCTTGTCCGAGCGACGACCGCCGCCGCCGTTTGGGCCGTAGCGGTCTAACTCCCTGGCCAATGGCGATCGCTTCCCGCGCCGGGCGCGACGTGGTCGAAAGTTCTTGAGTTCAGCAGCCCCCGTGTGCGAATCTAAGCACATGGTCACACAGCCCTTACCCGAGAGATTTCCAGGCGGCTGAGCGCAGTGCTCTCGCCTTTCTCTCGATCAAAAGGCGAGTATGACCCCCTTTCTCGAACGCTACGGTGCCGGACAGGCACGCCCAGGCGTTGACTGGTTCCATCCGCTGAGCGGCTGGTTTCTGGTAGAAATGATGCGGCTGGAGGAACTTCGGCCGGGTGTTCTGGCTACGGCAATGCGGGGTTCACCTAGCTGGCGCAACGCTGTGGCAGCAGCCCTCTCTTCCGGGGTCCTCAGTTCTCCCGAGGGCTTCCTTCTCCGAGCCAATGGCGAAGTCACCGATACGGACACGATCATTCAGATCGCCGACGCCTTCGTCGCGATGAAGCCGACGCATATCCTCGAAGCCGCTTATCCCGATGTCCCGCCTAGCCTCCCTGCCATCCTCAAGAAGATCGGGAGCAGCCTCCTCAACACGTCTGACGCCTACGGTCGGCTGTATGCGCTCTTGACGTCCCCGGAGCCCGAGCATCGGGCGCGGCGGCGAGTGCTTGAGGGCGTCGATGCGCGGCTCGACGACGAACTCCTCCAGACGGTAGAGATTTTGGACATCGGCATCTTGTCGCCCAAGACCGCGATGGCGGTCAGGACGGCGACGGAGGCTCACAAGCTGAACGCGCGGCTGCCGATGCTCCGGCAGGTATGTTCGACGGCGACCGACGCCGCGCTCCGGCAATCAATCGAGGATGCTCCTCATTTTCGTGCAAGCAACTGGGTGCGGGGTTGGTTTGCCAAAGCGGACACGCTCCCTCCTCTGGGAATTGGATTGGATCATGATCCGGGGGTTCGGCGCATCGTTCCCTCCATCGCTCGGGCCATGGGGAGAGAGTGGCAGAACTGTCTTGCTGGCCACGTGAACGCTATCGCTCTTGGAGCCACGGCTTATCTCGCGATCGGCGACCTCAGCGTAATTATCATCCTGACTCAGACCGATGGCGGTTGGCTGCTCACTGGCATTCATGGCCGCGCCAACATGGCCGTTTCAGGGGAAACTGCTCGACGCGTGAAGGAGCGAGTGAGTAGCCAAGGTGTTCTCTGCTTTCTCCCTTGCAAGCCGCCGCGCGAACTCGAAGGCGTGTATCACACGATGGACGATCTCGATTTCGACCTGCCTGGAATGGGCGGCTGACGGACCAACGCCTTTCTACGCAGCGACCGTGCAGGCAAACTTGGTGGGAGCTTTCCCGGCCAAGCCCTTGTCCTTCCCGCCCACCTAAATAGAGGATGCGCCCTCCTCTTGATTTGTCTCGCCTCTCTCGACCGGTCACCACCTCACAAGCTACCGCCGAGCATCACGTCGTAATCGCGATCGGCTGCGATAACCCATCGGACCGGCTGCGCCTTTTTGAAATGTTCGATTGGCTCCTCAGTGAAACAACGGCTCCGTCCTGTCGCTGGACCACACCGCTTCGCGACAAGTGGGGCTTCGGGTTTGTATCTGCGGTCGATGCTGTCCATTTCAAGCTGCGATTTTGCTGAACCCACTGTATATATAGGCTATCAAAAGTGATAAATCAGTTCGTTAGAACAGCATCGGCATAGGTTCGAGATACCGTTCTACAGTTTCGTTACCACTCATTTCCTGTTGTTCAAATTCGTCTATGTTAGCTAAGTAACTACGTGGCCTAATCCATACCCTAACGCTTTGAAATGAACGGGACCATTGGTTCAAATATTCGTAATAGGCTTTCCTCCACACGACGGTCCAAGGTTCAGGACCGGTCACGTGGGCGTTTGAGACGCTTCTGTGTTTCAGCGAATAGCGAACTACGCTGTTGATGTTGTCCGAAACGCTCCGTGCACCGTCAAACGGCTGGGCGTGAACTTGGGTAGCGATCGACCAGCCCCGCTCAAGCTCGCGGGCTAAAGCGTGACGATCCACGCCAGCTAGGCTGACGATCCCGTGCAGAGTGGTGACCCATACCGGTCCCTCTCCAGCGTAAGGGACGCCCATCGCTTCGAACTGCGCCTTCTTATGCGGCAGCAGATCAACGAACCTCTCCGGTTCAAAGGCATCCACTTCCATCCAGCCCACCACCTGGAGATCACACCAACTGGCTCTCGACCGGCGGTTCTGCTCGATAATGTTTCGGAGCTTCCGCTTGGCCGATGCGAAACTCGGGCCGATTTCGGTGACCGAGCCCACAAGCTCCAGAACGATGCTGACCATGACCAAGTCGTCGTTGTTCGCTCCAGCCAACGCGGCCTGAACGGCGGCGACCTGTTTCCGGACATAAGTCTCCCTGCACTTGGCGCACGCGACAGCACCGCACGCCACAGAGTTCTTATATTCCGTGCTCGTGCCGCATTTCCGTAGGCGCGAGCGAAGAGGTGACGAGGGACCTGTCGCGAGTGCGGCAATCAGCTCTCGGGTCGCACTTTGGGCTTCGATCCTGATTTTAGTGAAATAGCTGGACATCCGATATTTAGTCGGAGAGCCAAGAGGCGCATTTCAACTGTATTGCGAATGCAATGCGTTTCGACTATCAAGTCAGCCATGACGAACGTTCATGCTCATTTGATGCCTCGCTACGTGGCCCTCTACCGGGTCAGCACTACCCGGCAAGGACGGTCGGGGCTGGGTCTGGAGGCGCAGCAGGACGCCGTGCGTCGGTTCATTGGGGATGACGCGGTTCTCCTGGACGAAGTAACCGAGATCGCATCCGGGCGGCCGGGGCAGAGGCATGGCCTTGATCGTGCACTCAGCCTTTGCCGTGTCCACAATGCAGTCCTGGTCATCGCTCGTCTTTGTCGGCTGAGCCGTGATCCGCTCCTGTTGATGGAGCTTGACCGAGCGGGCGTGGACTTCGTCGCCGTCGATCTCCCGAACGCTAACCGCCTCACCGTCCGACTGATGGCCCTCTTGGCCGAAGAAGAGACTCGGTTGGTATCGGAACGGACCCGTGCAGCCCTCCAGGCGCGACGTGATCGCGGCCTGCCCTTGGGGGGAAACAACCCTCGCATTGGCGAGTCGTCGGCAAAGGCGGCCGCAAAGAGCGCGACTGTGCGAGGCCAAGCCGCTCAAAAGCGCGCGCGCGATCTCCTGCCCATCGTGGAAGCCTTGCGGTCGGAGGGCTGCAACAGCCTTTCCCAACTCGCGTCGGGACTCAACGAAAAGGGCGTGCTCACGCCCCGTCGCTCCACTTGGAGACCCCAGTCGGTGTCCAACCTCTTGAAGATGCAGGAAACGATCAACTGATGGCCAGAGAGCCCATGGTCCCGCTGAACCTGAGAGTTCCTAGTGGCCTTCTTCAACAACTCGATGAACGCGCCAAGGTCCTCAACCGGGACCGCAGCGAGTGCATCAGAGAAGCGATCGAGGCATGGCTCGTCCCCCAACCACGATCACTTGAGACACGGGTTGAGAAGTTGGAGCGGCGCATGGCCGAACTCGAAGCGAGGTCCCCAACGGTCGCGTGAGGGTTCGCGAGTTTCTGCTCCTTTCCTCAGTCAGCCATAGTTTCCTCCCAGCGTTTCATGAACTGCACGACGTTCGAGGCCGGGACCCCGATTTCAGCAGCGACACCTTCACGGCTGGGTTTGGGCGTTTCAACCGGCGCAGGAACGGGACGCCGGGCCGCCTTTCGAAACCGCGTGCTGGCCGGGCTAACCGCGCTCGGCGTGATCTTGAATGGCGTCGGCGGCGGGCTCTGATTGCTTTGGCGAGTCAATCGGCTCCTGAGGTAGAAGTTTTCGAGATCGGCATCCATGCGCCCCAAGCGGTGTTGGTTCATGTCCGATGCGATCTGATGCAGGGTGCGCGGCGAGACCGTGTCGAGGCGGTAGACGTTGACAGTGAACCAATCGAAAGCGCGGTTTACCGTATCGAGATTGATCGGCATTCCGCAGTAGTCATCGCGCAGTAGTCCTCCAGTTTGGGCCAGCGCGATCGAGTATTCCCAGAGTTGGAGAATGTCATCGGGAATGGTGATCGGGTTGGCGCGGCTAAACAAGGCCGAGCAATGGCCCGCAGCGGAGCGTTCCATCCACGATCTATCGAGGAGGTTTTGATTGGTCGCCACGAAGATTCCTCCCGGCACGTCAACACATTCGCCGTCCCAATAGCGAAGATCACGCGCGCCTGTTGCCGTCTTCAAGACGTTCGCCATGCGCTCAGAGCGGAAGATGACATCCGCTTCGTCGAGGAAGAGAGCTTTGCCCTCGTCCTGGGCTTGTTCGATGCTCTTGAGGAGCGACAGGTAGTTGGTCGGGTTACAAGCGAGGAACCGCTTCTTGGTCACACGCGAAATGTTGTAGCTCTTTCCGATTCCAGGGGGACCAGAGAAATACGCGGCGGCCCGCTGCCCCAGCACGACGCTTTGGCAGAGCTTTTCGACCATATGCATGGCCTCCGCGATGGGGTTGGAATCTCTGACTTCCAACCATTCAAGCATGGTCGTCCGGTGTTGCATTTTTTTCTCGTTTCACTTGGGAGGGGTGCGGGGGCAGGTAGGTCGGAAAGGTGAGAAGGGATGGCGCGCGCCACGCATCTGTCCCTGTGAGGGGACGCGTCTGTCACCGGAGTGACAGTGTGGGTCGGTTGTTTTTGGGTGCTGAAAAGACGCTTGGACGCCAGTTCAGCAAGGTTGTCCTTGAGCGGACCGGAATCCGCTCACGGGCCTTCGTCGGAACGAAGGGTCTTGGCCAAGACAGGGAGAACTTACCCCGTGAACGCGGGGTTGGGGGGATTGCAGAGGCCGGTCTCTCTATCGGCCCCGGCGGATATGATCCGTGATACTTTGAATGGGGTCGTCCCCGACATTGGCGGCGAGGCCATCACGCTCACGCTGTGACTCGTGCATCCGATGGAGGACGCGTCGCAGTAACGCGACGCCCTCAGCCGATAGCTTGACCGGCTTGTTGCGCTCATCGGGAAGCGTTTCAGGGTCGATGGGTTCGAAGAACACGGCCAGCGCGTTGTGGAGCGTGTGCCCAAGGTCTTTCGGAAGGCGTGCATCGGCCATGAGCGTCTTGCGCTGTGCTAATTCGCCCTGGCCAGTCCGGTTTAGATAGTGACCTTGCGCGACGCGGGCGAAGACCAATGCCTGTTTGAGGGTGGCGTTGGAGGGAAGCTCTTCGGCGAATGCAGACAGAATGTCGTGAACTCGGTTCGCTTGAGCAAGCGGGCGAGCCCGCTGAGCGAGGGTTTCGAAGGTGACGTCGTCGCCCTTGTCGAGTGGCACTAGCGCGACCATCACGCGGCTTAGCCCGTCGTCGCTGTGTAGATAATCGAGGATGTCATTCTTCAACTCGACAGGTGCATGTTCGTCCGCCGCAACCTCAAACAGATAGGTCAATTTCGTGAGGTGCTGGCTGGCGGGCATGCTGCATGGTGTGTCACCCAACTATCGAGTCAAGGGCGCAGGGCGGCTTGCGAGTTCGGGTTGACGGCCGTCCTGGCCATCGCCGACATAAGGACAGGCTTATGGGTTTGTTGACCCTCCGCTGGCGCGGCGTATCTTTGGGCCGAAGGAGACCAAGCCATGCCGCCAGTCTACGTAGCCCGCCTCTACCGGAACGAAGAGACCAACTTCATCGACAGCATGGCAATCCTCGAAGCTGACGAGGAAGCTGCTGCCAATCAGGCGAAGATCGTCCTGGATGCGCGCTTCCGTGGGGAACGCGAGGCCCGCCTGAAGCCGACGCTTGTCGATCTCTGCGAAGCCTTGCCGAACAATCGTTATCGCGTTCTGCGGCGGTTCTATCTCATGCCCGACAATACATTTCACGAGCGACCCGTGCATCAAGCAGACACGGGCAGGGCGGCGCGCGTCGAGCAATACTAAGGCCCCTAGCGAGCCAGCCTGAAGGTCGGATAGTCGATCAGGTCTATCGTCTCCTTCAACTTCTTGATGTCGGCTCCCTCGCCATATCTGTCGTTGATCTCGTCGAACTCTCCCTCTTCATGCCCCACCAGAAGGCGAGCCAAGACGGGGTTCGCCTTGGGATGGCGCAGCGCGCGGATCGCCGTGTGCCGGAACGAATGGAAGGGCTTCTTCTTCGCGTCCATCCCCTCGCCTTTGACCGTGGCGTTTGCCTTGCAGAACAGGCCCCACCACTTTGAAAAATTGACCGTCCGACGCTGTCCGCGCGGTGTCATAGAAGGGACGAGGTCAGGGAAGAGGTAGCCGTCGCTCTTTTGCCTCTTCACGTAGTCGAGGAAGCCCAAGTCGATCAGGCGGTCATGCAGAGGCACGATGCGGCGGCTCTGCTCGTTCTTGAGCGAGCGATCACGCTCGTCGTTCTCCTCATCAGCACGGTCGAGGAGGTCTATGACCCAGATGCCTTCGATCTGGCGTATCTCGTTCACGAGGGTTGAGCCGATCTCTTCCATGCGCGCGCCAGTATAGAGGGCGACGATCGGCATCCAGAATTTGGCGTCGCGAACCACCTGCTCCCCCGGCGTATCGCGATAGCCATCGTTCACGCGGCCGGAGAAACCGGTGAAGGCGGGCTTGCTGAAAATCTCAGCGATGTCGGCGGCGTCAAAGGCGACACGGGCTTTACGCTTGCGCGGCGGTTTGGCCATCGTGTCTTCGGCCGGATTAATGTCGATCCAGCGGTTCTTGTGCGCGTAAGCGAACATCCCCTTGATCGTGTTGAGCCACTTCCAAATGGTTGCTTGGTCGAGGCGGGGTGTTGCCGCACCTTCCCCCTCACCCCAGGCGATGATGTCGCTGAACGATCGGGCCAGGACGGCTGGGTTCTTCGTATTGGGGAAGCGAAGTGCTTCGACGCGGAACCGCGCCAAATCGTGGGGCTCGATCTGGCCGATGGCCTTCGCTACGAGGAATTCGTCGAGGCGTTGGACGTAGCCCCGGTTGCGCCCCTCCAGCTTGATCGAGGCGACGGGGGACCAGCGGTCATAGAGTTCAAGGGGGGTAAGTCGCGATTCGTCGCGCACCGGCATGGATTCCGAGGGCGTCGCCGCCGCGACCAGGGGCGCGTCGCGTTCTTCCGGCCAACCATTGAAGTCGTCGCGTTGGAAGCGATCCCGGAACCCTTCGACGTCGCTCCATGCTTGCCGGAACCACTCGCGGACGTTGGCGCGCTGGATCACCGGGTGATCGACCGGGATAGAGAGGACCTCGGCCAACCGGGCATCAAAGTCAGTGATCTGGCCGATGGTCGAGTGATGCTGGAGGGCGTAGCGGACGGACGACGCCGCGACCGGGTCATGGGGCGTGGAGGTTCCATTGAAGGCGTCGAGGTAGGCGTCATCAATGGCATAATGACGCCATTGTCGGATGGCTTCGAAAGTCTGCGGGATTGTCAGCCGGGCCACGGCGGGTGGTGCGGCTGGGACAGGCGCAGCGGCAGGTTTCCGCATGTCCTTGATGCGCTGCTTGATGTCCGCGATCTTGGGCGCACCCAGGCGGATTGCCTCGTTTTCGTCCGTGGTGCTGAGGCTGACGATCTCTTCGCGCTTGCCCCATCGGACCTGCAAGTCGGCGGGAATTGCGACCCGCACACGCCAGATTCCATCCCTTTTGTGGAGGCCCTTCATAACCCGCATTTTGTATCACCGTTTTGTATCAGGGATACGGTCAAACCCCGTAGGGGCGGGCTTTATTGAATAGGAGGGCGGATGGCTGGGGAACTAGGACTCGAACCTAGAATGACGGTACCAAAAACCGGAGTGTTACCATTACACCATTCCCCAGCAGGTCCGGCGTTTCCGGGGCGGAAGCGCCGGAAGGCGTGCGAGATACGACAAGGCCGCGGGGGATGCAAGACGCGGATTCCAGACTATTTCGCAGCGGGCCATTTCCCGGCTTGCGGGGGGCAAACCCCCTCGCTATAAGCCCCCTCCTCAAGTCGGAGTGTGGCTCAGCCTGGTAGAGCACTGCGTTCGGGACGCAGGGGTCGGAGGTTCGAATCCTCTCACTCCGACCATTCTTCCAAGGGGTTCCCGAAGCCCCTGGAAACAAGCGAATGAGCGCCTGTCGGGCGCTCTTTTCGTTTCAGCCCTTCGCTTTTGACGCCACCACGCCGAGATGGCGCCCGACATCCTCTATGGGGCGTTGGCCCAGAGCCTTGCGGCGGGCCAGAAGGTCGGGGGAGCCGGCGTCGTAGTCGGCCATCAGAGTCCTCACGAACGCGCCGGAGCGGACTTCCTCGAGGACCTGGTCCATGGCGGCCTTCGAGGCCTCGCCGATGACGCGGGGACCGGTCAGATAGGCCCCGTATTCGGCGGTGTTGGAGATGCGGGCGAAGGCGCCGGCGATGCCCATGGAGAACATCAGGTCGGTGACCAGCTTGACCTCATAGAAGCACTCGAACCAGGCCACCTCGGGCGGATAGCCGGCCTCGACGAGCTTGGTGAAGGCCGCGTCGATCAGCTGGCCGACCCCGCCGCACAGCACCACCTGCTCGCCGAACAGGTCGCTTTCGCATTCGGCGGCGAAGGTGGTCTCGAGGATGCCCTTGCGGCCGCAGCCGAGCGCGGCGGCGTAGGACAGGCCCAGGGCGTGGGCGCCGCCGCTGGCGTCCTGATGCACGCCGAACAGGGCGAAGACCCCCTCCCCTTCGACATAGAGGTCGCGGATGCGCGGGCCGATGCCCTTGGGCGAGGCGAGGATGACGTCGAGGTCGGGGCGCGGCTGGACGAGGCCGAAGCGGACCGACAGGCCGTGGGCGAAGATCAGGGCGGCGCCGGGCCGGATGGCCGGCTCCAGCTCGTCGCGCCAGAGGTCGCGGTGGGCCTCGTCCGAGACCATGACGGCGACGACGTCGGCCGAGGCAGCGGCCTCGCCGGCGGTCAGGACCGGGAAGCCGTCGGCTTCCGCCTTCGCGCGGGTGGCGGAGGTCGCCTTGAGGCCGATGACGATGTCGGCGACGCCGGAGTCCCGCAGGTTCAGGGCGTGGGTGCGGCCCTGGCTGCCGTAGCCGATGACGGCGACGCGCTTGCCGCGGATGATCGACAGATCGCAGTCGCGGTCATGGAAGACGGGGAGCGGGGCGCCTAGGTTATCGGTCATGAGCACAGACATAACGCCTTCCGCCGTCGTCGCCTTCTGGAAAGAGGCGGGCCCGAAAAAGTGGTTCGCCAAGGATGAGGCCTTCGACGTGGACTTCCGGCATCGGTTCGAGGCGGCCCATTTCGCGGCGGCGCGACGCGAGCTGGACGGCTGGGCGGACAGTCCGGAGGGGGTGCTGGCCTTGCTGATCCTGCTGGACCAGTTTCCGAGGAACGCCTTCCGCGGCACGGGGCACGCCTTCGCCACTGATCCGCTGGCGCGGATGTTCGCGGTGAAGGCGCTGGACGCCGGCTTCGACCGGGCGGTGGAGAACGACCTGCGGCGCTTCTTCTACCTGCCGCTGCAGCATGCCGAGGATCAGGCCCTGCAGGACCGTCAGCTGGCCCTGTTCCAGACCATGGAGCGGTCGGCCGACGACCGCTGGGCCGAGCATCATCACGCCGTCATCGAACGCTTCGGCCGCTTCCCCCACCGCAACCGGGCGCTCGGCCGGGACACGACGGCGGAGGAGCGGGCGTTCCTGGATGAGGACGGGTTCCGGGGGTAATTTTACCCGGGTCAAATCCTGAAACACCGTCCGAATCGTCCAGACCGTCCGGTTGAGGCGGCAGTCGAAGTTCAATTGTCAAAGATCCGAACGTGAGCCGCTCATGATACGGCCGCCGCTTCCTCAGGCGGGTTCATGACGCTGGCGCGGAAAGGATGAGGAAGGAAAACAGCGGGTTGGTCGCCGAGATTACGGGGGCTGGGCGGGGATTTGCAGCGCAGCAAATTGGCCGGTGGAAGTTCTTCTCCCCGTGCGGCTGAAGGTGGCCGAGCGGAGCGAGGTCGGATGAGGGGTCTCTCCGGCGGGCGGTGCGACCCCTCACCCGATCGCACAAGAACGACGGCTGCGCCGCCGTGTGCGGTCTCCCTCTCCCGCAAGGGGAGAGGGTCCCCGGGGTTTCTGTGGGCAAGCGAATCAGGTGGCTGCCGCCGGGCTCGAATCAGCGGCATCCTGTTTCCATGAACGCCGTCGCCACCCTCGCCGATCTGCAGGCCCGCACCGGCTCGGTCGCGGCCGACCATCCGGAATGGCAGTATCTGAACCTGCTGCGCGACATCCTCGACAACGGCGCGCGGCGCGATGACCGGACCGGCACCGGGACGCTGGGGGTGTTCGGGCGGCAGATGCGCTTCGACCTGTCGAAGGGCTTTCCGGTTCTGACGACCAAGAAGCTGCATCTGCGCTCGATCATCGTCGAGCTGCTGTGGTTCCTGCGCGGCGAGACCAATATCGGCTGGCTGAAGGACAACGGCGTCAGCATCTGGAACGAATGGGCCGACGCCGAGGGCGAGCTGGGGCCGGTCTATGGCAAGCAGTGGCGCTCGTGGGCGGCGCCGGACGGGCGGGTCATCGACCAGATCGAGAAGGTCGTCGAGGGTCTGAAGACCAATCCCAACGGGCGCCGGCACATCGTCAGCGCCTGGAACCCGGCCGACGTCGACGACATGGCCCTGCCGCCCTGCCACTGCCTGTTCCAGTTCTTCGTCGCCGACGGCAAGCTGAGCTGCCAGCTGTACCAGCGGTCGGCGGACGTGTTCCTCGGGGTGCCGTTCAACATCGCGTCCTATGCGCTGCTGACCATGATGGTGGCGCAGGTCGTGGGGCTGGAGCCCGGCGAGTTCGTGCACACCTTCGGCGACGCTCACCTGTATCTGAACCATGTCGAGCAGGCGGAGACCCAGCTGGCGCGCGAGCCGCTGCCGCTGCCGGTGATGACCATCGCGCCGAAGGACGACCTGTTCGCCTACCGGCTGGAGGACTTCGTGCTGGAAGGCTACGCGCCGTGGCCGCACATCAAGGCGCCGGTGGCGGTTTGAAGGACGGGACAAGTCCGCCGCCCAGGCTGTAGGACAGCGGCCATGAACCTCTCCGACCTGCAGGCCGACGTCCTGCGTATCTCCGACATCTACGCCGCCGAGCATGACATCGAGCGGTCCGGCGACTGGGCCCTGCTGAAGGTGCAGGAGGAGCTGGGCGAGCTGACGGCCGAGCATCTGAGGATGAGCGGGCGGGCGCGCGGCGCGGCCGACGCCGGCAAGCTGGGCGACGAGGCGGCGGATGTGCTGGGTATGCTGCTGATCTATTGCGACCGGGCGGGGATCGATATCGAACAGGCCATGCAGCGGAAATGGCTGCACTGGCTGGAGAAGACCGCATGATCCTGACCGCAATCGCCGCCCTGGTGCTGCAGACGCCGGCCGATCTACCGGCGGCGATCCCGGCGCTGCGCGACTGGTGCGCTCGACCCGGAAGCGGATCGGGGAGCTGGGCGACAGGAGACGGCCACAGCCTCCAGGTCCGCCGCGGTCCATCGGGTTGCGGGCTGTTCGTCCAGCCCGTACGCGGCGACGAAGGCGCACTGGTGCGGGCCGTGGAGGAGGCATTGGCTCCGGCGGCGCAGGGCTGGTATCCCGTGCGTCGTCGCGAGCTCGTCGTCAACGAATCCGGGCCGATGCGTTGGTCCGAGTACGAACATCGGATTGCGGGGTCGCTTCTTCTGATCGAACCGGCTGAGGGTCAGGTCGGGACTGTGACCCTCGAAATTCACGGCGGAGACTGAGGCCGTGTCCCTGCCCCACATCGCCCTCGTCGTCGCCCGGGCCCGCAATGGAGTGATCGGGCGGGACGGCGACCTGCCGTGGCGGCTGCGCAGCGATCTGCAGCGGTTCAAGGCGGTGACGATCGGCAAGCCGTGCATCATGGGCCGCAAGACCTGGGAGAGCCTGCCGCTGAAGCCGCTGCCGGGGCGGCTGAACCTGGTGCTGTCGCGCGACGAATCGTTCGAGGCCCGAGGGGCGGTGATCTGTACGACGCTGGACGAGGCGATCGAGATCGCGCGCGAGACGGCGATGGACGACGGCGTCGACGAGGTCTGCGTCATCGGCGGGACGGCGCTGTTCGCGGCGGCCCTGCCGCGGGCGAAACGGCTGTATCTGACCGAGGTCGAGGCCGAGCCGGAGGGGGACGCGCTGTTCCCGGCGTTCGACGAGGGGGCGTGGAAAGAGGTATCGTCGGAGGCCCATCCGGCGGGCGAGAAGGACGACCACGGGTTCGTCTTCCGGGTGCTCGAAAGGAAATGACCATGCTGATCGTGACCACCAATGACGCGCCCGGCTATCGGGTGGTGAAGACCCTGGGGCTGGTGCGGGGCATCACCGTGCGCTCGCGCAACGCCCTCAGCGACATGGTCGGCGGGCTGCAGTCGATGCTGGGCGGCCGGGTCGGCGCCTATGTAAAGCTGGCCGAGGCGTCGCGGGCCGAGGCGCTGCAGGAACTGGTCGACCACGCGCAGGCCATGGGCGCCAACGCGGTGATCGGCATGCGCTATGAGGCCAATGAGATCATGGAAGGCGTCACCGAGGTGCTGGCCTATGGCACGGCGGTGGTGGTGGAGGCGGACTAGACCCCGCCGCCGCCCGGCCCGCAGAGTTCCGCGATCAGCGCATCCCGCCGGATCAGCTGTTCGAGGGGCCGCTCCAGGTCGTGGAGTTCGCCCGCCAGCCACTCGCCGTCGGGGCCCAGGCGATGGAAGGCGTGGTGATTGATGCCCTCATCCCAGGCGCCGTTCGGGCCGGCCAGGGCCCGGTGCAGATCGAGCAGGGATTCGGGCGCCGGCAGGAAGCGCCAGCGGGGCGGCGCGTCGCGGGCGGCGATCTCGTGCGCGACCATGCAGCGTACGATTACAAACCACCAGAACGGCAGCATGCCCTCCACCGTGGCGATCCGGCTTCTCAACTCAGCGATCAGGTCGGCGACGCCGAGGCCGGTCATGCGCAGGGCGACGCCCGTTTCCCGGGGCGCGTCGTTCCAGATCATCGGGTATTGGTCGGTCCAGAACAGTTCGTGCAGCCGCCGACGCCCGGCCGGACCCAGCAGTCCGACGGCGAGGAGAACCCCGCCCATACAGTCTGTCGACGGCGAGGTGTGGTCGCGAACCAGGAAGCGGTCGACGAGGTCGACATCGCCGATCCAGCCGGCCAGGGCGGGGAGGTGTTCCGGGAAGACGCTGCGGCCCACGCAAGGCTCGACAGCGGCGCGGACCTCGTCCTCCAGTCCCGCTGGCGACAGGTGAACCAGGCCGTCTATGGCGGCCGGCGCCATCTCCCAGTCCCTCTCAGGGGCCTCATGATCCCACTCTCTCTCCCGGGCGTAGTGAAACAGCATGGACCGGGCGTGCTCCAGGCCGGCCCAGCCGAAGGCCCACAGCAGTTGGGGATCGGCGTCTTTGATGAGGCGACCATCGGCGACAAAGCGCGCGTGCAGGCGCTCCGCCATCACCCGCCCCCCACAGCGTACGACGGCATCCAGCACGTCCCACTGCGGCGCGGCGTCCCCCAACAGCCGCGGCGACAGAGCCTCGGCGTCCGCGGGGCCGCCGCGCGTGGCGACGATCCCGATCAGAGCGGAGCGCTCGACCGGGTGGAGGTCTTCGGTCAGCAGGCGGCGGGTCGAATGAAGCATGATACGCAGCCTAGAGGCTCGGCATCGCCGAACAAGCGCTCGTCAGGTTTCAACCGGCTACGCGAGGCCGGCGCGGCCTAGCTCAGAGTCATCATCGCCGAGCGTTCGAAGTCCTTCAGCTCCTCGAGACGGCCGTCGCGGATCTTCTCGACCCAGTGCGGGTCGGCCAGCAGGGCGCGGCCGACGGCGACGAGGTCGAATTCGTCGGCCTCCAGCCGTTGGATCAGGCCGTCCAGCGAGGCGGGTTTGGAGCCGGCGCCGCCGAAGGCCGCGATGAACTCGCCGTCGAGACCGACCGAGCCGACGGTGATGGTCGGCAGGCCGGTGACCTTCTTCGTCCAGCCGGCGAAATTGAGGTCCGAACCCTCGAACTCGGGCTCCCAGAAGCGGCGCTGCGAGCAGTGGAAGACGTCGACCCCGGCCTCGACCAAGGGGGCGAGCCACTGTTCCAGCTCGGCGGGATCGTGGGCGTTCTTCGCCGCGAAATCGTGCGACTTCCACTGCGACAGGCGCAGGATCAGGGCCATGTCCGGGCCGACGCCCTCGCGCACGGCCTTGACCACCTCGGCCCCGAAGCGTGCGCGGTCGGCGATGGTCCCGCCGCCCCATTTGTCGGCGCGGTCGTTGAGGCCGGACCAGAAGAACTGGTCGATCAGATAGCCGTGGGCCCCGTGGATCTCGACGGCGTCGAAGCCGAGCTCGCGGGTGGCGCGGGCCGAGCGGCCGAAGGCGGCGATGGTGTCGGCGATGTCCTCGTCGGTCATCGGCTCCAGTTTGCGCTTGCCCGGGCTGGTCATGCCGGACGGGCTGTCGACCTTGCCGAGCGGGGTCCAGTCCTCGCCCTGCCCTCGGGCCGAGCCGACGTGCCAGAGCTGGGGCGCGATCAGGCCGCCGGCGGCGTGGACCTCTTCCACCACCTTCTTCCATTCCGGCAGGGCTGCGCCGTGGAAGACCGGCACCTTCGGGTCGTTGCGCGCGGCGGGGCGTTCGACGACCGTGCCCTCGGTGACGATCAGCCCGACCCCGCCCTCGGCGCGACGGCGATAATAGCCGGCGACGTCGCTGGTCGGGATTCCACCCGGGGAGAAGGACCGGGTCATGGGGGCCATGACGATGCGGTTGGGCATCTTCAGGGACTTGACCTGGAACGGGCGGAACAGGGCGTCGACGGACATGGGCGGCTCGCGAAAAACGACTGGAACCGACGATGTGGCGATTAGGGTTTTGATTTGAAACCCTTGAGGGCGGCTTTTTCGCGATCCGCGCGGGGCGGGTGTCGGGCTAGACGCCCAGGACGTCGGCGAGCCGGGCGGCGATCAAGGCGAAGCGCTGTGCGACCGGGCCGTCCGGCTCGGCGCTGACCAGGGGGCGGCCGGCGTCGCCCGCCTGACGCAGGGCGGCGTCCAGCGGCAGATCGCCGAGATAGGGGACGCCGAGACGACCGGCCTCGGCCTCGGCCCCGCCGCGGCCGAAGACGTCGCCGGACATGTTCTCGATCAGGCCGAGAGTCGGGACCCTGACCTTCTGGAACAGGGTGTGGGCGCGGCGGGCGTCGGCCAGGGCCACCTCCTGCGGGGTCGAGACGATGACCGCGCCGTCAAGCGGGGTCTTCTGGATCAGGGTCAGCTGGACGTCGCCGGTGCCCGGCGGCAGGTCGACGACGAGGACGTCGAGCGGCTGTTCCTCCGTGCCCCAGCGGGTCTGGGTCAGCATCTGGGTCAGGGCCTGGGAGGCCATCGGGCCGCGCCAGACCATGGCGTCGTTGGCGCCGGTCAGCAGGCCGACGGACATGACCTTGAGGCCGTGGGCCTGGTGCGGCTCCATCCTGTCGTCGCGGTATTCCGGCTTGCCGGAGACGCCGAGCATGGTCGGCAGCGAGGGGCCATAGACGTCGGCGTCCAGCAGGCCGACCGACAGGCCGCGGGCCGCGAGGGCGGCGGCGAGGTTGACCGCGACGGTGGACTTGCCGACCCCGCCCTTGCCGCTGGCGACGGCGAGGACGCGGCGGACGTGGGCCGGGCGGTCGGTGGGCACGGGGGCCTTGGCCCGCGTCTGTTCGACGGCCTGGGGCGAGAGGGAGGCGGTGCGGGCCGGCCGGGTCGCGGGGGCGGTCTCGGCGGTCAGGACGACGGAGACGCGGGCCATGCCGGGGATGGCCTTCAGCGCGGCCTCGGCGGCGTCGCGGACAGGGGCGTAGAGGGCGGTGTCGCGGGGCGCGACCTCCATGACGAAGCCGGCGCGGAGGCCCTCGGGGGTGGGGGCCACGGTCAGACCCTGGGCGAGCCCGGCGGCGACCAGCCCCTGCCCGCTCTTCGGGTCGCGGATGGCGTCGAGGGCGGCGATGACGGCGGCTTTGTCAGGCAAGGCGGACTTTCCGGAACGGGCGAGCGGGTTGCGGCGGCGGGGCCCGCGTTCTATCGCCGAACAGCCCTGCCCCGCGAGCCCGTAATTGACCGCACCCCTGATCAGCACGCCGGTGACCCTGCTGGCCGGCCCGACCGCCTCGGGCAAGTCGCGGCTGGCGCTGGAGCTGGCGGAGCGGACCGGGGCAGTGATCATCAACGCCGACAGCCAGCAGCTGTACGCCGACCTGCGGGTGCTGAGCGCGCGGCCGTCGGTCGAGGAAGAAGCGCGGGCGGAGCACAGGCTGTACGGCGTGGCCGATGCGGCGGACGCCTGGTCGGTCGGACGCTGGAGCCGGGCGGCAGCACCGGTGCTGGAGGAATTGGCCGCGGCGGGGCGACCGGCGCTGATCGTGGGCGGGACCGGGCTTTATTTCACAGCCTTGACCAAGGGGTTGGCGGATATTCCGGACGTGCCGCTGGAGGTGCGGGAAGCGGCGGGGGCGCTGTATGACACGGGCGGCGAGGCCGCGTTCCGGGCGCGTCTGGGCGGGGTCGATGCGGCGGCGGAAGCGCGGATCGAGGCGGGCGACCGGCAGCGGTTGACCCGGGCCTGGGCGGTGGCGGCGCACACCGGCCGGGCGCTGAGCGACTGGACGGCGGAGACCACTCCGCTGCTGGCGCCGGGGTCGTGGACCGGCTGGGTGATCGAGCCGGACCGGGCGGCGCTGTACGCCAGCTGCGACCTGCGGGTGGCGCGGATGGTCGAGGCCGGGGCGCTGGAGGAGGTGCGGGCGCTGACGGCGCGTGGGCTGGACCCGAACCTGCCGGCGATGAAGGCGGTCGGGGTGCGCGAGTTCGCGGCGCATCTGGCCGGAGAGACGACGCTGGCGGCGGCGGTCGAGGCGACGCGGCAGGCGACGCGCAACTACGCCAAGCGGCAGCTGACGTGGTTCCGGAACCAGACGGCGGACTGGAGACGAACCGGATGATCGTCGTTCAGCACCTGTGGTCGCACTGGACCAAGGCGTCCCGGGCTGCGGCGGCCGGGCGGCCGCGCCTGCCGGACGCCGCGCCCTTGCCGGAGCCGTGGGACGAGGGGGCGGGACGGTGCTGGCTGCATGATCTTCGCCGGCTGGAGCGGGAGGGTTTCGAGACGCGCGAGACGGCCGGCTGGTCGACGCCCGACGACTGGGCCCACGCCGAGCCGATGCACCCGGCCAATATCGTCTGGCGCGAGAGTCCGGATGGCGGCGTCGCACTCTCGGCCACGCGGCCATGGGGATCGATGCTGCGGACGGCCTGGCCGGCCGTCCTCCCCTCCCCCCTGCTGTCGGTCGGGCCGGAACGGGTGGCGCGGATCATCTGGAACGGGCGGTTCATGAGCTCGGCCGGCGGCTCTGACGGCAGTTATTTCTACGCGGAGCACACGGTGCTGGCGGTTTCGACGGCGCGGCCCCGGCCCGAACTGTTCACC
The DNA here is from genome assembly GCF_036676055.1 of Brevundimonas sp. Classification (GTDB taxonomy): domain Bacteria; phylum Pseudomonadota; class Alphaproteobacteria; order Caulobacterales; family Caulobacteraceae; genus Brevundimonas. The sequence continues at coordinate 68,079 of NZ_JAKFDS010000054.1, read as the reverse complement.
GCCGCGACCGACATCCGCACCGTGGACCTGCGGACACGGATCTACTGAGTCCCCGGGGGCCCGCATCAGCCCTTGGAGACCGCGGCCGGAACCCCTATATTGGTCCTGTCCGGGTTCGCCCGGACTATGGCGATAAACGCGCCTGTAATAAGCGGACCGGACCCGGGTGCGATTCCCGGCGGCTCCACCATTCCCTCCCGTGTATCGGCGGGCGGTGCGGGGCCGACTAGCATCGACGGACGTGTAAAGAGGACTGCTTTCGCTCGTCCTGGCCCACCGTATCGGGCCATTTTCTAACTGCGAACGATAACTTCGCTGGAGAAGTCCGCCTCGCCGCGTAATGCGGTTCGGTTGATTTCGAACACTTAAGTCCTGGGGGATCAGTTCCCCAGGCGGGGCCGCCGGGAGCCTGCCAACAGAATCCCGGCACTTTCCCTTCCAGTTTACCGTCTCGCCATCTTCCGCCGGCGTCGCCGCGCGGCTAAACCCTCGACTGCAACGCCGAGGGACCCGATGGCCGACGAGACCCCGCCAGTCGACGAGATGCACTACGAGCAGCTGGCGCAGGACGCCCTGCGCGGCGTCATCCGTTCGGCCCTCGAGCGCGCGGCCCTGCCGGAGGGCATTCCCGGCGCGCACCATTTCTATGTGACGTTCAAGACCCGCGCGCCGGGCGTGAGCGTGCCGCCGGACGTGCTGGCCAAATATCCCGAAGAGATGACGGTGGTGCTGCAGCACCAGTACTGGGATCTGAAGGTCGAGGCCGACCGCTTCTCGGTGATGCTGAAATTCGGCGGCATGCCGAAGGTGCTGTCGATGCCCTATACGGCGGTGACGCGGTTCTACGATCCGTCGGTGCAGTTCCTGCTGCAGTTCGAGTCTCCGGCCATGGCCGAGGAGATCGCGGACGAGGCCCCCGAGGTCGAGGCTTCGGCTCCGCCACCCCCGACCGGTGACGACGGACCCAAGGTCGTGTCTCTGGACCAGTTCCGGAAGAAGTAGGCCCCCTTTCCCCCGCCGCCGCTTGCGCTAACCTCGACCGAGGCTTGGCGAGGGTTTGGCATGGCTCGAGGTTTCCTGCTGCTGATCCTGACGGCGCTGCTCGCGGGCGCCGGGCCGGCGTGCGGGCAGAGCCCGGGCGGCCGCTTCGACGGCTGGGCCGCGGCGGTGATCGCGGCCGACTGGCGCGACGGCGGCGGGCGGCCGATCGCGGCCTTCGACAATGCGCGGCGCGACGTGACCCGGGGCCTGCTGGCGGCGGGGCTGCCGCGCGAGAGCCTGGTCGAGTATTCGTTGCGGCCGGACGCGCCGGATCCGGTCACGGTGGCGGAGGCGCTGGACGGCGTCGCCGAGGCGACCCGCCGGGCGACCCGCGGCTGCCTGCTGTATTTCACCTCGCACGGCTCGCCGGAGGGCATTGTGTTCGGGCCCGACGGGACGGTCACCCCGGCGGCCATGGCCAATCAGGTGCGGCAGTGGTGCGGAACCCGGCCAACGGTGGTGATCGTCTCGGCCTGCTACTCCGGCGTCTTCGTCAATGCGCTGGCCGCCCCGAACCGGATGATCCTGACCGCCGCCAGCCGCGAGCGGACCTCGTTCGGATGCGGGGCGGAGGAGACCTATCCATGGTTCGACGGCTGCGTGATCGAAGCCCTGCCGGACGCGACCGACTTCCTGGCGCTGGCCGCGGGCGCGCGGGCCTGCGTGGCGCGCAAGGAGCAGGCGGCGGGGATCACGGTCCCCTCCGAGCCGCAGCTGTTCGTCGGGGCGGAGATGCAGTTGCGCCTGCCGACGCTCCGCTTTCGGCGGAGCGATCCTTGAGGGGCCGCGATCGTCGGCCCCCCGGGACCTCCCGACCCGACGCGGCCGGGTTAACCGTTGATGCGGACGGCTGGTCGTCCGCCGCCTGCCATTGCGGGACGGTGCGGTTTCGGGTGCGGCTGAGCGAGGGGCTGGCCAGCGCGCGGCGCTGCGACTGTTCGCTGTGCCGGATGCGCGGGGCGGTGGCGGTGACGGCCGGATTGGGCGGAGTCGAGGTGCTGGAAGGAGCGGAGGCGCTGACGGAGTACCGGTTCAACACCGGCGTGGCGCGGCATTTCTTCTGCTCGAAATGCGGAATCTATACGCACCACCAGCGGCGCTCGAATCCGAACGAATACGGGGTCAACGCCGCCTGTCTGGAGGGGGTCAGCCCGTTCCACTTCGCCGAGGTTCTGGTCAACGACGGGGTGAACCACCCCAGCGACGGCGGCGGCGGGGTGGTCGGGGTGCTGCGGTACGAGCGGCTGAAAGGCGACTGAAACTCGACAGGCACATCCGGGGCGAAGAACGCTGCATGGGGTGCAGACGGCGCCAGGGTCGGAGGGTGTGTCCGCTTCCGACCCGTTGCGGACCTTCTGGCGCACTGCAATGGTCGCCCCGAAGGAGCGATATTGGATGAGCACTATCTACTCCGGCAGTTCCTTTCGACCTGACGTGCGCGAGGTGCTGTTTGGTCGGGAAGGTGGCGCAGGATGGAAGTTGGACGTGTTCGGTCACGATCCGAATTGGTCCGATCCCTATGGCGATGCGTGGGAACAGTCGTTGGATGAGATACTTCCGCACCTCGCACGGTTTGTGACAGCAGCAGCACTTGGACCGTCTACGCCTCTGGCGAGCCTGTGACCTTCTGGGCGGTCATCTCAGGCCACGTTATTCCTGCGGGAGCCTGACTCGCTCAACGTCCACTTTCCGCCCGTTCCCGAGGATCGGCTCCCGACCCTGAGCGGACGTCAGCCGTTGCTATGAGCGGGGTCTCAACCGAGTGGGGCTCATCGTAGATGTCGCCACCGGATCGAGAACCAGCCGATATAGACCAGCGCGATTGGACCGATGATGGAGCTAGCAGATTTCACCGACCCGGCAGACCACCCCCAAGCGAAGAAGGCAAAAAGGACGACCGCGATCGCGAGGTAGAACGCGATTAGTTGCGCCTTCGGGATGAGGCGCATCGCCGCCCGGTTTTTCTCCAGGTTCCTGACGTAACGCCCCTCCGCCCACCGACTGGCGCGCGACACAGCCACAAAGGTCAGGGCGGTCGAGGCCACTCCGAAGCTGATTGTGAGCAGGAATATCAGGCCGACGTCCATATCCCGGCTATATCCGCTCTAGGAGTCGGCAGCAAACGCTCGACCATGTCCGCTGACCACCCCGAACCGCCCGCGAAGATGTCCGCTTCCGACGCGTCTTCCGAATGTCCGATTTCTGGCAACAGGCCAATGACGGGACGCGACCCGTTGCGGACCTTACCGAGTAAGCCAGATTTCTGAGATCGAGCCGTCGCATTTATCGATCCGAAGGGATAGCTGACCGCCACCTATCGTGTGTCGGAAAGTTCCGTCGGCTAGGCTTCCCTCCGGTGCGCGCCAGCGGAAGACAGACCACCATTCACCTTCATCCCGGACGACAACGTCGGGAAAGGTAGTTTTGTCTGCTTCAGGAAAGAAGTCGTCCTCGACCGCGAGGAAAATGGACTTGGCAGTGTCTGCGAGCCGAACGACGGGCTCGCTTCGCCGCATACCGGTTGCCCGACATTCATGCGGCTCCGCCCCGACAGGACCGCTCAGACACAAGAGGCTGCCGACAATAGCGGCAGTCCAGAACGGCTCGGCCCATTTGCTCATGGCCGATGATGGCCACAACTCCTCCTAGCTATCAACGTCCGCTTCCCACCCTTAGCAGACCTTCCCAGCGTCCGCTTTCGGCCCGTCAGTGCAGAACCGGGGACCTGATCTCCTGATCCTTCTCCCAATGCGAGACGGTGGCGGGGGCGCAACCCAGTCGTATGAGAGGCGGCGGGTCGGAGCGGCGAAGCCGCCCCCGGGACAGGCGCCCCTACCCTTTGGCGGCTACGCGCCGCCCTTCGGGTCGCGCAAGGACGACGTCTGACGCCGCCGTGCGCGTGAGCCCGCTACCGTCGGCACACCTAGCGAAGGGGAAACACCCTTATCGTGATCCGCTCGCGCTCGCCCTCGTGGCGCTCGACCAGCAGGCGGGCGACCTGGGCGTCGTCGTGGAACAAATAGCCCTTGATGGCGTCGAGCAGGGCCTTGGCGAGGTTGTCGAGGTCGATGTGCGGCGGATCGCCGATGTGCTCCATGCGGATCTCGACGACGAAATCGCCCCAGGAGGGGCGCGAGGCCCACTCCTTGCGCATGAATTCGTAGACCAGCGGCTTGTAGTATTTGGCCTGGGTGGTGAGGCCGTCGATGGTGATCTCGACGGCGTCGCCCACCTCGCGCAGGCGGACCTTGCCCGTGCCGATCCAGCCCGCCGTCAAGGGCGGCACCCGGGGGGGACCTCGCCGATCAGGGTCGCCGAGCGGATGGTGATCGGGGGCGTCAGCTGCTCTTCGGCGTCGGCGGGCGACATCTGGATGCGGCGGGCCACGTCCAGCCCCTCGACCAGACGGCCGAAGGCGGCGAAGCCCTGACCATCGGGATTGCGGCGGCCGCCGAAGTCGAGGCTGGGCGTGTCGTGAGTGACGATGAAGAAGCTGGAGGTGGCGGTGTCCGGGCCGTCGCGGGCCATGGAGATCGCCCCGGCCGTGTGGCCGAGGCCGGTGTCGCGGGTGCGCTCCAGCGGGATCGGCGGGCGCAGGTCGTCGTCGGAGCCGCGCGGGGTGGCGGCCTGGATGACGTCGATGGGGTTGGGATTGTCGTTGGTGGCGCTGACCACGGTGCGAAAGAAGGTCCCGCCCGCATAGTCGCCGTCGGTGACATAGCTGAGGAAGTTGCAGACGGTCAGGGGCGCGCGCTCCAGATCCAGTTCGAGAACCATGCGCCCCGCGTCGGTCTCGAGCGCCACGCGCGGCTTGTCGGCGCCGTTGGCGGTGGAGGCGCAGGCCGAAAGCGCCAGCGCCGCCGTCATCATCATGGTCCGCATCGCCGGCTCCTCCGCCTTGTCCCCTCGCCTCTCCGTGCTACACCGCCGCGCATCCTCCCGTCACGCCTGAAGAGCCTCGCCGACATGAGCAACGCCCGTACAGAAACCGACACCTTCGGCCCGATCGAAGTCGCCGCCGACCGTTACTGGGGGGCCCAGGCGCAGCGGTCGCTGGGGAATTTCAGGATCGGCGAGGAGACGCAGCCGCTGCCGATCGTGCGGGCGCTGGGCATCGTCAAGCGGGCCGCGGCCGAGACGAACATGGCGCTGGGCAAGCTGGACCCGGCCCTCGGCGAGACCATCGTCAAGGCGGCGAACGAGGTCATCGAGGGCAAGCTGAACGACCATTTCCCGCTGGTGGTCTGGCAGACCGGCTCGGGCACCCAGTCGAACATGAACGCCAATGAGGTGATCTCGAACCGGGCCATCGAGATGCTGGGCGGCGAAATGGGCTCCAAGAAGCCGGTCCACCCCAACGACCACGTCAACATGAGCCAGTCGTCGAACGACACCTACCCGACGGCCATGCACGTGGCCTGCGCCGAGCAGGTCGTGAAGACGTTGATCCCGGCGCTGAAGCATCTGCACGCGGCGCTGAAGGCCAAGTCGGACGCCTGGCAGGCCATCATCAAGATCGGCCGGACGCATACCCAGGACGCCACCCCGCTGACGCTCGGTCAGGAGTTCGGCGGCTATGCCCAGCAGGTCGCCAACGGCATCGAGCGGATCGAACAGACCCTGCCCAAGCTGATGGAGCTGGCACAGGGCGGCACGGCGGTGGGCACGGGGCTGAACGCGCCGGTCGGCTTCGCCGAGAAGGTCGCCGAGCAGATCGCCGGCATCACCGGCCTGCCCTTCACCACGGCGCCGAACAAGTTCGAGGCGCTGGCGGCGCATGACGCCATGGTGTTCAGCCACGGGGCCATCAACACGGTCGCCGCCTCGCTGTTCAAGATAGCCAACGACATCCGCTTCCTCGGCTCGGGCCCGCGTTCGGGGCTGGGCGAATTGGCGCTGCCGGAAAACGAGCCGGGCAGCTCGATCATGCCGGGCAAGGTCAATCCGACCCAGTGCGAGGCGCTGACGCAGGTCTGTGTGCAGGTGTTCGGCAACCATGCGGCGGTGACCTTCGCCGGCTCGCAGGGGCATTTCGAGCTGAACGTGTTCAACCCGGTGATGGCCTACAACTTCCTGCAGTCGGTGCGGCTGATGGCCGATGCGGCGGTGAGCTTCACCGACAACTGCGTGGTCGGGATCGAGCCGCGCGAGGACAACATCAAGCGCGGGCTGGAGAACAGCCTGATGCTGGTGACGGCGCTGAACGGCAAGCTGGGCTACGACGCCTGCGCCAAGATCGCCAAGACGGCGCATAAAAACGGCACCACCTTGCGCGAGGAGGCCGTCGGCGGCGGCTATCTGACGAACGAGGAGTTCGACGAATGGGTGCGGCCGGAGAAGATGATCTCGCCGGGGTGATCCTCCGTCGCGATCAGCAAAAGGCCTCGCCGGCGCCGGCGGGGCCTTTTGTGTTTCAGGGCCGCTAGTGTTTCTCGGTCCAGCGGGCCTTGGCCTCGTCCTTCGTCACGTTGAGGTGGACGTGGGCGTCGACGTGGTGGATCCAGCTGACCGGGATCATGTGGTGTTTGAAGCCGGAGCCGAAGTCCAGCTTGGCCAGTTCGATCTGGTCGCCGTGGACGTGGTCGACGCGCCCGACGTGGCCGCCGTCGGATCCGAGCACTTCAAGGCTTTCGCGAAGCAGGGACAAGTCTACCATGGGAACTCCTGACGGTTTCGATCGTCGGGAAACCCCTCCGGCCGCAGGCCGGTTGCATCGTGGAGGCGTCATGGGCGAGGTCGTGAACCTGAACCGGGTCCGCAAGGACAGGGCGAAGGCCGGGGCGAAGGCCGCCGCCGCCGCCAACCGCGCCGCCCACGGCCGCCCGAAGGCGGAGCGGACGAAGGCGGAGGCGGAGAAGGCCCGGGCCGACCGGCTGCTGGACGGCGCCAAGCGGGAGGACTGAGATGGGCGACATGCCGCACAACCGCCACGGGCTGATCCCGATGCTGGTGGCGATCCGCGTCGCCGGCGAGCGCAAGAAGCGCGCGGCCGAGGCGCAGGCCCTGGCGGCGGCGGCAGCCGGGAAGCCGGAGAAGAAGAAGCGCGGCTGGTTCGGCTAGACTGCCGACACCTTGGGCGCGCGGATCAGCAGCACCTGCCCGGCGAGGACCAGGGCCAGACCGGCGAGCGCGAGCCAGCCGAAGCGGGCCCCCTCGAACAGCACCGAGACCAGCATGGCGATGGGCGGGGTCAGGGCCGAGATGTAGCTGGCCAGGGCGTAGCCGTGGCTGCGGGCGATGGTGAAATAGACCACGAAGGCGATCACCGAGCCGAACACCGACAGATAGAGCAGCGAGCCGAGATAGGTGAGGCTGGGCTCGATCGACCATTCGACGCCGGTGGCGAGGCCGTAGAGGGCCAGCAGGCCGGTCCCCCAGGCCATGGCCCAGGCCGTCGAGGGGATCACCGCCGAGCCGGCGGTCTGGCCGCGCCAGGCGAAATAGTTGCCGAAGGCCGAGGCGGCGACCGCGATGAAGGCGAAGCCGACGCCCGCCGCGCTGGCCGCGTCGAGCCCCGCGCCGAGCACTTCCGAGCCCGACAGCACCGCCACCCCGACCACGCCGAGCGCCGCCCCGCCCCATGAAGCGAGCGCGGCCCGCTGGCGGGCGGCGATCCGGAACAGGATCAGGTTGAGGAAGGCCAGGGAGGCGAAGATCACGGCCACGACGGCCGAAGCGATCCGGCCCTCGGCGGCGTAGGTGAAGCTGTAGCTGATCGAGAAGGCGAACACCCCCTGCCCCGCCGCCGCCAAATGCTGGGTCGGCGACAGCTTCAGCGAGCGGCCCGTCACAAGACAGCCGGCGAACAGCAGGACGGCGGCGAGGCCGAAGCGCCATACGATGGAGGCCAGCGGCGCCACCTGACCGAGCTGGAGGGTAATGGCGTACCAGGTCGTGCCCCAGATCGCGGCGCACAGGGCCACGCCGCCGATCGCCCACAGGGTGGCGCGCGACAGGCCAGTCGGCGGCGGGGCGAGAGACTCGGAGGGCGCGGTCATGTCCGGCAAGTGGATGAGCCGGAGGTCAGACGCAAGCCGAGGAATCCGCCCTCCGCCACAAGCCGCGCTTATGGCGTCCGGAAAACGCCCTCAGCCCCGCAGCCTGAGCGCCGCGCGGGCCTCCGCGGGCACCGCTTCATAGACCGACGGCGGGCGGATGTTCAGCCGGGCGCGGGCGGCCTCGAGGGGCTCGGCCAGCAAGGCCTCGTAGTCGAGGGCGGGCAGCCAGCGCGCCGCGCGGCCATGCCGCCAGGCCTGGAGCACGGCGCGCCGGGCCGGGATGGAGAGGTTCTCGCGCTGGATCTCGCGCGCGGCGCCCCAGCCGATGAAGGCGAAGCCGAGGTTGCCAGTCTGGGCGTAGGAGAAGGCGACGACACAGGCCTCGCCGAGGGCGTCGGTCTGGTAACCGGTGAGAACGTGCCAGATGTCGTGCACGTCGCGCAGGCGGCGCGAGTACCAGATGACCGGGTGCGGTGCGTCGGCCATGGGCGCGACCTTGCGCGCCTCCTGCGCCAGGCCCTCGGCGGTGAAGCCGCGCGCCTCGCGGAAATCGCGGTAGGCGGCGCCGACGGCGCCCGGTTCGAAGCGCGCCAGCCAGGCCGGATCATCAAGCTTGTGCGCCAGCTCCTCGCGCAGGAAGGCCTGGCGGCCGCCCTCCATGGTGCCGAGCAGGCGGTTGTAGCCGCGGGCGATGGAGCGGCCCGACAGGGCCCGCATGATCTCGAACACCTGGGCGGTGTCCTCCTTGTCGCGAACCAGCCGGCGGAAGGCCCGCAGGGCGGTCAGCGGCTCAAGCCGCTGGGGCCGGAAGCGATCGGAAAGGTCGAAATCGGCGGTGACGGTCATGCGGCGGTCCTGCCTGAAGCGGCCCGAACATAGCGCGATCCGGGGAGAAGGTGAACGCCGATCATGAACCGCCGCGGCTCGCCGGAGGGCGGCGGCTCGGCTAGGCTGACGCCATGCTCAGGAAACGCTCCGTCTCCCTGTCCGGCCACGCCACCTCGGTGGCGCTGGAGCCGCAATTCTGGGCCGTGCTGGACGGGGTGGCGGCGGAGTTGGGGCTGAACCACGCCGGACTGATGAAGCGGATCGACGAGCGGCGCGGGCGCACGCCGCTGGCCTCGGCCTGCCGGCTGCTGGCGCTGGCCTGGGCGGGCGGCGACCGGTCGTTCGCAGAACAGGACTCTGCCGATTGACAGCCGCCGGGGTTGGCGCATCCTCCGTTGCGGAGAGCGCATCATGGCCGACAACAGACTGATCCCCGCCGCCGTCGTGGGCGGCCTGCTGGCCATCGGCCTGATCGGGGCCGGCGGACTGATCGGACAGGGCGTCGTCAACGCCCGCGTCGGCGACCGCTCGGTCACCGTGCGCGGTCTGGCGGAGCGCGACGTGCAGGCGGACCTGGCGGTTCTGCCGCTGCGCTTCACGTCTTCCGGGGAGGTCCTGTCGGAGGTGCAGGCGCGGATCGACGCGGATCTGGCCGTGGTGCGCCGGTTTCTGACCGCGCAGGGCTACCCTGCCGACACGGTCAGCCTGGGTCGGCTGGAGGTGGCCGACCGCCGCTCGCGCGAATACGCCCAGCAGGACGGCGGGCCGCGCTTCATCCTCGCCCAGACCGTAGTGGTGCGGACCACCGACGTGGCGCGGGTGCAGGCGACGACGCGGGCGCTGAACGACCTGGTTCGGCAGGGGGTGGTGCTGCAGGACTTCAACGGCCCGACCTATATCTTCACCAAGCTCAACGATGTCAGGCCGGCGATGATCGCCGAGGCGACCGCGTCGGCCCGGACCGGGGCCGCGCAGTTCGCCAAGGACTCGGGCGCGCCGCTGGGGCCGATCCGGCAGGCGACCCAGGGGTCGTTCGAGATCCTGCCGCGCGAGGGCTATGGCGACGCCAGCCAGGCCCCCGAGCAGCGGGTCCGGGTCGTGACCACGATCAGCTACCGCCTGAAGTAGGCGGTCAGTTCGCCGGGGCCGGTTCCGGGCTGGGCACGCTGGGCGGCTCGACCGGCGGCAATTCCGGAAGGTCGGGCATTTCGGGCGCGGGAAGCGTCGGCGTCGGCAGGTCCACGTCGACATCGACATTGGTGTCCTTGGCGGCGTTCAGGCCGCCGTTCGAGAACATCACCACGGCGATGATGATCAACACCACGACGATGCCGCCGACGAGGAAGCCGATCCAGCCGGCGCCGCCGCCCCGGTCGGCCGGCGGGTTGTTGATCGTGGTGTGATGGACGACCTCCGGACGGTCGTCGCGGGGCGGAGGAAGGTTCGGATCGGTCATCGATCAGCCTCCCGTGCCGGGAACCGCGGGGGCCGAGACCTCCGGCAGGTTGACGTCGACGTCGACCTGTTTGGTCTCCGGCGCGCCGCCGCGGGCGAAGACGAACCAGGCCACCACGGCCAGCACGACCACGACCGCGCCGACGATGAAGGCCAGACCGGTGTTGCCGCTCCCGCCGCCCGTGTTGTTGATGTTGTCAGCCATAGGCATCCCTTCCCTGTGAACCCTGTGTCGGCAACCGGAACGACAGTCAGGCTTGACGGTTCCCGGGGGTCCCGATGAGACGGACGCTGACATCGGGCGGCGTGCCCCTTATGTTCTCCCGATGAGTCTGCCTGACACCCCTGCCCCGCGTATCTCCGATCTCGCCCGCTCGCGCGGCCCCGGGGGCGTCGAGCCGTCCGACCGGCCCGACTATCTGGCCGGATTGAATCCCGAGCAGCGCGAGGCGGTGGAGACGGTGGACGGGCCGGTGCTGGTGCTGGCCGGCGCCGGGACCGGCAAGACGCGGGTGCTGACCACGCGGCTGGCGCACATCCTGGCGACGGGGCGGGCGCGGCCGTGGGAGCTGCTGGCGGTCACCTTCACCAACAAGGCCGCGCGCGAGATGCGCGAGCGGATCACCCATCTGATCGGGCCCTCGGCCGAGGGGTTGCGCTGGCTGGGCACCTTCCACTCGGTGGCGGCGCAGATCCTGAGGCGGCACGCGGAGCTGGTCGGGCTGAAGTCGACCTTCACCATCCTGGACACGGACGATCAGGAGCGGGTCTGCAAACAGCTGCTGGAGGCGGCCAATCTCGACACCAAACGGTGGACGCCGCGCTCGCTCAGCGGTCTGATCGACCACTGGAAGAACCGCGGCTGGACCCCCGAGAAACTGCCGTCGACCGAGGATTTCGCCAACGGCAAGGGGCACGCGCTGTATGCGGCCTATCAGGCGCGGCTGGTCAGTCTGAACGCCTGCGACTTCGGCGATCTGCTTTTGCACAACCTGACGATCCTGTCGCAGCACGCGGATATCGCGGAGGAATATCGCAGGCGGTTCCGCTACATCCTGGTCGACGAATACCAGGACACCAACGTCGCCCAGTATCTGTGGCTGCGGCTGCTGACCTCCTCGACCGGCAACGTCTGCTGCGTCGGCGACGACGACCAGTCGATCTACGGTTGGCGCGGGGCCGAGGTGGACAACATTCTGCGCTTCGAGCGCGACTTCCCCGGGGCGAAGGTGATCCGGCTGGAGCGCAACTATCGCTCGACCCAGCACATCCTCGGCGCCGCCTCGGGCCTGATCGCGGCCAACAAGGGGCGGCTGGGCAAGACCCTGTGGACCGAGGATCTGAGCGGCGACAAGGTGCGGGTGCGCGGGGTCTGGGACGGCGAGGCCGAGGCCCGGCTGGTCGCCGACGAGATCGAGACGGCGCGGCGGGCCGGCATGGCCTACAGCGACATGGCGGTGCTGGTCCGGGCCTCGTTCCAGATGCGGGCGTTCGAGGAGCGGTTCGTGCTGCTGGCCGTACCCTACAAGGTCATCGGCGGGCCGCGCTTCTTCGAACGGGCCGAGATCCGCGACGCCCACGCCTATCTGCGGCTGATCCTGTCGGAAGACGACGACCTGGCCTTCGAGCGGATCGTCAATGTGCCCAAGCGCGGGATTGGGGACACCAGCGTGCAGAAGGTGCTGCAGATCGCGCGGCTGTCGAACCGCTCGGCGATGAGCGCGGTGCGCGACCTGATCGTCTCGGACGAACTGCAGGCGCGGACGCGGACGGCGCTGTCGAACTTCGTGCGCGACATCGACCGCTGGCGGGCTCTGGCCCAGACGACGACGCACTGGGAGCTGACCGAGGCCGTGCTGGAGGAGAGCGGCTACACCGACATGCAGAAGGCCGACCGGGCGACGGGGCAGACGCGGCTCGATAACCTGAAGGAGCTGACGCAGTCGATGCAACAGTTCGAGACCCTGCCGGCCTACCTGGAGCATGTCTCGCTGGTCATGGACCTGGACCGCGGCGGCTCGGACGACGCGGTGCAGATCATGACCCTGCACGGGGCCAAGGGGCTGGAGTTCCCGCTGGTCTTCCTGCCGGGCTGGGAGGAAGGCGTCTTCCCCAGCCAGCGCAGCATCGACGAGAAGGGCGAAAAGGGCCTCGAGGAGGAGCGGCGCCTGGCCTACGTCGGCGTGACCCGGGCCAAGCAGGACGCGCGCATCAGTTTCGCCGCCAACCGGCTGGTCTACGGGCGCTGGACCTCGCAGCTGCCGAGCCGGTTCGTCGACGAACTGCCGATCGATCACGTCGAGGCCGAGAGCGACACCGGCTACTATGGCGTGTCGTCGGGCATGAAGGAGGCCAAGAGCCGCTGGGACGAGGCGCCCACCTTCGGCAGCGGCTACTCCTCGCCGGGCTGGAAGCGGGCGCAGTCGTTCACGGCCGGGCGGGCCCCCGCGGCCAGGCCGGCGCGGCACACGCTGATCGAGGGGGACGGCCGGCTGATCGCCACGGCCGACCCGAAGTCGGGCGGCGACTGGAGCAAGGGCGAGCGGGTCTTCCACCAGAAGTTCGGCTATGGCGCCGTGCGGGCCATCGAGGGCAACAAACTGCTGATCGACTTCGAGAAGGCGGGGGAGAAGAAGGTGATCGATACGTTTGTGGAGAAGGCCTGATAGTCGCTATTCCAGCGCGCCTTCGGCTATGCGGCGGGCGAACGACCCCATATCGACAAGGTTGGTGTTCGCCAGAATGATGATCGTCAGGTCGGTCTCGCGCACCCGGTAGATTACCGCATTCGCACCCATGATGCCGCCGAAGCGGACCGTGGTGTGGTAGGTGCGGCCGCGGTGATCGAGGTCCCAGACGAAGAGACCGTAGCCGTTGTCCTCCAGCCCGGGCGTCAGCGCCCGCGTCAGGCTTTCTTCGCTGAACAGATCGCCGTCATGGAAGGCGTTGGAAAAAGCCAGCAGGTCGTCCGCGTCGGAATACATGGCCCCGGCGGCGAACCAGTTCTCGTGATAGACTGGCAGGTCGGCGCCCAGGGGCTGGTCATCGCCCATCCGGAAATAGGAGACCGCCAGGCCCTGCACGATGTCGCTATGGCGCGCCATGCCGGTGTCCTTCAGACCCAGCGGGTCCAGAATTCTCTGCTTCAGAACGTCCGCATAGGGCTGCCCCGTGACCGCCTCGATGATCTGTCCAAGGACGAAATAGTCGGCGTTGTTGTAGTCCCACCTCGTGCCCGGATCGTGAACCGCTGCGCCGGAGGCGTACTCGCGCACCACGTCATCCAGGGTATGCGGCAGTTGGTAAAGCGGCACGCCCTTCGCAGGATCGGCCCCGGCGTCGGGGTTGGGCAGGCCGGAGGTGTGATTCAGGAGGGTGTGCACAGTGATGCGCGGATCACCCATGTAATCTGGTAGATAGGTCGCGATCCCGGCCTGCAGATCGACCTGTCCGCGGTCGACGAGTTGCAGGATCAGGGTGGCGGTGAACAGTTTGGTGATCGAGGCGATCCGGTAGCGGGTTGCGTTCGTGGCAGGCGTGCCGAACGCCCGTTCCGCTTGTCCGAAACTCTCGAACACGAGGGTTTCGCCTCCCCGATCGACCAGCACCGTACCGCTGAATGCGTTCGTCGCCGCATAGGTGCGGACGAGGTCGGAGACGGCCGGGGCTGACGCCCGCGCGTGGCTCATCGTCGGTGTGAGAAGCCCGCAGGCGACGATGACCGCCGCAACACAAGATGCTCGACGCATTCCAGAACGCTCCATGGGGGTCCTTTCAGGCTTCCGGCGGGATGAAGCGCGCGTGACCGCCATCTCTGCGCCTGAGCAGATCGCCGCCATCGATTCCAACCCTTCGTTAAGCCTGAGGGCGGACCCTGCACCGGTGCGTAAGTCCCGTCCAGACGAGGTCCTGACCGAGCCTGCTCCCAGCCTTTGGGAGCGGGCGGTCTGCGGCGTCATCATCGCCATGATGACCGGCGCCCTGATCGGCCCCGTGTTCGCGCCGCTGCAGGAAGAGACGCCGGTGCTGCGGCTGGTGTGGTTGCCGGCCTATGCGGCGATCTTCGCCATGGCCCTGTATCGCCTCGACCGGCTGTGGCGGGCGTGGCCGGCGGCGATCGCGGTCGTGCTGCTGGTGGGGCTGACCTTCGCGTCGAGGTACTGGTCGATCGACTATGAGACGACCAGCCGGCGGGTGATCGCCCTGGCCATCAGCGGGATATTCGCCCTGTATCTGGGCGCCGTGTTCCGGGGGCCGCATTTGCCGCGGCTGCTGATGCACACGGCCCTGATCATGGCGGTGGGCAGTCTGGTGATGGTCTTCGCCTTCCCCGCGATCGGGGTGCACCAATACGACAACGCCGGCCTGTGGCGGGGGCTCTGGTACGAGAAGAACCAGATGGGGGCGGTGATGGTGATCGGGGCCACGGCCTCGGCCGCCTGTCTCGCCTCACCCGACCCGAGACGGCTGCTGCCCGTCATCGCCCTGGTCCTGTCATCGATTCTGGTGCTGGCGACCCAGTCGAAGACCTCGCTCCTGTGCCTGGTGCTGGGCCTGGCCTTCGTGGGCGGTTTCTGGAGCCTGCGGCGCGGCGGGGCGGCCTTCAGCGTGGCGGCGATCTGGACCGGCGTGGTGCTGGCGGGCCTCGGGGTGTGGCTGTGGGAAACCCACTCGGTCGCGGTGCTGGAGGCGCTGGGCAAGGATCCGTCGCTGACCGGACGGACCGAGATCTGGGACGCCCTGATGCGCAAGGTCGCCGACAAGCCCTGGACCGGCTACGGCTACGGCGCCTTCTGGGGCCGGGCGGGCGAGTCCGTGCCGGCCGACTGGGTGCGCAAGGAGACCCAGTGGCCGGTGCCGAACGCCCACAACGGCTGGATCGACCTGCTGGTGCAGCTGGGCTGGCCGGGCGCGATTCTGGTCGGGGCGCTGATGGCGGCGACCACCCTGATCACCCTGTTCCGGTCGATGGGCCAGGGCGTGCGCGAGGGCTGGTGGGCGCTGGGCTTCCTGGCCGCCTTCTTCGTGCTGAGCCTGTCGGAGAGCATCCTGCTGGCGCATCAGGGCCTGCCGTGGGTGCTGTTCATGGCGGTGATGACGCGGGCCATCCTGCCGGCGCCGGCCGCGGCCCTGGCCCCGGACGCCGCGCCGCTTGTGGAGAAGCGCCGCCGGGCCTACCAGACCGGCTCCCGAATCGCAGCACAGTATCGTTATGGGTCCCAACGCCGCGCCTTCCCTGTTCGATGACATGCCCGAGTCGCAAGGCGCGGCGCCGGCGCCTGCCCCGACGCCCGATCCGGCCCTGACGCCGCAGGCCGTCGCGCCGAAGCCGGAGCCCGCCCCGACCCCCCGCCCGGCCGAGACCACCTCCTCCCAGTCAGCGGCCGCGACCGGCTACTCCGCCTCGTCGATCGAGGTGCTGGAGGGACTGGAGCCGGTCCGCAAGCGCCCGGGCATGTACATCGGCGGCACCGACGAACGGGCCCTGCACCATCTGTTCGCCGAAGTCCTCGACAACGCCATGGACGAGGCGGTCGCCAAGCACGCGAAGCTGATCACCGTCGATCTCGACGCCGACGGCTGGCTGTCGGTCAGGGACGACGGCCGCGGCATTCCGGTCGATCCGCACCCGAAACACCCCGGCAAGTCGGCGCTGGAAGTGGTGATGACGGTGCTGCACTCAGGCGGCAAATTCTCGGGCAAGGCCTATGAGACCTCCGGCGGCCTGCACGGCGTCGGCGTCTCGGTGGTCAACGCCCTGAGCGAGAAGCTTGAGGTCACCGTCTGGCGCGACGGCTTCGAGTGGAAACAGGCGTTCAGCCGCGGCCTGCCGCTGGGATCGATCGTCCAGGTGCAGCCATCGAGGAAGAAGGGCACCCTGATCCGGTTCAAGCCGGACGAGGAGATTTTCGGCGTCGGCGCGGCCTTCAAGCCGGCGCGGCTGTTCCGCATGGCGCGGTCGAAGGCCTATCTGTTCCGCGGCGTCGAGATCCGCTGGACCTGCGCGCCGGAGCGTATCACCGACCACACCCCCGCCGAGGCGGTGTTCCACTTCCCCAACGGTCTGGCGGACGCCCTGGCCGAGCGGATCGGCGAGATCGAGACGGTCACCCCGACCTTCGCCGGACGGGTCGAACGCAAGGGCGAGGCCGGGGCGGTCGAATGGGCCGTGACCTGGAGCCCGATCGGTTTCGGCGAGGCCGACGGCTTCGTCTCGTCCTACTGCAACACTGTCTCCACGCCCGACGGCGGCACGCACGAGGCCGGCTTCCGCGCGGCCCTGGTCAAGGGCCTCAAGGCCTATGGCGAGCTGACCAATGAGAAGCGGGCCGGGCTGATCACGGCCGAGGACGTCATCGCCAACGCCGGCGCGCTCATCAGCGTGTTCATCCGCAATCCCGAGTTCCAGGGCCAGACCAAGGACCGGCTGTCGTCGCCCGAGGGGGCGCGGCTGGTCGAGCAGTTGATGCGCGACCCGCTGGACCACTGGCTGACCGAGAGCCCGAAACAGGCCAACACCCTGCTGGGCTTCGTCATCGAGCGGGCCGAGGACCGGCTGAAGCGGCGCAAGGACAAGGAGGTCCAGCGGGCCCAGGCGACGCGCAAGCTGCGCCTGCCGGGCAAGCTGTCGGACTGTTCGCGCCAGTCGGCCGACGGCACCGAGCTGTTCATCGTCGAGGGCGACTCGGCCGGCGGTTCGGCCAAACAGGCGCGCGACCGCACGACCCAGGCCATCCTGCCCCTGCGCGGCAAGATCCTGAACGTGGCGTCGGCCACGGCCGACAAGCTGCGCGCCAATATCGAACTGTCGGATCTGGCGCTGGCGCTGGGCGTCCAACCCGGCAGCCGGTTCAACATCGAGGACCTGCGCTATGAGCGCATCGTCATCATGACCGACGCCGACGTGGACGGGGCGCATATCGCGGCCCTGCTGATCACCTTCTTCTACCGCTCGATGCCCGAAACGATCCGTCAGGGCCGGCTGTTCATGGCCCTGCCGCCGCTCTACCGGATCAGCGCCGGACCGTTGTCCGAATACGCCCGCGACGACGCCCACCGCGACGAGCTGCTGGCCACGGTGTTCAAGGGCAAGAAGGTCGAGATCGGGCGGTTCAAGGGCTTGGGCGAGATGATGGCCTCCCAGCTCAAGGAGACCACCATGGACCCGAAGAAGCGCACCCTGGCGCGGGTCACGGTGCCGGCCTCAGAGGACGAGATCGAGGATCTGGTCGAGCGGCTGATGGGCAAGAAGGCCGAGGCCCGCTACCAGTTCATCCAGGACAACGCCCGCTTCGTGGTGGACGACCTGGACGTCTAGGAGCAGCTCGTCCGGTCGCCATAGGTGGTGACGATCGCCATGACGCTGCCGCCTTCCAGCTTGAGGCGGGTCAGGCGGTCATACTCGCATTCCGGCATGTCGGCGGCTTCGGCGTAGCCCAGGGCCCGCGCGATCAGCGGAACGGTGTTGCTGTGGCCGACGATCAGGATGGTGGCGTCCTCCGGCGCGGCCCGGACCCGGGCGGCGACGGCCGCGACATGGGCCTCGACGCCCCCCTCGAGCGGCACGGCCTCCGGGCTCACCGAATGGTATTCAGCCGTCGGCGCCGCCGTCAGCCGCGTGCGCTGCAGCGGGCTGGTCAGGATCACCGAGGGGTGGGCGTTGACCAAGGCGGCCGCAAGCGCCTGGGCCCGCGCCTCGCCGGCTTCGGACAGCGCCGGATCGGCGCTGGCGTCGGCCTTTTCGGCGTGGCGGACGATGACCACCGTCTGGGCGGCGACCGGAAGGGCGGCGGCGAGCGAGAGGGCGGCGGCGAGCGAGAGGGCGGCGGCGAGCGAGAGGGCGGCGGCGAGCAGCAGGCGTTTCATGGAAGATCCCCGTTTCGGCGCAGACTGACCGTGTGCGTGCTCGCTGTCGAGGCCGTCAGGTCCCGGCCTGTTCGCCCCGCGGTTGGACGAAGGCCTGCTCGCCGCTGACGTCGGCGTAGGTGATGCAGAGGTTCTCGAACACCCGGCCCCATGAGAAGCGCTCGACCGCCTTGATCCGGGCCGCGGCGCCGATGGCCTCGATGTCACGGGCGAACAGGGCCTCGATGGCCGCGGCGTAGTGCACAGGGTCGGCGCTCTTCGCCAGCTGGCCGACGCTGTCGTCGACGGTCTCCTTCACGCCGCCGGCGTCGACGCCGACAACGGGCCGGCCGCAGGCCATGGCCTCGAGCACGATCAGGCCGAAAGGCTCCTTGTCATTGGCGTGCACGAAGGCGTCGCAGGAGGCGATGATCCGGGCCACGGCCTTGGGGTTGGCCTCGTACGGCAGGGAGATGACCCGGTCCTCGGCCGGGAGGCCGGCGCCGGCGCCGACGAGGACGAGGTGGTAGGGCGCGCCCAGTCGCTGCACGGCCTCGATCAGGACGCCGATGTTCTTCTCGCGGGCGGGGCGGCCGGCGAAGCACAGCAGGCGGGCCGACGCCGGCAGGCCCAGCTTGGCCAGCAGCCAGTCGCGATCGCGGCGATCGGGCCGGAAGGTGTCGACCTCGACCCCCAGCGGCTGGATGACGATGTCCCGGATGCCGGCTTCCTCGAGCCGGCGGGCGATATAGCGGCTGGGCGAGATGACGCGGTCGAACTGGCCGAACAGGCGGGCCCAGCGCTTTTCGACCGGCTTCTTGGCCCATTCGCCGAAGTGCAGCGCGGCGAGGCCGGCGGGGTCCGAGTGGCAGAAACCGACGACCGGGCAACCGGCGCGCTGGCCGGCCTCGAGCGCGCCCTGCCCCGGGGTGTAGGGATCGCCGGCCTCGATCAGGGCCGGATTCAAAGAGGCGACCCAGGCGCCCCAGCGACGCA
Source organism: Brevundimonas sp. (assembly GCF_036676055.1). Classification (GTDB taxonomy): domain Bacteria; phylum Pseudomonadota; class Alphaproteobacteria; order Caulobacterales; family Caulobacteraceae; genus Brevundimonas. The sequence continues at coordinate 48,916 of NZ_JAKFDS010000054.1, read as the reverse complement.
CCGAGGTGGGCCAGCGGTAGCCGTCGCCGAACGGCAGCTTGGTGGCGTGCAACTGGACAATGCCGTCGGAGCCCGCCTTGTGATGAGCCCCGGGCACGACGAGGGAATGGGCCACGCCGGGCCGTTCGGCCTCGAGCCACGCCTTCTTCGACAGCAGGTAGCGTTTCACCCCGCCCGACCGGGGCGCATACAGCATGGTGGTGTCGACCAACCGGGGACGTTCGTCCTCGCCGGCGGCCTTGGTCGCCCTCAGGGTCTCGGAGACCTCCTCGTCCCAGCCCGGAATGAGGCGCAGTTCCCCCTCCTGGACCTCCAGCCCCGCCAGGTTCATCAGCTCCTTCTCGGCGGCGCTGATACCGAGCGGACCGACGCGCCGGGCCCGCTTCTGGATGCGGCGCGCCTTGCGGACCTTGGACATATGCGACTTGACCATCCGCGCGCCCTAGCGCCCGCGACGGCGAAGCTCAAGCGTCATCCGTCGCCGGAGGGTCTTCCGAGGGAACTATGCCGCGCCGCGCCAGCGCTTCGCGCAGCAGCGTCTCCAACTGGGCGTTGACCGAGCGCAGCTCGGCGGCGGCCAATCGCTCGACCGCCGCCATCACGCCGGATGAGGCGCGCATCAGGAAGGGCTTCCTGCTTCGCGCCATCTCAGCCGTACAGGGTGCCGGTGTTGACGACCGGCTGGGCGTCCCGGTCGGCGCAGAGCACCACCAGCAGGTTGGAGACCATGGCCGCCTTGCGGTCCTCGTCCAGTTCGACGACGCCCCGCTCGCCCAGATCCACGAGGGCGCTCTCGACCATGCTGACCGCCCCGCGGACGATCAGGCGGCGCGCGGCCAGCACGGCTTCGGCCTGCTGGCGGCGGAGCATGGCCCCGGCGATTTCGGGGGCATAGGCCAGGTGGGCCAGCCGCGCCTCGTCGACCGCGACCCCGGCGACGCTGACCCGACCGACCAGTTCCTCGCGCAGGCGGCTGGCGACGTCCTCGGCGTCGGAGCGCAGGGTCATCTCGGGTTCGGCGTCTTCCTCGCCGTGGTCGTAGGCATAGTGCGAGGCGATGTCGCGCAGGGCGGTGTCGACCTGGATGTTCACGAAAGCCTGATAGTCATCGACGTCGAACAGGGCCTGGGCCGAGTCCTCGACCCGCCACACGACGTTGGCGGCGATCTCGATCGGATTTCCGCGCTTGTCGTTCACCTTCAGCTTGTCGCTGGTCAGGTTGCGGACCCGCAGGCTGATCTTCTTGCGGCTGTACCACGGCAGGACCCAGCGCAGGCCGGTCTTGCGGTCGGTGCCGCGGTAGTCGCCGAAGAGCAGGATGGCCATGCTCTCGTTGGGCTGGAGCGAATAGAGGCCGCAGAGCAGCAACAGGCCGAGGACGCCAGCGAGGATGCCCGCCACCACCAGCAGGATGCTGTCCGGATCCTGCGCGATGGCGACCGGTCCGCCGATGATCAGCAGCAGGCCGACGAGCAGCATGAGAATGCCATTGGCCGTGGCGGCCGGGCGCTCGGTGGATTTTGAGTGCGTCGGTGCGGTCATCAGTCCCTCCTGAATCGATACAAAAATGATATCATATTGATACCGCTTTCCGCAACAGCCGAGCTGGGCGTCGTTGGGGAACCGGCGCCTTCGGCCTTGCATTCGCCTCAAATTCGCGAAACTTGAGGCAGGCTGGCATGGTCCCTGTTAGAGGATCGCCGGCGTCTCTGCGCGTGTCGTCCACAGGGGTTAATTCCGAATGCGTATTCTGCTTGCGACCGCGGTGGCGATCGCTCCCCTGATGGCGGCTTCCGGCGCCATGGCCGAGGTCGTCATCTCGACGGCCCGCACCACGCCGATCACTACGGCGAACGCCACGGGCAGCGGGCCGGACAGCATCCGGATGACCAGCGCGGGCTCGATCGCTCTCAACAGCGGCGTGGCCGTGACCGTGAACTCGAGCCACAACTTCGTCATGGAAGGGGGCACGATCTCCCTGAACAACGCGCCCGCCGGCGCGACGGGAATTCTGATCGAAGGCGGCAATACCGCGAACATCACCATCGGGGGAACGATCTCCCTGTCCGACAGCATCTCGTCGGACACCGACACCGACACCGACAATGACGGCGACATCGACGGAGCCTTCGCAACGGGATCGGATCGCTATGGCGTCCGGCTTGCCGGGGCGGCCCCGCTGATCGGCAACATCGTTGTCTCCTCCGGGGCGCAGATCGGGGTCGACGGCAACAACTCCTACGGAATCCTGCTCGAAGCCCCCCTGACGGGCAATTTCGACATGCTCGGCAACACGACCGTCACCGGCTCGGACAGTTACGGCGTCCGGATCCTCGGCGACGTCAGCGGCAACGTGCGGACGGCCGGCAGCATCACGGCGCGCGGACCCAATTCCACGGGCTTGTCCGTCGAGGGCGACGTCGGCGGCGCGATGGTCATCCACTCCAACGTCACGGCTTCCGGTTACCGCTACACCACGCGCCCCGGCGAACGTCCGGCGGGCTTCGTTGAAACGGCAGCTAACGACGAACAGGTGCTGTTCCTGGACGAATTGGACGCGGATGACCTGCTGCAGGGCGGTCCGGCCGTCAGCATCCAGGCCAACGTCGCCGGAGGCGTGGTGTTCGACCGGGCCCCCGCCTACTCCAGCCTGGGCATCGAAGGCGACGACGACGGGGATGGCGTCAAGAACGGCGACGAGGACGACGACGGCGACGGCGTCAAGAACCGGACCGACAGCGATCGGGATGGGGACGGCCTGCTCGACGCCAATGAATCCACCGCCTCGATCAGCGTCTTCGGCTCGGCCCCGGCGGTCCAGATCGGGTCGGCGACCCAGTCGGTCAGCCTCGGAGCCGTCGGCGCCGGCGACAGCGCCTATGGGGTCATCAACCGCGGCAACATCACCGCCCAGGGCGTCTATGACGGCGTGACCGCCAACGCCATCGTGATCGGCGGCAATCCGGGGCAGACGGTCAATGTCGCGGGCGGCCTGCGGAATGACGGTTCGGTCGCCGCCCTCGCCTTCGACGCCAACGCCACCGCCATCCGCATCGGCGCGGGCGCCACCGTTCCCGCGATCATCAACACCAGCACGATCACCGCCGGTTCGAACAGCGACCTGGCGACGACCAACACCGGGATCCGGATCGACGCGGGCGCCACGGTCAACAGCTTCGTCAACAGCGGCTCCATCCTCGCCACCACCGGCGGCGGCACGGCCAACACCTTCGGCATCCAGGACCTCAGTGGAACTCTGGCGTCGATCACGAACAACCGTTCGATCCAGGCGACGATCACCCCGAACGAGGCGGGTGACCCGATCACCGGCGTCGGAACGGCCATCGACGTCAGCGCCAACACCACCGGCGTCACCATCGTCCAGGACGGGATTCCCGCCGCCGCGACGAGCGCCAACCCTGACACTGATGGCGACGGAGTTCCGGACAGCAACGAGCCGAGCATCTTCGGCGCCATCAATCTGGGCAGCGGCGGCGACACGCTCGATGTCCGCAACGGTCTGGTGATTGGCGACATCGCGTTTGGCGCCGGAGCCGACAGCCTGCTGGTCACCGGCGGCGCGCGGGTGCGCGGCGCCCTGTCAGACAGCGACGGGGCTCTAAACATCGATGTGTCGAACGGTTCCCTCGAAGGCCGGCACACTTCGGCGCTGAATCTGACCAATCTCAACGTCGGCGCCGACGGCACCCTGGTGGTGACGGTGGATCCGGCCAACAGCACCTCCGGCGTCTTCAACGTATCGGGGACGGCCACCCTCGCCGACGGCGCCGGGCTGGGCGTGCGTTTCAACTCCCTTCTCGCAGCGCCCGGGCGGTTCACCCTGATCGACGCCACGACGCTGAACTACGGCGCCGTCGACCTGAGCTCGCTCGAGACGAATTCGCCCTTCCTGTATGTGGTCGATGCCGGCGCCAACGTGCCTGCCGGCGAAGTGTTCGCCGACGTCCGCCGTCGCACCGCGGAAGAGGCCGACCTGATCGCCGTCGAGGCGCAGATGTTCGACGCCTTCTACGGGGCTCTGGGCGGCGCCGACGCCGACGCCGTGCGCGACGCCTTCCTTGGGCAGACCAACCGCGACGACTTCCTGAACCTGTACGAGCAACTGCTGCCGGACCATTCCGGCGGCCCGCTGCTGTCGTTGGCCTCGGGCGTCGACGCGGTGACCCGCGCCCTCACCGGCCGCAACGCCTCGGCGGCGCCGGGCGAGACCAGCGCCTGGGTGCAGGAGATCAATTTCTACGCCGACAAGGACAAGACCGACACCTACGGCTTCCGTTCGGAGGGCTTCGGCGTCGCGGGCGGGGTTGAACGCGGCACCGGCCTCGGCGCCGTCGGCCTGAGCCTCGCCTTCACCTCGTCGGATCTCGAGGATCCCGAGGCCGAGGCCGAGGAGGTCCTGTCCGCCAGCCTGCTGGAGCTGGGCCTCTACTGGCGCGCCCAGGGGCAGTACTGGACCACCTGGGCCCGGGCTGCTGCCGGCTACGCGTCGTTCAACTCCGAGCGACGCTTCGTCGGAGCCGGTCTGAACCTGTCCAACGAGTCCGACTGGAACGGTCTCTCGCTGGCCGCGTCGGGCGGCCTGTCCTACGAGCGCAACTTCGGTCGCTTCAGCGTCCGGCCCGAGGCCTACGTCGAGTATTTCGGCCTCAGCGAAGACGGCCATGTGGAAGAGGGCGGCGGCGACGGGTTCGATCTTGAGATCGACGACCGCGAAGGTCATCTGTTCTCGGCCACGGCCGCGATCAATTTCGGCATGAAGATGGGCCAGGACGACTGGCTGCGTCCGGAAGTCCGGGTCGGCTGGCGTCAGAACATCTCGGTCGATCCGGGCGAAACCATCGCCCGCTTCCGCTCGGGCGGCGGCGACTTCACCCTGACGCCCGACACCATCGAGGGCGGCGGACCGATCCTGGGCTTCCGACTCAACGTCGGCAACGAGCTGGGCATGCTGTCGGTGAGCGCCGACGCGGAGATGATCGACGACTACGTCCGCTACATGCTGTTCCTGCGGGCAAGCTTCCGGTTCTAGGACGAGATCGCCCTCAAGCAGTGAGCCGCCGCGCGGCGGGCGCCAGGGCAAGAAAATCGGGCGGCTAGCTCAGCTGGTCAGAGCACCTCGTTTACACCGAGGGGGTCGGGGGTTCGAACCCCTCGCCGCCCACCAGCCGCCCTTGCAGGCTCAGCCGCGCTCGCCCGGTTCCTGGCGGTAGTTGTGCGGAGGCGGCGCCACCGGCGGGACGTTTCCCGGCGGCGGCAGGTCGCCGAAATGGGTCGGCGGCGGCGGCGGCGGAGGCGGAGGGGCCTCGTGCACGACCTCCGGGGGCCGAACGTGCACTTCCGGCGGAGCCACATGCACCGGCCCGGGGGTCACATGAACCACGGGCGGATCGACATAGACGGGCGGCGATTCGACGTAGACCGGCGGGCCCTCGACATAGATGGGCGGCGAGCTCACGTAGATCGGCGGCTGCTCGATGTAGACCGGGCGTTGCTCGATATAGACGGGTCGGCGGTCCATGTAGACGGGCCCGGGACGGACATAGACCTCGGCGGGCCGGACGGGCGGCGCCGGAGCGCAGCGGCAGTCGCGGTAGTCCCGCTCGGCGTATCCGTAGCCGTGCTCGCGCGGGCCGACTTCCCGGTACGATTCGCCGACCCAGGACGACGACCACATCCGGCTCGCGGATGACTGATAGGCGTACTGACCGCTCCATGGCGGGGCGCGGTAGCCGACCGCCTCGCGGCGTTCCCAAGCGCCCCCGGACCGCGGGTCGCCATATCCGCCGTGATCATGGTGGTAGGCCCGCCCATCCTGCATTCGAGCCGGCTCATGCGCCGAGGCGGCGCCGCCCGACAACGAGACGAGACAAACCCCAAGCAACAAGACGCGCATTACCGGACCTTTCCAAACAGGACCTGTTCATACGCCTTTAGCGATGATGAGGGCGCGCGGTTGCACCTCATGCGCGAATCCGCGCACCGGCCGCCGCTATTCCGCCGGACAAGACGGTCAGGGTGCGCCTACAAAGCGGTCTCGAAGATGAGGGATTCTGGATGAACAAGACCATCGGAACGGGCGGACGGCTGCTGGCGCTGGCCGGCGTCTGCCTGATGCTGCAGGGCTGCCTGGTAGGCGCCGTCGTGGGGGCCGGAGCCGCCGTGGTCGGCGGAACGGCCAAGGCCACGGGCGCCGTGGTCGGCGCCGGCGTCGACGCCGTCACCACCTCCGACGAGGAAACCCGGGCCAAACGCGAACGGGAACAGCGCGACCATGAGCGCGAGCAGCGCCGCTGCGAACAGCGCCAGCGCCAGGGCCAGGACTGCTAGCGAGTCTCCGGCAGGCCGACACATTCCGGCAGTGGCATGCGCGACCTTCCCGCTGACGACATGCGGGACACCAGCGACACCAGTGGACCCAGCCTACAGCGTCAGGACGCAGCGCTCGTGGATGGTCGGTCGCGAGACGGTGATGCGGCTGAGGCCGGGCCACTCCGGCTTCAGGCGATTGGCGAACCACAGGCACAGATTCTCCAGCGACGGCAGCTCCAGCCCGGCGTGCTCGTTGAGCATGCCATGGTCCAGTTCTCCCGCCGCCGCCTTCAGGGCCCGGTCGAGGGCGCCGAGGTCGGCGACCCAGCCGTGGGCCGCGTCAAGCGTCTCGCTGCGCACCGTGGCCTCGACCTGGAAGGAATGGCCGTGCAGACGGCGATAGATGCTGCCCTCCGGCTCGTTCGGAAAGTGATGGGCGGCGTCGAAGGTGGCCGCCTTGGTGATCTCGAAAACGTTCATCTGACGCCGATGTATTTGTGGGTCTGGACGCTGAGCCGCCATTTCGGGTGGGTCAGGCAATAGTCGATGGCCGCCGCGGTGTTGGCCTCGCGCTCCGGGCCGTCCATGGGCTGGAGCCAGAAGCGTTCGAAGGCGAGGTGTTCGAACCGGTCGGGCATGGCGGCGGGCTGCGGGAAGACGAGTTTGAGCTCCTGACCCGAGATCTGGACCACCGGCGCGTCGGCCTTCGGGCTGACGCAGATCCAGTCGATTCCGGCGGGCGCGGCGAGCGTGCCGTTGGACTCGATGGCGATCTCGAAACCGCGCGTGTGCAGGGCCTCGATCAGGGGCCGATCGAGCTGCAGCAGGGGTTCGCCGCCGGTGCAGACGACGAGCTTCGGATCCCCCGCCCTGCCCCGCCACATCGCCGCGACGTGATCGGCGAGGGCCTCGGCGGTCGCGAACTTGCCGCCGCCGTCGCCGTCGGTCCCGACGAAGTCGGTGTCGCAGAAGCTGCAGACGGCCATCGCGCGGTCGCGCTCCAGCCCGTTCCACAGGTTGCAGCCGGCGAAACGCAGGAAGACCGCCGGCCGTCCGGCCTGCCCGCCCTCGCCCTGAACCGTCAGGAAGACCTCTTTCGCGGAATAGGTCATGACCGCGCCGACCAGTCCGCGTGGCCGGCCGCGCGCAACTCGCAGGCCGGGCAGTCGCCGCAGCCGTAACCCCAGGGCTGCCGGTGTTCCCGGTCGCCGCGGTAGCAGGTGTGGGACGCCTCGATGATCAGTTCGACCAGGGGCTTGCCGCCCAGGACGTCGGCGAGGGCCCAGGTGTCCGCCTTGGTCAAGGCCATCAACGGGGTCTCGATGACCACCGGCTTGTCGAGGCCGAGGCTGAGCGCGCGCGCCATGGCGTCGATCGTGTCCCGTCGGCAGTCAGGATAGCCGGAGAAGTCGGTCTCGCACATGCCGCCGACCAGGACGTCGAGCCCGCGCCGGTCCGCCAAGGCCGCCGCGACGGTGAGGAACACGAGATTGCGGCCCGGGACGAAGGTGGTCGGCAGGCCCCGCGCGTCCAGCTCGATGGCGCGCTCGCTGGTCAGGGCGCTCTCGGCGATGCGGCCGTAGCCGGTCAGGTCGACCACATGGTCCGGGCCCAGCCGGTCCGCGAACCGGGGCAGCACCCGCGCCATGCCGTCCCGCACATTCAGCCGCGCCTGCATCTCGACGGCGTGGCGCTGGCCATAGTCGAATCCCACGGTCTCGACCCGCTCGTAGCGTCCCACCGCCCACGCCAGGCAGGTGGCGCTGTCCTGTCCGCCGGAGAACAGGACGAGAGCGGAATTTGCAGGCGTTTGCAGTGAATCGCTCATGACAAACCTGCGGTCGGCCGGTCGGCCGCGCGCATGGACAAAGGGATGGGCCGCTCCAGGACGGGGCGGGCCTTCTACACCAGCCGGAGAGGTCGCGCAAAAACGGCGCAAAAGCGGCGATCCTTAACCCTTCCGCAAACGGTTCCCCGCCAGTGTCCAAAGGTCGCAGTGGAGTGCCGGTGAGTATGCCGACCCTTGAAGTTCTCACCGAGCGCGCGGAGGCGGTGTCGCCTCAGACGCCGGCAAGCGAGGTGTTCACCCGCTTCGAGAGCGATCCCGACACCCTCGTGATCCCCGTCGTCGAGGACCGCAAGCCGGTCGGTCTGATCGAGCGCAACGCCTTCCTGCTGAAAATCGCCACTCCGTTCGGCCATGCCCTCTACGCCGGGCGGCCGGTGAGTTATCTGATGGATCGGGACCCCGCGATCATCGAGGCCGGGGTGTCGATCGACATCGTCTGCGACGCCCTGATGAAGGGTGGCGCGGGATCCTTGATGCGCGGCTTCATCGTCACCCGCAACGGGCGTTATCACGGCGTGGGCACGGCGGTTTCCCTGCTACGGGCGGTCAACGAGAGCCAGCGGCGCAAGAACGCCGAGCTGGAGGAGCAGGCCCGCGAGCTCAACGACACCCGCACCCAGGCCCTGATGTCGGCGCGCGCCCGGAGCCAGTTCCTGACCATCATGAGCCACGAGCTGCGCACGCCGATGAACGGCGTGCTGGCGGTGGCCGAACTGCTGCGCCGCCAGCCGCTGAACGCGCAGGCGCACGCCCACGTGACCACCATCGTGGAGTCCTCCGAGACGCTGCTGCGCATTCTGCAGGACGCCCTCGACCTGTCGCGGGCCGAAGCCGGCGAATTGGAACTGAACGCCGAGCCCACTCCGCTGCGGAGCCTGATGGATGACGTCCAGGCCATGTGGGCGCCGCGGGCTTCCCAGGACGACGTCACCCTGATGATCAGTTACGAGGGCGACACCGAGCTCGCCGCCGTCGTCGACGGGGTCCGGCTGAAGCAGGTGTTCAACAACCTGATCGGCAACGCCCTCAAATTCGCCCGCAACGGCGTGGTCGAGACCAGTCTGAAGGCCGTGGCCTCGGGTGACCGGATCATGCTCGAGGCCCGGGTTCGCGACGACGGGCCCGGCGTCGAGGCCGACCGGGTGGATATGATCTTCGAGCCCTTCTTCCATGGAGCCGGGCCAGACGGCGCGGGTCTGGGGCTGTCGATCTGCCGCCAGATCATCGAACGCATGGGCGGCCGCATCTGGGCCGAGAACAACCCGGGACGGGGCGCAACCTTCGCCTTTGATGTCGAGGTCGATCGCACGCGCGTGGAGGCCGTTCCCGCCTCGAACGTGCAGTCGCTGTCCGACCTGGAGATGCGGAGCAATCCGCACGTCCTGATCGTCGACGACAACGCCACCAACCGCGTGGTCGCCCAGGCGCTGTGCGAGATGTTCGGCTGCACCTCCGAGACGGCCGAAGACGGGGTCGAGGCGCTGGAGGCGGTTCAGGAGCGCCAGTTCGACCTCATCCTGATGGACATCAAGATGCCGCGCATGGACGGCGTGCAGGCGACGCAGGCGATCCGCGCCCTCGACGGGCCCGTCGGCAGCATTCCAATCGTGGCCCTGACCGCCAACGCCGATCCCGAGGACGCGCGCAAATACATCGCCTGCGGCATGGCCGCCGTGGTCGAGAAGCCGATCAAGCCGGAACGGCTGCGCATGGCCATGAACACCGCGCTGGAGCAGTCCACGGCCGTCCCGGCGGCCGGCGAGACCCCGACCCGGCGGCGATCGTCGCGGTCGGCGGCCTAGCCCCGCTCTTCCGGGGCGACCTCCTCGTCCTCCTCGTCGTAGCCAACCAGCCGCAGCGCGCGGGCGGTCTGGCCGTTCAGTTCGCACCAGCGCAGCAGACCCTCCTCGCGCCCGTGGGTGATCCACACCTCCTCGGGCCGGAGCTCGGCGAAGGTCGCGGTCAGTTCAGGCCAGTCGGCGTGGTCGGAGAGCACGAGAGGCAGTTCCACGCCCCTCTGGCGCGCCCGGGCGCGCACGCCCATCCATCCCGAGGCGAAGGCCAGCACCGGATCGGCGAAGCGGCGCGACCAGCGGTCCTGGGTGGCGGAAGGCGGGGCGATCACCACCTCGCCCCCCAGCGCGTTGGGCTTCAGCCCGGTGGCCGGCGCCAGCGGACCAAGATCCACGCCCTCGCGCTCATACAGCCGGTTCAGCCGCTCCAGCGCGCCGTGAACGTAGACAGGCCGCTCCCAGCCGGCCTCCCGCAACAGACGGATGACCCGCTGGGCCTTGCCCAGGGCATAGGCGCCGACCAGATGGGCCCGGTCCGGGAACTGCTGCAGCGAGTGGATCAGCCGGCCGATCTCCTCACTGTCCGGCGGATGGGCGAAGACCGGCAGGCCGAAGGTCGCTTCCGAGATGAAGACGTCGCAGGGCACGGGCTCGAAAGGCTCGCAGGTCGGATCGCGGCGGCGCTTGTAGTCGCCCGAAACCACCATGGTGAGGCCTTTCCAGCGGATCACCGCCTGGGCCGAGCCCAGCACATGGCCGGCGGGGACGAGGGTGACCTCGACGCCGTTGTGCGACGCGGTCTCGCCATAGGCGACCGGCTGTTCGCGACCGGCGAAATCGACGCCGTAGCGTTCGGCCATGATGGCGAGAGTCTGCGGAGTGGCCAGGACTGCGCCGTGCCCTGCCCGGGCATGGTCCGAATGGCCGTGGGTGATGACCGCCCGGTCAACCGGGCGCACAGGGTCGACATGGAAGTCGCCCGGCGGGCAGTACAGGCCGGCCGGCGTCGGCCTGAGCAGGTCCTCGAAACGGATCATGGAAACCCATATGGAGCCTTTGCAGCCGGGGGTGAACGCACGAAGCGCGCTTGCGTCCCAACCCGCCCCGGGGCGATAGCAGGACATGGCCTCCTCCACCCTCGTGTCCCTGCTGCCCCAGCTGGCCTCCGGCGCGGCCCACACCCACGCCCTCGGTTTCGCCTTCGAGGGGCTGGAGGGCGACCGGGTGCGCCTCCGCGTGCCGTGGCGCGAGGATCTGGTGGGCGACCCTGACACCGGCGTCCTGGCCGGCGGTCTGGTGACCGCCCTGCTGGATCACGTCGGCGGGCTGGCGGTTTGGATCGCGCTGGATCGATTCGAGCCGATCGCCACCCTGGACCTGCGGGTCGACTACATGCGGGCGGCGGAGCCCGGTCGCGACCTGATCGCCGAGGCGCGGTGCTATCGCCTGACCCACTCGATCGCCTTCGTCCGGGCCTGGGCGTTCGAAGACGGGCCGGAGAACCCCGTCGCGGCGGCCCAGGCGGCCTATATCCTCAGCGCCAGCGATGGACGCACGCCGGGCGCTCCCCGGCCCGCGAGCGCGGAAGCGGCCCGATGAGCGCCCTGCTGGACCGCCTGCCGTACGCCCGCTTCCTCGGCCTCGTCTCGCGGCAGGACGGCGACGCCCTGACCGTAACCATGCCGTTCGCTGACCGGCTGATCGGCAACCCGATGCTGCCGGCCCTGCACGGCGGGGCGACCGCCGCCCTTCTGGAGCTGACGGCCGTGGGCCAGGTGGCGCTGTCGTATCCGCGCCTGCGCCTGCCGCGCCCGATCAACGTCACCGTGGCCTATCTGCGCCCCGGCCGCCCCGTGGACGTCCACGCCCGGGCCCGGATCAGCAAGGCCGGCCGACGGGTCGCCCATGTGTTGGCCGAGGCCTGGCAGGAGGACGAGGCCCAGCCGATCGCCTCCCTCACCGCTCACTTCCTCGTCGCCGATCACGACCTGTAGTTGTAGGTCGTTGCAACGCCGAATGGTGTTCGATTAGCTGGGGTCCTCACAGGAGGACCACCCATGACCAGACAGACCATCGGCGAGGCGCTCGCCGTCCGACTCTACGCCGCCGAAGCCGCGATTGATCACGCCATGTCCGAGACGGCGTCTCTGACCGCCGCCCTGCCCGCCGCACGCGCCGGGGCCTGGCTGTCCGCCGTCACCGGCCAACGCGCCTTCAGTGAGGCCGCCGCCGCGGTCGGCGCCCTGGCGGAAGCCCGCGGACACCTCGTCCAGACCCACCACACCCTCGCCGCGCTTGCCCGCAGACTGGGCCTGGACGCGCTGGCCGTCGGTCCTCTCGACAAGCCGGGCGACACGCCGCCCGTGGGCGGGGGCGTGTGTCCGGAAGGCGACACAACGGGAAACATGGTGAACGAAACCCTACCAGACGCCGCCGAGTTATGTTAAGGCTTCGCTTACCATTAGTTGGAGGCTTCCCATGGATAAGGCCCACGTCATCGCCAGCCTCGCCGGCGATCTGCAAGCGACGGAACAGTCCGTTGACGCGGCCATCGCTCACGCCACGACACTCGTGCAGTCGATGATCGGCGGTCGAACCGCCCTCAACGTCTCGCCGGTGGTCGGCGCGGAATCGCAGGCCAAGGCGATGGAAGCCATCGCGGCCTTGGCCGCCGCGCGTCAGGCCGTCGTCGCCTGCCACGAGGAGCTGGCCAAGGATCACCGCCGTATGGGCTGGGGTGTCTATGCCGAAGCCGGGATGGACAAGGGCCAGCAGCGGCCCACGACAACGGGCGAGCACCGTCTGCGCGCAGTTTAATTCGAGGTAATGTCCGCTAGCGGTCATTCCCGCCGGCACTGACTTGAGGCATTGTCGCCCCCATGCATGCCGCGTGGGGGCGATTCTGTGCTTGAGACCATCTATTCCCAAGCTGTCGCCGCGGTCGCGCTTTTGGTCATCGCGTTTGTATTTCTGAAGGGCGACGAGCCCGAACGGATAGGTGGCGCGGCTTACGCATTGGTCTTTTTGGCCACCCTGATGATCCGGGACGGGAGCAGCTTCAGCCTCCCCCGCTGGGGCGCGCTTGGGATGGACCTCGTCCTCCTCGCCGTCTTCGTCGGCCTCGGCTGGCACACCCGCCGGGCGTGGCTTATGTGGGCCGCCGGTTTCCAGGCTTTAATCGTTACCGGCCATATTCTCGTGGCTGCAAACCTTCGGCCGCCCGCCGACGCCTTCGCCACCGTAAACAATATGGCGAACTACGGCGTGCTAATCGCGATGGCTGTCGGCACCTTCTGGGCTTGGCAGGAGCGAAAGGCCGCCTCCATGAGCGCAGGCGAGATCTAGTCGATCGACCCCCTCGTGTGAGCGGATCGCACGGAGCATCTGCAATGTTCGACACCCTCTATTCCCAGATCGGCGCGGCGGTCGGCGTGGTCGTCGTCGCGTTCGCCTTTCTCAAGGGTGACGAGCCCGAACGGGTCGGGGGCGGCGCCTATGCCCTCGGCGCCCTGGCCGGGCTGCTGGTCCAGGAGGACAGCCAGCTGTACGGGACCCAGTGGGGGCTGATGATCGTCGATACGGTCATGCTCGTGGCCTATGCCGCGCTGGCGTGGAAAAGCCGCCGGTCCTGGCCCGTCTGGGCCAGCGCCCTCCAGTCGGTCATCGTCATGAGCCACATCCTGACGGCCGTCGACGCCCGCCCGCCGATCGCCGCCTTCTACGCCGTCGTCAATCTGGCCAGCTACGGCATCCTCCTCGCCCTCACAATCGGTGTCTTCCGGGCCTGGCGCGAGCGCCGCGCACTCGGGATCGCGTAGCCGCCCGAAGCGGATAGGTGGATATTCCTATGCCGGCGCGGTATCATTACCCCGACTCGGCCGCATGGCCGTCGCGGAGGCCCTTGGCCGATCATGTCCCTGTCTCACGGCCAGCTTTGGAAGGCGATCGACGGCCTGGCGCGGCGCGAGGGGCTCAGCGCCTCGGCGCTGGCGCGGCGGGCGGGGCTGGACGCGACCAGCTTCAATCCGTCGAAGCGGTTCGGTCCGGGTGATCCGCCGCGACCCCGCTGGCCCTCGACCGAGAGCCTGACCCGAATCCTGCAGGCCACCGGGCTTTCGCTGGGCGAGTTCGCGGCGCTGGCGCAGGACGCGCCCGAGCGACCCTCGACGGTGCCGATGCTGGGCATGGCCCAGGCGGGCCAGGACGGTTTTTTCGATGACGCCGGCCTGCCCGTCGGCGACGGCTGGGAACAGACCGAGTTGCCGCGCCCGCGCGAGACGCTGCTGAGCCTGCGCATCGCCGGCGATTCCATGGTCCCGCTGTACCGCGAGGGCGATCGGGTCATCGTCGACCGCGAGGCCTCGGACGTGCGCAAGGGCGACCGGGTGGTGGTCCGAACGACCGGGGGAGAGACCTTGGCCAAGGAGGTGGCGGCGCTGACCGCGCGGGCCGTGACCCTGGCTTCGGTCAATCCGGCCTATGAGCCCCGCGTCGTGCCGCGCAAGGAGATCGTCTGGATGGGCCGGATTCTCTGGGTGAGCCAGTAGGACTCAAAGAAAAGGCCGCCCCGGGTGGAGCGGCCCTTCCTTTAGATGTGGCCGTATCAGCGGCTGACGTAATGGGCGTTGACCCAGCCGCCACCGGCGATCTGGACCCATTCACCCTGCGAGGCGACGGCCGAGAAGGGCTGGCCGGCGGACAGGCTGCCGACCTGGCGGTAGTTCGTGCCCGGACCCGAGCGAATTCGCAGGTTCGAGGTGGCGCGATAGGTGTCGCCGCTGCTGTAGCTGTAGTCCGAGCTGTACGAGCGGGCCCGCTGCTGGTTACAGCCGATGTAGGAGCCGGCCGCGGCGCCCGCACCGGCGCCGACAACGGCCCCCAGGGCGCGCTCATTGCTGGAAATCTGGCTGCCGGCCAGGCCGCCGACGACGGCGCCGATCAGGGCGCCCGCGCGCTGGCGGCCGCCGGGAGCGTCGCAGTTGGTGACGCCGTTGGCCTGCTGGGCGACGGCGGCGGTCGGGAGGGCCATCGGGGCCAGGCCGCCCAGCAGGGCGGCGGCGGCGACGGCGGCGGTGATCTTGTTCTTCGACATGGCTCATCTCCTGTCATCGAGTTGGTCGATGCAGGGGACAATGCGCGCCCCTAGATGAAGGCTCCCGGAGGCGGGCCGTTATATTCGGTTCATGTACGTTACCGGACGACCGCCGCTCGGCGAGGTCTCAGGAAGCCAGCTTGCCGTTGGCCCCGTCCTCGATCAGCCGGATGGTCTGCGGCAGGCCGTAGATGGCCGCGAACGAGCCGAACCGCGGCCCCTGGGATGCGCCGAGCAGGACCTCATACAGCGCGGCGAACCACGCCCGCAGCGGCTCGAACGCATGTTCCTTGCCCACCGCATAGACCTCGCCCTGGATCAGCTCGCCGTCCGTGGTGTCGGCCGGCAGGGCCTTCAGCCGCCCCGCCAGATCGAGCAGCGCGGCTTTCTCCTTGTCGTCCGGCAGGCGGTAGGACTTCGTCGGTTTCACGAAGTCTTCGTAGTAGTTCAGCGCCCGGTCCATCAGACGGTCGAGCAGCGGCTCGCTCTCCGGCGTGGCGTCCGGCAGATATTTGGCGAAATAGGCCCACAACTGCGCCTTCGACGAGGCGTTGGCCACGCCGACCAGGTTCAGCAGCAGGGCGAAGGATACCGGCGAGGTATGATCGGGCGGCGAACCGGCGTGGATCGACCAGACGGCGTTGTCGATCTGCTTGGCCGGCTCCTGTGTCTTGTACTGCTCGATGAAGCTCAGATAATCGTCGATGGCGCGCGGAATGACGTTGAAATGCAGTGACTTGGCCGATTTCGGCGACTGGAACATGTACCAGCTCAGCGACTCCGGCGTGCCGTACCGCAGCCATTCCTCCATGGTCAGGCCGTTGCCCTTGGATTTGGAGATCTTCTTGCCCTCGACATCGAGGAAGAGCTCGTAGTTGAACCCCTCGGGCGGCGTGCCGCCCAGCGCCCGGCAGACCTTGGAGCTCTCGCGGACGCTCTCGATCAGGTCCTTGCCAGACATCTCGTAGTCGACATCCAGCGCCGTCCAGCGCATGGCCCAGTCGGGCTTCCACTGCAGCTTCACATGGCCGCCGGTGACCGGGACCTCTGTGCGCCCGCCGGCCGGGTCGTCGAAGATGATCGTGCCCTTCGCCACGTTGCGCTCCAGCGTCGGCACCTGCAGCACATGGCCGGTGATCGGGCTGATCGGCAGGAAGGGCGAGTAGGTTGCGCGCCGCTCCTCGCCGAGGGTCGGCAGCATGATCGCCTGAACGGCGTCGAACCGCTCCAGCAGGGTCAGCAGGGTCGCGTCGAAGCGGCCGGATTTGTACTGCTCGGTCGAGGACAGGAATTCGTACTCGAAGCCGAAGCCGTCGAGGAAGGCGCGCAGGCGGGCGTTGTTATGGGCCCCGAAGCTATCGTGGGTCCCGAACGGGTCGCGCACCACCGTCAACGGCTTGTGCAGGTCCTCGGTCAGCATCTCCGGGTTGGGAATGCCCTCCGGGACCTTGCGCAGGCCGTCCATGTCGTCGCTGAAGGCGATCAGCCGCGTCGGCCAGTGGTCGCCGGTCAGGGCGCGGAAGGCGTTGCGCACCATGGTCGTGCGCGCCACCTCGCCGAAGGTGCCCATGTGCGGCAGACCGGACGGACCATAGCCGGTCTCGAATATGACAGGCTTCTGCAAGGCCTCGAACGTCGCCAGCGCCTCGCCCGCCTTGCCCGCGTCGATCAGCAGTTTGGCCGCGTTGCGATCGGCGTCGGACAGCCGCTTCTTCAGCACATGGGCCAGAAGATTGCGGGCCTGTTCGAACGGCCAGGATTTGGCGTCGCGCGCGAGGGTTTCGAGGTTCTGCAGCATGGCGGGCGGTTTGGCGTCTGAATGGGGCCGGGTCAAGGAAAGCGCCGCCGCTTGACCCCGCCCCTCCCCCGTGGCCTTTGCGCCGCCTGATGAAGACCGCGGATTTCGACTTTGACCTGCCAGACGACCGGATCGCCCTGCGTCCTGCCGAACCCAGGGATTCCGCGCGCCTGCTGGTGGTGCAGGACGGCGCTCTGGAAGACCGCATCATCCGCGACCTGCCGGACTTCCTGCGGCCCGGCGACGCCCTGGTGTTCAACGACACGCGGGTGATCCCGGCGCGGTTGTCGGGGTTGCGCGAGCGGGTCGGGCCGGAAGGGGAGACGCTCACCGTCGAGGTCGAGGCGACCCTGCACCACCGCGACGCCCCTGACGTCTGGTCGGCCTTCATGAAGCCCGGCAAGCGGATCAAGCCGGGGGATCGCATCCGCTTCGGCCCCGGGGCCGAGGGCGCCTGCCTGCTCGGCCGCCTCGACGCCACGGTTGAGAGCAAGGGCGAAGACGGGCTCGTCACACTGCGTTTCGATCTCGCCGGACCGATGCTGGACGAGGCCATCCGCGACGTCGGCGTCATGCCCCTGCCTCCCTATATCGCCGCCAAACGGGCAGAGGACGACCGCGACCGCACCGACTACCAGACCCTGTTCGCAAAGTGGGACGGCTCGGTGGCCGCGCCGACGGCGGGCCTGCATTTCACCCCGGCGTTGATGGCGGCGATCGAGGCCAAGGGCGTCTCGACCCACGCCGTCACCCTGCACGTCGGGGCCGGCACCTTCCTGCCGGTCAAGGCCGACGATACCGCCGACCACAAGATGCACAGCGAATGGGGCGAGGTCTCCGCCGAAACCGCCGCCGCCCTGAACGCCGTGCGCGCCGCCGGCGGCCGCATCGTCTGCGTCGGCACCACCTCCCTGCGGCTGCTTGAGAGCGCCACGACCGGGGATGGCGACGTCCGACCCTTCCATGGCGACACGGCCATCTTCATCACCCCCGGCTACCGCTTCCGCGCCGCCGATGTGCTGATGACCAATTTCCACCTGCCGAAGTCGACCCTGTTCATGCTGGTGAGCGCCTTCGCCGGGCTGGAGACGATGAAGGCGGCCTATGCGCATGCGGTGGCCGATGGATACCGCTTCTATTCGTATGGCGACGGCAGCCTGCTTTTCAGGAGCGAAGGATGATCGGCGCCCTGACGGACGATCTGGTCGCCACCCTCGACATCGTCGCCTCGGCCGCGACCGGCCTGCGGGACCCTTGGTGGATCTTCGGCGGCGCAGCGATGGCGTTGGCCGGGCTGGACGAGTCGCACGTGCCCGACGTCGACATCATGGCCAGTCCGCGTGACGCCCGCGCCCTGATCGACCTCCTGCATGGGGAGGTCGTGCAGGACCCCGGCGAAGGCCTGTTCCGGTCCGGGGTGTTCGGCCAGATCCTGACGACGCCCGTGCCTCTGGACGTGATGGCCAAGATGGAGGTCCGCGCCGGCGGCGACTGGACCCCGGTCGCCTTTCACAGCCGGAAGCCAATTGATGTCGGCAGCGCCGTGGTCTTCATTCCCGCGGTGGCGGAACAGATCGCCACCTGCCGCCTGTTCGGCCGCCCCAAGGACCTGGAGCGGGCCCGACGCCTTGAGGCCCTGATCAGCTGATGCCCTTTCCGTTCGACATCTCCGCCACCGAAGGCCGCGCCCGCACCGGGGTGCTGAAGACGCCGCGCGGCGACATCCGCACGCCCGCCTTCATGCCCGTCGGCACCGCCGCCACGGTCAAGGCCATGACCGTGGATCAGGTCGCCCACACCGGCGCCGACATCCTGCTGGGCAACACCTACCACCTGATGCTGCGGCCCGGTCCCGAGCGGATGGAGCGGCTGGGCGGGCTGCACAAATTCATGGGCTGGAACAAGCCGATCCTCACGGACAGCGGCGGCTTCCAGGTGATGTCGCTGGCCGGCATTTCGAAGGTGAAGGAAGACGCCGTCACCTTCGCCAGCCATATCGACGGCTCGAAACACGTCCTCAGCCCCGAACGCTCGATCGAGATCCAGGCCGACCGGATCGGCGCCGACATCTCCATGCAGCTGGACCAGTGCGTCAGCTGGCCGGCCGAGGAGCCCGCCGCCCGCGCCGCGATGGAGCTGTCGGCCCGCTGGGGCGCGCGGTCCAAGGCCGCCTTCGGCACGCGCGAGACCCAGGCCCTGTTCGGCATTCAGCAGGGCTCGACCTTCGAGAACCTGCGCCGCGAGTCTTCCGACCGGCTGATCGAGACCGGCTTCGACGGCTACGCCATCGGCGGGCTGGCCGTCGGCGAGGGCCATCAGGCGATGTGCGAGGTGCTGGACTATGCGCCCGAGATGCTGCCTGCCGACCGACCGCGCTACCTGATGGGCGTCGGCAAGCCGGTCGATCTGGTCGAGGCGGTCTGGCGGGGCGTCGATATGTTCGACTGCGTCCTGCCCACCCGCGCCGGTCGTCATGGTCAGGCGTGGACGTGGAACGGGCCGATCAACCTCAAGAACGCCCGCTTCGCCGAGGATCAGGACCCGCTGGACCCGGATGTCCCCTGCCCTGCCTCGACCGACTATTCAAAGGCGTATCTGCACCACCTGATCCGGGCCGACGAGATTCTCGGCAAGGTGCTGCTGAGCTGGCACAACATCGCCTATTTCCAGGCCCTGACGGCGGCGATGCGGGCGGCGATCGCGCAGGGTCGGTTCGAGGTCTTCCGGCGCGACTTCCACGCCCGACAGGTTCCGAACGGCGTCTAGCGCTGGCTACGGCCCCGCGGCCGGAACCAGCCCGGGGCCGCCGGCGGGGCGCAGTTCCGGTTCATGCCCACGCCCTTGAGGAAGGCCCGGCGCATCCGTCCGGCCTGAATGGCCGCCTGCACATGCCGACTGTGCTGCTCCGCGCCCGACAGCCGGCGAACCCAGCTGCGGCCCGGGATGAAGTCGGTGGTCGTGTCGCGGATGGCGTCCAGCGCAGCCTTCGAGGCGGCGTCCCGGGCGCGTTCACCCATGGTCGAACCGTCCGGCGCGGGCGGCTCGTCGAGGTCCGGGCCCAGGGCCTCGTCCAGACGCACGACCTCGGCGCCGATGGTCGAACACTGGTCGAGGTTGCGCAGGTCGTAGGGATTGGCCTCGGCCTGCAACAGCACGGTGGGGATGTACTGGCGGCGCAGGTTCAGATCGTCGAGCGGGGCCGTCACGGCGGCTCCCACCCCGGCCCCGAAGTCGCTGGCGCCGGCGCAACCGGCCAGCGGAATGGAGACAAGGGCAAGGAACAGCAGGGGGCGCATGCGCCCTTGAACCACGCGACGGGCCGGACCGGAAGGGTCGGGACCTGTCGGTCCAGTTCCTGAACGGGCCCGGGGCCTACGCCCGACGCCCGTCCGCGGACCCGGTCTTCAGGCGATTGAGGTTGCCGGCGCGAGTCTTCCGGCCCTGCTGATCCAGCTTCTCCGATCGTGCGGGACGGTTGGTGTGATTCGAGCCCTGCTGGACATCGTCCGCGCCAATCGGATCGCCTTCATCAAGGTAGCCGGCGATCTCGACGGGCCCCGCAGGGTCGCCGCCGGCGTCGCGGGCCGCGGCGTTGGAAGAATCGACGTTCTGGTGCGGCATGGCGAGCTCCATCGTTGTCGTCTCGACAACCGGGCCGCCCGCAGCTTGTTCCTGAAGGGGGTGGTACGCCCTCTCGGGCTCGAACCGAGGACCCTCTGATTAAAAGTCAGATGCTCTAACCAACTGAGCTAAGGGCGCATACCGTGCCGGTCATGACGAACCGGCGACGCGCCTTCTGTTGCAAAGCGGCGGCCGGGTCAAGGGCTGCCTCGACGGTTGCGGCGGTGAACGCTAGGGGAAAGTCATGAAACCCCTGTCCGGTCTGCGCATCCTGGAGTTCGACGGCCTCGGGCCGGTCACCTTCGCGGGCATGGTTCTGGCCGACCTGGGCGCGGAGGTGCTGCGCCTGACCCGCAGCGCGTCAGCGGGGGCGCCGGTGTTCACGGATGTCGGGGGCGAAGTCCTGCACCGCGGACGAGCGGCGGTCGCCGTCGATCTGAAAAAGCCGGCTGATCTGGCCCGGGTTCACGCCCTGATCGCCACGGCCGACGCGCTGATCGAGGGCTTCCGGCCCGGAGTGATGGAGCGGCTCGGCCTTGGACCGGACGCCTGCGTCACGCGCAATCCGCGTCTGGTCTACGGCCGCGTCACCGGCTGGGGCCAGAGCGGACCGATGGCGCAGCAGGTTGGCCACGACCTCAACTACATCGCCCTGTCCGGGGCCCTGTCGATGATGGGCGAGCCCGATCGGCCACCCCGGCCGCCGCTGAACCTGGTCGGGGACTATGGCGGCGGGGCCATGCTGCTGGTGACCGGGGTGCTGGCGGGCCTGCTGGAAGCGAGAACCACCGGCCGGGGGCGGGTGGTCGACGCCGCCATGACAGACGGCTCGGCGCTGCTCACCAGCCTGTTCCACGCCCTGGCGGCGCGCGGACTGTGGAACGAGGCGCGCGGGACCAATTTGCTGGACGGCGGAGCCCCCTTCTATCGCTGCTACGCCTGCCGCGACGGACGATTCGTCGCCGTGGGTGCGCTGGAGCCGCAGTTCTACGCCGCCTTGCTGGAGGGGCTGGAAATCCCCGCGGCCGAGGCGCCGCAGTTCGACCTGTCAGGGTGGAGCGCGCTTCACGACCGGTTCGCCGCCGTCTTCGCCACACGCGACCGGGACGACTGGGCGGCCCGGTTCGCGGACACCGACGCCTGCGTCACGCCGGTGTTGACCCTGGCTGAGGCCCCCGGCCATCCGCACAACGCCGCGCGGGGGACGTTCACGGCCGCAGGACCTGTTCAACCGGCGCCGGCGCCGGCGCCGAGGTTCGATGGCGACACGACCGGCCCCGAACCGCAGCCCGCGCCCCTCTCGCTGGACGACGCCCTCGTTCGGTGGACTCAGGCGACGGCGGAGGCCGACGCGTCCTGACGCACGGCGGCGCAGGCCTCGGCCAGGGTGCCCGCAAGCAGCACCGGGTCGATCGGCTTGGTCAGGAAGGCGTGGACGCCCGCGGCGTCCCAGGCGGCGCGGTGGACGTCAAGGGCGTTGGCGGTCAGGGCGATCACGGGCGTGCCGCCGTTTACCGTTCCGTTGCGTATGCGACGCGTCGCCTCCAGCCCGTCCATGACCGGCATCTGCATATCCATCAAAATGGCGTCGAACGGCGCGTTGGCGGCGGCCTCCACGGCCTCCGCGCCATTCTCGACCAGTGTCAGCCGACAGCCATGCGGTTCCAGCAACAGGCTGAGGATGCGGCGGTTCACCTCGTGGTCGTCGGCGGCCAGGATGGACCGGCCCCGCAGCGCGCCCGCCGTGGCGACCTGGCGTTCCGGCCGGACCGCCTCGCCCACGACCGCCTCCATCGGCAGGGACAGGGTGAAGGTCGAGCCCTGGCCCTCGACGCTGGCGACCGTCAGGGTCCCGCCCATGATCTCGGCCAGCTTGCGGCTGATCGACAGGCCGAGGCCCGTGCCCCCATGGCGGCGGGTCGTGCCGACATCGGCCTGTTCGAAGCTGTTGAACACCTGGGACAGACGGTCGGCGGGTATGCCGCACCCGGTATCGCTCACCGCCACCATCAGCCGGTCGCAGTCCCAGCCGACGTCGACGACGATCTCGCCCCTCGGGGTGAATTTCACCGCATTGGACAGCAGGTTGAACAGAATCTGCTGGAAGCGGAGAGGATCGGTCCGGACCGCTTCCGGAACCCCGGGCGCGATCCGCAGGTCGAGCTGCACGCCGTTGCCGACGGCTCTCGGTTCCCACAGTCGATGCAGGGTCGCGAGGCGCTCGCGGACGATCATGTCGGCGCTCTCGAGCTCCATCTTGCCGGCCTCGATCTTGGAGAAGTCCAGGACGTCATTGAGGAGGCCCATCAGCACATCGCCGGCGTCGGTCAGCATCGCCACATGCTCGCGCTGGCGGGCGTCGAGCCGGGTCCCCCGCAGGAGGTTGGCGGCCGAGATCACCGCATTCATCGGGGTGCGAATCTCGTGGCTGACCACGGCGAGAAAGTCGGACTTGGCGGCGCTGGCGACCTCCGCCTTCTGACGCGCGCGCTGTTCGGCGTCGCGGGCCATCTTCAGGGCGGTGGTGGTCGTGGAACTCTGGCGCACCGCGACCACCAGATGGCTCATGTAGAGGAGGCAGCCGATGGCGATCAGCAATTCGTGCCAACGGCCGGTGCTGGCCGCGCTGTAGACAGGCAGGCCGAGGAAATAGGTGGCGTGCGCGGCCACGGCCGAGATCAGAATCGGTCGCGCGTGGTGCATATGCAGGCTGACGTGCAGCAGTCCGCCGGCGCACTGGACCATGGCGAAGATTCGTCCCGCCTCGCCGCCCTGAAACCAGAGATAGGCCGTGATCCCGGCGTAAACCGCCACGCCCAGCACCGTGGTCATGCAGCACAAGACCAGGTATGCGCGGGTCGGCGGCCACTCCGGGTGGAGGCGGAAGCGCCGGAACACCGCCCAGTCGATCACCTGGGTGCCGATCACGGCGGCGAACCAGACCGCAGGCCAGATCGTTTGGGTGACGAACCAGGCGGTGGCTCCGATGAAGGCCGCCAGAGCGAGCCGGGTACTGAGCTCCCGGAAACGCACCTGCGCGACCATGGCGTAAGCTGTCGCCGTCATTGTAGTCCCTCCCATTCGCCACCTTGGCGTGAATTGGAAAAGGATTGGTTGCCACGCGGGATGACCCGAGACGCGATCTTGGCTATGGAACGGTCGAAACCGCCGCGCGTTGGAACGCCGATCCGGGGAGCCGCCAGATGAAACGCCTTTTCGCCCTTGTCGCCATCGTCGGCGCGGTCGCGCTGACCGCCTGCGACGACCCCCGTCCCGCCGAGCCTGAAGTGATGGATCCGGCCATGGAGGAGCCTGTCGCGCCCAGCATCGAAGAGGTCCAGGCCCCGGTCGCCGAACCGGGTGCGACCGACACGCCGCCCACGGACAACAGCGCGGCTCCGGCGGAGAAACGCTCTTCGGAAGAATCGGTCCAGCCCGACAGCGAAACCCTGTTCTACTGACCGATCCAACAGGGCGGCGCCGCATTTGCGCCGCCGGCGGATGCGATCCCGCCCGCCGCCCGCCAATCACAGGGCGCACGCCCGTTGACCAAGGTTCCAGATTGACGCCGAGGCCCGCCCTGTTTCTCTGCAGCGTGGCGGGGTTCGCGCTTCTGGCTACGGCCGCAGCGGCCGATCCTCGGGCGGAAGTGCGCGGCGAGATGGACGCGGCCCTGCGTGAACAGCTGCAGCGCGCCATCGGAGAGGTGGACGGTCCTCCGGCCAACCGGTTCGAGGCCCGCAGGCGCGCCCGGGGCGCGCTTGAAGCGGCCGAGGCCCTCCTCCGCTCGGAAGGCTACTACCAGCCGGTTCTCGAAGACGTGGTCGAGGGCGAGGAAACGCCGGTCGCCATCATCGAGGTCACCCCCGGTCCCCGCTTCGCCCTGAGCGATCCGATCGTCAACTGGATCGAGCCGCCGCCCGCCCCCGCGGTTCAGGACGAGGTGCTGGGCGATCTGGCGCTGAAGGCCGGGGACCCCGGCCGCGCCGTAGATGTCATCTCGGGCGAGGGACGGGTCGTCGCCGGCCTGACGAGACGCGGCCATGCCGACGCCCGGGCCAATCCGCGCCGGGTCGTGGTCGACCACGCGACCCTGACGATGCAACCGACCTACAATATCGTCGCCGGCCCCCTGGTGCGGCTCGACGGGGTCCGGCTGGAGACGCGAGGCCCCACCAATCCGAATTGGGTCACGGGTCTGGCCCCATGGTCCGAAGGCGAGGTCTACGACCCGGAGGACGTGGCCGAGCTGGAACGCCGGCTGCTCGAGACCGGTGTCTACGACGGCGTGGGCGTCGCCCTCGCGCCGGCCGATCAGACCCGCGCCGACGGCAACCGTCCGGTCATCGTGACCCTGACGGACCGGCCGCGCCGCATCCTCGAGGCCGGCGCGACCTTCTCGACCGCTGAGGGGTCCGGCGTCGACCTGATCTGGACCTGGCACAACCGGTTCGGACGGGCGGACACCCTGGTCTGGCAGGCGCGGGCCGCGGACGTCGACAGCCGGTTGGGCGTCGATCTGCGCCTGCCCCACTGGCGCAGGCCGGGGCAGACCCTGAAGCTGTCGGCGGCGGTGCTGAACGAGGACACCGACGCCTATCGCCGGACGGCCGTCGCGGCCGCCGCCGACCTGCAGCAGCGGATCGGCAAGACCTCGTGGTTCAGCTACGGGGTCGGCCTCGACGCCGGCAAATACGACGAGAACCGCTTCGACCCGGTCACCCAGGCGCCGATCAATTTCGAGCGCGATCTGTTCATCCTGACCGGCCGGGGCAGCGCCTATCTCGACTATTCGAATGACCCGCTCGACCCGACCACGGGATGGCGACTGACGCTCTCCGCCCAGCCCACCGCCGTGACCGGCGAGGACACCACCGTCTTCCTGCGCGCCGAAACCCAGGCCACCGCCTATCTGCCGATCCAGGACAATGCGAAGACGGTGCTGGCGGGCCGCGTGCGGCTCGGTTCGATCATCGGCGGCGAGGAACTGACCGTTCCGTCGGATCGCCTGTTCTATTCGGGCGGCGGCGGCTCCGTGCGCGGCTATGAATATCAGGGGGTCGCCCCGCGCCTGCCGGACAATACCCCCCGTGGGGGCCTCAGCCTGTTCGATGCCTCGGCCGAGGTGCGCCGCGATCTGTTCCGGAACTTCCAGGGCGTGGTCTTCGTCGACGCCGGCTCGATCGGCTTCGACCAGGCCCCGGACTTCAGCAATATGCGGTACGGCGCCGGCGTCGGGCTGCGCTACAAGCTGCCGTTCGGCCCGATCCGCGCGGACATCGCCCTTCCGCTCGACAAGCGCGAGGGCGACGCCGACTTCCAGATCTATGTCAGCATCGGACAGGCGTTTTGACCGACGCCCCGCCTCCCCCGGAAGCGCCAGAAACGCCGGCCGTGAAGGCGCGCAAGAAGCGCACCCGGCTTCAGGCCCTGGCCTTCTTCGGCGGCATGGGCGCGGCGATCCTGGCCGCGCTGCTGCTGGTGACCGCTGTCGGCGGGCGGATGTACCTGCTGTCCGACTCCGGCCGGGGCCTGGTGACCAGCTTCGTGGCGGGCAAGAAACTGGGCCGCTACGGACGCATCAACGTCGAGGGCGTGCGCGGCGACCTGTTCGACGACTTCACCATCGACCGGGTGACGGTCACCGACGCCGACGGCGTCTGGCTGGAGGCGCGCAAGGTCCGGGTCGACTGGAACTGGTGGCCGCTGGTCGTGCGGCGCTTCCATGCCACCGAGATCGAGGCCGAGGTCGTCAGGCTGATCCGCCGTCCCCTGGTCGAGCCACAGACCGAGCCGCCGGGCCCGCAACCGCTTTCCATCGACATCGACCGCTTCACAGCGGATGTAGAATTGCTGGAGGATTTCAGCAAGGAATACGGGCGTTGGAAGCTGGCGGGCGAGGCCCAGGTTCCCCGCAAGGGGCTGAAACGGGTCACCGTCAACGCCGACAGCAACAGTCGCCCCGGCGACTTCCTGCGGCTGACCGCGGCCATCGGCGACGACATCGCGGACATGCGGCTGAACCTGCGCGCCCAGGAGGCCCGCGGGGGCCCGATCGCCGGCGCACTGGGCTATTCGCCGGACGAGCCCTTCCTCGCCACCGCGATCGTCAACGGCGAGGTGGTCGACGCGGTCGTGCGGACCGGCGATTTCACGCCGCTGACGATCAAGGGGACCTACGGACCCGAACAGACCAACATCACCGGCTTCGCCGACTTCTCCGGCTCGGATCTGCTGGATCCCTTCGTCCGCCGGATCGGCCGTACCGCCCGCTTCGCCCTGGTCACGGCCCCCGATCGCAATGACGACGGCCTCCAGGGAGTCGGTTGGCGGCTGGTCGCCGAGAACCTGAGCTCGCGCGCCAGCGGTCTGATCCGGATGAGCGACCGCAGCGTGCCGCGCGGCGTTCGGGTCACGGTCTCGACGCCGTCGTTGTCGCGCCTCGCCGGCCGGCCGCTGGGAGACAGCGCGGCCTGGTCGGCGTTGTTCCGGGGCGATCAGACGGCCTGGAGCCTGGACGGATCGATCGATGTGCTGAACGCCGACCTGTCGAGCTATCAGGCCGGCCGCGTCCGCGGACCGGTCGAGATCCGGGCTCGCAACGGCCGCTACGATATTGACGGCGACCTGCGCGTCGCGGGCGGTTCGACGGCGGGCATCGTCGGCGGCCTGCTGGGCCCGACGCCTCAGGTTGAGTTCGAGGCCGCGCGGCTGGCCGACGGTTCGATCCTGCTCGAACGTCTGGAGGCCGAGGGGCAGGCGCTGAAGGTCACCGGCACGGGTGGACGCAACCTGCTGGGCGGCCTCGGTTTCCGGGGCCGGGCCGAGGTCACGGACGCCTCGCGCCTGCGCAAGGGAGCGGAAGGGGCGTTCGGCGGAACCATCGCGGCGTCTATGCCGCGCCGGGGCCAGCCGTGGCGGATCACCTTTGACGGTCGAGGGCGTGGCTTCGCCCTCGGAATCGGCGAACTCGACCGCCTGCTCGGAAAGGCCCCGAGGCTGCAGCTGGTCGGGGCGTTGAACGATGCACGCGTGACCATCGAGTCGGCGCGGCTGAGCGGCGCGCATGGCAATGCGGCGGCGCGCGGCTTCATCGAAGGCGACGGTCGCCTGCGTCTAGCGATGAACTGGAACGCCCGCGGGCCCTTTGGCGTCGGGCCTGTCGAGATCGACGGCGCCATGACTGGCGCCGGAACGGTCGGCGGCACCCTCGCCCGGCCCAGCGCCGACCTGAAGGCCGCTTTCGGCCGGGTCACCGCCGGCGCCCTGATCCTGACCGACGCGACCATGGATCTGAGCTTCAGACGCGGAGCCGACGCCTCGGACGGCCGGATCTCGGTTGTCGCGGGCTCCAACTACGGTCCCGCCCGCGGCAGCGGCAATTTCTATCTCGGCGGCGATCGCATTCGTCTGACCGACGTCGACCTCGACGCCGGCGGCGTGACGGCCACGGGCGCGATCGCCCTGTCCAACCGATTTCCCTCCAGCGCCGACCTGACCTTCACGGCCCGCCCCGGGGCCTTCCTCGCCTCGGGCACGGCCGACGGCCGCATCCGCCTGACCGAGGGCGCGGGCGCGGAGACCGCCATTCTCGATGTCACCGGCCGCAATGTGCGCCTCGCCGGTTCGTCCTGGATCATCCGCTCGCTGGACCTGAAGGGGCGCGGCACCCTGGACCGCCTGCCCTTCACCCTGAAGGCGGACGTCGGCGGGGCGACCCCGGTCAGCTTCGACGGAACCGGGGTCTATTCGCGCCAGCCGAGCGCCCAGACCATCGTGCTGGAAGGTTCGGGCCGGGTGCGCGAGATCGCCTTCACCACGCGCAATCCGGCAGTGGTGGCGCTGGCCGGCGACGGTCGCGTGGTCCGTGTCGACCTCGGCGTCGGCGGCGGCGTTCTGACCGGAGAACTGCGCCAGGATTCCCGCGCCTCCATTATCGAGGCCAATCTGACCAGCGTGGAACTGGGTTCGATCGCGCCCGACCTGCGCGGCCGGGCGACAGGGCGGCTGTCGCTGCGCGGGTCCGGCGACGACCTCTCCGGTTCGGCCAATGTGACGCTGGAAGACGTTCGCAGCGTCGACGCCCCTCGCGGCCTGGCGATTGACGGCACGCTGAACGCCGTGCTGGTCGACAACGCCCTGCGGGTCCAGGCCCGGGTCGCCGACGACGGCGCGGTGCGGGCGAGCGCGGACATCACCCTTCCCGTCGAGGCCTTGGCGGCGCCGTTGCGTCTGGCTGTGGTCCGCACCCGGCCGATGTCCGGCGAGATCGACGTCCAGGGTCAGGTTCAGCCGGTCTGGGACCTGTTCCTTGGCGGCGAACGCTCGCTGTCCGGCATCATCAACGCCCGCGCCACCCTTGCCGGCTCTATCGCCGCGCCTCGCATCAACGGCCGGATGGACCTGTGGCAGGGCGGGTTCCGCGACAACGCCACGGGGCTGCAGTTGCGCGACGTCACCCTTGCGAGCCGGTTCGACGACACCACCGCCCTGGTCGAGAGCTTCTCGGCCACGGACGGTTCGGGCGGAACGGTAGAGGGCGACGGCCGCATCGGGCTGAGAGAAGGGTCAGGATCCAGCGTCGAGCTGACGCTGGCCCGCTTCCGTATCATCGACAACGACATCGCCGTGGCGCGCGCCTCCGGCCCGCTCAGCGTCGTCCGGGCCGAGGACGGCAAGATCCAGTTGACGGGCCGCATCGACATCGACGAGGCCCGCATCGAGGCCAATCCGCCGGGCTCCAACGGCATCGTCCGCATGGATGTGGTCGAGATCAACAAGCCCGGCGGTGATATCCCGGAGGAAGAGCAGAACCGCCCGCGCGGTCCGCAGATCGGCGTCGACATCGCCATTCGTTCCCCCGGCGGCGATGTCCTCGTGGTCGGGCGCGGTCTGAACGTGGAGATGAACGTCAACGCCCGGGTGACCGGCACCATCAACCGGCCGACCCTGAGCGGGACCGCGCGCGTGGTCCGGGGCGACTACGACTTCGGCGGCAAGCGTTTCATCTTCGACGACCGGGGCACGGTCACCCTGTCGACGCGCCCGGAGCAGATTCGTCTCAACCTCACCGCCACCCGTGACGATCCCGCCCTGACGGCCACCATCCGGGTCACCGGGACGGCGGCGCGGCCGGAGATCGCCCTGACCTCCACGCCCCAGCTGCCGCAGGACGAGATCCTGTCGCAGGTCCTGTTCGGGCGTTCGGCGTCCCAGTTGTCGGCGTTCGAGGCGGCCCAACTGGCCGCGAGCGTGGGCGCCCTGGCCGGGGGCGGCGGCTTCGACGTGATCGGCAATCTGCGCGAGCTGGCCGGACTGGACCGACTGTCGTTCGGCGGCGAGGCCTCAAGCCTGACCGTGGCGGGCGGCCGCTACATCACCGACGATGTCTATCTGGAGATCATCGGCGGCGGCGAGAACGGCGCGGCCGTGAATGTCGAATGGCAGGTGCGGCGCAATCTGACCGTCAGCTCGAAATTCGGCGGACAGGGCGAAGCCAGCCTGTCGATCCGCTGGCGCCGTCAGTCGCGCGAGCCGGGCGCCGATCGCGAGGACCGGCGCCCGAACCGGTAGGCTTCAGTAGGCCTGGGCGTTGCGGAATTTGCCCAGGGCGTTGGCGCCGCGGATGCCGGCGATGTGCAGCACCAGTTGCACGACCATCAGGACGATCCCGCCCCAGGTCTGCCACGCGGGGGTCGCCGCCGCGGCGGCGCCGAGATCGACCTGACCCGCCATCACCATGGCCAGAGCGCTGCTGCCGAGGCCGTACACCACCAGAACGGTGAAGAGGATCGGAATGACGATGTTCGGCTTGAACCACTGCACCAGGCCGAGGATCAGCTGGATCACGATCATGAATCCGGCGACCCCAACCGCCGCGCCGGCCATCATGCCGGCCATGCCGGCCGCCTCGGGAGACGAGGCGGCGGCTTCCGCCAGGGCGGCGTCCATCACCGCGGCGCCCGGGCCCATCAGCCAGACGAGGCCGATGATCCCCCAGACCACGCCCAGAAAGATCGCGATCGCGCTGGCGCGCGCGGCCGCCTTCGCCTCATCGGCGGTCGATATCGTCGCGGTCGGGTTTATCGCCCTCACCATGTCAGCCATGCCTGTGTCCTCCCTGTTTGGCCCGGTCACCCTATAAGGCCCCGTCGCCTGTGCAACGCACAATCGGCGGCCGCCTTCACCTTTGCATCCGGGGCCGCTAGGGTCCGCCCGCATGCGGATTCTCCCCCACGATCAGGCCGTGCTCGATCATGTCGCGGCGCGCGGGACGGCGATCGTCGACCGGGCGGTCGACTGGGCGAACGTCAACTCCGGCAGCCGCAACGCGGCGGGTCTGGCGCACATGCTGGACCTCCTGGAGACGGCCGCCACGCCCCTGGCCGCCGCGGCCGAGCGCCTGCCCACCGCCGGCTCGACGAACGTCGGCGACGACGGTCGGGTGCGGGTCGAGGCCCACGCCGACGCCCTGAAGATCACCATGCGCCCTGATGCACCGGTGCAGATCGTGCTGACGGGCCATTTCGACACGGTGTTCCCCGCCGAAAGCGCCTTCCAGACCGTGGTCACCCGGCCGGACGGCGCCCTGAACGGCCCGGGCGTCGCCGATATGAAGGGCGGGATCAGCGTCATGCTGGCCGCGCTTGAGGCGTTCGAAACCCATCCGGACAAGGCCGGCGTCGGCTGGACCGCACTGCTGTCGCCGGACGAGGAAATCGGCTCGCCCGCCTCCGCCCCCCTGCTGGCCGAACTGGGCGCGCGGGGACACATCGGTTTGACCTATGAGCCGGCTCTGGCCGACGGGACGCTGGCCGGGGCGCGCAAGGGCAGCGGCAACTACCATCTGATCGTCACCGGAAAGGCGGCCCACGCCGGTCGCGCCTTCGATGAGGGCGCCAACGCCGTCGCCGGAGCCGCCATCATCGCCGCCCGGCTGCACGCCCTGAACGGTCGGCGCGAGGGCGTCACCGTCAATGTCGCGAAGATCGCCGGCGGCGGCCCGTTGAACGTCGTCGCCGACAACGCCGTGGTCCGCTTCAATGTGCGCGTGCCGGACAAGGCGGCGTCGGACTGGATCGAGGCGGCGGTGCGCGAGATCGCGGCGGAACCGCCCTTCTCCGGCCTGACCCTGGACCTGCACGGCGGCATGACCCGCGCGCCCAAGCCGATGGACGCCAGCCAGTCGGCCCTGTTCGAGGCGGTGCGCGAGACCGGCGCCCTGCTGGGCCAGACCATAGCCTGGAAGCCCTCGGGCGGCGTCTGTGAGGGCAACAACCTGCACGCCGCCGGCCTGCCCAATATCGACACCCTCGGGGTGGTGGGCGGCGACATCCATTCGGACCAGGAGTTCGCCTGGCCCGCCAGCTTCGTCGATCGCGCGCAGCTCAGCGCCCTGATCCTGTGCAAGATCGCCACGGGCGAGATAGACGCCCTCAAACTGAAGTCCCTGCGCCTGGAGACGATGTAACTCCCATGCTCGTCGTCCGCCCCGCCGGCCCCGCCGATCTCGACCACCTGCTGGAACTGGCCATCCTCAGCGGCCCCGGCTTCACCAGCCTGCCCGAGGATCCGGACCAGCTGGCCGAACGTCTCGAGCTGGGCCGCGACAGCTTCTCCGGCAAACTGGCCCCGCAGGACTGCTGGTACACGCTGATGCTGGAGGAGTCGGAGACCGGCGACGTCGACGGCGTCGGCTCGGTCAAGGCGGCGGTGGGCCTCCACCGGCCGTTCTTCTCGTTCCGGCTGGTCAACAACACCCAGTCGTCGCCGTCTCTGGGGGTCAAGCTGGACCACCAGACCCTGGTCCTGGTCAACGAATGCAGCGGCTGGACCGAGGTCGGATCACTGTTCCTCAAGGCCGACCGGCGCAAGGGCGGCGCGGGCCGCCTGCTCAGCCAGTCGCGCTACATGCTGATCGGGGCCCAGCCCGAGCTGTTCGCCGACAATGTGCTGGCCGAGCTGCGCGGCGTCTTCACCCCCGACGGCGCCTGCCCGTTCTGGGATCATGTGGCGCACAAATTCTTCCCGATGGAGTTCGATGACGCCGACCGCATGACCGGCTCGACCGACAAGCAGTTCATCCTCGACCTGTCGCCGCGCCACCCGATCTATGTCGAGCTGCTGCCCGAGCCTGCCCGCGCGGTGATCGGCAAGGTCCATCCGCAGGGCGTGCCGGCCATGGCCCTGCTGGAGAGCGAGGGCTTCCGCCCCAACGGACTGGTCGACATCTTCGACGCCGGCCCGACGGTCTGCTGCGAGCGCGACAACATCCGCACCGTCCGCGACGCCCGCCGCCTGACGGTGCGAATCGCCGACGAGGTGGAGGCGGAACTGCCAGCCCTGATCTCGACCGACAGCGTCGCCGCCTTCCGCGCCGTCCGCCAGCGGGCCGTGGTCGAGGGCGATACCGTGACCCTGAACCGCGAGACCGCCGAGGCGCTGAGGGTGCGGTCCGGCGACACCGTGCGGGTGAAGACATGAGCCCCCATCTGGACCCCATGAACACCTTCAAATCCATCGATCCCGCCACCGGCGAAACGGTCTGGGAGGGCGCCGCCGCCTCGCCCGCCGAGGTTCAGGCCGCCACGGACCGCGCCCGCGACGCCTTCCCGGACTGGGCCGACCGCCCGCGCCAGGACCGCATCGACACCGTCAAACGCTACCAGGCCGTGCTGAAAGAGCGCGCGCCGCAGATGGCCGAGGCCATCAGCCGCGAGACCGGCAAGGCCCTGTGGGAGACCACCGCCGAGCTCGGCGCCATGGCCGGCAAGGTCGACATCTCGATCCGGGCCTATGACGAGCGCACCGGCGAGCGGACGGCGGACACCGCCTTTGGCCATGCGACCCTGCGTCACCGCCCGCATGGAGTGGCCGCGGTGCTCGGCCCGTTCAACTTCCCCGGCCACCTGCCCAACGGCCACATCGTCCCGGCCCTGCTGGCCGGCGACACCGTGGTGTTCAAACCGTCGGAAGAGACGCCCCTCACTGGCCAGCTCATGGCCGAGGCCTTCGCCGAGGCCGACCTGCCGGCCGGCGTCGTCAATGTCGTCCAGGGCGGACGCGACACGGGCGCGGCCCTGCTGGACAGCGGCATCGACGCCCTGATGTTCACCGGCTCGGGCGCGGCCGGCGCCCATTTCCGGCGCAAATTCGCCGACGATCCGCACGTCATCCTCGCCCTCGAACTGGGCGGCAACAATCCGCTGGTGGTCTGGGACGCCTCCGACGCGGAGGCCGTGGCGGGGATCGTGGTCCAGTCCGCCTTCGTCACCACCGGCCAGCGCTGTTCCTGCGCCCGCCGCCTGATCGTGCCGGAAGGCCCGCGCGGCGATGCGATCGTCGCTGCGGTGGAATCAATGGTTGATCGCCTGATCCTCGCGCCGTGGAATTCGACGCCGGAGCCCTACGCCGGACCGCTGATCTCGGTGAAGGCGGCGGAAGGCGCGCTGAAGGCACTGCAGGACCGGATCGACATGGGCGCCCGGGTGATCCGCGCCTCCGGCCCGGTCGACAACCTGCCCGGAGCCTTCGTCAGACCTGCCATCATCGACGTCACCGGCGTCGCCGTCCCCGACGAGGAGATGTTCGCGCCCTTCCTGTCGGTCACCCGGGTCGCCAGCTTCGACGCCGCCATCGCCGAGGCCAACGCCACCCGCTACGGCCTGTCCGCCGGCCTCGTCAGCGACGATCCGGCCAACTGGGACCGCTTCATCCGCCGCATCCGCGCGGGCGTCGTGAACTTCAACCGCCCGACCACCGGCGCCGCCGGCGACATGCCCTTCGGCGGCCTCGGCGCCAGCGGCAACCACCGGCCCAGCGCCTACTACGCCGCCGACTACTGCGCCTATCCGGTGGCCAGTTTCGAGGCCGGAGCGGTGAAGAATATCGAGAGCGAGATCAAGGGCCTGCGCGCATGACCTCGCCTGCCGTCGAAGCCAACGCCGACGGCCTGATCGGTCCGACCCACTCCTATGCGGGCCTGTCCCCCGGCAACCTCGCGTCCAGCCTGAACAAGGGCGAGGCGTCCAACCCGCGCGCGGCCGTGCTGCAGGGCCTCGACAAGATGAAGCGGCTCGCCGACCTCGGCCTGCCGCAGTTCGTCCTGCCGCCGCACGAGCGGCCCGACATCCCCTTCCTGCGCAGCCTCGGCTTCGCCGGCTCCGACGCCGCCGTGCTGGAGCGGGCGTGGAAGGACGCGCCGTCCTTCGCCGCCGCCGCCTGTTCGGCCTCGCCGATGTGGGCCGCCAACGCCGCCACGGTGACGCCCTCCGCCGATGCCGCTGACGGCCGCGTCCACTTCACCCCGGCCAACCTCGTCACCAACCTGCACCGCTCGCTGGAGCACCAGCAGACGAAACGAGCGCTGGATGGACTGTTCCCTGACCCGGAGCGGTTCGCGGTCCACGACGCCCTGCCCTCCGTCGCCCACCTCGCCGACGAGGGCGCCGCCAACCACGTCCGCCTGTGCGCCGACCACGGCGAGCCGGGCGTCAACCTGCTGGTCTGGGGTCGCGAGGCCTGGGAGCACTGGAAGGGCGAGTATCCCGCCCGCCAGACGCGCGAGGCCTCCGAAGCCATCGCCCGCCGCCACGGCGCCTCGGGCGTCGTCCTGGCCCGACAATCAAGCGCGGCCATCGCCGGCGGGACCTTCCACAATGACGTCGTCTGCGTCGGGGCGCTGGAGACCCTGTTCTTCCACGACCTCGCCTTCGAGGACACGGCGGCGACCAAGGCCGCCATCCGCGTCGCCGCCGGAGACCGGTTCGACCCAATCTTCGTCGAGGTCTCGTCCGCCGACCTGCCCCTCGCCGACGCCATCTCCAGCTATCTGTTCAACTCGATGCTGGTGCGGATCCCCGGCGAGGACCGGCTGACCCTGATCTGCCCCACCGAGACCCGTGACAACGCCCGCAGCCACGCCTTGGCCGAGGCGCTCGCCGCCTCCAACGGCCCGATCGGCAAGGTCGAATACGTCGATGTGCGCCAGTCGATGCGCAACGGCGGCGGCCCCGCCTGTCTGCGCCTGCGGGTCGCCCTGACGGAGGCCGAACTGGCCGCGACCAATCCGGCGATGCGGATGACTGACGAACTTCACGCCCGCCTGTCGATCTGGGCTGCCAACTGGTACCGCGACACGCTCAGCCCCGCCGACCTCGCCGATCCCGCCCTGCTGGACGAGAGCCGCGGCGCCCTGGACGAACTGACCTCGATCCTCGAGCTGGGCGGGGATTTCTACCCGTTCCAGCGGGCCTGATGTTCACCCACCGCATCGCCAACGAGGCGGACATCCCGGCCCTCGTCGCCCTGATGGACCGCGCCATCAGCGGGCCGCTGGCCGACTTCCTGACGCCCGACCAGATCGCCGCCAGCCGCAAGCTGATGGGCATCGACAGCCAGATCATCGCCGACCGGACCTATTTCATCGTCGAGGCTGATGGCGTCCTCGCCGGCTGCGGCGGCTGGAGCGGCCGCATCACCGAATACGGCGGCGACCACACGCCCGGGCGAGAGCCCGCGCCGCTGACCCCCGGCGTCGACGCGGCCCGCATCCGCGCCATGTACACCGCCCCGGAATTCCTGCGGCGCGGCGTCGGCCGGATGATCCTCGGCCTGTGCGAAGACGCGGCCCGCGCCGCCGGCTACGACCGCGCCGAACTGGTCGCCACCCTCGGCGGCGAACCCCTGTATCGCGCCGCCGGCTATCACGAGATCGAACGGTTCGAGGACGTCCGCGGCGGCGCGCCGGTGCCGCTGGTCAGGATGGGCAAAGCGCTGGATGATGCCGCCCTCTGAGGGGGGATCCGCGATGACCGACGCCGCCATGACGCCGGCCCGCCGGCTGAGGAACATCATCGGCGGCTCGGCCGGCAACCTCGTCGAATGGTTCGACTGGTTCGCCTACGCCGCCTTCACCGTCTATTTCGCCCCGGTCTTCTTCCCCAGCGGCGACGGCACGGCGGAACTGCTCAAGGCCGCGGCGGTGTTCGCGGTCGGCTTCCTGATGCGTCCGGTCGGGGCCTGGATCATGGGCGTCTACTCCGATCGCAAGGGCCGCAAGGCCGGCCTGACCCTGTCGGTCAGCCTGATGTGCGCCGGCTCCCTGATCATCGCCGTCACGCCCGGCCACGCCCAGATCGGCGTCGCCGCCCCGGCGCTGCTGCTGCTCGCGCGGATGATGCAGGGGCTCAGCGTCGGCGGCGAGTACGGCTCCTCGGCCACCTATCTGTCGGAGATGGCCACGGCGAAGCACCGCGGCTTCTGGTCCAGCTTCCAGTACGTCACCCTGATCTCGGGCCAGTTGCTGGCGCTGCTGCTGCTCATCGTGCTGCAGAACACCCTCAGCGAAGCGGCGCTGGAGAGCTGGGGCTGGCGCATCCCCTTCTTCGTCGGCGCGGCGCTGGCGGTGATCGTGTTCTGGCTCAGACGGCGGCTGGACGAGACCTCGGCCTTCATCGCCACGGATGCCCGCGAGGCCCCCAGGTCCAGCGCCCTGCTGCTGATGCTAAAGCACCCGAAGGAGGCCCTGATGGTGCTCGGTCTGACCGCCGGCGGCACCGTCGCCTTCTATACCTACACCACCTACCTGCAGAAATTCCTCGTCAACACGAGCGGCTTCAGCAAGGCGGCGGCGACCGAGATCAGCGCCGGGGCCCTGCTGATCTTCATGCTGATCCAGCCGGCCGTCGGAGCCCTGTCCGACCGGATCGGGCGGCGGCCGGTGATGGTCGCCTTCGGCGTGCTGGGCGTGCTGTTCACCGTGCCGATCATGACCTCCCTGGCCCGCGTCGACAGTCCGTTCACCGCCTTCCTGCTGGCGCTGGCGGCGCTGGTGATCGTCAGCGGCTACACTTCGATCAACGCCGTGGTGAAGGCCGAGCTGTTCCCCGCCCATATCCGCGCCCTCGGCGTGGCCCTGCCCTACGCCGTGGCCAACGCCCTGTTCGGCGGCACGGCCGAATACGCCGCCCTGTGGTTCAAGGACGAAGGCATGGAGAGCGCCTATTTCTGGTACGTCACCGCCCTGATCGGCGTCTCTCTGCTGGTCTATGTCCGGATGCGCGACACGGGCCGCAACAGCCTGATCGTCCACAAGGACTGATCAGGCCGCGAACCGCCCGCCCCGCGCGGCATAGGCCTGGGTGCCGCGGGTGAAGACCCGGTCGGTCGGCAGGATGGCGTCGATGGCGATGGCGTCAGCGCCCTTCAGCCGTTCATAGATCGGGCCGAAATCCTTCAGCGTCTCGGCCTTCAGCTGCTCGATGGAGTCGATGACGAAATAGACCTGCTGGAAGTCATCGATCCGGTACAGGGTCCGCATCACCCGCTCGAGGTCGAAGCCTAGCCGGTTGGGCGATGGGTCTTCCAGAGAGAATACGCTCTCGGTCGCCGACGACACGATTCCCGCGCCGTAGATGCGCAGGCCGTCGGTGTCCTGCATCAAGCCGAACTCGACCGTGTACCAGTACAGCCGCGCCAGATTCTGCAGCATGCCCAGCGACGCGGCCCGCTGCCCGCCCTTGCCGTAGGCCTCCATATAGGCGGCGAAGTCGGAGTCGGTCAGCATCGGCACATGGCCGAACACGTCGTGGAAAATGTCCGGCTCCTGCAGGTAGTCCAGCTGGTCCGGCTTGCGGATGAACTGGCCCGAGGGGAAGCGTCGGTTGGCCAGATGGTCGAAGAACACCTCATCCGGCACCAGCCCGGGTACGCAGACCACGGTCCAGCCGGTCAGGGCCTGGAGCTTGGGGTTCATGGTCTCGAAATCGGGAATGCCGCCGGTGTTCAGGTCCAGCGCCGTCAGCCCCTTGAGGAAGACGTCGGCGGCGCGCCCCGGCAGGATCTTCATCTGCCGCGCATAGAGGGTGTCCCACGTCGAGTGCTCAACCTCGGTGTAGGCGGCCCAGTCCTGCGGGATCGTCCAGTCCGCCGCCGCGCCCTCGGGCGGCGTTTCGAAGACGTGTTCGAAATCGGACATTGAGGCGCTCCTGCTCGCTTCGGACTCTGGCGGTCCCTGACGCCAATCTAGGCCCCGGGCGCCCGCCGCGCCAGCGTCAGTGGATGGCGTGCGACTTCGGTGCGTGCCGGCCACGGGCATCCACGGTGAACCAGCGCGCCTCCGCTTCGCGGGCGACGGCGGACAGCTCCGGATCGTGCTCAAGGGCGTCTTCGGGCGCATAGGCGACGAAGCCGCCCTCGGCGCCCAGGGCGAGCACCTGGTAGAATGGCTGGTCAGGCGAGATTTCGCCCGTGTCCCCTGGCTGGCCCGTGAACACAGGATCGACGTCGATCACCACGCCGCGAAAGGCGGCTTCGCGGTGGCGGACGATCTGGCCGAGGCCGAATTTGGCGACGATTTCATCAGTCATGGCCGCAGACTGCGCCACCCAACCTGAGCGATATGGTCGTCGTCCCGTTCATTTTCGCGTCACCTCGCCTTGGCGCGGGCGCGGCTGCGGGTCTAGGTTGTGGGGGACGGGCGCCGCTTCGGACCGCCCACCTTGAAAGTTCGGCCCATGCCGGAGACCGACGGCGCCCCCGGGAGCGCCCCACGGTCCCAGCGTTCCGGGTCCGGCGGCCAGCGCGCCCGCGGCGGCGCCTCCGACGGATCCCGCGCATCAGGTCGTGAACCGCCCCTCTATGGGGCGCTCGATCTGGGGACCAACAACTGCCGCCTGCTAATCGCCCGCCCGGCGCGGGAGGGCTTTCGCGTGGTGGACTCCTTCAGCCGCATTGTTCGTCTCGGCGAAGGCCTGTCGCGCACCGGCCGGCTGGACGACGCGGCCATGGAGCGGGCGTATGAGGCCCTGTCCCTGTGCAGCGAACGGGTGGCGCGCAAGGGCGTCGACTCCGCCCGCCTCATGGCCGTCGCCACCCAGGCCTGCCGTCAGGCCGACAACGGCGCCGCCTTCATCGACCGCGTCCGGGCCGGCACCGGCCTGCGCCTGCGCATCATCGATCCGATCGAGGAGGCGCGGCTGGCCGTCGAAGGCTGCCTGAACCTGTTCGACGACAGCGCCGAGGCCGTGCTGGTCGTGGACGTCGGCGGCGGTTCAACCGAACTCAGCTGGTTGAGGCGGGCGGCCTCAGGCTTCGCCCTCGAGGGCTGGATGTCGGCCCCGATCGGCGTCGTCACCCTCGCCGAACGGCACCCCGAGCCCACCGGAGCCGGGCCGGCCGCCATCGAGGACTGGTATGAGTCCATGGTCATCGACATGGGCGAGGCCCTGTCGCACGCGCCGATCGATCCGGCCCTGCGCGAGGTGTTCGCCGCGGGGCGCGCGCACCTGGTCGGCACCTCGGGGGCCATCACCAGCCTCGCCGGCATCCACCTCGGCCTGCGCCGCTATCAGCGCAACCTCGTCGACGGCCTGTGGATGACGCGCGGCGACTGCGAAAAGGCCGCCGCGCGGTTGATCCAGCTCGGGCCGGACGGACGCGCCGCCGAGTCCTGCATCGGGCCGGACCGCGCCGATCTGGTGCTGGCGGGAGCAGCGATCATGGAGGCGGTGCAGCGCGCCTGGCCCTCGGAACGGGTCAGGGTCGCCGACCGGGGTCTGCGCGAAGGCCTGTTGCTGCAGCGGATGCGCGAGGAGCGCCGGCCGAGGCGACGCCGGCGGCGGCGCTGACTCAGTTCGCCACCTGAACCGGCAGGGTCACGTCGCAGACCGAGAAGTCGGCCCCGCGCCCCGCCCGCGCCTCATCGACCAGCGCCCGGAAGCGCGGCGAGTCGGAGGCGAGCACCTGGGCCACGGGCCGTTCGGCCTCCGGGATGTCGGCGGCCACGCGCATGCGGGTCATGCGGTCCGCCTGGGCCTGGGCCATCATGCCGTTCTCGCCGTCGCCGACCTGCAGGGCGCGGACCACCTGCAGCCCGTCCACCGTCATGCCCCAGATGGTGTAGCGCTTGTCCAGCGCCGGATAGGCCTGGCGCATGATGAAGAACTGGCTGTTGGCGGTGTCGTTGCCCTCGTCCCGGGCCATGCCGGCGACGCCGGGGCAGTACAGGCCCCAGCCATGGACCTTGCCGTCTCCGGTCTGGGCGAAGGCGGCGTCGGGCTGGGTCTGGACCGGAAGCGAATGGAAGAAGCCGACCCGCGCGCCGGTCGGCTCGGCCACGGCGACGAAAGGCATGGCCGGGTCGCGGCGGAAGGTGAACTCGGCCTTCAGGTCCGGATAGGGGCTTTGACCCTCCCCGTTGCCCAGCGGGTCGCCGGTCTGGGCCATGAACCAGTCGATCACCCGGTGCCACGGCGTGTTGTCGTAAAAGCCGCGCCGCGCCAGCAGCTTGATCCGCTCGACATGCAGCGGCGCGATCTCGGGGAACAGCTCGACAAGGATGCGGCCCCGCGTGGTGTCGATCACCAGCAGGTTCTCAGCCGGCACGGCGCGCCACTCGGCCGCGGCGATGGTGGTCTCAGGCGTCGGCGCGGGCGGCGGAGGCGGCGGGCCGCCGACGTCCTGCGCCATGGCCGGCGCGACGAACAGGGCGGCGGCGAGCAGCGCGGCGGTGGAAATCGACTTCATGGCAGCCTCCCCAGTGATTCAGTACGGCCGGATCAGCCCCCGACAATCTCGGCCGGCGGCTGCACATCGCAGACGGTAAAGGCGGCGCCGCGCGCGGCCCGGACCCGCTCGACCTCGGCCTGGACGGCGGCGGCGCCCGTGGCGACGCGCACGTTCGGCCGCTCGCCCTCCGGCAGAGCCGCGGCCGTGCGGGCGCGGGTCATTACATCGGGGTTCTCGACTGCGCCGTTCTGGGCCTCGGAGCCCGCCTCGAGCGCGCGGACCACGTCCATGCCCGCGACGACGCGTCCAAACGGCGTGTATCGACCGTTCAGCTCGTCCTTCGGCCCGGTCATCAGGAAGAACTGGCTATTGGCGCTGTCCGGTGAACTGGCCCGGGCCATGCCGGCCACGCCGGGACAAAACAGTCCCTGGGCGCCCGTTTTGAAGTCGGCCGTGATCATCATCTGGGCGTCGGGCTGGGTGACCACCGGCACGGAGCCGATCAGGCCCGCCTGCCCCTCGGGCGTCGCCGTCACCGGAACGAAGCCCGCGTCGCGCCCGCGCCGGAACTGGAACTCGCCGGCGAGGTCCGGCAGTTCGCTGCCGCCCTGCCCGGTCCCCAGCGGATCGCCGGTCTGGGCCATGAAGTTCGGGATCACGCGGTGGAATTTCAGCCCGTCATAGAAACCCTGGTCGGCCAGGGTGCGAATGCGCTCGACCGCCTGCGGCGCCATGCGCGGCTCCAGCTCGACCAGGATGCGGCCCTTGGCGGTGTCTATGATCAGCAGGTTCCCGGGGGCGACCGTGCGCCAGTCCGCCGACGCCGTCTGGGAGACAGCCGGGGCGGCGGCGAGCAGGGAGAGCGAAAGCGCGGCGGCGGTGATGATCTTCAAAGCGGTGACTATCCCTTGACCTTGCCCCGCACCGCTTCGGCGACGGCGGGGCTGACGAAACTGTCGATCGCGCCGTCCAGCCGGGCGATTTCCTTGACCAGCCGCGAGGCGATGGCCTGGTGACGCGGATCGGCCATCAGGAAGACCGTCTCGATGTCGGCATTGAGGCGCTGGTTCATCGCCGTCATCTGGAACTCGTATTCGAAGTCCGCGACGGCGCGCAGGCCGCGCACGATGATGTTGGCGTCCAGCGATTCGGCGAAATGCATCAGCAGGCTGTCGAAGGCCCTCACCTCCACCCTCTCGCCAAGGTGCGCGACCTCGGCCCGCAGCATCACCACCCGCTCGTCCGTCGTGAACAGCGGTCCCTTGTCGTCGTTGCGCGCCACGCCGATGACCAGCCGGTCGACCAGCTTCACGGCCCGGCCGATGATGTCCATATGCCCGTTGGTGACGGGGTCGAATGTGCCTGGGTACAGGCCGATGCGCATGCGTTCCTCCCCCGCCTTTCCCGTCGTCTAGCAGGTGCGAAAGGGACGGCCTAGATCGGCTGACAGGGCTGTGAAGCCCATGCCGCCTGCAAGGCCGGCAGCGGCGGCGGTCGATACCGGTGATCATCGATCGAGTCGACGGCGCAGGCTGGGGTCGCGCTGTTGCAGATGAAGGCTCCGTCGAACCGCGGCAGGTCGGCGGCGACGACCGGTTCGGTCACGCCAGTCAGGCCCGCCGCTTCAAGCCCGCGTTGAACCAGCGCCTGGGCCGCGCCCGCCAGCATCGGCGCCTGCGGCCAGACCACCTGACCGCCCCGCAGGAAGCCGATGTTCCACAGACTGCCCTCGGACACCCGCCCGGCCGCGTCCACGAACAGGGCGTCGTCGAACCCCGCGGCCTGCGCCTCGCGCCGCGCCCGGATCAGGCCGAAGGTCGCCACATGTTTCAGATGCGCCGCCTCGCGGGCATAGGGCCGGGTCTGCAGCCGCACGCTTTCCGCCAGGGGCGCGGGCGACGGAAAAACGGCGGTCATCACCTTCGGCCGCCCGATCCAGCCCGGCGTCCGCGGCGATATCTCCGGGGCGAACAGACTGACCCGCAGCCAGCAATCGCCCCGCCCCCCGACCGCTGCGCCCATCAGTTCGCGCAGCCGCGCCTCGCCGACAGCCTCGCCGAACAGCTCCAGCGCCGAGGCTTCGAGCCGCTGCAGATGCAGGTCCAGCCCCCGCACCCCGCCGCCCTCGACGCGGAAGGAGGTGTAGGCGCCGTAGTTGACCAGGGCGACATGGGCCAAGTCCCCCGGGGCGGCCGGGACGCCGTCGATCAGGATGTCCCCGGCGTGCGCCATGTCAGGTTCGGCGGTGAGATCAGCTCTCGCCGCCGCCTCCCTCGCCCTCGGCGGCGCCGTCAACGCCCGCTTCGATCTCTTCGCCGCCGGAGTCCGGCAGCCGCTCGACCGAGACGACGCGTTCGCCTTCCGCGGTGCGGAAGATGGTCACGCCCTGGCTGGAGCGGCCGACGATGCGGACCTGTCCAACCGGGGTGCGGATCATCTGTCCGCCCGAGGTGACCAGCAGCAGGTCGTCGCCCTCCTCGACCGGGAAGGACGCGGCCAGCCGGGTCCCGGCCCGGCCGCCGAGGCCGTGGGCCGTCAGCCCTTGGCCGCCACGACCCGTGCGCCGGTATTCATAGGCCGAAGACCGCTTGCCGAAGCCGGTCTCGGTCACCGTCAGGATGAACTGCTCGGCGGCCCCCAGTTCGGCGATGCGCTCGACCGACAGGGCGGCGTCGGCGACAGCCTCGTCGTCCGCAT
Source organism: Brevundimonas sp. (assembly GCF_036676055.1). Classification (GTDB taxonomy): domain Bacteria; phylum Pseudomonadota; class Alphaproteobacteria; order Caulobacterales; family Caulobacteraceae; genus Brevundimonas. The sequence goes on along the minus strand of NZ_JAKFDS010000054.1, from coordinate 5,228 downwards.
CCACCGGCGTGTCGTCCTCGTCGCCGGCGGCGCGGCGCATGGCGTTGGCGTGTTTGACATAGGCGGCCCGCTCTTCCGGTGTGGCGTCGACCCGGCCCAGCACCGCCATGGAGATGACCTCGTCGTCCTTCTGCAGACGGACGCCGCGCACGCCGGTGGAATCCCGGCCCTTGAAGACGCGGACATCGTCGGCCTTGAAGCGGATGGCCCGGCCCAGGGCGGTCGTCAGCATGACGTCATCCTCGGCCTTGCACAGGGCCACGCCGACCATGCGGTCGCCGTCTTCCAGCTTCATGGCGATCTTGCCGGCCCGGTTGACGGTGGCGAAGTCCGACAGCTTGTTGCGGCGCACGTCGCCCGACCGCGTGGCGAACATGATGTCATAGGCGCCCCAGTCCGCCTCGTCCTCAGGCAGGGGCAGCACGTTCATGATGCTGTCGCCCGGCTCGATCGGCAGCAGGTTGACGAAGGCCTTGCCGCGCGACTGCGGATTGCCCAGCGGCAGCCGCCAGGTCTTCAGCTTGTAGGCCTTGCCGTTGGTGGCGAAGAACAGGACCGGGGTGTGGGTCGAGGCCGAGAACACGCCGACCACGGCGTCATCGTCCTTCATCGCCACGCCCGAGCGGCCCTTGCCGCCGCGATGCTGGGTCCGATAGGCGTTCAGCGCCACGCGTTTGACATAGCCGCCGTGGGTGACCGTGACGACCATGTCCTCGCGCGGGATCAGGTCCTCGTCTTCCAGCTCGAAGTCGCCGTCGCCAATCAGGGTCCGCCGCGGGACGGCGAACTCTTCCTTCACCAGCAGCAGATCCTCGCGGATCACCGCCAGGATGTTGGCCCGATCCGACAGCAGGGTCAGGTGACCCTGGATGGTGTCGGCCAGGCCCCGCGCCTCGCCGAAGATGTCGTCGCGGCCAAGGCCGGTCAGGCGGCTCAGGGTCAGGCCCAGGATGGCGCGGGCCTGTTCGTCGGTCAGGTTCAGCTTGTCGCCGTCGACCAACATGGAGCGCGGATCGGCGATCAGCTCGATCAGGGCCATCATGTCGCCCACCGGCCAGGCCTTGGCCTGCAGCCGCTCGCGCGCCTCGGCCGGATCGGCCGAGCTGCGGATGATGTGGATGACCTCGTCGATATTGGCCACGGCCACGGCCAGACCGACCAGCACATGGCCGCGGTCGCGGGCCTTGGCCAGTTCGAACTTGATGCGGCGGACCACCACCTCTTCGCGGAACTCGAGGAAGGCCTCCAGCAGCTGGCGCAGGCCCATCTGGATCGGACGGCCATGGTTCAGGGCCAGCATGTTGACGCCGAACGAGCTCTGCATCGCCGTAAAGCGCCACAGCTGGTTCAGGACCACGTCGCCCGAGGCGTCGCGCTTCAGCTCGATGACCATCCGCATGCCGTCGCGGTCGGATTCATCGCGGACGTCCGAGATGCCCTCGATCCGCTTCTCGCGGACCATTTCGACGATCCGCTCGATCAGGGTCTGCTTGTTGACCTGGAACGGCAGCTCGGTGACGACAATCGCCTCGCGGTCCTTGCGGATGGTCTCGATCGTCGCCTTGCCGCGCACGATGACCGAGCCGCGGCCCTCGCGCAGGGCGTTGCGCGGCGCGGTGCGGCCCATGATCTCGCCGCCGGTCGGGAAGTCCGGGCCCGGAACGATGTCGAGCAGGGCCTCGTCAGCGACGTTCGGGTCGTCCAGCAGGGCGACGCAGGCGTCGACGATCTCCCCCAGATTATGGGGCGGGATGTTGGTGGCCATGCCGACGGCGATGCCGCCGGCGCCGTTGACCAGCAGGTTCGGGATCCGCGCCGGCAGGACGACCGGCTCCAGCTCCTTCTCGTCGTAGTTCGGCTGGAAATCGACCGTGTCCTTGTCGATGTCGGTCAGCAGCGCCATCGCCGCGGGGGCCATGCGGCACTCGGTGTATCGCATCGAGGCCGGCATATCGCCGTCGACCGAACCGAAATTGCCCTGGCCGTCGACCAGCATCATGCCCATCGAGAACGGCTGGGCCATCCGCACCAGCGCCATATAGACCGAGGCGTCGCCGTGCGGGTGGAAACGGCCCAGCACGTCGCCGACGACCCGCGCGCACTTCATGTAGGAGCGGTCGGGCGTCATCTTCAGGTCGTGCATCGAGTACAGGATGCGGCGGTGCACGGGCTTCAGCCCGTCGCGCGCGTCCGGCAGGGCGCGCGACACGATCACGCTCATGGCGTAGTCGAGGTACGAACGGCGCAGTTCGTCCTCGATCGTGATGGTGGAGATATCGCCGCCTGCGCCCGACGAAGGCGGCAGGGCGTTGTTATAGCTGTCGTCGGTCAAGGAAATCGGGCTTTAAATGGCCGGAATCGGAACGTGATCCGCTAACGGGTTTTCTAGCATCCGGGGGCTGTGGTGGCAAAGCGAAGCCGCCGGGACCGCCTCCCGACAGACAGGGAATTATCACCATGCGTCCTGGCCGCCTCGCCGCTCTCGCCGCCTTGCCGCTCGCCGCCTCGCTGGCGGCCTGCGTCAGCGTCACCGCCAACGACTATAGCGACGCGCCCGAACGGGCCGCCGTGGGTGATTTCGGCGAGGCGACGCTGATCAACGCGTCCGGCGCCAATGTCGGCCGGGCCATACTGACCCAGGGCCCGACCGGCCTGCTGATCCGCATCGAGGCCGATGGCCTGACCCCCGGCTGGCACGGCGTCCACATCCACGCCACGGGCCAGTGCGCCGCCCCCTTCACCTCGGCTGGCGCCCACATCAACCACGGCGAACCGAAGGCGCCGCATGGCCTGCTGAACGCCCAGGGACCCGACGACGGCGACCTGCCCAACATCCATGCCGACGCCCAGGGCCAGGTGCGGGCCGAGGTCTTCACCACCCGAGCCCGCATCGCCGCCGACGGCCCGGGCCAGTGGCTGTGGGACGCCGACGGCTCGGCCCTCGTGATCCACGCCAACGTCGACGACCACCGCAGCCAGCCGATCGGCGGCGCCGGCGACCGGGTCGCCTGCGGAATCATGGCCGCCGGGTAGCGGCCTTACCCGGCCCGGAACTGCAGCTCCGCCAGCCGCGCGTACAGGCCGCCCTGGGCCATCAGAGCCGCATGGGTCCCCTCCTCCACCACCCGGCCGTCTTCCATCACCACGATGCGGTCGGCCCGGAGGACGGTGGCGAGGCGGTGGGCGATGACCAGCGTGGTGCGGGCCGACATCGCCTTGTCCAGGGCCGCCTGCACCAGCCGCTCGCTTTCGGCGTCAAGGGCCGAGGTCGCCTCGTCCAGCAGCAGGATGGGGGCGTCGCGAACCAGGGCGCGGGCGATGGCCATCCGCTGGCGCTGGCCGCCCGACAGGCTCTTGCCGCGTTCGCCCAGCGGGGTGTTGAAGCCTTCCGGCAGCGCCTCGATGAAGCCCAGGGCCTGAGCCTCGTCGGCGGCCGCACGGACTTCATCCTGCGTGGCGGCTTCCCGCCCGAAGCGAATGTTTTCCGTCGCTGATCCCGAGAACAGCGGCGCCTCCTGCGAGACCCAGGCGAAGCGATCGCGCACGGCCACCGGATCGGCCTCGCGCACGTCGACGCCATCCACCGACACCACGCCGGACTGCGGATCGTAGAACCGCAGCAGCAGGCGGAAGACCGTGCTCTTGCCCGCCCCCGACGGCCCGACCAGAGCCACCGTCTCGCCGGGCCGCACGGTCAGGGAGAAGCCCTTCAGCGCCGGCAGGTCGGGCCGCCCGGGATAGCTGAACCGGACCGCCGACATCGACACCTCGCCGATAGGCGGCTGCGGCAGGGCGCGCGGCGTGGCCGGCGGCGCGATCGAGGGCGAACTGCGCATCAACTCGTCGATCCGCTCCATGGCCCCCGCGGCCTTCTGGACGTCGCCCCAGCTCTCGCCGAGCGCGCCGACGGCCCCGGCTGCAAATACCGACAGAAGCACGAACTGCAGCAGCGCTCCCGGGGTCATCCGTCCGGCGATCACGTCCTGGGCCCCCAGCCAGAGCACCAGGGTGACCCCGCCGAACATCACCGCGATGATCATGGCGGTCATCAGGGCCCGGGCCTTGATCCGGACCAGAGACACGCCGAACGCCGCCTCGACCGCCTCGCCGAAGCGGACGATGGCGCTCTTCTCGCGGCCGAAGGCCTGCACCGTCTCGATAGCGTCGACGCTTTCGCCGGCGAAGCCCACCGCGCTGGCGAACCGGTCCTGCGAGGCCACCGTCAGCTTGCGGACCTTGCGTCCGAACAGGAACAACGGCCCCAGCAGCAGCGGCACGACCAGCAGCACCAGACCGGTCAGCTTGGGGCTGACGATGAACAGCAGGATGGTCCCGCCGATCAGGGTCAGGAAGTTGCGCAAGGCGTAGGAGACCGAGGTCGTCAGCAGCGTCTCGACCAAGGCGATGTCGGTGGTCAGCCGCGACAGCACCTCGCCCGTCCGCATCTGGGCGTAGAAGGACGGATCCAGCGTCAGGATGCGCTCGAACAGCCCCTTGCGCACGTCCGCGACGACCCGCTCGCCGGTCTTGGTGACGAAATAGTAGCGCACGGCCGTGGCCAGACCGAGGAACAGGGCGTTGGCCGCCAGCACCATGAACCACAGGTTCAGCCGCTCGCCGTTGTTCTCGAAGCCGTGGTCGATCGCCCCGCGTGCGGCCACCGTCAGGGCCAGGGAGGCGCTCGTGGACAGGATCAGCCAGATCGCCGCCATGGCCATATGGCCCTTGTGCCGCAGGGCGTAGGGCAGCAGCCGGCCCAGCGGACGGATGTCGCGCCGCTTCGCCCGTCGCTGGCCCGCCTCGCCCATCTGCTCCATCAGCAGCGCGCCGGCGCCGGGCCGCCCGCGAAGGTCGGCGGCGTCGGGGACGGGAGCGGTCGTGTCTGTCATGGCGCGCGCCTCTTGCCCCGGAACGGCCCCCGGTGTAAACGCCGCCGCTCATTCCCGCCGCCTCCCGGCGGGTTTTCTCATTTTCGCGCACCGACGGTCGGCATCGTCATCGCGCAGAGACCGGATACCGACCATGAAGGCCGATACGCACCCCGACTACCACTTCATCACCGTGACGATGACGGATGGCACGACCTACAAGACGCGCTCCACCTACCAGAAGGAAGGCGCTGTCCTGAACCTCGACATCGACCCGCTGACGCACCCGGCCTGGACCGGCGGCAATCAGCAGCTGATGGACCGTGGCGGCCGCGTTTCGCGCTTCAACAACAAGTTCGG